>NZ_SDKC01000001.1:1605000-2322500 GCF_004123145.1 Blautia faecicola | reverse complement strand
AGAATCCTAAGGCCGACGGAAGAAGCATTGTTAAGGAACTCGGCAAAATGACCCCGTAACTTCGGGAGAAGGGGTGCCCGTGTAACAGCGGGCCGCAGAGAATAGGCTCAAGCAACTGTTTAGCAAAAACACAGGTCTATGCAAAACCGAAAGGTGAGGTATATGGGCTGACGCCTGCCCGGTGCTGGAAGGTTAAGAGGAGAGGTTAGTGCAAGCGAAGCTTTGAATTTAAGCCCCAGTAAACGGCGGCCGTAACTATAACGGTCCTAAGGTAGCGAAATTCCTTGTCGGGTAAGTTCCGACCCGCACGAAAGGCGTAATGATTTGAGCGCTGTCTCGACAATGCATCCGGTGAAATTGAAGTACCAGTGAAGATGCTGGTTACCTGCGCCAGGACGGAAAGACCCCATGGAGCTTTACTCCAGCTTGATACTGGGATTCGGTATTGCATGTACAGGATAGGTGGGAGGCTATGAAATGGTAACGCCAGTTGCCATGGAGCCGCTGTTGGGATACCACCCTTGCAGTACTGGGTTTCTAACCAGCAGCCGTGACCCGGTTGGGGGACAATGTCAGGTGGGGAGTTTGACTGGGGCGGTCGCCTCCGAAAGGGTATCGGAGGCGCTCAAAGGTTCCCTCAGAATGGTTGGAAACCATTCGAAGAGTGCAAAGGCAGAAGGGAGCTTGACTGCGACACCGACGGGTGGAGCAGGTACGAAAGTAGGACTTAGTGATCCGGTGGTATTAAGTGGGAATGCCATCGCTCAACGGATAAAAGCTACCCTGGGGATAACAGGCTTATCACTCCCAAGAGTTCACATCGACGGAGTGGTTTGGCACCTCGATGTCGGCTCATCGCATCCTGGGGCTGTAGTAGGTCCCAAGGGTTGGGCTGTTCGCCCATTAAAGCGGTACGCGAGCTGGGTTCAGAACGTCGTGAGACAGTTCGGTCCCTATCCGGCGTGGGCGTAGGATATCTGAGAGGAGCTGTCCTTAGTACGAGAGGACCGGGATGGACGGACCGCTGGTGTACCTGTTGCAGTGCCAGCTGCATGGCAGGGTAGCCAAGTCCGGAAGGGATAAACGCTGAAGGCATCTAAGCGTGAAGCCCCCCTCAAGATGAGATATCCCATTCTATAAAAGAAGTAAGACCCCTTGAAGACGACGAGGTAGATAGGGCAGAGGTGGAAGTGCAGTAATGTATGGAGCTGACTGTTACTAATCGGTCGAGGGTTTGACCTGAGGGCTTAGAGATAAGCAGAGTGGTCGATCGCAAAGCAGTAGGAAGTGGATGTTGTGTGTATGCAGTTTTGAAGGTATATGCCTTTAATTGAATATAGGGGATTAGTTCAATGGTAGAGCACCGGTCTCCAAAACCGTCGATGGGGGTTCGAATCCCTCATCCCCTGTATAGTAAGAACAACAGTTAACTGTTGTTCTTTTTTTGTGTTGTATATCAAAAACCGATCCAGTGGACCGATTTTGCTTGCTACTTGTTATATCTTGTCATTTTAACTGTGAAATTATATAATAAAAACAGCTTGTACAGTGAATACAAAAGAAGGGGGAAGGAAGCGTGAAGAAGTTTATCAAAGAGTTTCGGGAATTTATCAACCGTGGAAATGTGATGGATATGGCTGTCGGTATCATTATTGGTGGTGCTTTTACCAGCATCGTATCTTCTTTGGTTGATGATATCATTAATCCGATTCTTGGACTGTTCGGTGGTATGAATTTTGATCAGCTGAAATGGAACATTTTAGGCGAGGTTACTTTGAATTATGGTAAGTTTATCTCAGCTGTATTGAATTTCCTGATTATGGCACTGGTGATCTTTACGATTATGAGAGTTATGAACAGTGCGGCTGCAAAGCTGAATCATAACAAAGAAGAAAAACCGGCTGCACCGACAACGAAGAAATGTCCTTATTGTAAGACAGAGATTGCCATTGATGCAACCAGATGTCCGCATTGTACTTCGATGCTGGAAGAAACGAAAGAGACGAAATAAAAACGATATATAGAAACTCCCCGGAGGATTTTTCTGGATACAGACCAGATACATCCTCCGGGGAGTTTTGTGTTATACAGGAATCGAGATTCGGGTTACGAGTTGGGTTTCGTTCTCTACTGCCATTTCATCCAGAACCGCTTCTTTATAGCAATAAGTTCCAGGTGTCAGGTTATTTTCTTGAATATAGTCCAGGAGAGTTTCAAAAGCCTGGTCAGCTTCGTAGTAGTCGCCTTTGAGATAGATAACTGCATATGTTCCTGCTGGTTTGCTCATCCAGGGATGACCGGTTGGTGGTTGGATCACCTTGGTGAAAAAGTGAGCATACACATCCTGATGTCCCTGCAACAGTTCCTCGGTGGCGAGCATGGCACCGTAGGGGTGACCGGCATTTAACAGGTTGTGGTTGCAGTATGCGATGTGCTGATAGATGGCGGAAAAGATCTTTTCGTGGTCGCTGGTATGTAACGGAGGGCTGACGATCAGATATTCTTCCGGGAAATCTTCGAGGCTTACGGCTGAGACGGAATCGGAAAATTGCAGATGTTCTCCGGCGTGGATCAGCTGCAATTTGGTGTCGATGACCTGACGGATCCGGTGGAGACGTGCAAAGTCAGCCTCCACTTTCTGTTGCTGCTGTAACAGAAGCGTCTGTAAGTCTTCGGGATTTTTATGGTCAATGTATTGTTTGATTTCTTTTAAGGGCATACCGATTTCTTTGAGACAGGTGATCGTAAAGAATGTGTCACACTGATTTTCACTGTAATAGCGATAACCTTTTTCATCGGTATACGCCGGGGAAAAGAGACCGATTTCATCGTAATGAATCAGTGTACGTTTGTTTGTGTTGCATAATTTTGCAAAATCACCGGTTTTTATGCAGGGAACAGAAAATTTTTGCATAAATATACATCCTCCTATTGACTATACCGTAACGGTATACTTTATTATAGACGAGGTTTGAAAGAAACACAAGTCCATACCAGGGGACATCAGGACAGAAAAGTTTAGTATTACTGAGTACGAAGTGAACAATACTTCAAAAAGTGACAGATGAGACAGGTATGGGCAGAAAAATAATATAGAAAATACAAAAAGCAAAGGAGAACATACAATGCCAGGATTAAGTAACAGGGTACAGACATTTACGGATTCGGTAATCCGCAGAATGACGCGAATCAGTGATGAGTATGGAGCAATCAATCTTTCTCAGGGATTTCCGGATTTTGATCCGCCGAAGGAGATTATGGATGCGCTGGCGAAGGCAGCTTATGAAGGACCGCACCAGTATTCAATTACTTTCGGAGCGGAAAACTTCAGGGAAGCGCTTGCAAGAAAACAGGGACGGGCGATTGGACGGACGATTGATCCGGATAAGGAGATTGTTGTGACCTGTGGTGGTACGGAAGCGATGATGTGTGCGATGATGACCATCTGTAATCCGGGGGATAAGGTTATGGTATTTTCTCCATTTTATGAAAATTATGGAGCAGATGCGATTTTATCCGGAGCAGATCCGATCTACATTCCTCTGGTTCCGCCGGAATATCATTTTGATATGAGCCTGGTGGAAAAAGGATTTCAGGATGGAGCAAAGGCAATCATCGTGTGTAATCCGTCAAATCCGTGTGGAAAAGTATTTTCCAGAGAGGAACTGATGGGAATCGGGGAACTTGCAGTGAAATATGATGCGTTTGTGGTAACGGATGAGGTGTATGAACATATGGTATATGCGCCGTATCATCACACCTGCATGGCATCCCTACCGGGTATGTATGAGCATACGATCACCTGCAATTCTCTGTCAAAAACATATTCCATTACCGGATGGAGACTGGGATATCTGATCGGACCGGAAGAAGTGATCGAGGCAGCGAAGAAAGTGCATGATTTCCTGACGGTCGGAGCGGCTGCACCGTTACAGGAAGCCGCTACGGTAGGTCTGAATTTCCCGGAGAGTTATTATACGGAGCTTCTGGAGACCTATACAAAGAAACGTGCCTATTTCCTGGATGGTCTGGATCGGATCGGGCTGAAACACAATGTTCCGCAGGGAACGTATTTTGTACTGATTGATATTCAGGAGTTTCTGGATCTGCCTCAGTTTGCGGGGTATACGGATCTGGAATTCTGTGAATGGATGATCAAAAATATCGGAGTGGCTGCGGTTCCGGGTTCCAGCTTCTTTAAGGAGGATGTAAACCATCTGATCCGTCTGCACTTTGCGAGAGAGGAAGCAACGATTGATGAGGCACTGGAGCGTCTTAGCAAATTAAAGGAGTTGTTGAAATAATGAATATAGAAGCAGTTTTCTTTTGTAATTATTCGATCGGAACAGATACATGGAAAGAAGTTCCCTTTGTGTGCGGGCTGTACGGAAAACGGATCCTTCTGATCGGTGGGAAAAAGGCACTGCGTGCGGGAAAAGAGCGCCTGGTGCAGGCAATTGCCGGAACCGGGATGGAAATTGTGGATACGGTTGTTTTTGGTGAAGACTGTACATATGAAAATATTCACCGCTGGGCGGCATATGCAAAAGAAAAACAGGTGGATATGATCTTTGGTATGGGTGGCGGTAAAGCGCTGGATACGGCAAAGGGAGCCGGATATGAGGCAGGATTTCCGGTCTTTACATTTCCGACGATCGCAGCGACTTGTGCGGCAACAACAGCACTTTCTGTTGTATACAAAGAAAATGGAACGTTTGACAGCTTTTATTTTTATGAGCGTCCGGCGAGACATTGCTTTATCGATCTGGAAGTGATTGCAAAAGCACCGGCAAGATACCTGCAGGCGGGAATGGGAGATACGCTTGGAAAATATTTTGAGTGCCATTTTGCGGCGCGGGGAGATCAGCTGGAACACAGTTCGGCACTGGGAAGAGAAATCAGCAATATGTGCTATACCCCGCTTATGGAATATGGCGTGCAGGCGTGGAAAGACTGCAAAGAAGACAAAGTATCCACAGCACTCAAACAGGCGGTACTCGCCAACATCGTAAGTACCGGGCTGGTATCGCTGGTGGTGCTTGATGAATATAACTGTGCGATCGCACATTCGGTATGTTACGGGCTGGATGTACTTCCGGGATTCGAGGAATCTTATCTGCATGGAAATGTGGTAGCTTACGGGGTGCTGGTGCAGCTGGCAGTAGACGGGCAGCTGGATGAGGCACGGAAGCTGAAACGGTTCCTACAGAAACTGGAGATTGCAACAACTCTGTGCGAAATGCAGGTTCCGCTGGAACGGCTGATCCTTGCACCGGTATTAAAAGAGACGGTAGAGGGTCCGGATATGGAACATATTCCATATGAAGTGACAGAGGATATGATCTATCAGGCAATGGAGGATGTAGAAGCACTGGAGTGCTGATGCTGCGTAGATCACAAACTGCAATCAGGAAAAGAAAAAACAAAATCTGAGTCGGAGAAACGGAAACGGTTGTCGATAGGAGGTTTTGAAAATAAAACAAAGAGAGGAAGAACGATGAAGGAAAATCATGTAAATGCGAAGAATCTTCTGAAGTTTATTCTTGGTTCTGCATTTGGAATCGCCATGTTTCTGGTGCCGATTCCGCAGGGAGAATCATTTACGACTTTACTGGATTATCTGAAAAACTTTTTAAAGAGCCTGTTTGGCGGCTCACTGCCGTATATCCTGCTGGTGATCGTTGTGGGATCGGCGATTCTCACGGTATATGACTATATCTGCAAACCGGACTGGATCCGGAAAAATCATTATCTGAGCAAGGCATTTTCGACGACACCGCTGTATCTGGTATCAAAAGTGATCGGTGCGATTGTGATCGCGATGGTTGTACTGGGAAAAGGACCGGAATTTATCCTGTCTGCGGATACCGGAGCAAGTATGGTAAGCTTAAGTGGTACGCTGTTTTGTATCGTACTGGGATTCAGTTTTATCCTGCCGTTTTTGACGGACTGTGGAATCATGGAGTTCCTCGGTGTGCTTCTGCGCCCGGTAGTACGGCCGCTGTTTCATGTACCGGGTAGAGCTTCGGTCGATCTGATGGCTTCCTGGTTTGGTGCGTCAAATGCAGCCGTTATCCTGACAAGAGAGCAGTATATGAAAGGATTTTACACAAAAAGAGAAGCCGGTTATATTATGACGAACTTCTCCCTGGTATCCATTCCGTTCTGTCTGCTGGTTGCGGATACGGTAGGAATTGCCAATCTGTTCCCGGCATTTTATCTGTGTATCTGCGTGGTTGGAATCATTCTGGCAGTGATCATTGCGAGAATCCCACCGATCCGGACAATCCCGGATACCTACCAGGAACAGGCGGGAAAACAGCTGCATGAGGAAGTGCCGCAGGAAAAAGGAATCCTGAATTATGCGCTGGAGATCAGCTGCAAGCGTGCGGAAGGATTTAACGCAAAAGGCGTGCTGGCAAGCGGTATGGAAGTTGTTATGGGTATGGTCTTTGACCTGATCCCGATCGTTATCGCATGGGGAACGATCGCACTGGTGATCGCGACTTACACACCGGTATTTAACTGGATCTCTTATCCGATGGGATTATATATGAAGCTGTTCGGTGTGAAAGAGGCATTTGCGGCGGCACCGGCTACACTGGTAGGGTTTACCGATATGTTTATTCCCGCACTGCTTCTCGGAAGCATCAGTGCGGTAAAGACCAAATTTATCGTAGGTGTGCTTTCTCTGGTACAGATTATTTATCTGACAGAGGTTGGAACCATCATTATCAAGAGTGAAATCCCGCTGAATCTGTGGAAACTGTTTGTGATCTTTATGGAGAGAACATTAATTGCGATTCCGCTGATTGTACTATTTGCAAATTTGTTTTTATAGGTTATAATGAAGTTTCGGTACAAAGAATATTGTACCGGAACTTTTTTCTATATAAAGAAAGAAGGCAGAAAACAGGGGAAAGTGAGCAAAAGGGAAATGGACTACAAGTTGTTACTGGATACAGCGGTGTTTGCCGGGGATATCCTGATGCAGAACGGGGCGGAGACATACCGGGTGGAAGATACGGTCTACCGGATCCTGCAGAAATCAAATCTGAAGACGGTGCAGGTACTGGTGATGATGACCGGATTTGTTGCCACGCTGGATGATCCTTCGATGGATTCGCTGACCGTTGTGCGACGGATCCAGAGTCATGGAACGAATCTGGAGAAGATCGACCGGGTAAATCAGATATCCAGGGAGTTTTGTAATGATGAACTTACGCTGGAAGAAGCGTTTAAACAGATGAAGGCACTGTGGAAAGAGAAAGAACGGCTGAAGATCCGGCTGTCGGCGTTTGCCTTTCTGACCGGAGGATTTGCCGTGATGTTCGGCAGCAACTGGGCGGAGGCGATTGTGGCGGCCGTTGTAGGAATTGTGGGAGCGGTGGTACAGTTTTCCTGTAAAAAGGGGCATATGCATATGTTTGTGGAAAATATCGTGTGTTCGTTATCTGTGGCGGTTGCCATCGGTTTTTTGACGGCGGCACTTCCGGGAACATATGATACAGACCTTCTGATCATCAGCTGTATCATGCCGTTTGTTCCGGGCGCGGCTATTACCAATGCGGTCTTTGATACGCTGCATGGAGACTATCTTTCCGGACTTGCAAGGGCGGCTGAAGCTTTTGTGATCGCACTGGCGGTTGCAATCGGTATCGGTATGGGACTGTTTGTGACGGCAGCAGTTCTTGGAAGATAGGGGGGAGAAGACGATGACAGACATGATCATACAGAGTATCGGCGGTATTGCCGCTGTGTACGGATTTGCCGGGATTCTCGGCGTACCGAAGAAGTTCCTTTTATGGGCGGGAATCGATGGAGGTATCGGCTGGTTTGTGTACCTGCTGGTGGGAGCAATGACACATTCGGAGCTTCTGGGAGCATTTTTCGGAGCAGCGGTGATATCTGTAGGCGCAAATGTGTGTGCAAGAGTATTTAAGACACCGGTGACGATGATATTAATTCCAGCGAATATGACACTGGTTCCGGGTGCGGGAATGTACCGGATCGTATATCATATTTTATATCCGGAGGGAGAGCAGGCGGCGTATTATTTTCAACAGACATTACTGATGGCAGGAATGATCGCGATTGCCATGTTTATTGTTAACATTATATGGAGTTCGGTAACGGGAGCCATGAAAAAAAGAAGGGATTACAGAAATGAAAAAGTGGAGTAAAAAGAAAAAAGGGGTTGTGATAGCAGCAGGAGTGGCGCTGCTTGGTCTGGCGGGCACATACGGATATCAGGTTTCGGTATATCAGAATCATTTTCTGCCGGGAACCAGGATCAACGAGTTGGACTGTGGAAAAATGACAGCAAAAGAAGCTGAAGATGCATACAGAAAAGAAACAGAGACCTATCAATTGACACTGACATTCCGGGGAGACGAAAGTGAAACCATAGCGGGAAAGGATTTTGATTATACTTATCAGGATGATGGAGAAATTGAAAGTTTTTTAAAAAAACAGAATCCGTTTTTATGGATGAAATACTGGTTTGAACAGTCAGAGTATGAACTGAAAAGTGGGATCGTCTATGATGAAGACAAACTGGAAAAGAAGCTGAACAATCTTTCGCATCTGTCCGAAGAATCACAGGAAGCACCGGTGGATGCGAAAATCGTTTATAAAGAAGATCAGTTTGTAGTCAAAAAGGAAAAACAGGGAACGACGATCGATACGGATGCATTGGGAAAAGCAGTGGAGCAGGCATTGAAAGAGGGTGAAGAAACACTGGATGTGGAACAGGCAGACGGATATGTGAAACCTGCAGTTACCAAAGACAGTGAACTTCTTGCGAAGCAAAAAAAGCAGTTAAACGAACTGGCAAATGTACAGGTGACATATGAGCTTCCCGAGGGAGAGAAAGTTCTGAATGGAAATACGGTAAAAAAATGGCTGAATCTTGATGAAGATGGCAATTATAGTCTTGATCAGGATAAGATGAATGCGAAGATCAAAAAATATGTTAAGAAACTGGCGGAGGAAGTAGATACGCTTGGAAAAGAACGACCGTTTCATACGACTTCTGGGCTGGATGTGACGGTATCCGGCGGGAATTACGGCTGGAAGATCGATCAGAAAGCAGAGATCAAAGCGCTGAAAAAGAATATCAAAAACCGACAGCAGGTGACGAGAAAGCCAGAGTACAGTCAGGAAGAGCTGTATACAGATAACTATGGTCTGGGGGATACTTACATAGAAGTCAATCTGACGGAACAGCATCTGTATTATTATAAAAAAGGAAAAGTGGTTCTGGACACCCCGTTTGTGTCCGGAAGAATGACAAAAGACCGGTTTACTCCACCGGGAGTTTATTTCCTGACATATAAGCAAAAAGACAGAATCCTTCGGGGACGTCCCAATGCCAGCGGACAGCCAAGTTATCAGTCTCATGTAAATTACTGGATGCCATTTAACGGTGGAATCGGGCTGCACGATGCTTCCTGGAGATCGAGTTTCGGAGGAACCATCTATATTTACAGCGGTTCCCATGGCTGCATCAATCTGCCGGGGAAAAAGGCGGCGAAGATCTATGAGATGATCGATAAGGAGACGCCGATCGTGTGTGTGTATAATGACGGGTATAAGCTGCATGGGTAAATAGATATTTAAGAAAAGGGGCTGCCTGCATAAAACTGCGGACAGCCCCGAAGTATTTAACAGATTTTTTGAAAAATTTAAAAAATATTAAGAAGATCTCCCGGGCATTGGATGGTATAATCAGGAGAAGAAACCTGACCAAATCCATAGGATGCGAAAACAAACGGAATGCCTGCATCTTTGGTGGCGTTGAAATCGCCGAGGGTATCTCCGACATAAACCGGAGTTTTCAGATTGTAATCCCGAATGATCTGGCGGATATTGTCGGCTTTGGCATTGCCGGTGTCTCCCGGACAAAGATGACCTTCGAAGTAAGAGCCAAGACCACTGGTTTCTAAAAAGACTTCGATATAACCCGCCTGGCAGTTACTTACGATGAACAGGCGGTATTTTTCCTTTAACTGACGCAGGGTGTCTTCCAAAGCAGGGTACAGCGGTGCACACTGAGCCAGCAGAGCTTTATGTTCTTCCTGGCAGCACAGTTCGATGAGACGAAGCTGTTCTTCTTTCGGGTAATCGGCAAAGAGCACACTGGCGATATCGGGAAGCAGACGACCGAAAAGGCCTTTCAGTGTAGGGGCGTCAATGGTAAGAGAAAGATCGGTTTCCCGGTGGATCGCATCGGTCCAGGCTTTCGCGCAGATTTCCGTGGAGTCCCAGAGCGTTCCGTCGACATCAAAAATAATACTGTCCATATGAAAAATCTCCTTTATTTGTACAAGATTATTGTTTACAAAGTAAATAACAATGTTTATTGTAGAGAGAAAGAGGAGAAAAAGCAAGAAAAACTTCCGGTAGACTAAAAAACAGAGAAGAGGTAACATGTTAGAGAATATTGTAGAACTACTGATAGAATGGTATGAAGAAAATCACAGAATCCTTCCATGGAGAGCGTCGAAGAATCCGTATTATATCTGGATCTCTGAGATCATGCTGCAACAGACGAGGGTGGAAGCGGTCCGACCTTTCTTTGAAAGGTTTATAAAAGCATTGCCGCAGGTAGAGGATGTTGCGGTCTGTCCGGAGGAACAGTTATTGAAACTGTGGGAAGGACTCGGGTATTATAACCGGGTGCGGAATATCCAGAAGGCAGCCATCCGTATCGTGGAAGAGTACGGAGGCAGACTGCCGGCGGATTATGAAAAACTGAAAGATCTCCCGGGTATTGGAAATTATACGGCGGGTGCGGTGGCATCGATCGCGTATGATCTTCCGGTTCCGGCGGTGGATGGAAATGTCCTCCGGGTGTATGCAAGGATCATGGAAGATGACAGTGATATTTTAAAACAGTCCGTGAAGACGAAGGTGGAGAAAGAGTTTCTGGAAATTATGCCGGGCAGCAGATCCGGTACTTTTAACCAGGCACTGATGGAGCTTGGAGCGATGGTATGTGTACCGAACGGTGCACCGAAGTGTGAGCAGTGTCCGGTAGCACAATACTGTCAGGCGAGGGCACATGGAACGGCGCTGGATCTTCCGGTGAAAAAGAAGAGCAAAGAACGGCGGAAAGAAGAAAAAACCGTACTGGTTCTGCGGGACGGAGAACGGGTGGCAATCCGAAAACGTCCGTCGAAAGGGCTGCTGGCAGGCTTATATGAACTGCCGAATCTGGAAGGATATCTGAGTGAGGAAGAGATCCTTTCGTGGGTGGAAGAACAGGATCTTACGCCGCTTCAGATCGTACCGTTAGTTGATGCGAAACATATTTTTTCCCATGTGGAATGGGATATGAAAGGATATCTGATCCGGGTGGCGGCACTCGAAGAAAGTGCCGATCCGAAGATGATCTTTGCGGAAATCCGTGAGGTGGAAAAGGAATATCCGATTCCGGCGGCATTTCAGGCATATGCCGAACAGATCCAGATGCGGCTCGGACAGGACAAATACAGATAAAAAGTAATAAAAAATAGATACAGACGAAGAAAAGGAGAACAAAAGTGAAGACACTGAGTATTACAGTACCATGTTATAATTCGCAGGAATATATGAGAAACTGTGTGGATTCCCTGTTAAAAGGCGGAGAAGATGTGGAGATCCTGATCGTGGATGACGGATCCAAAGACGATACGTTGAAAATTGCAAAAGAATACGAGGAAAAATATCCGACGATCGTAAAAGCCATTCATCAGGAAAATAAAGGACACGGCGGAGCCGTCAACACAGGTCTGGCGCATGCGACCGGACTTTATTTTAAGGTTGTTGACAGTGATGACTGGCTGAATGAGGAAGCTTTCCGGAAAGCAATTGAAGTCTTAAAACAGTGTGTCAGAGGACCGAAGACGCTGGATCTTCTGATCTGTAATTATGTATATGAAAAAGTGGGAGCGAAGAGAAAGACCGTGATGCGGTATCGCTCGGCACTGCCGCAGAATAAGATCTTCGGCTGGGATGATGTGAGACCGCTGGGTACCAGCCATTATCTGCTGATGCATTCGATGATCTACCGGACGGAACTGCTGTGGGAATGTGGGCTGAAACTGCCGGAGCATACATTCTATGTGGACAATCTGGTGGCATTTATTCCGCTGGCGAGTGTACAGAGCATGTATTATCTGGATGTAAACTTGTACCGCTACTTTATCGGAAGAGCGGATCAGTCTGTCAGCGAGAGTGTGATGATCGGCCGTATGGATCAGCAGATCCGGGTAAACAAGCTAATGATCGATTATATGGGACAGGTGAAGAATCTGCACCGCAGCCAGAGAGGTTATATGAGACATATGCTGATCATGATCATGACGGTATCCAGTATTTTCCTGATCCAGGCGAAGACGGATGAGTGTTTTGAAAAGAAAAAGGAACTGTGGCGGTATTTGAAAGTAAATGACCGTGCAGATTACGGTAAGATCCGCGTGAGCCTGCTCGGACGGCTGTGTAACCTCCCGGGAAAAGGCGGAAGACAGGTTTCTGTGACCGGATATAAGGTGGTACAGAAAATCTATGGATTTAACTAGAGCGTGTCTGAAAAAGGCTTTTCGTGAGCTGCGAGTCTCAGTTTGTGGGAGATTTTATGCGAATGAGGGCGGCGTAGCGGGCTACGGCAACCGAATGAGGGTAAAATATACCGCAAAGTGGGGCTTGCAGATTGCGGAAATGATTTTTCAGACACGCTCTAGAAAACAGATCAGGCAGTGCCAGGGGATGCTGGTGCTGTGAGAGGTGTGAAGAGAAGACAGGATATCAGAAAAAGAATAACCGGCGAGTGAAATTTTTCCACTCACCGGTTATTCTTTTTGATATAAAACTCAAGATTAAAATTCTACATATGTGTATCATGCTGATGAAGCGGGGAACGCTGTTTTGCTTTTGCGCCCTGCTTTTCGGTTACTCTTGCGTAAAACAGCACATGTGTTGCCACCGCGCAGGTAATACCTGTTGCCACATCGGCGATCGAGTGTTGTTTTAAGAACATCGTGGACAGAATGATCAGTGTGGTCAGGATAAATGCACCGATACGGATTCCTTTGTGTTTCTGTAATTTTTTACAGGTATGTATTGCCGAAAAAGCAGCCACGGAATTATACACATGAATACTTGGAAGTACATTGGTTGGTGTATCTGTCCGGTATAAAAACTGAACCATACGGGTAAAGATGGAATCATTGGAAAATTCCGTCGGCCGGATATTCAGTCCGTTTGGATATACATAAGATACAATTAAAAATAATGTCATACCGATGGCAAGATTCAGGATCAGGCTCCAGAACTCGGTTGTATTTTCGTTGAAAAGAAGAAAATAGCCAATGGTCACAGTGATGTAAAGAAACCATAAAAAATAAGGAATAATAAAATATTCGCAGAACGGAATCTTATCATCCAGGCTGGAATCAATAATATGATACCGTACATGCCGGTTCTCAAGATAAGAGAAACAAAGCAGATAAAAGACGGTATAAAGTGCTACCGGAATGACACGTTTGATACGGGTGCCTGTGCTCATAGTGAGAAACGCCTCCTCTTATTACGCGTTGGATTTTATAATAGTAGCAGCCTTCCAAAAAGCTATTGTGATTATAGCACAGAAGAATTTGCAAAGCAAAGGAAATAGAGAAGAATTTGGAACTTTAAGAAAAAGTTTAAAATTTATTCATAGTATTCATAGTTTTTTAGGGAGCAGTTCGTGGATTAAAATATGTATATAAAAAAGATTTTTTATTGATTTTTAATGCATCTATGCTATAATCGATGTAAAGTGTGATAAGTGTGGGCAAAAGTTCTGCACAAAATATTATATGATTAGGAGAAGTGTCTATGAAAGCCAGAAAGAAAAAAGCGGCCCAGAGAGCGGCGAAGAGAACAACAGAAATCACAGAAAAAGTTGCAGCAAATGCAGAAGATAAAAAGGCAGAAGTAGTAGACTCAACAGAAAAGACAGCAGCTGCACAGGACACAACCAAAAAAGAAGTGAAAGCAGAGCCGGCCAAGGAAGAGAAGAAGCCGGAAGTGAAAGCAGAACCGGTCAAAGAGGAGAAAAAAACGGAAGCGAAAGTTGAACCGGTCAAGGAAGAGAAAAAGCCGGAAGTGAAGGCAGAACCGGTTAAAGAGGAGAAAAAAACGGAAGCGAAAGTTGAACCGGTCAAGGAAGAGAAAAAGCCGGAAGTGAAAGCGGAGCCGGTAAAAAAAGAAACAGAGAAAGCAGAGAGCACAAAAGAGCTGGAACAGGAATTCGAGAGACGTATGGCGCATCATTACGATGAACTGAAATGGCTGTACTGCGAACTGTATGAAAACCGGATGGATATGTTTGAAGATCTGTGTAAGAATCTGAAAAATATCTACATGGATAGAAAACCAGATCTGAAAAAGCAGGACAGAGTCAGAGAGCAGAATCCGGAATGGTATAAGAAAAATGATATCCTGGGAATGATGATGTATGTCAATGCATTTGCAGGAAACTTAAAAGGTGTGAAGGAAAAACTGGATTATGTACAGGAATGTAATGTCAACTACCTGCACCTGATGCCGTTACTGGAGTCTCCAGAAGGAAAGAGCGACGGCGGATATGCGGTCAGCGATTTCCGAAAAGTACAGCCGGAACTGGGTACCATGGAAGATCTGGAAAGCCTGGCAGACGAGTGCCGGAAAAAAGGCATCAGCCTGTGTATGGATTTCGTCATGAACCATACATCCGAAGATCATGAGTGGGCAAGAAGAGCCAGAGCCGGAGAACGCGAATATATGGATCGGTACTATTTCTATGATAATTACGATGTACCGTCTCAGTTTGAGCAGACCGTTCCGCAGGTATTCCCGACAACTGCACCGGGTAACTTCACCTGGCTGGATGATATGAAGAAATTCGTTATGACGACGTTCTATCCATATCAGTGGGATCTGAACTACTGGAATCCGGTAGTTATGAATGAAATGATCTACAACATGCTGAACCTGACTAACAAAGGTATCGACGTCATCCGTATCGATGCCGTTCCGTATATCTGGAAACAGCTGGGAACCAACTGCAGAAATCTTCCGCAGGTACATAATATCGTCCGCATGATGCGTATGATCTGTGAGATCGTGTGTCCGGGTGTACTGCTTCTTGGTGAAGTTGTCATGGAGCCGGAAAAAGTCGTTCCTTATTTTGGTTCTGTAGAAAAACCGGAATGCCATATGCTGTATAACGTAACAACCATGGCAACAACCTGGAATACTGTAGCGACGAGAGATGCGCGTCTGCTGCGCCAGCAGATGGATATCATCAACCGTCTGCCAAAGGACTATGTATTCCTGAATTATCTGCGTTGCCATGACGATATCGGCTGGGGACTGGACTATGGATGGCTTGGACAGTTCGGTATCGATGAAGTGGCTCACAAGAAATACCTGAGTGATTTCTTCACAGGCAATTATGAAAATTCTTTTGCAAGAGGAGAACTGTACAATGCAGATCCGACTTCCGGAGATGCCCGCCAGTGTGGTACAACCGCTTCTCTGTGTGGTATCGAGAAAGCTGCCTATGAGAGAGACGAAGAGGCAACAAAGAGAGCAATCCGTTACGATCTGACACTGCATGTGTATATGCTGACGCAGTCCGGTATCCCGGTTATCTACAGCGGGGATGAGATCGGTCAGGAAAATGACTATACTTACCATGAAAATCCGAAAAAATGGGATGATTCCCGTTACCTGCACAGAGGAGATTTCCGGTGGGATAAAGCGGAACTTCGTCACACCAAAGGCACGATTCCGGGAGAAATGTTTGAAGGACTGGACAAGCTGGAGAAAATCAGAAAATCTCATCCGGTATTCGAGAGCACTGCGGACTGCAGAACCGTGGATACCTGGGATGATTCCATCCTTGGTCTGATCAAAGAAAAAGACGGAGAAAAACTGGTAGCTCTGTTTAACTTCAGCGAGTATGACAAAGTTGCATGGATCAACGAAGAGGACGGCATGTATGAGGATCTGATCAGCGGCAGACAGATGGAAGCAAGAGGAGTTCAGATTCCTGCATTTGGCTGCTACTGGCTGCTGAAGAAATAGGTATCCGTATGACAATCAGTGAGATTGCAAAACTGGCTGGCGTCTCAAGCGCAGCGGTCTCCCGTTACTTAAATGACGGGAGTCTCAGCCAGGAGAAACGGCAGCGGATCGAGAAGGTGATCCGGGAGACCAATTACCGGCCGTCGGAGTATGCCAGAACGATGCGGACGAAAAAGAGTAACCGGATCGGCGTACTGGTTCCGCAGATCGATTCCGAGGCAGTGCCGAAGATCTTATCCGGTATTTCGGAGCGGATGGATCAGAAGAATTATCACGTATTGCTGATGAATTCGAATCTGAGTCTGGAAAAAGAGATCGGAATCCTGGAAACATTTGAACAGAGCCAGGTGGATGGACTGATCTTTGTAGCTTCGATCCTTACGAAGCGCCACGAGGTGGCACTGGCACATATGGGTGTTCCGGTGGTGATCCTCGGACAGAAAAGTGACAGATATCCCTGTATTTATCACGATGATGAGGGCGCGGCATGTGCCATGATGACGGAACTTTTAAAGAGCGGCTGCAGGCATCCGGCATATATCGGTGTCGACAGGCGGGATAAGGCAGCAGGTAAGAGCCGTTATCAGGGCGTCTGTCGGGCACTGGAGACGTATGGACTTCATATGGATGAGATCGCATATCGGGAAGCGACATTCTCCGTGCAGGCAGGATATCAGGCGATGGAACAGATCCTTGCGGAAGAGAAGCGGCCGGATGGTGTTCTTTGCGCGACAGATATGATCGCAGCAGGTGTATTATCCTGTCTTTCGGAGCGGAAGATCGCAGTGCCGGAGAAGATGAAAGTTGCCGGTATGGGACACGGCGCTATCGCGGATCTTCTGTGTCCGCGACTTACGACGGTGCACTATCATTATCATACCAGCGGAAGGGAAGCGGCAGATCTGCTGCTGGATCTGATGCGGAAAAAGAAACCGCGGCAGGAAGCAAGGATGCTGGAATATGAGATAATCAGACAAAAAACGACATAATCGTTGGTTATTCAACACTCAAATACATACATGTAAAACTATTAGCACTCATTTGAAATGAGTGCTAATTTTTTTCTTGACATTTGGAAAATTCAGTATTAGTATTAAGGTCAGTGAAAGAGTTTTAGGTCTTTCAAAGAGAAAATGCAGGGAACGAAAGAGCCATTTAAAGAAAGCAGGTGGCTGAGTTCCGGTAAGAAAAGGAGTGTGTATAACCATGGGAGCAAAACATGGAAATCTTTCAATTAACAGTGACAATATTTTCCCGATTATAAAGAAATGGCTGTATTCCGATCACGATATTTTCGTTCGTGAGCTGGTATCGAATGGCTGTGATGCAATTACAAAATTAAAGAAACTGGAAATGATGGGAGAATATACTTTTCCGGATGATTATAAAGGAAAAATCGAAGTGATCGTCAATCCGGAAAAGAAAGCCTTGAAGTTTATCGATAACGGTCTTGGTATGACAGCGGATGAAGTAGAAGAATATATCACACAGATCGCTTTCTCCGGAGCAACCAAGTTCCTGGAGCAGTACAAAGACAAAACCAACGATGATCAGATCATCGGACATTTCGGTCTGGGATTCTACTCCGCATTCATGGTAGCAGATGAGGTTCATATTGATACGTTATCTTATAAAGAAGGTGCTGTACCGGTACACTGGGAGTGTGATGGCGGTTCTGAGTACGATATGCAGGACGGCGACAAGACAACCGTTGGTACAGAGATCACCCTGTTCTTAAACGAAGACAGCCTGGAATTTGCCAACGAGTACAGAGTCCGTGAAGTTCTGGAAAAATACTGTTCCTTCATGCCGACCGAGATTTTCCTCTCCAATGAGAACGCTGAACAGGAATATGAGACGATCGATGAAGCCGATCTGCGTGACGATGATGTTGTCGTAGAACATATTCATGAGGATGCGAAGACCGAGGAAAAAGAAAATGAAAACGGAGAAAAAGAAGTTGTAGAAGTTTCTCCGGCAAAAGAAAAAGTAAAAATCAACAAACGTCCGGTATCCATCAGTGATATTCATCCGCTGTGGATGAAACATCCGAATGAGTGCAGCGATGAAGATTACAAAGCATTCTACCGGAAAGTATTTATGGATTATAAGGAGCCTCTGTTCTGGATCCATCTGAACATGGATTATCCGTTTAACTTAAAAGGTATCCTGTATTTCCCGAAGATCAACACCGAGTATGAGTCCATCGAAGGAACCATCAAACTGTATAACAACCAGGTATTTATCGCCGATAATATCAAAGAAGTGATTCCGGAATTCCTGATGCTGTTAAAAGGTGTGATCGACTGCCCGGATCTGCCGCTGAACGTATCCAGAAGTGCTCTGCAGAACGACGGATTTGTCAAGAAAATCTCTGATTATATCAGCAAGAAAGTCGCTGACAAACTGACCGGTATGTGCAAGACAGCCAGAGAAGATTATGAGAAATACTGGGATGATATCAGCCCGTTCATCAAATTCGGATGCATCAAAGACGCAAAATTCTCTGACAAGATGGATGATTATATCCTGTTCAAGAATCTGGACGGCAAATATCTGACACTGAAAGACTGCATCGAAGAAAATAAAAAACCGGAAGCAGAAGCCGAGAAACCGGAAGAAGAGAAAAAAGACGGCGAGCAGGCGGAAGAGAAAGAGCCGGAGAAGACAACCGTTTATTATGTATCTGACGAAGTACAGCAGAGCCAGTACATCAACATGTTCAAGGAACAGGGTATGGATGCAGTAATCCTGAAACATAATATTGATACTGCTTTTATTACCCATGTGGAACAGAAACATAACGATGTAAAATTCCAGCGTATCGATGCGGATCTGACCGAAGACTTTAAAGAAGACGGTGAAGATCTGAAAGAAATGACTGAAGAGCTGACTGCAACCTTCAAGAAAGCGCTGAACAATGAGCAGTTGGATGTGAAAGTAGAAAAACTGAAAAATGAAAATATTTCTTCTATGATGACCCTGTCCGAGGAAAGCCGCCGGATGCAGGATATGATGAAAATGTACGGCATGGATGCCAATATGTTTGGTGGAGCAAACGGAGCCACACTGGTTCTGAATGCAAATCATCCGCTGGTAAAATATGTGGCTGAACACAAAGACGACGAGACCAATGTTCCGCTGATCTGCCAGCAGCTGTACGATCTGGCTATGATGGCTCACAAACAGCTGAGTCCGGAAGAAATGACACAGTTTATCGCCAGAAGTAACCAGATTCTGCTGGCACTGGCAAAATAAAAGGAAGCCGGAGGTAGTGGTATGACGATTGAAGAATTAAGCAGTGTATTACAGATGCAGGAAGAAATCCTTCAGTTTTCCAGTTTTACGAATGCAGATGCATGGGAACTGGGGAATCTGATCGTGGCAGAGGCAGCAAAAAGAGGTGCGGCAGTGCTGATACGGATCCGCTTAAACAACGGCTATACCGTATTCCAGTATGGTATGGACGGCACAAATCTGTACCATGAACAGTGGCTGACCAGAAAAGAAAATACCGTGCGCCTCACCGAAAAGAGCAGTCTGCGGATGTACATGGATCTGAGAGAGCGGGGAGAAACCCTGGCAGACAGACTTCTGGATGAGAAAGAGTATGCAGCCTGTGGCGGCGGATTCCCGATCCGTGTGGAAGAAGTGGGTGTGATCGGAACAGTCGCAATCACCGGTCTGGATCACGTATCCGAGCATGATCTGCTGGTAAAATGCATCAGCAAGTATCTGCATGTGGCAGAAGTGCCGCGGATTCGCGCGATGTAGAAAAGCAGGTATTACATGAAAAATAAAAAAGATCTGAGAAATGTGGAAAACGTTGGTTCTTTCTGAATTTTGGGTATAACCAAATGAAACATTAGCGGGTATCAAATTGATACCCGCTTGTTTTATAATAGATCCGAAAGAGAGAAAGAAGCTTTGGCAAACGGAAGATCTTCCATAAAGACTTTGCATTCACAATCCCGGTTTTCACAATCATATTTATAAACATTTGCATGTAAAAAAGTCTGCTTGCAATGAATTGGGGTATTCTGAAATTTTTTTCTGTAAGTGGCATGAAGTTTTGTGCTCATTTTTTCACACAGGGGACATTTACAGCCATGTTCTTTAGATTTAATGTAAGTATGTAAGCTATCTTCATCTTCAACATGATCATAAACATAATGGTTTTCATCAAGCAGAAAAGAATAATCTTGTGTTGGAATATAAGTACATATATTATATCATAAATACCCAAAGATAAGAAATAGATATTTATAGAAAAAGCAGATATTTTTCATACCTGCTTTTTGCTTGATATACTCAAAGTTCAGAAAGAACCAAAACGTTTCTCAGATCTTTTTTTGCACGAGCAACGAGCCAAAGTCCATGCTTGTTGCACGAAACCCTGGCGACTGCCGCGATAATCAAAATCAGTTTTTGCAACAACGGTATCAAGTATTACAGTCCGGAAAAAATTCTACCATATCTTCTGGCAGTGGAGACGTAAACTCCAGCGAAACTCCAGTGACAGGATGCGTAAATGCCAGCCGGTAAGAGTGCAGTGCCTGGCGGTTCATTAGAGCTGTTTCCGGATTATACAGCGTATCTCCGATCAGCGGGTGGCCGATGGAAGTCATATGCACACGGATCTGATGGGTGCGTCCGGTCTCAAGCTGCAACTGTACCAGAGAAAGTCCATCCTGTGGAACAGGTAAAGTTTCCGGATAGAAAGTCTTCGGATGCCAGCATTTTTGCAGATAGTGGGTGCAGGCAGAATCGCCATTTTCGTGATCCACCTGCCGCAGAATCAGAGACTGATCTGTACGTCCGATCGGACTGTCGATCGTGCCAGCGGGATCTGTCTTTCCCTCTGTGATAGCAAGATAGGTGCGGTGGATCGCTCTTTTTTTCATCTGGTCGGAAAGAATGGCACCGCTTAGCATATGTTTGGCGAGGATCAGAAGCCCGGTGGTGTCGCGGTCCAGCCGGTTGATGCAGCGGAATACAAAAGGGATATCCTGCTGGTGAAAGTACCAGGCAGCTGCATTTGCCAGGGTGTTTTCATAATTGCCGATGGAAGGGTGTACCGGCATATCCGCCGTTTTATCAATGACCATCAGATCTTCGTCTTCGTAGATAATATGAATCGGTAGATCTACCGGAACGATATTTTCCGAGGGGTGTTCCTCTTCCAGTGAGATTTCCAGCAGATCGCCGTTTTTTAGTGGAAAATAAAAGAGTGCTTCCTCGCCGTTCAGACGGACGGAACCGGGATGCTGTTTTAACCAGGTGCGGATGTGTCGGGAATATCCGTGGTGGTACAGGAAATCATAGATTCGCTGGTCGCTGTCGGATTCCGTTATTGGATAAGTTAAGATTCGTTTCATATGATAAATTCTCCTGAAAATTTATGTTCGTATTCAAAATTATCATAGTGAGTGTAGCATAGAAGAAAGACAATTCGCAAGTTTTTTAAGAAAGAATTGTGAAATAGTCAGAAATATGATAAAATAATCAATAGATATTAAAAAATACGCAAATTTTGCAAAGAAAGGAAAAAACATCATGGAAAAAGAAAAATACATTGCATATGTTGGAACTTATACACATGGAAGCAGTATTGGAATTCATTTGTATGACGTGAATGTGGAAGAAGGTACCCTGAGTGAACGAAAAGTAGTGCCGGTAAACAATTCGTCTTATGTGGTAAAATCGAAAAACGGCAAGTATCTGTATTCGATCGCAGATGAAGGCGTGGCAGTGTTTGAGATCAAACCGGATGGAGATCTGGAGCTGATCAACAAAGTGGGTATTGATGGAATGAGAGGTTGTTACCTGTGCGTGGATGATAGCGGAAAATATCTGTTTGTTGCAGGTTATCATGATGGCAAGATCACAGCAGTACATACCCACCAGGATGGCCGTCTGGGTCAGGTGTTTGACGGTGTATTCCACAAAGGTGTTGGAAGTGTGGCAGAACGTAACTTCCGTCCGCATGTAAGCTGTGTGAAGACAACGCCGGAAGGCAAATATGTATGTGCAGTAGATAATGGTATCGATCAGGTGAAGGTTTACCGGATCAATACGGCGAGAAACCGGATGGAACTGGTGGATATTCTTCGATGCAAGAGAGAGTCCGGACCGAGAGAGATCCTGTTCAGCAAGGATGGGAAATATGCGTATATCCTGTTCGAGCTGATCAATAAAGTGGGTGTATTTACTTATAAAGATACCGATAAGGGACCGGAGTTTGAACTGATTCAGTTAGTAGAGCCGCTGTCTGATCAGCTGGATCCGATGCATGACTGCGGAGCAGCCATGACGATGTCTCCGGATGGAAAGTATCTGTTTACTTCTACGGCGGGAGATGATTCGGTAGCGATGTTCGCGATTAATCCGGACGATGGTACGCTGACGAAAGAGTTTGCACTGCCGATCAGTGGAGAGTACCCGAAGGATATCGCATTGTTCCCGGATGGAAAGCATCTGGCAGTTGTCAATCATGAGTCGAACAGTATTACGACGTTTGCGATTGATTATGAGAAGAAACTGATCGTGATGAAAGGGAAACCGATGAAGGTGGAGACGCCGAATTGTATTTTGATGACGAATATTGAAGTAGAGTGAGGTTGAAAAAGGGGGACGCAATAGGCTCCGGAGTTCCTTTGCTGGTTTTTCAACTCGGGAGGGAGAGTGGTTGTGTAGGGAAAGTTTTGTGGATGCCAGTGGGGACGGTTCCGACAACCACCAAGAACCGTCCCCATTGGAAAGTTCAACAATAAAAGCCGTGGTGACATTAGGATGTGTTTTTTTATGTCACCGCGGCTTTTTAGGTGATGCGTTTATTTGTCGGTATAGATTTTTTTTACGTTGTCCATCGTTGCAGTCATGTTCAGCAGGAGTGCGTCGGCGAGGACGAGGGAAGTCATGGACTCTACGACTACTACGGCGCGGGGGACGATGATGGGGTCGTGGCGGCCTTTAATGGAGACGGAGATGGGTTCCCCTTGTTTGTTTACGGTGTCCTGGAAGGAGGCGATGGACGGGGTTGGTTTGATGGCTGCCCGAAGGATCAGGGGGCTGCCGTCACTGATTCCGCCAAGGACTCCGCCGGCGTGGTTGCTGGCTTTTTTGATGGTTCCGTTTTCTCCAGGAAGGAACGGATCGTTGTTGGAACGGCCGGTAGCAGATGCTACTGCCATACCATCACCGATCTCGATCGCTTTTACGGCACCGATGGAGAGGATTGCTTTTCCGAGGTTGGCATCCAGTTTTTCGAAGACCGGATCGCCGAGACCGGTTGGAAGTCCGTTTACGATACACTCTACGGTACCGCCGGAGGAATTCTGCTCTTTCATGCAGTAAAGCAGGTATTCGGATGCTTCCGCAGCTGCATTTTCATCCGGCATATACAAGTTGTTCTTTTCAATCTGTTCCTGATCGAAGGTCTGAATGGTGACCGGACCGATGGAACGGGTATAGGTGGTCATGGTGATACCAAGAGTGGCGAGCAGTTTGGAGGCGATTGCTCCGGCTGCTACACGGCCGATCGTCTCGCGACCGGAGGAACGGCCGCCGCCGCGGTAGTCACGGAAACCGTATTTTTCATCAAATGTGTAGTCGGCATGTCCCGGACGGTAGTAAGAAGCGATTTCCGAATAATCACGGGAGCGCTGGGAAGTATTTCTTACCAGCATGGAAATCGGTGTACCTGTGGTTTTTCCCTCAAAGATACCGGAGAGGATTTCCACTTTATCGTCCTCTTTTCTTGGGGTGGCAAACTTGCTCTGCCCCGGTTTTCTGCGGTTTAAAAAGATCTGAATGTCTTCCTCACATAAGGGAAGACCAGCCGGGCAGCCGTCTACGACAACGCCCAGTCCGGCACCGTGGGATTCGCCCCAGGTGGTGATACGAAAGATGGTTCCAAAAGATGATCCAGCCATAAAATCTCCTTATTATAATGGTTAAAAAATTATCAATAGAATATTAGAAAAATACTGATCTTTGGCTATTATATATCAGGGAAGAAAATTTGTAAAGAAATTGACAAACGGTAGTTGACGGCTTTATAATGAACTTAAATTTTGGCGTTTTATCAAGTCAAAGTGTGCACCCGAAAAAGAAATTTGTAAAAAGAGAAAACGGGTGCGATAGAAGTTTGAAATTGGGAAAGGAAGTGTGTTATAAATGGAAGCCGGGTCTGATCCTCGAGCGGATAAATATATAAAATATCTGAATAAGCCGCCCCTGGGACAGGAAGCACTTTCTGTGTCTTAGCAGTGGCAAACACGCAGAAGGGAGATTTATAACATGGTTAAGATTTTCAGAACCATAGATAATAATGTGCATCAGATCAATGAAGCACAGGAGGGAAGCTGGATCGCGCTGATCAATCCGACTGCCACCGAGATTGTGGAAATCGCAGAGAAATATAATATTGATGTGGATCATCTGCGAGCACCTCTGGATGAGGAGGAACGTTCGCGTATCGAAGTGGAGGATCACTATACACTGATCCTGGTAGATATTCCTATGATCGAGGAACGAAATGACAAAGAATGGTATGGAACGATCCCTATGGGTATCGTGGTGACGGACGATAAGATTTTTACCGTATGTCTGGAAGATACCCCGGTATTGAGTTCTTTCATGGACGGAAGGGTACGGAATTTTTTTACCTATAAGAGAACCCGTTTTATCCTGCAGATCCTGTACCGCAACGCATCGCTGTATCTGCATTATCTGCGAATCATCGATAAGAAGAGTGACGAAGTAGAACAGAAACTGCACAAATCACAGAGAAATCAGGAGCTGATCGAGCTGCTGGAGCTGCAGAAATCTCTGGTATACTTTACCACCTCCCTGCGGTCAAACGAAGTGGTTCTGGAAAAACTGTTAAAAGTGGAAAATATCAAGCAGTATCCGGAAGATACGGAACTCCTTGAGGATGTTATCATCGAGAACAAACAGGCCATTGAGATGACCAATATTTACAGCGGTATCTTGAGTGGAACGACAGAGGCGTTTGCTTCGATCATTTCTAACAACCTGAATATCGTTATGAAGTTCCTGGCGACGGTGACGATTGTCATGTCGATTCCGACGATGATCTTCAGCGCGTACGGTATGAACTTAAAATCGATCGGAATGCCGTTTGCGGATAATTCGATGGGATTTCTCTATGTGATCCTGCTGTCTCTGGTGTTCAGTATTCTGGTAGCCATTGTTTTCCGTAAAAAAGACTTATTTTAATTCTGATTTTAAAAGGAGAAAACTATGAATTTTTTGAACAAGATGGAGCGGAAATTTGGACGATATGCACTGACCAATCTGTCCATGTATATCGTGCTGACTTATGCGGCTGGATATCTGCTGTATATGGTAACTCCGCAGGTGCTTAATTATATGACGCTGGAACCTGCCATGATCCTGCGCGGACAGGTATGGCGGATCGTCAGCTGGCTGCTGATTCCGCCGTCTACACAGAACATTTTCTTTACACTGATCACTCTGATGTTTTACTATTCGATCGGAACTTCTCTTGAGCGAACCTGGGGTGCGTTCCGATACAATGTATACATTTTTTCGGGAATCCTGATGACGATCATCGGGGCGTTTATCCTGTATTTTGTACTGGACGGAAACGTTTTATTTGGCGGACTGTTCAGCACGTATTACATCAGCATGTCTATTTTCCTGGCTTATGCGGCTACTTATCCGAATAACCAGGTGCTGTTTATGATGATTATCCCATTAAAAATCAAATGGCTTGGCGTTGCCTATGCGCTGATGATTCTGGCAGAGATGATTCAGTCCGGATGGGCGGTAAGAGTTGCGATTATCTGTTCTTTGATGAACTTTATTATATTCTTTTTCATGACACGAAATATGAGCCGGTACAATCCGAAAGAGATTCACAGAAGGAAAGAATTTCAGAGAGCCGTTCATCGAAGCCAGGTAAACAACAATGGAATCACCAAACATAAATGTGCGATCTGCGGAAGAACGGAGAAGGACGGAGAACATCTGGAATTCCGTTTCTGTTCCAAGTGCAATGGCAATTATGAATACTGTCAGGATCATCTGTTTACGCATACGCACATAAGATAGGGAGGCAAACTTTATGAAGAGAACGAAAATTATCTGCACCATGGGACCGAACACAGATGACGAAGAGATGATGCGAAAACTGGCAAAAGCCGGTATGGACATCGCCAGATTTAATTTTTCTCACGGAGATCATGAAGAACAGAAAACCAGAATGGATCTGTTAAAGAAAGTACGAAAAGAACTGAAGCTGCCTATCGCTATTTTGCTGGACACAAAAGGACCGGAGATCCGTACCGGTATCCTGGAGGGCGGACAGAAAGTATATCTGGAAGAGGGAAGCCAGTTTACACTGACAACCGAGCAGATCGAAGGAAATAACACCCGCTGCAGCCAGACATATAAAGATCTTCCGAAAGATGTAAAAGCGGGAGATACGGTCCTGATCGATGACGGTCTGATTCAGCTGACTGTTGAGGAGGTAACCGATACCGATGTAGTCTGTCGGGTTGTCAATGGTGGAGAACTGGGTCAGAAAAAAGGAATCAATGTTCCGAATGTAGAAGTAAAACTCCCGGCAATCACCGAACAGGATAAGAACGATATTCTGTTTGGTATCGAGCAGGGCATCGACTTTATCGCCGCTTCTTTCGTAAGAAATGCAGAGGCGATCAAAGAGATCAAAGAACTGCTTCGCGCAAACGGCGGAGAGCGGATCGATGTGATTGCCAAGATTGAAAATGCGGAAGGTGTACATAATATTGATAAGATCATCAAAGCAGCCGATGGCGTGATGGTAGCCAGAGGCGATCTGGGTGTGGAGATTCCGGCACACGAAGTTCCACATATCCAGAAAATGATCATCCGTAAATGTAACGAATCTTACAAACCGGTTATCACAGCCACACAGATGCTCGACTCCATGATGCGCGCACCACGCCCGACCAGAGCGGAAGTGACAGATGTTGCAAATGCAATCTACGATGGTACCGATGCAATCATGTTATCCGGTGAAACTGCGATGGGTAAATATCCGGAGCAGGCGGTACAGATGATGGTGAAGATCGCGGAATGCACCGAACCGTATATGACACACAAACGTTTCCTTGATTACCGTGCACTGCGCGGCAATAAAAACGTATCAAGTGCTGTCGGCGTAGCTGCTGTACAGACCACAGAAAATCTGGGTGCAGACTGTATCGTAACACCGACCATTTCCGGACAAACCGCCCGTCTGATCTCTAACTTCAGACCGAAAGTACCGATCTACGCCGTAAGTCCGAATGAGTGGGCCAGAAGAAAGATGCAGATCTACTGGGGAGTCACTTCCGTAGCAGGTTATGAAGAAGATTCCACAGAGAATATCATTTCACATGCCATGTATATTGTGAGAAGAGAAAATCTGGTGAAGAAAGGTGACATTGTGGTATTTACCGCAGGAGACCCGGCTACCAATATGGTAAACGGGGAAGGCGCAGTGACCAATATCATGCAGGTTATTCAGGCAAAATAATGTAACAGAACACAACAGAGGAGATTATGAAAAAATGAACAAGAAACCATTTGTAACAAAGGAACAGCTGGATGAGATTACCGCAAAATTTCCAACCCCTTATCATCTGTATGATGAAAAAGGAATCCGGGACAATGCAAAAGCAGTAAAAGAAGCTTTCGCATGGAACAAAGGGTACAGAGAGTACTTTGCGGTGAAAGCATGCCCGAACCCGACACTGATTCAGATCATGAAAGAATATGGATGCGGATGTGACTGTTCCTCTCTGACCGAACTGATGCTTTCTCAGGCAATGGGATGCAAAGGATCCGACATTATGTTTTCTTCCAATGCAACGCCGGCAGAGGAATATCAGTATGCGGCAAAGCTGGGAGCTATCATCAACCTGGATGATATCACCCATATCGATTTCCTGGAAAAAGCAATCGGCTATATTCCGGAAACCATCAGCTGCCGTTACAATCCGGGCGGCCTCTTTAAGATCAGCAATGATATCATGGACAACCCGGGAGATGCAAAATACGGTATGACTACCGAGCAGCTTTTTGAGGCATTCAAGATTCTGAAAGCAAAAGGCGCAAAGAAATTCGGTATCCATGCATTCCTGGCAAGCAACACCGTAACCAACGAGTACTACCCGATGCTGGCAAAAGTACTGTTTGAGGTTGCTGTAAAACTGGAAAAAGAGACCGGTGCAGATATTGAATTCATCAATCTGTCCGGCGGTGTGGGAATCCCTTACAAACCGGATCAGGAACCGAACGACATCCGTGCAATCGGTGAAGGAGTACGGAAGGTATACGAAGAAGTGCTTGTACCGGCAGGAATGGGTGATGTGGCACTGTATACCGAGATGGGACGTTTTATGACAGGACCTTACGGCTGTCTGGTAACAAAAGCAATCCATGAGAAACACACTTACAAAGAGTATATCGGATGTGATGCCTGCGCGGTAAACCTGATGCGTCCGGCAATGT
Organism: Blautia faecicola; assembly: GCF_004123145.1. NCBI lineage: Bacteria > Bacillati > Bacillota > Clostridia > Lachnospirales > Lachnospiraceae > Blautia > Blautia faecicola. The sequence continues at coordinate 2,293,877 of NZ_SDKC01000001.1, read as the reverse complement.
ACGGAGCATATCATCATATCACAGTCATGGGAAAAGAAGATCAGCCGTGTGATCACAAATATGATATCACCGGATCTCTTTGTGAAAATAATGACAAATTTGCGATCGACCGGATGCTTCCGAAGATCGATATGGGAGATTACCTGGTGATCCACGATACCGGTGCACATGGATATGCGATGGGTTACAACTACAACGGTAAACTGAAATCTGCGGAGATCCTGCTGAAAGAGGACGGAAGTTTTGAGATGATCCGTCGTGCAGAGACACCGAGAGATTATTTCGCAACACTGGATTGTTTCCCGATTTATAACAAAATTTTTGAATAAGGAGACAAGGAGCTGTCGCATGAGCAATCGTGCTATGGCTCCTTTTACATACCTATGAAAAATCTGGTCTTTTGTTTAAATGCCACGCTGCCGATCTTTTTTACGATGCTTCTGGGATATGCCTTCCGGAGGATCGGACTGCTGGATGAAAGTTTTATCAAGAAAATCAACCGGTTCGTCTTCCGGGCAGCACTGCCGCTATTACTGCTGGAAGATCTCTGGGAGGCGGATTTTCAGACGCTGTGGGATGGAAAATTTGTCGGCTTCTGTGCGGCGATCACGATCGTCGGCGGGCTGCTCAGTGTATTGTGTTCGAGACTCGTCAAAGATGCGAAGATCCGCGGGGAGTTCGCACAGGCAGCTTTCCGGAGCAATTCGGCACTTCTTGGCATCGCATTTATCAGCAATATTTACGGAAAATCGGATATGGCATCCTTAATGTTAATCGGAAATGTGCCGTTTAACAACATTCTGGCGGTGATCATCCTGCTCTTTATGAAACCGGACGGGGAAAAGAAGGATGCAGGGAATCTGGCAAAGGAGACGGTGAAGGGGATCCTTACAAATCCGATCATTCTCGGTATCGCCGGGGGAATGCTTCTGTCCGTCTGTCATGTGCCGCAGGTGCCGATCGTCAGCAAGACAGTGCACAATCTGACCAGTCTGGCCACACCGCTTGGTCTCATGGCGATGGGTGGCTCCTTTGAGGGAGAGAAAGCAATCGGTCAGATCCGGCCGGCACTTGGTGCAACGTTTTTGCGACTGGCAGGAATTGCCATGATTGCCCTGCCGCTTGCAGCCCTGAGCGGATTACGAAACGAACAGATGGTAGGAGCACTTGTAGTGGCAGGTTCTTCTTCCGCAGTCAGTTGCTTTATTATGGCAAAAAATATGGGACACGAAGGAACGCTTACCTCGAGTGTGGTCATGCTTACTACGCTGGGAAGTGCTTTTACTATGACAGCATGGCTGTATGTGCTGCGTTGCTTCGGTCTGGTGTAGGAGAGTAACATGGAAAATCTGATATTTAGTCTGAATGCCACAGTGCCTATTTTTCTTACGATGATTCTGGGATTCGTCTTTCGAAAAGTGGGACTGATGGATGAAGAGTTTACCAATAAAGCGAATAAATTTGTCTTCCAGGCGGCACTGCCGGCGCTGCTGTTTTCGGATCTTTCCCAGGCAAACTTTCTGGATGTGTGGAACGGTACGTTTGTGGCATACTGTGCACTGACAACGATTGCCTGTATCGTGATCACCATTCTGATCTCCTGTCTCTGGAAGGATAAAAGTATTCAGGGAGAATTCGTGCAGGGAGCGTACCGCAGCAGTGCGGCGATCCTTGGCATCGCATTTATCCAGAACATCTACGGAACTTCCGGAATGGCACCGCTGATGATCATTGCTTCTGTGCCGATTTATAATATCATGGCGGTTACGGTGCTGGCATTTTTAAAACCGGAGAGAGACCGGCTGGATGGAGCGCTGATCAAAAAAACGCTGAAGGGAATCGCAACAAATCCGATCATTCTTGGTATCCTTGCAGGAGTCATCTGGTCAGGGTTCAAACTTCCGTGTCCGCCGATCCTGATCAAAACGGTGGATAATCTCGGAAAACTGGCAACACCGCTGGGACTGATGGCGATGGGTGCTGCGTTTGATGTGAAAAAAGCATTTGGAAAGATCAAACTGGCAGTTACAGCTACCGTGCTCAAACTGGTGGTATGGTGTGCGGTATTTTTACCGATCGCTGTGATGCTTGGCTTCCGTCAGGAAGAACTGATCGCGATCCTCGTTATGCTTGGTTCGGCGACAACGGTGAGTTCTTATGTTATGGCAAGAAATATGGGACATGAGGGGGTACTGGCGTCGAGCATTGTGATGTTGACGACATTTTTCAGCGGATTCACACTGACATTCTGGCTGTACCTGCTTCGCAGTATGGGAATGATCTGATGAGAAAGTATATGGTAAACATGATGGCGGAAACAACATGTGAAAACGGGACAGCCGGAGACAGGAACAGTGCTTAAAAAGCAGATAGAATATATATACAGGAGAACAAAAAGAATGAAAAGTGAAGTTGTGATTCTTTCCTGCGAAAGTTATGAGGAAGAACTGGTTTACAGCACACTGAAAAAGGGAATAGCTTTACTAGGGGGATGGGAAACTTTCCTGAAAAAAGAAGAAAAGATTCTGCTGAAACCAAATCTGGTACGAAAAACGGAAGTGGAGCGGGCAGTCATTACCCATCCGGCAGTGGTCAAAGGTATCGTAAGACTGTTGAAAGAAGAAGGCTATGTGCATCTGAGCTGCGGTGATTCCTGCGGTGTGGGGTCAGCGAAGAAAGTCATGGAAGGCACCGGCATGGATCAGATGCTGGAAGATTATGGTGTCACGATCGTTGATTTTAATGAGGGAAGTACGGTATCTTATCCGCAGGGACACACGGCAAAAGAATTCTTCCTGGCAAAACCGGTGCAGGAGACGGATGCGCTGATCAATCTCTGTAAGATGAAGACACATGCACTGGAGCGGGTGACCGGCGGGGTGAAAAACCTCTATGGCTGCATCAGCGGGCTTCACAAAGCCAAAGGACATACCCAATATACAAATGCAGATATCTTTGCAAGACAGCTGATCGACCTGAATCAGCTGATCGCCCCGCGGTTCTGTGTGATGGACGGGATCGTGGCGATGGATGGGAACGGACCGACCTCAGGGGATCCGGTGAAGATGAATGTACTGCTCCTCGGCAATGATCCGGTGGCGATCGACAGTGTATACTGCCACCTGGTACATCTCGATCCGCAGATGGTTCCGACCAATGTGCACGGAGAGACGATGGGACTCGGGACCTGGCGGGAGGAAAATATCCGGTTACTGTCAGAAGACGGCGAGATCACGATGCAGGAGGCGGTGGAACGCTTCGGCAACCCGGATTTTAACGTGGACCGCAAAAAACAGAGGAGCAATCTGTGGAACCGGTTCAACAATGGGTTCCTGCGGTATTTTCAGAAGAAACCGTATATTGTGACGGACAAATGTAAGAAATGCGGCGTCTGTGTGGAAGCCTGTCCGGTGGAAGGAAAAGCGTTGCAGTTTAAAAATGGCAGAAAACAGCCGCCGGTATATAATTACCACAAATGTATCCGGTGCTTCTGCTGTCAGGAAATGTGTCCGCACAAAGCAATTCAGGTAAAATAAATTTGCGATGAAGCGTGATTAATGGTATAATGTAGTCGCTAATTGTCGATTCTAACTTGCCGGTACGGGTGAGTTTCATATAAAGAAGGGAGATTGTTATGAAAAAGCTTGAAGAATATGTGAGAAGTATTCCGGATTTTCCGGAACCGGGAATTATCTTTCGTGATGTAACCAGTATTTTACAGGATGCAGACGGATTACAGCTGGCGATCGATTCGATTCAGGAAAAAATCAAAGATGTGGACGTGGATGTGATCGCAGGTACCGAGTCGAGAGGTTTTATTTTCGGTGTGCCGGTGGCATATAATTTACATAAGCCATTTGTGCCGATCCGTAAAAAAGGAAAACTGCCGTGCGAGACGATTTCCCAGGATTATGATCTGGAATATGGAAGTGCAACGATCGAGATGCACAAAGATTCCATCAAACCGGGGCAGAAAGTCGTTCTGATCGATGACCTGATCGCTACCGGTGGTACCATAGAAGCAGCTGCAAAGATGGTGGAACGTTTGGGCGGCGAAGTTGTAAAAATTGTATTTCTGATGGAACTTGCAGGACTGAAAGGCAGAGAACGTCTGAAAGATTACGATGTGGAATCTGTCATCTGTTACGAGGGTAAATAAAGAAAACAGGTGGTGAATCTATGGAAGATGGAAAAACAAAAACGGAAGAGGAACGAATCCAGGAGATCGAAGAAGTAGAAGCAAATGTCAAATGCATGAAGGATTTTACCAGTCCGGAGCAGCTGTATGAGGAACTGATCCGCAGTATTCGAAAATATCATCCGTCCACCGATATCTCCATGATCGAAAAGGCCTATCGGATCGCCGCAAAGGCGCACGAAGGCCAGAAGAGAAAATCCGGGGAGCCTTATATCATTCATCCCCTGTGTGTGGCGATCATTCTGGCGGATCTGGAGCTGGATAAAGAGACGATCGTTGCCGGACTGTTACACGATGTCGTAGAGGACACCGTGATGACAACAGAGGATCTGACGCGGGAGTTCGGCAGTGAGGTGGCACTTCTGGTAGACGGTGTTACCAAACTGGGACAGCTGAATTATTCTGCGGATAAGGTGGAAGTACAGGCGGAAAACTTAAGAAAGATGTTCCTTGCCATGGCAAAGGACATCCGTGTGATTCTGGTAAAACTGGCGGACCGGCTGCACAACATGCGTACCGCACAGTACTGGTCGGAGCCGAAACAGAAGGAAAAAGCCAGAGAGACGATGGATATCTATGCGCCGATCGCACAGCGTCTCGGTATTTCCAAGATCAAGATCGAGCTGGATGACCTTTCTTTAAAATATCTGAAGCCGGAAGTCTATTACGATCTGGTGGAAAAGATCAATCTCCGAAAAGGAGAGAGGGAAGCGTTTGTCCAGGGCATTGTGGATGAAGTAAAAGAACACATGGAAGAGGCGGATATCCAGGCAGAGGTCAACGGAAGGGTAAAACATTTCTTCAGTATCTATAAAAAGATGGTCAACCAGGATAAGACGCTGGATCAGATCTACGATCTGTTTGCCGTGCGTATTATCGTGGATACGGTCAAGGACTGTTATGCGGCACTCGGTGTGATCCATGAGATGTATACGCCGATTCCGGGACGGTTCAAGGACTATATTGCGATGCCGAAACCGAACATGTATCAGTCTCTGCATACCACGCTGATCGGACCCAAGGGAAGACCTTTTGAGATCCAGATCCGTACGTTTGAGATGCATCGTACCGCAGAGTATGGTATTGCAGCACACTGGAAATACAAAGAAGCTTCCGATGGCAAGAAACCGGTGGCACAGCAGGAAGAAGAGAAGTTGAGCTGGCTTCGTCAGATCCTGGAGTGGCAGCGGGACATGTCGGATAACAAAGAGTTCCTGAGTCTGTTAAAGAGTGATCTGGATCTCTTTAATGAAAATGTATACTGTTTCAGTCCGGCGGGAGATGTCAAGACTCTTCCACGTGGTTCCAGCACCGTAGATTTTGCCTACAGTGTACACAGTGCCGTGGGAAATAAGATGGTTGGCGCGAGAGTCAACGGAAAACTGGTTCCGATCGAGTATGAGATCAAAAACGGTGACCGTGTGGAGATCATCACCTCACAGAATTCCAAGGGACCGAGCCGTGACTGGTTAAAGATCGTCAAAAGTACCCAGGCAAAGAATAAGATCAACCAGTGGTTCAAGCAGGAGCGGAAAGAGGATAACATCCTCAAAGGAAAAGAAATGCTTGCCAGCTATGCCAAATTAAAGGGCAGAACACTGGGAGAACTGACCAAGCCGAAATACATGGAAGCCGTGATGCGTAAATACGGATTCCGTGACTGGGAAAGTGTGCTTGCCGCACTGGGACACGGAGGCTTAAAAGAAGGACAGATTCTGAATAAGCTGATTGAGGCTTACGAGAAAGAGCATAAAAAAGAGATCACCGATGAGAAAGTTCTGGAGGCAGCTGCGGAAGCAAAAGAAAAACTGCCGATCGTGAAGAAAGAAAAAGGCGGTATCGTTGTAAAAGGGATCGACGATGTGGCAGTACGATTTGCAAAATGCTGTAGCCCGATTCCGGGAGATGAGATTGTCGGTTTTGTAACGAGAGGTCGTGGTGTCACGATCCACCGCACAGACTGTGTCAACGTCATGAATCTTTCCGAGGCAGAACGCGTGCGTCTGATCGATGCGGAGTGGCAGGGCAGCAATCTGACCAGCGGACTTTATACGGCAGAGATCAATGTATATGCCAATAACAGAACCGGTCTTCTGGTCGATATCTCAAGGATCTTTACCGAGCGTAAGATCGACCTGACAACTATCAACAGCCGGACGAGCAAACAGGGACGTGCGACGATTTCCATGACATTTGATGTACACAGTACGGAAGAACTGAACAGTATCGTGGAAAAGATCCGTCAGGTGGAGAGTGTCCTTGATATTGAACGTACCACCGGCTGATAAAAGGAGTAATCCGAAACTATGAAAAAAGCAGTGATCGAACAGCTGGTACTGGGGATGGTAGGAACCAATACCTGGCTGATCAAAAATAAAGAAAACGGCGAACTGCTGATCGTCGATCCGGCGGATGAGAGTGCACGGATCGAAGAAAAAATTAACCGTATGGGAGGAAAGCCTGTGGCGATTCTCCTGACACATGGTCATTTTGATCACATGCTGGCGGCAGATGATCTGAGGGACGAATACGGGATCCCGGTCATCGCCTGTGCAGCGGAACAGCAGGTGCTCACCGATGCGATGAAAAATCTTTCGGGAAGCTGGGCAAGTGCTCATGTACTGCTGGCGGATCAGTGGGTCTGTGACGGAAAAAAACTGGATCTTGCAGGATTTTCCATTGAAGTCTTCCACACACCGGGACATACGGCGGGAAGCTGCTGTTATTATCTGCCGGAAGAAGAAGTGCTCTTCTCCGGAGATACGCTGTTTGCACAGAGTGTTGGAAGAACGGATTTCCCGACGGGAAGCGGTGCCGATATGCAGGCGAGTGTGAAACGCCTGTTAAAAGAACTTCCGGAGACAACGAGAGTCTGTCCGGGACATAACGAAGAAACAACAATAGGATATGAAAAGAGGTACAATCCTTTTGCTTAACAATATAGCGATTCGATTTAATAAAAAAGATTTTGAATATGATGTATACTCTCTGGTGAAAGCCTTTTATCCTCATGCACAGGTTACGATGTTCTATGAGGGAGAGGAAGAACCGGAGGGAGCGTACGGGATGCTTCTCCTGGTTGCCTATGGCAGTCAGGAGATTTGTCTGGCTGTTGAAAAAGACGGCACGGAGATTTTCAGACAGCAGGTAGCTGTGGATTATGAAAAAGACCGTCCGGAGACGAAAAACGTGCTGAAACGTCTGGTGTACGGCGCCCTGTGCCAGGTGACCGGGAAAACGCTTCCGTGGGGAGATCTTACCGGAATCCGGCCGACGAAGATCCCGATGAAACTTCTCGAAGAGGGATGGAAAAATACACAGATCGCGCAGTATATGCGGGAAACATATGGCGTAAGCAACGAAAAAACCGCTCTGGCGATCACGATTGCCAACCGGGAGAAGGCGTTGCTGCAGGATCTGGACTATGAAAACGGTTACAGTCTCTATGTAGGAATTCCGTTCTGTCCGAGTATCTGTCTGTACTGTTCCTTTGGATCTCATCCGTTGGAACGGTGGACGAAACGGGTGGATGAATATCTGGATGCTCTGTGCAAGGAGCTGACCTTTATCCGGGAAGAGATGGGAGAACGGAAACTGACGACGGTTTATATCGGAGGCGGTACGCCGACGACGCTGGAACCGGAGCAGCTTCGCAGACTGCTTTCTCACATTCAGACGACTTTTGATTTTACCTGGGTCAAAGAGTATACCGTGGAAGCGGGACGACCGGACAGCATCACCAGAGAAAAACTGCAGGTGATGAAAGAATTTCCGGTGACGAGAATTTCCGTCAATCCGCAGACGATGAACCAGAAAACGCTGGATGTGATCGGAAGAAAACATACCGTGGAAGATACGGTCAATATTTTCCATATGGCAAGAGAACTGGGATTTGACAATATCAATATGGATCTGATCATCGGTCTTCCGGGAGAGGGAAAAGAAGAAGTGGCGCATACGCTGCAGGAGGTAGAAAACCTGCATCCGGACAGCCTGACGATCCATTCCCTGGCACTGAAACGTGCGACAAGACTGAATCTGTTCAAAGATAAATACGAAGAAATGTCGTTTGAGAACAGCCAGGAGATCATGGAGATGACCCAGCAGTGTGCCAGAAATATGGGCATGGGTCCGTATTATCTGTACCGCCAGAAGAATATTGCGGGAAATTTTGAAAATGTAGGTTACGCAGAGGTTGACAAAGCGGGAATATACAATATACTGATTATGGAAGAAAAACAGACCATTCTTGCGGCGGGTGCGGGAGCATCCACCAAATTTGTGTTTGAGCACGGAACCCGGATCGAACGGGTGGAGAATGTAAAAGATGTCAACAATTATATTCTCCGGATCGATGAAATGCTCGAGCGGAAGAGAGTGGGAATAGAGAAATATCTGAACGGGTGACACCAAAGAGAGACATGCGGAGGAAAAGGATGATTGCGGTGAACAAATATGTCAATCAGCAGCATCTGCTACAGTACAGCCTGGATGAGCAGCTGATACACGGGATGCGGGTCAGCAACCTGGCGTATCAGGTGGCAAAAGAACTGGGAGAACCGGAAGAATTCTGCCATGACCTTGCGGTAGCGGGGATGCTTCATGATATCGGAAAAGAAGCGGTATCGGAGGATCTGGACGATATGGATGCGCCTCTGATCGTAGAAGAGATCCATTATGTCCGGCTTCATGCGCAGGCGAGTTATGAGATTCTGAAAGCAAAAGGCTATAAAGAATCCATTCTTCTTGCGGTGCGCCATCACCATGAAAATTATGATGGCAGCGGCTATCCGGACAATCTTTCAGGAGAAGGGATTCCGCTTGGTGCCCGTATTATCCGTGTCTGTGATGTATATGCAGCACTGACTTCAGACCGTCCGTACCGCAAGGCTTTTGAAAGCCAGTCGGCGGTGCAGATGATGATCGAAGAGATAAAAGATTTTGATGTAAAGGTATTTCTTGCCTTTCAAAGAATGATCCATAAGAATAAGGAAAAGGAGATTACATTATGGCATTAAAGAAAAAACCTGTGACAGGTATGAAAGATATCCTGCCTGCAGAGATGGCAATCCGTGATTATGTGATTCGCCTGATAAAGGAAACTTACGGTACTTTCGGTTTCTCATCTATCGAGACTCCATGCGTGGAGCATATCGAAAACCTGTCGAGCAAACAGGGTGGAGAAAACGAAAAACTGATCTTCAAGATTTTAAAAAGAGGAGAAAAACTGAAACTGGAGACTGCGGAATGTGAAGCGGATCTGGTGGATGGAGGTCTTCGTTATGACCTGACATTGCCTCTTTCCAGATATTATTCCAACCATGCCAACGAACTGCCGTCACCGTTCAAAGCCCTGCAGATGGGAAATGTATGGCGTGCAGACCGTCCACAGAGAGGACGTTACCGCCAGTTTATGCAGTGCGATATTGATATTCTCGGTGAGCCGACCAATCTGGCAGAGATCGAACTGATCCTGGCAACCACAACCCTGCTTGGAAAACTGGATTTCAAGAACTTTACGATTCGTATCAACGACAGAAGAATCCTGAAAGCAATGGCTGCCTACAGCGGATTTGCACCGGAATCTTATGATACCGTATTTATCATTCTGGACAAGATGGATAAGATCGGTCTGGAAGGTGTCAGAGAAGAACTGGAAAAAGAAGGATTTGACAAAGCATGTGTGGATAAATATCTTGCTATGTTTGAAAAAATCACCAATGATGTACAGGGTGTACGTTATGTAAAAGAAAAACTGGAAGGTGTACTGGATCCGGAATACGCAGACGGTCTGGAACTGATCATGAACAGTGTGGACGCTGTGAAAGCTGCAGACTTTAAGATTGCGTTTGATCCGACTCTGGTACGCGGTATGTCTTATTATACCGGACCGATCTTCGAGATTTCCATGGATGAGTTCGGCGGAAGCGTCGGCGGTGGCGGACGTTACGATGAGATGATCGGCAAATTCACAGGAAATAATACCTGTGCATGCGGATTCTCCATCGGATTTGAGCGTATTATCATGCTGCTGATGGAACGTGGTTTCCAGGTTCCACAGATCGGAACAAAGAAAGCACTTCTGATTGAGAAAAACATGCCGGCAGAGGGCATGATGAAAGTTCTGAAACAGGCAGAAGAAGACCGGAAAAACGGATCTGTTGTTACGATTGCGGTTATGAAGAAAAACAAAAAGTTCCAGAAGGAACAGCTTAAAGAAGAGGGATACGAAGAAATCGTAGAATTCTTTGCAGACAGAATGTAATTGGTGTGAAAACACACTGTTACGAATAGAGTGTTAATATTGGAGGAAGAAACAATGGCAGAGTCAATGAAAGGGTTAAAACGGACCCATCGTTGTACCGAGATTTCCACAGCAAATATCGGAGAAACCGTAACACTGATGGGATGGGTACAGAAGAGCAGAAATAAAGGCGGTATTATTTTCGTAGATTTAAGAGACCGTTCCGGTATCGTACAGCTGATTTTTGAAAATGGCAGCATCGATGCGAAAGGATTCGAAAAAGCAACGAAACTGAGAAGTGAGTTTGTTATTGCAGTGACCGGTGTGGTAGAAGCACGTTCCGGTGCGGTAAACAATAACTTAAAAACCGGTGAGATCGAAGTTCGTGCAAACGGACTGCGTATTCTTGCAGAGGCAGAGACACCGCCGTTCCCGATCGAAGAGAACAGCAAGACAAAAGAAGATCTGCGTCTGAAATACCGTTTCCTGGATCTGAGAAGACCGGATATTCAGAGAAACCTGATGATGCGTTCTCAGGTAACAACACTGATCCGTCAGTTTATGGCAAATGAGGGATTTCTGGAGATTGAAACTCCGATGCTGACAAAGAGTACACCGGAAGGCGCAAGAGATTACCTGGTTCCGAGCCGTATCCATCCGGGTAACTTCTACGCACTGCCACAGTCTCCACAGCTGTTCAAACAGCTGCTGATGTGCTCCGGCTATGACCGTTATATCCAGATCGCACGCTGCTTCCGTGATGAGGACCTTCGTGCAGACCGTCAGCCGGAATTTACACAGATCGATATGGAGCTGTCTTTCGTAGATGTAGACGATGTCATCGATGTAAATGAGCGCCTGCTGGCTTACCTGTTCAAACAGGTACTGGATGTGGATGTGAAACTGCCGATTCAGAGAATGACCTGGCAGGATGCGATGGATCGTTTTGGCTCTGACAAACCAGATCTGCGTTTTGGTATGGAACTGCAGAATGTATCTGAGGTTGTTCGCGGATGTGAATTTGCTGTATTCAAGAATGCACTGGAAGCAGGCGGAACTGTCCGTGGTATCAATGCCAAGGGACAGGGCAGTATGCCGAGAAAGAAAATTGACAAATTGGTTGAGTTTGCAAAAGACTATGGTGCAAAGGGTCTGGCTTATATCGCCATTCATGAAGACGGAACTGTAAAATCTTCTTTCGCAAAATTCATGACAGAAGACGAGATGAACCGTCTGGTAGAAGCCATGGACGGACAGGCTGGTGATCTTTTGTTGTTTGCTGCTGATAAAAATAAAGTTGTCTGGGATGTACTTGGGGCACTGCGTCTGGAACTGGCGCGTCAGATGAATCTTCTGGACAGCAGTGAATATCGTTTTGTATGGATCACAGAATTTCCTCTGCTGGAGTGGTCTGATGAGGAAAACCGTTTCAAAGCGATGCATCATCCATTTACCATGCCGATGGAAGAGGATCTGCAGTATATCGACAGCGATCCTGGCCGTGTACGTGCAAAAGCTTATGATATCGTACTGAACGGTACTGAGATCGGTGGCGGTAGTGTGCGTATCCATCAGGATGATATTCAGGAGAAAATGTTTGAGGTTCTTGGATTTACCAAGGAAAAAGCCTACGAACAGTTTGGTTTCCTGCTGACAGCATTCAAGTATGGTGTTCCGCCTCATGCCGGTCTGGCTTATGGTCTGGATCGTCTGGTTATGCTGATGGCAAAACAGGAGAGTATCCGTGATGTAATTGCATTCCCGAAGGTGAAGGATGCGTCCTGTCTGATGACAGAGGCACCGAACCTGGTGGATGAGAAACAGCTGGAGGAGCTGGGGATTGCGATTCGCAGTGAGGAATAATTAAATAGAGTTTCTTGCCAGATTTTTGGCAGAGGGACGCGGCAGGCTCCGGGTTTCCTTTGTCGCAACGTGGGCAGGGCAACTTTAAGCTAAGTCCTAAGAAGAACTAAATGCCAGTTCGCGGAGAGCCGCTCACTGTCAAGTCCTTCTAAGGACTGGATCTTAAAGCTTGCCCTAAGCGCCCACAAAGTGTTGCGACAAAGGAAACCCGGAGCCTGCCGCTGTGTTTTGGCAAAAAACTGAGTGGTGGATGTTAAAGATTAGAGCGTGTCTAAAAAGGCTTTTCGTGAGCTGCGAGTCCCAGTTTGTGGAAATGATTTTTCAGACACGCTCTAGGAAAGAGCGAATTGCTGAGCAGAAGAAGCAGTGTTGAAAAGGGAAAATATGGGGAAAGATAAATAAAAGCAGGTGCGAAGGAGAATATAATCTTTGTATCTGCTTTTTGTTGTGTTGTATCAATTGATTCAGTGGCTCAAGTTTGAGTGTTCTGAATCCGAAGAAAGTTGCCGGTGGCAGCTTAGGCAGGGTGATGTCAGATATCAGCTTTCCGGCTGCGTGAGAATAGTGGTGAGGGCTTCTTCCAGGTTTCCAAGGAGGGCGGTTGTGATTTCGTCGCTTTTGGTGATGCGCCAGTTTTTGCTGTCGTTGTTCAGGTGGATGGTTACAGGGGTGGTGGTGGTTTGAGTGCTGGTGGCGATACAGTCTGTCAGGAGAGCGGTGGCGTGGGTCTGGCGGCCTTCGGTTCCGTCTTCCAGAGCCTGGGAGGACGCCAGGTAGGCGGTGTATTGTTCCTGATAGGAGTATACAACAGAAGAAAAATCGCAACTGGTCAGATTCAGATCTACAGAGGCATCCATACCGTCTTCAGACAGGAGTTCCGACGTGATGGAGTAGTCCAGGCAGTTCAGAAGCTGACTGGCGATGGCTTTGACAACGGAACGGCTCGAAGTATCTTCGGAATTGAAGAGGAAGTCCAGTGCCAGATAACGGTTTAATTGTTCGGTGTCGAAAGCTTTCAGAGTATCCAGATGGATCGCGATGATCTCAGAGGGGGAAAACAGGGAAGCATCGGCCACGTAAGTGGAAAAGTTTCCGGTTACTGCAGCAGACAGGCTTTTCGGGGAATCAATGTTCCAGACTTTTCCGGATCGGGTGAGGGTGATCGTATAGTCAGAGGTAATGCTTTTATAATCATTGTTTTTTAGAACATTGCCAAGAAGCAGATAGCAGTCTTCCAGAGAAAAATCTACGGAAGCAGGACTTGCAGAGTTCTGAATCTGTTTGATCATTACCTGGCGGGAGTATTCTTTTGCCAGTGTTTTACCGTCAGGTGTGGTAAGGGAAACAGTGACCGAAGCTGAATTCCCCTGTTCCGAGAAATCTCTGATATGATATGAAAAATCATGAAAGAAATCAGCAAATACAGAGGTGATATCGGAAGATACGGACTGTTTATTGTCAGCAGACGGGAAAACATCATGGACATTAAGTGTTTTTGCAATGTCAGATTCTTTCCGGTGGGACAGAGAGGAAAGTTCGTGACGAACTACTTTGACAGGATCCTGCCGGTATGGCGTATGATTGCGGATGGTATAAACACACACACATCCGGCGATCAGTTCCACAATGAGAATCATAGGAATCCCGATCCGGAAAGAAGGATGCAGGGTTTTGTGATGAAATACACGCATACCGATGAGACAACCGACACTTCCACCAAGGATAGCGATGGCAAACAGTGCGGATTCCCGGATCCGCCATTTATGATGGATAGCTTTGTATTTGTCGATGCCAAAAGCGGCAAAGCCGGTCAGATTGATAACGGCCAGATAAGAAAGAATACCGGTAAGTGTCATAAGAACCTCCTAATATATATAAATTGTAACTGTTCAGTACCTTCACAGTTACGAGCCAAAATACATTTAAAATCACCTTCGGTGATAGCATTTTGGCTTGTATGTCTCGGGATTTTGGCATATTCATGCCAAAACACCTCGCGGTACAGTGGCTACTGAATAGTTGCTATAAAGCATTGTATTTTCAGAAAATACCGGAATCGCGGTAACAGATTTAATATAACAGAACCAGGAAAAATGTCAACTCCGGGGGCAGGGGAAAATGGCAAGAAAAGAATATCGGAAGCTACTATTCACTGGTAATATCCCGCGAGGTGTTTTTTGTGAGCAAAGGTCACAGAAAACCCGAGACATATCGCGCGAATTTATGCGATCAGCATAAATTCTGTGCATCGCGCAGCGTGTTGCTGGGCACGGAGTGAACAGTAACTATCGGAAATGTCCATAGAAATGTAAAGAAAAAGTAAGGAAGAGCAGAATGTACTATGATATACTGAAACCATGAGAACCTATCAGATACAGGAGGAAGACATGAAGAAAAAGAAAATTATTCTTATCGGAGCAGCTGTTGCAGCCGTTGTGGTAATCGGAATCGGTGCGCGGACATTGTTCGGCAGAACATCATCGGATGAAAGTACGGAAAATGTAGTATATGTAAACAGCGTAGATAATCTGATGAATCCGGGAAGTGGTAACGGGGCAGTGAATCGCTTTGCCGGTGTGGTAGAAACACAGAAACAGGTGGACATTCAGCAGAGTCAGGATAAAACAGTAAAAGATATTTATGTGGAAGTCGGACAGGAAGTATCCAAGGGAGATCCGTTATTCTCTTATGATACAGAAAAATCACAGGAAGACCTGGAAAAAGCAAAGCTGGAGCTGGAACGGATCGATAACAATATCGGAAATAAACAAAATGAGATTGCTGCACTGGAAAAGGAAAAAAGGAGTGCAGGAAATGATGCACAGCTTGACTATACAATGCAGATCCAGAGTGCCCAGATGGAACTGAAACAGAGCGAATATGAAAAGAAAAGCAAACAGGTGGAGATTCAGAAATTACAGGACTCCATCGAGAACTGTCAGGTTACCAGTGAGATTGATGGTGTAGTCAAATCCATCAATAACGGAAATCAGGACAGTTATTCTTATTCAGGAGACAGCCAGGCATTCATGTCCATAATTGCAATGGGAGATTTTCGAATTAAATGTAAGGTAAACGAACAGAATATCGCATCTGTAACACCGGGGCAGGCTGTAATCATACATTCCAGAGTAGATGATTCTGTCACCTGGAAAGGAACGATGGGTGCAGTAGATACAGAAAATCCGGGCAACGATTCCAATAATGGCTATTATTTCAGCAGCGGTGACGGATCCACCCAGTCCAATTCCTATCCGTTCTATATAGAACTGGATTCTTCTGAGGGGCTGATGCTTGGACAGCATGTTTATGTGGAAGCCGATTACGGACAGAGTGAGGAAAAGGCGGGTATCTGGCTGGATGAATCTTTCATCTGTGATGCAGATACGGACAGCCCATATGTTTGGGTTGACGATGGAAAAGGAAAACTGGAGAAGCGTTCTGTGACGCTGGGACAGCATGATGATGAACTTTTCCAGTATGAGATTGCAGATGGACTGAGTAAAGATGATATGATCACTTATCCGGAAGACGGATTAAAAGAAGGCATGAAGACTGCAGTGGGAAGCAACGGTCAGATGGGGCAGAGCAACCCGGTGACGGATGGAGACGATATGGATCTTTCGAATGAAGATTACTCAGAAAAAGATGGTTCCGGCAGTGATCTTTCTGATGAGAATGTGGATGGAGTGGATTCCGGCGAGACGAATCAGGAAGATCTCACAGAAGACGGGATGCAGCAGAATGAGTCAAATGCTGATGGCAGCGAAGATGTCATCGGAGGAACGGAGGATGCACAGTGATTCTTGAGTTAAAAGATATCTGCAAAGATTACCTTCAGGGAAAAATGGTGATTCCGGTTCTGAAACATATTGATTTTCAGATGGAACAGGGAGAATATGTGGCCATTATGGGACCTTCCGGTTCCGGTAAGACAACACTGATGAATATTGTAGGATGTCTGGATCAGGCGACTTCCGGCCAGCTTTTTTTGGACGGGCAGGATATCAGCAAATGTACGGAAAATGAAATGTCAGATCTGAGACTGAAAAAGATTGGGTTTGTTTTCCAGAACTTTCAGTTGTTGTCGAGACAGACCGCACTGGAAAATGTGGAACTGCCACTGACCTATGCGGGAGTTGCGAAAAAAGAGCGACGGGAACGGGCACTGCAGGCACTGACCCGTGTAGGACTGGAAGACAGAGTGAATTTTCAGCCGAATCAGCTTTCCGGTGGACAAAAACAGAGAGTAGCGATTGCCAGAGCACTGGTTAACCGGCCGAAGATCCTTCTGGCAGATGAGCCGACCGGTGCCCTGGACAGTACTTCCGGAGAACAGGTTATGGAACTGTTTCAGAGCCTGAACGATGAAGGAGTAAGCGTATTGATGATCACCCATGACAGCGAGATTGCAGCGAAAGCACAGAGAAAAGTAATTATCCGCGACGGCATAATGAAAAAGGAGGAGCAGCCATGAAGAAAAAATGGATTGTGGCTTTTATTGCTGCAGGAGTACTCCTGCTTGGAGGGGTGACTGTATATGCGGTGAAAACAAGCAGTCAGAGTACGGTAAAGGTGGTATCTGTCAGTGACATGTCAGGTGGCGGTGGATGGTCCGACAACAGTCTGTCAGGAAATATTACTTCAGATGTATCACAGAATATTTATCTGGCAGATTCACAGACAGTAAAGAAAATACATGTAAAAGAAGGAGATACGGTAAAGGTCGGCGATGATCTGCTCACGTATGATATGACCCTGGAGAATCTGGATCTGGAAATGAAAAAACTGGAAAAACAGGGAATCGAACTGAACATAGAGAAAGCAAAAAGAGAAATTACAAAATTAAAGAATACAAAACCGTCCAGTGATAACGACAATGAGGATCCGGGATTTGACATACCGGAAGATCCGGGCGAGGAACCGGAGAACCCGTCCATGGAGCCGGAAGAGCCGGCAGAGGCTTATCAGGAGCTTACAGCGGAGGCAGAACCGTATATGGGAGAGGGAACGGTGGAAGAACCGTATCATTTTCTGTGTGCTGCTGATGGTGTGATTCTGGGAAGCTTTTTAAACCGAATGGCAGAGGAACAGTGTTTCTTTGTGATTGAAGTCCGGGAGGGCGATGTAAGCAATGGAGAGCTGCTAAAAATCTGGGGACAGAAGATTACAGAAGATGATTTTCAGGTAGCGGATACTGAGCGGTTTCAGGTGAATCTTGAAAAAGAAACAGATGACAGTGATAGTCAACTGCCGGAGGATCTGAAAGCAGCAGCGGTTCTTGAAAAAGGAGCCAGTGCCTATCAGGGAGATGGAACAGAGAAAAAACCACTGACCTATCTGGTGAAAAAAGATGGTATTGTGAAAGGAAGCTTTTTCCTGGAAAGAAAAGAAGATGGAAAATATTTTCGTATTGAGGTTCGAGAAGAAAATGGTGATCTTATAAAGGCGTGGGAACAGAACGGAGCAGATGAGGATTTTGCATCAGATGTGAAAGAGGACGGGGAATATCTGGTGGATCTGAGTAAAAAGCAAAGTGGAGAGACACCGGGAGAGCCAACCGAACCGACCGATCCAAGTGAGCCAACAAAGCCGGGAGAAAGTCCGGAACCACCTGAACCATCGAATCCGGAAGAAAAGCCAACCAAACCATCGGTATCGCCGGAAGTTACTCCCGGAGAGAACTCGGAACCGACACCGGAAGCCGGCAATCCTCAGGAAACGGCAGGACAGGAAAATACCGTGGATGGAATGAGCACAAAGAAAAACAGTGCCGCTATTCGCTATCTGACAGTTACCAGCGTAATGGGAAGTGGAAGCAGAAAAGTGATCACTACCGATACTGGTTCTGATACGACAGGATCCGGTGATGCAGGAACTTCTTATGGAGGAACCGCTGCAGAGATTCAGCAGCAGATCAAGGATAAAGAAAAAGAAATCAGGGATTATCAGCTGGATATCAAAGAGGCCAATCTTGAGATTAAAGATATCCAGAAAAAGCTGAATAACCAGACAATTAAGAGTACATTAAATGGTGTGGTGAAAACAGTCGGTGATCCCGAAAAAGAAAGTAACGATGGAAAACCGCTGATTCAGGTGGTCAGCAGTGAAGGACTTTATGTGCAGGGAACGGTCAGTGAATCTAAAATGAATAAACTGAAAGTGGGAGCTACACTGAGCGGATACAGTTATGACAATGGTGTCAGCTTTACCGCAGAAGTACGGGAAATTTCTCCGTATCCATCCGATAACGGACAGGACGGAGCCAATGCATCTTCCTATCCCTTTACCGCATACATTGCAGATGCAAGCGGACTTAGTAATAACAGCTGGGCAGAACTTACACTGCTGGATGAGGGCGACGGACAGGGACAAGGAATCTATCTGGAGAAACCTTTTGTGCGGACAGAAAACGGCCAGTATTACGTCATGAAGGACGACGGAACCGGACATCTGACCAAACAGATAGTACAGGTTGGCGGTATTCAGTATGGATCCAGTTATCAGATCACAGGCGGTCTGAGTATGGATGATAAGATCACATTTCCTTATGGAAAAGATGTCAGAGAGGGTGCAAAGACAGAAGAAGGTACGCTTGATGACCTTTATAACTATTAACGGCAGATGGGAGGAACAACAATGCTAGAAAATATCAGATTGGCCTTTCGGGGGATATGGTCTCATAAGATGCGGTCTTTTTTGACCATGCTGGGGATTATTATAGGTATCGCTTCCATCATTTCCATCGCATCTACGATTCAGGGAACCAACGAGCAGATCAAACAGAATCTGATCGGTGCAGGAAACAACAATGTGGATGTACGGCTTTACCAGGGAGAAAGTGAGTACTGGATGGACAATGGTCTGCCGGATAATATTTCCGTGATTTCCGATGAACAGAAAGAACAGATTCGCAGTCTTGAAGGGGTTGAGAGTGCGACTTTTTATAACCGCAGAGGGTATGCGGACGGAATCACCTATCGGAACACCAGCCTGGACAGTGGAAGTGTGTACGGTGTGGATGCGGAGTTTCTGAAAACAAAAGGTTATGTAATACAAAATGGAAGGGATTTTGTAGAACGCGACTTTAAAGAGTTCCGGAAAGTGGTGCTGCTTGACGATGTGGCAGTGCAGACCTTATTTCCGGGAGACAATCCGGTGGGAAAAACCATAGAACTCCGTGGGGAACCATTTACCGTGGTCGGTTGTATCCGCAAGTCAGATGCTTTCGAACCGGTGATCAACAGTCTGGAAGATTACTATACGTATAATCAGAATACCAACGGAATCGTGCTGATTCCGGACAGTACCTGGCCGGTTGTCTATAATTATGATGAGCCGGAAGAAGTCAGCGTGATGGCTAGTGAGACAGACCTGATGAGTTCTGTAGGAAAAAAAGTGGAGGACATTATGAATCAGGCGGTAACCGGACAGACCGGTTCCGGTATGATTGATTCTGAAGAGGAAATGATGGACGGTGCCGGCAGCAGTGGTGCTGACAGTGGCAACGTCTCTTATAAGGCGGCGGATCTGTTGAAAACAGTTAAGAACCTGCAGAAAGTCAGTGAAAACACCAACAAACAGCTGCTTTGGATCGCAAGTATCTCTCTTCTGGTCGGAGGTATCGGTGTTATGAATATTATGCTTGTATCCGTTACGGAACGTACCAGTGAGATCGGTCTGAAAAAAGCAATCGGAGCGAGAAAAAACAGGATCTTGTGGCAGTTTCTTACAGAAGCTGCTGTGCTGACCAGTATCGGAGGGGTTCTTGGAGTAATCGCCGGAGTGATCCTGTCACAGGTGATATCGAAGATGTCTCAGACTCCGGTGGCAATCAGCGTACCTGTCAGTGTACTGGCTGTAGTATTTTCTATGGCAATCGGTATTATCTTCGGTTTGCTTCCATCCATTAAGGCAGCAAATCTGAATCCAATCGATGCACTTCGTCACGAGTAGAAAAAGGATACGAGTGTTCAGAATTAAATTAAGAAAAATATTAGAAATTATTCACGCGAAATTCACCATATCGGATGGAAAATGGGTTATACTGGTAATGGAAAACTGAAATGAAAGGGAAGAATGTCCGGTCATTTCAAAAAAAGATTTCTATGGGGGATTTATAGTAGATGAACATTTTATTTTTCTTAACACCAAAAAATGAAGTTGCCTATGTGGAAAATGATGACACTCTGCGTCAGGTACTTGAAAAAATTGAATATCACAAATATACTGCTATTCCGATGTTAAATAAGAACGGAAAATATGTGGGAACTGTAACAGAGGGAGATCTGCTCCGATATATCAAGGAGAAATGGTTTCTGAATATCCGGGAAGCGGAGGATTGCAGCATCAGCAGAGTACCTCTCCGATGGAAGTACCAGACAGTGGATATTAACTGTAACATGGAGGATCTGGTGGATACGGCCATGAAGCAGAACTTTGTTCCGGTGCTGGATGATGCGGATAATTTTATTGGTATTGTCCGCAGAAGTGATATTTTGAAATACTGTTATAAACAAAGCAAAGCAGGAAGACAAAAACAGGAAGAAGCATAGCAGATGAAAGAAAGACAGAAGTGATCCGTGGAATAAAAACAAACAATCGCTTCTGTCTTTCTTTATGTGGGCGGGGAATCTGGAGCGTGTCTGCATAAAAACAGTTGACAGAGGGGCAGACAGGGTGAATTCTTTTAGTTGACCAGCCTGTGTGCCCGTGATAAGATATAATGTAATGATTCTGACAAAGGAGTTTTAGGAAAGTATGAAAACAATAATCGAATTGATTTCCAATGAAGTAATGACCGCTTTTAAAGAAGCCGGTTATGATGAAAATATGGGAAAGGTTACGTTATCAAACCGACCGGACCTGTGTGAATATCAGTGTAATGGTGCTATGGCGGGTGCAAAAGTATATCATAAAGCCCCGATCATGATCGCCAAAGATGTAGTGGAAAAACTTGCCGACAGCAAGGTGCTTGAGATGGCAGAAGCTGTCAATCCGGGATTTATCAACCTGAAAGTATCCGGCGAATATATGGCACAGTATCTCGAAGAGATGAGAAACAGCGAGAAGATGGGTGTGGAGGAAGCAAAGAATCCACAGACCATGATCCTCGACTACGGCGGACCGAACGTTGCAAAACCACTGCATGTCGGACATCTGCGTTCTGCGATCATCGGTGAGAGCATCAAGAGAATGGGAAGATATCTGGGACATACAGTCATCGGTGATGTACATCTGGGAGACTGGGGATTACAGATGGGTCTGATCATCACAGAACTGCATAAGAGAAAACCGGAACTGGTGTATTTCCAGGAGAATTATGAGGGAGAATACCCGGCAGAAGCTCCGTTTACCATCAGTGAACTGGAAGAAATCTATCCGGCAGCCAGCGGAAAATCAAAAGAAGATGAGGAGTACAAGGCAGAAGCTCTGGAAGCAACGCATCAGTTACAGATGGGCAACAGAGGATATCGTGCATTATGGAAACATATTCTGCAGGTATCCGTTACCGACCTGAAGAAAAACTATGCAAATCTGAACGTAGACTTTGATCTGTGGAACGGAGAATCCAGTGTACAGGATACGATCGCACCGATGGTACAAAAACTGAAAGATCAGGGACTGGCTTACGAAGATCAGGGTGCGATTGTCGTAGATGTCAAAGAAGAGAGCGATACCAAAGAAGTACCTCCGTGTATGATCTTAAAATCAGACGGAGCAGCTCTGTATACAACCACAGACCTTGCTACTATCGTGGAACGTATGGAAAAATACAATCCGGATGAGATCATGTATGTGGTAGACAAACGCCAGGAGATGCATTTTGTTCAGGTATTCCGTTGTGCAAAGAAAGCAGGCATGGTAAAAGAAGATACCAAACTGACCTTCCTCGGTTTCGGTACGATGAACGGAAAAGACGGAAAACCGTTCAAGACAAGAGAAGGCGGCGTGATGCGTCTGGAAAACCTGATTCGCGATATCAACGAAGAGATGTATAAAAAGATCGTGGACAACCGCAGCATTAAAGAAGAAGATGCGAGAGCAACCGCAAAGATCGTAGGACTTTCCGCAATCAAATACGGTGACCTGTCCAACCAGGCATCCAAAGATTATATCTTCGATATCGAGAGATTTACTTCTTTTGAAGGAAATACCGGTCCGTATATCCTGTATACAACCGTTCGTATTAAATCCATCCTGAACAGATACAAAGAAGAAGGCGGTAATCTGGATATACTGAAGATCCTGGCAGCAGGAAGCGACAGTGAGAAAGCACTGATGCTGGAGGCATCCAAATTCAATCAGGTCATTACAAATGCCTATGAGGAGAAAGCACCGCATAAGATCTGTTCTTATATTTATGAACTGGCAAATGCATTTAACCGTTTCTATCATGAGACAAAGATTCTGGCAGAAGAGGATCAGGCAAAGAAAGAATCTTATCTGGCACTTCTGATGCTGGTAAAAAATATTCTGGAAGCATGCATCGATATGCTGGGATTTGAAGCACCGGAAAGAATGTAAGTGTGATTTCCGGAAGGAGGAACTATTATGAAGAAACCTTCAGGAAACAGAGTGAATCTGGCGATCATGATCATCGTGATCGTCGTGCTCGCTCTGGGTCTTGCAGCCATCCTGGGATATGGAAAAGCCAGAAAGCAGATGGAACAGATGCAGCAGGCACAACAGGAGGCAAAAGAAGTTTCGGTAACGCCGACACAGACGGTGACACCGGAACCGACGGAAGATCCTTCGGATCCTGTCGTACAGAAAAAGAATCTGATCGCTGCGATTGAAAAGGCAGTGGAAGATAACAATGTAAAAACGATGACAGCAGATCTCCGGTATGCGGCAGAGGATGGACAGATCGGAACGTATGAGAAAGAAGATGTGGCAGCGGTTCTTCTGCACCTGAAAAAGAATCAGGATGATTATCAGGCGTTTGTGGAAAAACTGCAGGATGAAAGTGTCACTGTGGGAGAAGAAGACGGAGTGCCGTATCTTCTTCTGACAGATTCCAACCTCAGAAAGATGACAGGGACGGAAGAACCTGTCGAAACGGTAGAGGCGGAGATCGTGACACCTACGCCGACGCCGGAAGGCAATGGAAAGAAAGTTGCGATTGATGCCGGTCATCAGGCACATGGAAACAGTGAACAGGAGCCAATCGGACCGGGAGCATCCCAAACGAAAGCAAAAGTGGCATCCGGAACAACCGGAAGAACCACAGGAGTGACAGAATATCAGCTGAATCTGGATGTATCACTGAAACTTCGCGATGAACTGGAAGCAAGAGGATATGAAGTCTATATGATTCGTGAGACGAATGATGTGGATATCAGCAACGCAGAACGGGCACAGCTTGCAGCAGAGTCCGGAGCGGATATTCTGGTTCGTATCCATGCCAACGGTTCGGACAATACTTCGGTAGCCGGTGCGCTGACGATGGCACCGAGCACTGCCAATCCATACCTGAGCCAGGAACTGATCGCAGAGTGCCAGAAACTGTCCCAGTGTATCATCACAACCTTCTGTGCGTCCACAGGAGCCAATAATCAGGGCGTATATCAGACGGATGAGATGAGCGGACTGAACTGGTGCAGCATCCCTGCAACAATCGTTGAGATGGGTTATATGACCAACCCGGACGAAGATACCCGGATGCAGACAGCGGAATATCAGCAGCAGATGGTAACGGGAATCGCAGACGGAATTGATCAGTATTTTGCATCGTAAACATGGTAACAGAAAGTAGCAGAAAAAAGAAAGGAGGATCTGAGAAATGAAGAAAGTGAAAATGCTTGGTCTCCTGGTCGTGATGTTATTGCTTGCGGGAATTTTCCCGGTAAAGACATATGCGGCGGGATGGATCCAGGGAGACAACGGTCTGTGGTGGTATCAGCATGAGGACGAAAGTTATACAACGTCGGGCTGGGAAACCATCGGAGGAAAAAATTATTACTTTGATGAGGCAGGCCGGATGAAAACGGGCTGGTTAAAGCTGGAAAATACATGGTATTACCTGAGCATATATGGTGATATGCAGACCGGCTGGAAAAATATCGGCGGAGCGTGGTATTATCTGAAGGAAGACGGAGCGATGCTGACAGGCTGGCAGAATATTGGAAATAACCGGTTTTATCTGGATGGAAGCGGAGCCATGTATACCGGCTGGCTGAAACTGGGAAACAACTGGTATTATATGAACAACAGCGGAGCCATGTTGAGAGGCTGGCAGAGTATCGGCGGGGCGTGGTATTATCTGAATGATGACGGAGTGATGCTGACAGGCTGGCAGAAGATCGGAAATAACTGGTTCTATCTGAATGGAAGCGGAGCCATGACAACAGGCTGGCAGAACGTTGGAGGAACCTGGTATTATATGAACAACAGCGGAGCGATGCTGACGGGCTGGCAGGTGATCGGCGGAGCGTGGTATTACCTGGACGGAAGCGGAGCGATGCACACCGGCTGGATACGACTGGGAGAGACCTGGTATTATCTGACTGCAAGCGGAGCGATGGCAGCGAACACCTGGATCGGCAGCTATTATGTCGATGAGAATGGTGAATGGATACCGGGAAAAGTCAGAAGCAAGATCATTGCGATTGATGCAGGACATCAGAGAAAAGGAAACAGTGCGCAGGAACCGATCGGACCGGGAGCTTCTGCGACAAAGCCGAAAGTAGCATCCGGAACCCATGGCAATGCCTCCGGACTGAATGAATACGAGCTGACTTTACAGGTTTCCCTGCAGCTTCGGGATGAGCTGGAAGCACGCGGATATGAAGTTTATATGATCCGTACCACACACGATGTCAATATCAGCAATGCAGAACGTGCACAGATGGCGGCAGCAGCAGGTGCGGATATTCTGGTTCGTATCCATGCCAACGGTTCTGATAATACATCCATTTCCGGAGCACTGACGATGGCACCGTCCAACAGCAATCCATATCTGACGAAGAGTGTCATCAGTGCAAGTCAGACGTTGTCCAGAAAAATTGTGGACAGTTTCTGTGCAGCTACCGGAGCCAAAAATCAGGGCGTGATGTCAACTGATGCCATGAGCGGTATCAACTGGAGTACGATTCCGGTAAGTATTGTTGAGATGGGTTACATGACCAACCGGGCAGAGGATCTGAAGATGGCAAGTGCTTCTTATCAGGCAAAAATGGTTCAGGGAATTGCCAACGGAATCGATGCCTACTATGGAGCAACAGCTTAAAAGAAAAGAGAGCAGGACGTAAATTATGTCACAAGTAATATTATTTGACCTGGATGGCACATTGACGGAATCCGGCGAGGGCATTATCAACTGCGTTGCATATGCACTGGAAAAGCTGGGAAAGAAAGAAGAGCACCCGGAAAAGTTACAGTGTTTCGTAGGACCGCCCTTAAAAGAACAGTTTATGAAATATGCAGGTCTGAGCGAGGAGGAGGCAGAACAGGCGGTGGTGTATTACCGGGAACGGTATACAACCAAGGGAATGTTTGAAAACTGTCTGTATCCAAAAGTTCCGGAATTACTGGAACTGCTGAAAATCAACGACAAGATCCTTGGCGTTGCTTCCTCAAAACCGGAAGTGTATGTGAAACAGATTCTGGAGCATTTTCAGATTGCAGACTATTTTACGGCTATTGTCGGAAGTGAGCTGGACGGAAGAAGAACCGATAAAGCAGAAGTCATTGAAGAGGCATTAAGACGGATGCATCTGGAAGAAGAACGGGACAAAGTTCTTATGGTCGGAGACAGGAGTCACGATGTGCAGGGGGCTGTCAGCTGTGGGCTTCAGTGTATCGGTGTCACATACGGATACGGAAGCCGTGAAGAACTGGAATCTGCAGGTGCTGTTTATATTGCAGACAGCGTGGAAGATCTGGGGATTCTGGCAAGTCCGAATGACGAAGAGACGACAGAAAAGGTAGAGTCGGTCAGAAAAGATACATCAGGTAGTATGATGCATGTATCCGCAAAGGCATCGTTTGCGAAGAAAATGGGACCGGTGGAAGAAAACACAGAGGAAGAACGCGAGAATGAATATCCGAAAAAAACATCCGGATACTCCACGGTACGTCAGATCTGGAGACTGGTGTATCCGTTCCTGATCCATTACGGCGCGACAATGCTGGCAACGATAGCTCTGTATCTGAGTTATATCTTTCAGGCAGGTGGCGTACAGGAGATCGCAAGCGCGGGAAAGAGACTGTTACAGAGTACCCTGTATGTGACTCTGATCGGAGATGTGGCGGCTGGTGTTATTCTGTATCTGTTTTACAGAAAAGATCAGCAGAGACGGAAAGAGGGATTCAGTGGAAACCGAAAGAATTTCGTGTGGGCACCGCCTGTTATCTGGTTCAGTGTGATTGTCCTTGCGATTGCGATAGGACAGTTCCTTAACGATTTTATCCAGGTGATTCATCTGAATGATCTGTTTCCGGGTTACAGTCAGGTTTCTGAGAAAGCATTTGGCGGACAGTCCATGGGACTGATGATCCTGGTAGTCGGTATCATCGGACCGGTTTGTGAAGAGCTGATGTTCCGGGGAATTATCTTTCACAGACTCAAAGACTGGATCCGGCCGGAAATTGCGATTGTGGTTTCCGCAGTATTGTTCGGAATCTATCATGGGAATGTTGTACAGTTTTTCTATGCGACCTGTATGGGAATCATGCTGGCGATCGTCTATGATAAGACCGGGACGCTGTGG
This sequence comes from Blautia faecicola, assembly GCF_004123145.1. Taxonomy (NCBI): domain Bacteria; kingdom Bacillati; phylum Bacillota; class Clostridia; order Lachnospirales; family Lachnospiraceae; genus Blautia; species Blautia faecicola. Next base: position 2,266,858 of record NZ_SDKC01000001.1, on the reverse strand, counting down.
ACAAGCATCGTGGCACATGTGGCTGCAAATCTCTGGAGTCTTTTCGGGAGTGGACCGTGGAATGCACTGTGGCAGGGAATTCCGGCGGGAATGATCTTCAGTGTTGTCATAGAGATCCTTCTGTGCGTTATCCCGGTGTACTGGCTGTTTGGTTATAAAAGAAAATAAAAGAAGCAAGAAAATGGCTGACTGAAAAAAAGGTCAGCCATTTTTCTTATGGATTCGGAAAAAATATAAAAAAATACTTGTAACTGAAAAAACGTTATGCTATAATCAGCACGATGCATAAAACACCCATGCCGATTCCGAGAAGGTGCCTGTCAGTCAGGTCTCGAAAAGAATGAGAAGTATGGGGAAGATTAAAACCAAAAAAGGAGATTGAAATCATGAGCGTTATTTCAATGAAACAGTTACTGGAAGCCGGTGTACATTTTGGACACCAGACAAGAAGATGGAACCCTAAAATGGCAGAGTACATCTACACAGAAAGAAACGGAATCTACATTATCGACCTGCAGAAATCCGTTGGAATGGTAGATGATGCTTATAAAGCTGTATCTGACATCGCTGCAGAAGGCGGCACAATCCTGTTCGTTGGTACAAAGAAACAGGCTCAGGATGCTATTAAAGTTGAAGCAGAGCGTTGCGGAATGTACTATGTAAACGAAAGATGGTTAGGTGGTATGCTGACTAACTTCAAAACTATCCAGAGCAGAATCGCTAGACTGAAAGAGATCGAAGCTATGCAGGAAGACGGAACATTCGATGTCCTGCCGAAAAAAGAAGTTATCGCACTGAAAAAAGAGCTGGATAAACTGCAGAAAAACCTGGGCGGAATCAAAGACATGAAGAGAATCCCGGATGCTATCTTTATCGTAGACCCGAAAAAAGAGAGAATCTGTGTTCAGGAAGCTCACACTCTGGGAATCCCGCTGATCGGTATCTGCGATACCAACTGTGATCCGGAAGAACTGGATTACGTTATCCCGGGTAACGATGACGCTATCCGTGCTGTAAAACTGATCGTTTCCAAAATGGCAGACGCTGTTATTGAAGCAAATCAGGGAGCAACAGGCGAAGAAGAATTCGTTGAAGAAGCTGTTGAAGAGACAGTAGAAGAGTAAGACTCGATATCCATTCAGCTGTCGGAGGCAACTTCGGCAGCTGAGTAACTGTAAAAACTCAATTTTAGGAGGAAATCATAATGGCTATTACAGCAGCAATGGTAAAAGAATTAAGAGAAATCAGCGGCGCTGGTATGATGGACTGTAAGAAAGCTCTTACAGCTACCGAAGGTGATATGGACAAGGCTATGGAATTCCTGAGAGAAAAAGGTCTTGCAACTGCACAGAAGAAAGCAAGCAGAATCGCAGCAGAAGGTATTGTAATGCTGAAAGTTGCAGAAGATTCCAAAAAAGCTGTCGCTGTAGAAGTAAATGCTGAAACTGACTTTGTTGCTAAAAACGAAAAATTCCAGGCATACGTTGCACAGGTTGCTGAGCAGGCACTGGAAACAGAAGCAGCAGATATCGATGCATTCCTGGCTGAGCCATGGAAATTCGATACAAGCAAAACTGTAAACGAAGCTTTGGCTGGACAGGTTGCAGTAATCGGCGAGAACATGAAGATCCGTCGTTTCCAGAAAGTAGAAGAAGAAAACGGTTTCGTAGCTTCCTATACTCATATGGGCGGAAAAATCGGTGTTCTGGTTGACGTTGTAACAGATGTTGTAAACGATGAAATCAAAGAGATGGCTAAGAACGTAGCTATGCAGGTAGCAGCTCTGAACCCGAAATATACAAACAGAAACGAAGTAAGCGAAGAGTACATCGCTCACGAAAAAGAAATCCTGATGGCTCAGATCCAGAACGACCCGAAAGAGTCCCAGAAACCGGAAAAAGTTATCCAGGGTATGATCAGCGGACGTATCAACAAAGAACTGAAAGAAATCTGCCTGCTGGATCAGGTTTATGTAAAAGCAGAAGATGGAAAACAGTCCGTAGAAAAATACGTTGCAGAAGTTGCTAAAGCAAACGGCGCAAACGTAACCATCAAAGGCTTCGTTCGTTACGAGACCGGTGAAGGTATCGAAAAGAAAGAAGAAGATTTTGCAGCAGAAGTTGCAAAACAGATGGGAATGTAATTTCCACTGCGAACTTGCTTCTTAAAATCCCTGAAACTATAGGAAAATCAAGGGTTTCCGCTCTTTCGAGAGCAAAAATCCAGATATCGTAAAGTTTCGTAAAATATCGCAATTTATCAACGGTTTTTTGGTACAAAATTGGTAGGGATTTTGGTACAGAACTTTACCAAAATTTGAAACGAAAAGTTTGCGAAGTTTTTAATAAGTCTAAGGGATGTAGTATTTCCGCAATATGTCAAAACGACAAAATAACAGACCTGTATACTTGTAGATATATAAGTAAGCAGGTCTGTTTTAATATGTAAAAAGGATTCCTTGTTTACTGCATTTTCAAAACCCAGCGTTCCGAAGGATGCCCAGAACGACGGTTCCTAACAGGGCAGAGGGTCGGCTGGGCAAGCGTACTTTTGTAAAAAATGATATAAAAAAGGTACTAACCAAAAGCGATTAGTACCTTGAAAAATTTTGTTACTGAACTGCTCCACATTCTGAGCATACATTTTTGGTAATGGTTTCTGTCCATGCTTCTTTGTCTACTACCGTTTTGTACTCAGCGTCGTGCTGAACAGTTTCAGTATAAGCTTCCTTGTCTACGACATATGTAGCCGGGTACATGACGTTACGGGTGTCGTACTGTTCCATGATATAAGCTGTATGGAATGATGCACAGTTAGTATTTCCGTCGAGTACATTTGACTCCAAGTGCTCATTGTAATTGTTTGTAATATCTTCACCACAACCATTACAGAGCTCTTTAGCAACCTCATGATACATAGGAGTCTCAACCTCATAACCTATTTCGTTACACTCAACGGTCTTAGGCTCTACCCATTTACTATCTGTGTGCATATGTTTTGTGACCACAAAACGTGTTCCAGTAGTTCCATCGGCTTTTTCGTACTCTTCTTCGTACCCCTCTTTAGGCACTTGTACATACTCCCAGTGTCCCGGTACAGTAGCCTCGTAATGACCCTCTTCCTCATGAGGAATCTCCTCAGTCCATGCTTCCTTAACCAATTCCTGATGTGTTTCAGCAGGATGTTCTACAGTTGAAGTAACAGGTTGCCAGACATGTTCATGCTGTTGTTTATTAGGAACCCACTTACCAGATGCATCCACATAATAATTACCGATCCACTGATCGGTAAGCATAGCACCCGTAGGTCCCACATAGTAATCGCCTACCCACTGGTTGGAAAGCATAGCACCATCTGAGTTCATGTAGTACCATCTACCGTTGACTGACTGCCACCCGGTCTTCATAGATCCGTCATTCGCAGCACCGAGATAATACCATTTCCCCTTACTGAGAAACCAGCCGGAGCGCATATATCCCCGTGCATCAAAAGCATACCATTTTCCGTTGATGACTTTCCACTGGCTTACCGGATAAGATCCGTTATCCTCCTGCCACCACCAGCCGGTCTTGTTCTGCTTCCAAGACGTAGCCTGTACGCTGACCGGAGCAAGTGAAGATGCCAGTAAAAATGCAGACATTCCGATTGCAAGTCCTTTCTTGAGCATTTTGTTTTTCATGATTTTCCCCCTTTGTGAAGTATTTTATAAATTTACAGGTTGGAAGGCAATAATACCCTTTATATTACAGATGCATGAAATCCGATTTTGGTTTTGAGATTCCCTGTGTGAGCAAAATAACATTACAAAAGGGGTTTCCCCTCCCCCTTTTTTATGAACTCTATTGACAAGAAAACTTGGTATGTGTACAATTAAAACATGCAAAGAAAACTTGGTATGGAGGTGTTTTTATGAAAAAGGACGAAATCTTAAATGCAAGCAGAAAAGAACATCGCAATAAGGACTTGGCTGAAATGGAAGTGGTATATCAAGCCGGAAGTCACGCAAGCAGAGTTGGTGCTTTAGTGTGTTGTTTGCTTTCGCTGTTATCTTCTGTGCTTGCTCATACTATGATTTACAGTCCGTGGGTTATATACTTCAGCATTATTGCAACACAATGGTTAGTTCGTTTTATCAAAATGAAGCGAAAGAGCGATTTGGTCTTGACTGTTCTGTTTTTTGTGTTTTCCATTTTGGCATTTGTTGGATTTGTTAGCCATCTTTTAGAGGTGAGAATATGAAAGAACAATTACAACTGAAAAATCACTTAAAGGAAGTTCGCACAGAAGCAAATCTTTCTCAAGCTCAGCTTGCAGAAATGGTAGGGGTATCAAGAAATACCATTAGTTCTATTGAAACAGGACAGTTTAATCCAACTGCAAAATTGGCTCTAATTCTTTGTATTGCATTGGACAAAAAATTTGAGGAACTATTCTATTTTTAGGAGGTCATTATGGAAAATATTATAATGTTGATTTTGGGAGTGTTCATATCTGTTGTGGGAATTGTAAATATCAAAGGCAATATCAGCACAATTCACTCTTATAACAGGCGAAAAGTAAAGGAAGAAGATATACCAAAGTATGGAAAAACAGTCGGCACAGGAACGCTTATTATAGGTGTGTCTTTTGTATTAGGCTTCATAGTTTCGTTTTGGAGTGAAATAATTATAGATTATATCATTCTTCCAGCAATTATTGTCGGATTAGGCTTTATATTGTATGGACAGTTCAAATACAATAAAGGAATTTTTTGAGAATCAGGGAGGTATAAAGATGGAATTGAACACAATATCAGGTCTGGCGATAGCGGGAGTTATCTGCTCCGTTGTCCTCTCGATGGGGGTACCGATTGCTTTGTTCATTGCAGGAAGGGTGAAGCTTAAGGCAAGGATTTCCTCGTTCTTTATCGGAGCAGGAACCTATCTGCTGTTTACCATGCTGTTGGAGCAGCTGCTGCATGTTCTTGTCATTCAGGTCTGCGGACTGAACGCACAGAGCAGACCATGGCTTTACTATGTGTACGCGGCTTTGGCTGCAGCGGTTTTTGAAGAGACCGGAAGACTGATTGCCATGAAGTTCTGGATGAAGAAATGGCTGGATTTTCCAAATGCACTGATGTATGGAATCGGGCATGGCGGTGTGGAGGCCATTCTGATCGGAGGACTCTCCGGAATCAGCAATCTTGTGTCCATGCTGATGATCAACAGCGGAGCCATGCAGAATACGCTGGCGGCACTTTCTGCTGAGTCTGCAAACCAGACCGTGTCACAGCTGTCGGCCCTATGGACAACACCGGCACCACTCTTTTTTGTAAGCGGAATCGAAAGAATTAGTGCCATCATTCTGCATATCGGGTTGTCACTGCTGATCTACCGGGCGGTAAAGGCAGGCAAATGCAGGACAGCGGCTTTTACAGCGGTTCTTGCATATGGGATTCATTTTATCGTGGACTTCTTTGCCGTGGCAGGTTCGGCGCTTCTTCCCATCTATGTGATTGAAATTGGTGTCTTTGTGATGGCAGCCGGAACTCTTGTTATGGCGCTGAAGATGGGAAGGATGGAAGAACTGTGAATTCCAGTTTTCTGCTATCATAAAACAGAATATATCTGACAGAACGCACCGTAGAAATACGGTGTTTTTTGTTACCCCAAACCCATAATTCAATACATAACCACAGGTTAGTACAAATACCTTATGTGCTTTTTTGAAAGGCTTAGAAAGGGATATTTACCCCGATTTTCGCGGTGATCCGGGAACTTCCGACAGGAAAAGGATTTGCAGATATTTGTTTTATACCAAGAAAAATGTATGCAGATAAGCCTGCGGTTGTAGTTGAACTGAAATGGGACAAAAGTGCCCGGGGAGCACTGGAGCAGATAAAAGACCGGGAGTATGTGGAGGCGTTGAAGGAATATAAGGGAAATTTGCTGTTGGCAGGAATTAATTATGATAGGAAAACGAAAACGCATACATGTGTGATTGAAAAATTCCAGAAAGTGTGAGTTATCAGTATTGGTTTGAGAAAAAAGCGAAGAGGGTCTAGCGTGATGCCGGACCCTCTTTAGTAATACTATCTTTGTTTGAAAGAAACTCTTTCTGTAACATTCACATGAATTTTATCCCAGAGCCTGTTGCAAAGAACCGTATAAGCAGCACCGAAGATGTTGGTTCCGATACGGAGAACCAGGGCGTAAGGAAGACCGAAAAGTGTGGTGGCGATGGAGAGGGCACCAAAGGTGTTGAAAACGGTCTGCCATGGATAGCTTGCAGAGTATCCAACGCCGATTCCGCCGATCATTCCGATATATGGGTACATACTCTCGGGAAGCAGAAAATAGAGCACCAGAAAAACAGCGCATCCGATGATATTGTATAATCCTCTCGGAACAGCACGTTGTTCACAGTCTTTTGTAAAAGGAAGACATACGGACATACAGGCGATTCCTGCCCACATGGCACGGGGAAGACCTGCCAAATTTATAAAAAGCATGGCACTCGAAACGATAAAAGTCAGTTTCAGATACCAGCGGCTTCTTGCAGAGTGCAGATCGAATTCGCGGAAAAGATCTGAAAAAGTTCTGCGGTAGGGACGATTTTTCTGATTCTTATAGAAAATCCCCATACACAGGAGCATTCCCACGAAAAGACCGATGACGCGAAGCAGATAGGCATGTCCCTGCACATCATATCCGGTCAGAAGAAGATAACCAAGAACAAAAGTGGAATGATTATACATAATAACATTGTGGCATCCAAAAATCATTAGTAACAGGATGCAGACAAGATGCACAAGAAATCCTGCTAGTGGCGGAAGCATATTTGCGAGACGCGGTCCGGTCATGAGAATAGCAAAGAGGAGGACGATAACACCAAGTCCATGTGTGGTTCGAATCCCGAAATCGGCCTGCCGGAGTACCAGAATAGCCAGAAGTACCGTAACACCTACGACGCTGTTCTCGGGTTCAAGAAATTTGCTGAAAAGAGAAACAACCGCTACACAAAAAGCCATGACCAAATATACTTTAAAATTGTAAATCAGAATATGGCGCCTTTTTTCTTTTGGGGTGGTAGTTTTGTGAATCAGTTGCTTGGATCCGGCAGAACTTAACTGCAGTTCCTGATAAAAAGTCATAAATTGATCATCCTTTCTATTTAAAAAGTAAAACGTAGAGGGAACTATAACGCAAAACAGGAGAAAGGTCAAGAGAAAAAGAGTTTGGTTATGGGAATTTGATAGTGCGGGACAACAGCTGGGCATGAAACGAATCGTGAACTGTACAGAAAAACGCAAGACTTATAAAAAATATGAAAAATTTGTAAAAAAAGCCGATTGACTTTTGGAAAAAAGCAAGGTAGGATAGATAAAAACTGTAGAGTGGAAAATAATTACAGTTTGTTCGGGTGATAAAGGAAGTCATCCGGAGAGGTTTTATGAGAGGAGAAAAATATGAAAAACCAGAAGTACAGGAAGTTACTTGCGTCAGTGCTGGTCTGTTCGATGATACTGGGGAATGTACCGGCTGCGGTTTATGCGGAAAGTGATGTACGGATGCAGGAAGTGCAGGAACAGCAGCAGGAAGAAGCTTCCGTGGATACGGAAGGAAACGGGAATGTTGTGGATTCTGAAAAAGACAAAGATGAGAACACAGCAGGAAGCAATGAAAGTGTGGAGACTTCGACAAACGATGCAACAGGGAAGGTGACAGAAGGTACGCAGTCCACAGAGCAGAAAGAAGCATCACAGGATGCAAAAAGCAGTGATGCAGCACAGTCCGCAGATACAGCGCCACAGAGCATGTCGGCAACACAGGCGGATACAGCGGAAAAAACGCTGGAGATCCATGCAACAGATGCCGTAAAAGGAGCCGGACTGCTGAGTAAATTTAACGAATGGTTTGGTACAGCTACCAAATATCGATATACGCAGGGCGAAAAACAGGCGGAGGTTTCCGCGTTAAACGCTCTGACGGATTATCATTTTTCAGCTGGCAGCATGACCGTTGAAAAATATGTGAATAAAGGAAGTGTTTTTAAACCAAAGTATGTGTGGGAGACTGCCGGAAGTGTTACGGTTAAAATCTATTATAATGTAACATTCAGCATCACAGATCTCACAGAAGCCGGCGTGCAGATGGATGGTGCGGATGTAACCGGTACGGTGAAAGTATACAGTGATGAAAGCAAAACTTTTACCGTGAAACAGATAGAAGGCTATACGACAACGGTAAAAACCAGCGAAACCGTGATGAATCCGGAAGCGGATGGTACATATAAGCTTTCTGCCCTGACAGCGGATACAACGATCAGCGTTGTATATGAGGCGTCGGAAGGTGTCAATATCTATGTGACGACACCGTCCAATGGAAGTATCCAGGTAAATGGTCAGACCGCAGACAGAATCCGGGTGGGACTGAATGAGAGTTATAACGTCAGTGCAGTACCGGAAAGTGGTTATGCAGTAGAGAACATTCTGGTCAATGGGACACCGGTGGAAAATGTTACCTATCAGAATCAGACGGCAACCGTTACATTGAATTCCGGTGCTGTCAACGATGCTGAGATTCAGGTGACAGCTGAGACTGTTGCATGTAATCTGGACGCAGCAGATGCGGAAGTGTCTTACCGTGAAGGAATGTCCATGGATAAGGTGACACAGAATATCTTTGATGCAGTCATGGGAACGGAAAGTGTACCGGAGGTAACGCTCAACAATCTTACAATAGAATACGATGCATCACTGACCGGTCTTGGAAACTGGAAAGCACTGGGATATCAGCCGGAATGGTATGAACCTACCTTACACAGTTTCGGAAAATCAACAGAAAAAATACGGATCACCTATTCGGGAACGGAGAAATATCCGTCCATGAGCAAGACGGTCATCATTACTTTAAAGGATTTGCGTGAGGCAACTACGGTTTCTGTAAATGACGGAATCATGATGAAATATCAGAGCACCGAAATGATGGATGCAGTGATCCGGGTTTTGATCGCACAGAATGCAACGGTGACCGATGCAGAAGGAAATGTGATCGATACAACAGCAGATGACTTTTCCTATACTCCGGCAACAGACGAATGGTCTGCGGGAGAACAGGAAATTACCGTTACTTATAATGGAAATGATGACTATCTTTCCAGCAGTACGACCACGGTTATCACAATCAAAAAAGGGGATGCCAGTGTATGGGTGAACAGCCAGAATATCAAATACGGCGAAAGCTTTTCACAGGTATTTGCGGCAGATCCGGCAGATGCAGTGCCGATAGGCATGATTGTGGGAATTGACGGAAACGGAAAAACTTTTGTCGGATTCGATGTGTCCAATGTAGTGATCAAACAGCAGATCCCTGTTATTGGTACAACGATAGAAATTCCGCTGGAAAATGCGATTCTGACGCTGGTACCGAGTGGAAAAGTAAAGATCGGAAATCTGATGACTATTATCAATAAACTTCCGAATCTGGGAGACAATGCAGGCGTTATTTCCGCAGTCCAGAAAATTGTGGATGCCATTCTGAAGATTTATCCGGCAGCAGCGGATTTTGAAATCTCTTTCAAGCGTCCGACAGAGTCCGGGGTATATCTGGCAGTTGGAGCATCCACGAGTCAGAACTATGAGACGGCAGTTGGTGTCGGCTATCTGACAATCGCTCCGCAGACCGAGAACGTAAAACTGGAGTTCAATAATCCGCTTCCGGAAGGCTGTACACTGACCTATCAGGAAGCACAGAACTTTGGATTTGGCGGAAAAGCCGTACAGAATGGACAGACTGTTACAGCCAATGTAAAAGCAAAATATTCCGGTGTGGCAAATACAGGTGAAGTAATCACATGCAGTGAGGAACCACTTCGTGAGCCTGGATCTTATATAGAAACCATCTATACCATTGGCGGAAACTATGTGGCAGAGCCGGTCATCAGATGCTATACCGTGAAGAGAGCGGAGACAGAGATCCGGTTCGACGGTGCAGATGCCGATAATATCTATACCGTTCCATACGACGGCAATCCACATGGGGTGACAGCCGGTGTATACAGTGGAGAGGAAAGAATTGCGGAAGCAAGTATTATTTATATGAGTTCTTCCGGATATAAGAGTGAAATTCCGCCGACAGAGACAGGCATGTACCAGGTAATGGCATCTTATGCAGGCAGCGACAAATACAAATGTATCGAAGCTGTCTATGCAAGACTGTTTATTGTACAGAAAGAGGTAACCGTTACACCGGACAGCTGTGGACCGGTTTATTATCGTGATACACTGCCGGAATTCACCTATACAGTGACCGATGCAAATGAGAATGTACTGTCAGCAGAAGAAATCGCAACACTTGGAACAATTTCCGTTGTGAAAACAGATCCTGCAGAGACAGCAGGTTTCTATACACTGACAACACAGATCGAAAATGCAAATAAAAACTATAAAATCAACTGTGTGGATCGTACCTTTGAGATTCGGAAAAGACCGGTTACCGTACAGACCGATTCTCTGGAAATGACATATGGCGATACCGTGCCATCCGTTACTTATACGGTTTATGATATGGACGGAACAGTTGCAGCACCGGAAAAAGTCAATGTGGCAGAGGATTTCCCTTCTCTGACTTTCGGTATTGAAGGACAGGAGGAAGGAAAATATCTGGCAGCCAATCAGGCATATGCGATTACTGCGACCGGACTGGAAAATGAGAACTTTGAGGTGACATATACAGCAGGTACACTTACGGTACAGCCAAGAAAACTCAGTGTTACCATTGACCCGAAACAAAAGACCGAGGGAGAAGAAGATCCGGAACTGACTTATGTAGCAGCCAGAGTGACAGATGAGGTAACTGCACAGGCGGCAGAAGAAAATGCGCTTGTGGACGGAGACGAGCTGGGAATCACGCTGACACGTGAAGCAGGAGAAGAACCGGGATTCTATGACATCTATGTCAATACCGCACAGATGAACAGCAACTATGTGTTAGCACAGGAGCCGGATGGAGCAGACAAGTTTGAAATTGTCAAGAAAGCTACGGATCCGGATGATAACAAACCGATCACTCCGGAAGAGCCAGATAAGAATCCGGAGGAGCCGGACAAAAACCCGGATAACAAGGATGATGAAAACGGCGGAACCAATACACCGGGAAATACGGACAATAACGGTGGAACCGCTACATCCGGAAACACGGATAATAACGGCGCAGGACAAGATACCGTTCAGGAAAATCCGACAACTGGCGATACAGCGAACAGCACAATAAACAAAGTAAGTAATACGGCAAATACAGCTGGAAGCACAACGGAGAGCAAAGGTGTGAATACAGGGGATACATCGAATGTAGTGATGTATCTGTGTATGATGGCAATTGCACTTGTGGCTGTAGCTGCAGGTGTAATCTTCAAAAGAAGATACAGAAAACAGTAAAAGACAGTAGCACAGAGAACCACAGAGGACGTTTTGTATAAAACAGAACCTGTGGTTCTTTTTGTATACCGCTTTCGCAATCGCCACACCGCCAGTCACAGAAACGGTTTGTGTGCATATATTAACCAAAACGGTCATCATTGAGAGGAACTCTCAAAATGTCATCTCCTGTTATAAAATCCATGCAGACCGCATCCGACCGTGGTCAGCTTCAGATCCAGATTGTGTCTCGGATTCAGAACCGACCCATCCGGGAAGCAAAAATCAGTATCAGTTATACCGGAGCGCCGGGGCAGCCGTTAGAACAGGTACAGACGAACAGCAGCGGGCAGACGGAAATGCTGGAACTTGCAGCACCGCCGGTGGAGTACAGCCTGCAGCCTTCGGTGGAACAGCCGTATTCGAAATACAATCTGAATGTGGAGGCAGAAGGATACGAACCGGTGGAAGTATCCGGAAGTGAGATCCTGTCCGGTGAGATCAGCAGACAGAAAATAGAACTTCGACCGCTCAGCGACGGTGCCTATGAAGATGTGGTGATCCCGGATCATACGTTGTTTGGTGATTATCCGGAAAAAATCCCGGAGGAAGAGGTGAAACCGGTGAATGAGTCCGGGGAAATCGTACTGAGCCGTGTGGTAATCCCGGAATATGTAGTGGTTCATGATGGCTCTCCGTCAGATTCAACCGCCAATAATTATTATGTGAGATACCGGGATTATATCAAAAATGTGGCGTGCAGCGAAATCTATGCAACCTGGCCGGCAGAGACGATCAAGGCAAATGTCCTGGCGATCATGTCGTTTACACTGAACCGCGTGTATACCGAATGGTATAGAAATAAAGGATACGATTTTACGATCACTTCGTCCACCGCCTTCGATCACAAATGGATCTACGGCCGCAACATTTTCGACAGTATCTCCAACATTGTGGATGAACTTTTTGAAAATTACCTGTCCCGTCCGAATGTCCGGCAGCCGATCCTGACGCAGTACTGCGATGGACAGAGAGTGACCTGTCCGCAGTGGATGAGTCAGTGGGGAAGTAAGTATCTGGGAGATCAGAACTATACTGCGATCGAGATTCTCAGAAACTATTACGGGGACAGCATGTACATCAATTCCGCGGAGGAAATCTCCGGGATTCCGGCATCCTGGCCGGGATATGATCTGGATATCGGGGCGAGCGGTGTGAAAGTGAGACAGATCCAGGAACAGCTAAATACGATCGGAGAAGTTTACACGGAAGTTCCGCAGGGACCGGTGGACGGAATTTACGGAGAGCGGACAAAAGAGGCAGTCCGGCAGTTTCAGTCCGTGTTTGGACTGGGGCAGACGGGAATTGTCGATTATCCGACCTGGTATAAGATTCAGGAAATCTATGTGGGCATTACGCGGATTGCAGAACTGTATTGAAGAAAGTTCGGTGATTAGCATAAATTTTATGGATAAAATTTGTCAATAATGCCAGCATTACAATTTTGACAGGAAAACTATAAAGGATTATAATAGATAATCAGGGGAATATACGTGACGAGGAGCAACAGGAGGAAATACCAGAAAGTGATAAGAAAAAAATGGAAACGCATGCTGGCACTGTCCATGGCATGTACGATGACAGTATCTATGGCAGTGCCGGCTGTGGCTGCACAGGAGGGAGAAACCAGTTTACAGACGGCAGAGGCAGCAGAATTACAGGAGACCCCGGAACAGTTTGAGGCAAGAACGGGATATCATTTACCGGATGGATATACATATGTATTGAATAACGGTTTTGTGATCATACAGACAGATGGTTCGCCACAGATTACACCGGTTGCAACGCCGGAACCGACACCGGAGGAAACACCGACGCCAACAGTGACGCCAACGCCATCGGCAACACCGGATGTGACAACACCAACTCCGGCACCGACAGAGACAACCACACAGCCATCTGCGACACCGGAAGCAATCACAACACCGGAAGCGGCAGATCCGGCGCAGGAGGCAGAAGCGGAAAATATACCGGTTATTACCGCATTTCCACAGTCGGTAGAAGTGCCGGTGACCGTAGAAGATTATCGTTTCTGGACGGTATCAGCCAGCAAAAAAGCAGCACAGGCGAAGGCAAATCTGGAGATCAAAGAAGAGATGTCTGAGGATTCCCGGAGCGTGGGAAGTCTGAAAGAGGGCGGTATCTGCTATATCTTAAAGAAAGAAGAAGGCTGGTACTATGTGGAGTCCGGAAATGTCCGTGGCTTTGTAGAGAAAAAAGCGGTGAAAAAAATCGGAGATAAGAATGAAGCACTGCTGACTCCGGTTTATGCGGTGGAGATGATCGCACCGGCGGAAAATCAGGCGTACACCTATTATCGTGCGACGATTCAGCAGACCGAAGCAAAAAAAAGCTATGCACTGTGCAAAGGTGATGAGCTGAATATCCGGGCGGATAAGAACACAGACAGTGAGATCGTCGGAACGATGAAAAAAGGAAATCTGTGCTATATTCTGGCAGATGAGACGGAAGAATGGGTGTATGTGGAATCCGGAGAGGTCCGTGGATTTGTAAAGAAAGAATACCTGCAAACCGGCAAGAAAGTAAATAAAAAAGTGAAAAAGACCGGGGAGGATCAGTTTACACTGGCAGTTGCTCAGGTAGATCCGAAGGAGAATCCGGCACTTTATTATACAATTACTTCCATGAAAGCAGGAATTCCGGACGGAGCAATCCGTGATTCGATCGTGGATTACGCCAATGGGTTCCTCGGAACAGTCTGGGAGAAAGAAGGAACCAGTCTTTGCGAGGGAATCGACACGAAGGAATTTGCCGAGCAGATTTATGAGGCGTACGGATATGATGTTACGGATAAAGATGGAAATGTACAGGAACAGGGAAAGGTTTCTGTGGATCAGGCAAAACCGGGCGATGTAATCTGTTACGGATCCGGGGAGGAAGCAAGTGCAGCCGGTATCTATGTGGGTGACGGCAAGATAGTACAGGCTTCTGAGACGAGAGGAAAAGTAGCGACGGTAAAGGTAGATACCACGCAGGAGAGTTTTGCACTGGAACTTTTTGAAGATACGAAAGTGATCGCAGGAAGTAAGAATATCAGCGAGGTCAATGCAACAGAAGCGATGTACGGACAGGATCTGGGGCTTTTTAAGCTGACATATTACTGTGCCTGTGCAAAGTGCTGCGGAAAGGCAACCGGAATTACGGCTTCGGGAGCGAGAGTTGCGGAAGGAGAAACGATTGCGGTGGATCCTTCGGTGATTCCTTATGGAACGAAGGTTATTATCAACGGACATATTTTTACGGCGCAGGATTGCGGCAGCGGAGTGAAGGAGAATCATATTGATATCTATGTGGATGATCATGAGAGAGCACTGGCGCTGGGATGCAATTATGCGGAGGTGCATTTGATGAAATAAAGAGAAGGAACTGTCACACTCGGGTGAGTGTGGCAGTTTTTGTCTCTATATAAAAAATAAATTTCGATAAATGTATACACAATTAAGTGAATACAGCGAAGAAATGGGAAAATAAAAAGGATTTTGCGGGAGAGGGGTGGAATATATTTAACAGAATAGGTGAAAAAGAAATGTCTTTTTGGCGTTTTTTGTAATGGAAGGGGTGGTGTGTTTGAATATCAGGGAACGGGCAGAAGAACGGGAGTATCAGTATCTGAGTCCATATGCTTCGCACAGCAGGGAGTCGAAGGGACGGGCGCGTGTGGAGGAGGAGTGTGATATCCGGACGGTTTATCAGAGAGACCGGGATCGGATTATTCATTCGAAGGCGTTTCGGAGGCTCAAGGATAAGACGCAGGTGTTTCTGGCGGCGCAGGGGGATCATTATCGGACCCGGCTGACGCATACGCTGGAGGTGTCGCAGACGGCGCGGACGATCGCGAAGGCACTGGAACTGAATGAGGATCTGGTGGAGGCGATTGCGCTGGGACATGATCTCGGACATACGCCGTTCGGGCATGCGGGTGAGTCGGCGCTGAATGAGATCTGCCCGGAAGGCTTTGCTCATTTTAAGCAGAGTGTCCGGGTGGTGGATCGGCTGGAGAAGAATGGGGAAGGGCTGAACCTGACCTGGGAGGTACGGGATGGAATGTTGAATCACCGGACATCCGGCACACCGCATACGCTGGAAGGACAGGTGGTGCGGCTGTGTGATAAGATTTCCTATATCCATCATGATATGGACGACGCACAGAGAGCCGGGATTTTTCAGGAAGATGATATCCCGATTACAATCCGGGTGACACTGGGAGATTCCTGTAAGGAACGGTTAAATACATTGATTCATGATACCATTCGAAACAGTTACGGCAAAGATAAGGTGGAAATGACGCAGGAGATCGGAGAGGCAATGCGGGAACTGCGGGCACTGATGTTTCGAAGTGTTTATAATAATCCGGTAGCGAAAAAGGAAGAGGAAAAAGCAAAGACCATGCTGCAGGAGATGTACCTGTACTACAGCAAACACCCCGAGCAGATGTCCGGAGAATATCAGAAGCTGATCGCAGAAGGTGAGAGTAAGGAACGTGTGGTATGCGATTATATTTCCGGTATGACGGATCAGTATGCGATGGCAAAATTCAAAGAACTCTTTATTCCAGCAGCCTGGGCGGTATATTGATCAGACCAGATATCTGCCAAAGAAAAGAAATTATATAAAAAGACAAAACAGTAGCGAAAAACGCGAATTTTGTCGAAGAAAAAGAGAAGCCGGACAAATAAAAAAGGATATTGTCGCCGCACGGGGAATATATATATACGTGGGTAAATGACAACAGTGGATAAAGGAGAGAGAAAACATGCGTTATTCGGATGATCTGATCGAAGAAATTCGAATGAAAAACGATATTGTAGATGTGATTTCCGGCTATGTGAAATTGCAGCGAAAAGGAAGTTCTTATTTCGGACTTTGTCCCTTTCATAATGAAAAATCACCGTCATTTTCCGTAAGTCCCGGAAAACAGATGTATTACTGCTTTGGATGCGGAGCAGGTGGTAATGTATTTACCTTTCTGATGGAATATGAGAATTTTACATTCCCGGAAGCACTGGAGATGCTGGCGGACCGCGCAGGAGTGGAACTTCCGAAGCTGGAATATTCCAAAGAAGCAAAAGAACAGGCGGATCTGAAATCAGCACTTCTTCAGATTAATAAAGAAGCGGCGAAGTTTTATTACTATCAGCTGCGTCAGAAAGTCGGGGAACAGGGGATGGCGTACCTGAAAGGCAGAGAACTCAGCGATGAGACAATCAATAAGTTCGGTCTCGGGTATTCTGATAAGTTCAGCAACAACCTGTACCGCTATCTGAAGGGAAAAGGATATTCCGATGATCTGCTGAGACAGTCAGGACTGTTTAATGTGGATGAAAAACGTGGCATGTACGATAAGTTCTGGAACCGTGTGATCTATCCGATTATGGATGTAAACAACCGCGTGATCGGATTTGGCGGCAGGGTTATGGGGGATGCGAAGCCCAAATACCTGAACTCCCCGGAGACGAAGATCTTTGACAAGAGCCGGAACCTGTACGGACTGAATATGGCGCGTTCATCGAGAAAGAAAAACCTGATCATCTGCGAGGGTTACATGGATGTGATCTCCATGCACCAGGCAGGATTTAACAATGCAGTGGCGTCTCTGGGAACGGCGCTGACCTCCCAGCAGGCGAGTCTTCTGAAACGGTATACTGATGAAGTCCTGATCATCTATGACAGTGACGAGGCGGGTGTGAAAGCGGCACTTCGGGCGATTCCGATGTTAAAGACTGCCGGACTTTCCACAAAGGTGATCAATCTGAGACCTTACAAGGATCCGGATGAATTTATCAAAAACATGGGAAAAGAAGCGTTTCAGGAGCGGCTGGATCATGGAATGAACAGCTTTATGTATGAACTGAAAGCACTGGAGGGTCAGTACGATATGGAAGACCCGCAGGGCAGAACGGACTTTTTCAAAGAGACGGCAAAACGGCTGCTGCGTTTTGAGGATGAGCTGGAACGGAGCAGTTATATCAAAACCATTGCCCGAACCTATCAGGTGGAGCCGGAGGAACTCAGAAAAATGGTCAACCGGCTGGCGATGAAAGGTGCAGGAATGACAGAGACCGTCAAACCAAAATCGGGTCAGAACCGTAATAAAGAAAAGCAGAACGGATACGAGGTATCCCAGAAACTGATGCTTACCTGGCTGACATCTTATCCGGAGATTTTCGGGGAGGTGAGCCGGTATATCGGACCGGATGATTTTACCAGACCCCTCTATCATCAGGTTGCCGAACTGTTGTATGAACAGTACCGGCAGGGGGAACCGAACCCGGCAAGACTTCTGAACCAGTTTACGGACAGCGAAGAACAGACCGAGGTGGCAGCTGTATTTAACGCCACGATACCGCTGGATTCGGAACAGGAGAGGGAGCAGGCATTACTGGATGTGATATGCAGAATGAAGGAAGACAGTATCGCGCACCGCACGGAGCATCTGGTACCTACGGACATGCAGGGGCTGATGCAGCTGATGCAGGCGAAAAAAGAGCTGGAAGAACTGAAAGCCGGAAAGCTGCATTTGCATATTTCTTTTCGTTAAGGATAAAATATAAACAATATATGGAAGGATGGAAAAACAGATGGAAATGGATAAAGCCCAATTTGCAGAACAGTTGAAAAACCTTGTGGAATTAGGCAAGAAGAAGAAAAATGTGCTGGAGTATCAGGAAATCAATGATTTCTTCAAAGGAATCACCCTGAACAACGAGCAGATGGATCTGATCTTTGAATATCTGGAATCCAACGGTGTGGATGTACTCCGGGTAACCGAAGATGACGCACTGCTGGATAACGAAGACATGCATATGGAAGAAGAGGAAGTGGATCTGGAAAATATTGACCTTTCCGTGCCGGAAGGTGTTAGCATCGAAGATCCGGTCCGTATGTACCTGAAAGAAATCGGTAAAGTACCGCTTCTGAGTGCAGAAGAAGAGATCGAGCTGGCAAAACGAATGGAAAACGGAGATCAGGCAGCGAAAAAACGTCTGGCAGAAGCCAACCTTCGTCTGGTAGTCAGCATCGCAAAACGTTATGTGGGACGTGGCATGCTGTTCCTGGATCTGATTCAGGAAGGTAACTTGGGGTTGATCAAAGCAGTAGAAAAATTCGATTACACCAAAGGATACAAGTTCAGTACCTATGCAACCTGGTGGATCCGTCAGGCAATCACCCGTGCGATCGCCGATCAGGCGAGAACGATCCGTATTCCGGTGCATATGGTAGAAACCATCAACAAACTGATCCGTGTGTCCAGACAGTTATTGCAGGAGTTAGGCCGTGAACCTACGCCGGAAGAGATCGCAGAAGAGATGAACATGCCGGTAGAGAGAGTCCGTGAGATCTTGAAGATCTCTCAGGAACCGGTATCTCTGGAAACCCCGATCGGTGAAGAGGAAGACAGCCACCTGGGAGATTTTATCCAGGATGATAATGTTCCGGTACCGGCAGATGCGGCAGCATTTACCCTGTTAAAAGAACAGCTGGTAGAGGTGCTGAGCACGCTGACCGAGAGAGAACAGAAAGTACTTCGCCTGCGTTTTGGTCTGGATGATGGAAGAGCCAGAACGCTGGAAGAAGTAGGAAAAGAATTCAATGTCACAAGAGAACGTATCCGTCAGATCGAAGCGAAAGCGTTAAGAAAACTGCGTCACCCCAGTCGCAGCAGAAAGCTGAAGGATTACCTGGATTAATGGAATTATCCAGAAGACTTCGGATGAATGCTTCTTTTGTGACACCGGGGAACCGGCTGGCAGATGTGGGAACGGATCACGGATATATTCCGATCGCTCTGCGTCTCGAAGGCGTGATCCCGTCGGCGCTGGCGATGGATATCAATCCGGGACCGCTCGAGCGTGCAAAAGAGCATATACGACAATTTGATCTGGAAACAGATATACATACCCGCCTCTCCGATGGTGTACAGGCTCTGTGCCCTGGGGAGGCGGATTCTGTCCTGATTGCCGGTATGGGCGGGGCGCTGACGATAAAGATCCTGGAAGCGGGGAAAGATGTACTTTCTTCCGTACAGGAACTGATCTTACAGCCCCAGTCGGAGATCGACAAAGTGCGGTTGTACCTTCTGACCCACGGCTATGCGATCACCGGAGAAGAGATGGTGTTCGAGGACGGAAAATATTATCCCGCCATGCGGGCAGTACATGGGGAAATGCCGCTGTGGCAGGATGTGGAGTTACAGTATGGAAAGTATCTGCTGGAAGAGAAACATCCGGTATTACAGGAATATCTGAAAGAAAAAGAGAAAACCTGTAAAAAAATACAGGAAAAACTTGCAGCAGACGGGAAAAAAGCAGAAAAGATCACCGCACGGCAAAAAGAGCTGGAAGATGAACTCCGGCTGATCGGGCAGGCACTGGAGGTGTATGAACGATGACCTGTAAAGAAATCATGGAAAAACTGGAAGAACGGTGGAATCCTTCCTATGCACTGGAATGGGATAACGTAGGACTTCTGGTGGGAAGAGAAGACAAGGAGATCAAAAAGGTTTTCACGGCGCTGGATGCCACGGAGGAGACGATTGCACAGGCACTGGAATTCGGTGCGGATCTTCTGATCACGCATCATCCGATGTTGTTTTCTCCGGTAAAGAAGGTGACAAGTGCAGATTTTATCGGTCGCAGACTGATCACGATGATCCAGGCGGATCTGTGTTATTATGCGATGCATACAAACTTTGATGTGAAGGGTATGGCACAGCTGAACCAGGAATGTCTGGGGCTTGCGGAATGTGAAGTACTCGAAGAGACCGCTCCCGGGGAAGGGATCGGAAAAGTGGGTGTGCTGGATGCACCGATGGATCTGAAAACATTTGCCGAAAAAGTAAGAAATGACTTTGAGATTCCGGATGTACGGATGTACGGGGATCCGGCAAAAAGCGTCTGTCGTGTGGCAGTCAGCAGCGGATCCGGAAAAAGTATGATCCGTGGCGCGATCGCCAAGGGCGCGGATGTGATCGTCACCGGAGATGTGGACTATCATTCCGCAATCGATGCGGTAGCACAGGGAATCGCTGTGATCGATGCCGGTCATTATGGAACAGAATATGGATTTATCGCATATATGAAACAGGAATTGGAAGCAATGTTTCCGGAACTTGAAGTTGGCTCCGCCAGAGTACATCATCCGTACGAGGTGGTGTAGCGGCAGATGAAAGGAGTGGTGAAGATGGGACTTAAGATGTGTAAAGTAACAGTCGGTACCAGACAGAAGGAATATCCGGATGGAACGCCTTATGGAGAAATTGTCAAGGATTTTGACCAGGACTGTAAGTATCCGGTTGTACTGGTGACGGTGGATGGAAAGCTTCGCGAACTTCACAAAAAGATACACCGGGACTGTCAGATCTCACTAGTGACGGTGGCAGACAGTATCGGGCATAAAACCTACAAAAGAAGTATGAATCTGCTGCTGTTAAAGGCGATTTATCATGTGGCAGGACATGAGAAAATCAGAAAAATCGTCCTGCATTTTACGGTGGGAGAGGGATTTTATTATACGATCGACGGAGATGTGACGATCGATCAGCCGTTTCTGAATCGGGTGGAAGCGTATATGCACGAACTGGTGAAAAAACGTGCGCCGGTGATGAAACGGAGTGTGTCTACGGCTTCTGCGATTGATCTCTTTCACAAATATGGTATGTATGACAAAGAAAAACTGTTTCGTTACCGGAGAAGTTCCCGGGTAAATATCTATAATCTGGAGGAATTTGAGGATTATTTTTACGGGTATATGGTATGGCATACCGGATATCTGAAATATTTCAAATTGTATCCGTATGACGAGGGCTTTGTGATGCAGATGCCGACCCGGAAAGAACCGGAAAAACTGCCGCCGTTTACGCCGTCACCGAAGATTTTTCAGGTGCAGAAAGAAGCGGAAAAATGGGGCGAGATGATGGGAGTTTCCGTGGTAGGGGAACTGAACGAGAAGATCTCGAAAGGAAAAATGCAGGAACTGCTGCTGATCTCGGAAGCCCTGCAGGAGGGAAGAATCTCAAAGATCGCAGAGCAGATCATCGAGCGTGGCGGTGTAAAATTCGTTATGATCGCCGGACCGTCCTCTTCAGGAAAAACCACATTTTCTCATCGCCTGTCAATCCAGCTGGCGGCTCACGGGATGAAACCGCATCCGATCGCGGTGGATAATTATTTTGTGAACCGGGAAGATACGCCGCGGGATGAAAACGGGGACTACAATTATGAATGTCTCGAAGCCATCGATGTAGAACTTTTCAACCGTGATATGAATGCGCTGCTCAAGGGTGAGCGGGTGGAACTGCCGCGCTTTAATTTCAAACTGGGAAAACGGGAGTACAAAGGCGATTTCCTGCAGATGCAGCCGAACGATATTCTGGTGATCGAGGGAATCCACGGACTGAACGACCGGCTGAGCTATTCGCTTCCGACGGAGAGCAAATTCAAGATCTATATCAGTGCGCTGACGCAGTTAAATATTGACGAACACAACCGGATTCCGACGACGGACGGACGATTGATTCGCCGGATTGTCCGGGATAACCGAACCCGCGGAACGAGTGCGAAAGCAACGATTGCGATGTGGCCGTCGGTTCGCCGTGGAGAGGATGAAAATATCTTCCCCTATCAGGAACAGGCAGATGCAATGTTTAACTCGGCACTTCTGTATGAACTGGCAGTGCTGAAACTGTACGCGGAGCCGGTACTCTTCCAGATCGGTCCGGACGAACCGGAGTATCAGGAAGCGAAGCGGCTGTTAAAATTTCTGGATTATTTTGTGGGGATCCCCAGTGAGGATATCCCGAAGAACTCTATCCTGAGGGAATTTGTGGGCGGCAGCTGTTTTGATGTGTAAAATAATGTGCGAAAAATATATATTTATAAAAGATATATGAAAAAATGTCAGGGGTGAAAGTGATTTTGTCCCTGGCATTTTCAAAAGAAAGGGTGGAAAGTATGAAAGTATTGATGTTAAACGGAAGCGCAAAAAAAGAAGGCAATACATACCAGTCTCTTCTGGAAGTAGGAAAGGAACTGGAAAGACAGGGCATCGAGTATGAGATCTTTCAGATCGGCAGTCAGCCGGTGAGAGACTGTATCGGATGCGGACAGTGTAATGAAAATGGCTGTGTGTTTGCGGATGACAAAGTCAATGAATTCGTGGCAAAGGCGAAAGAGGCGGACGGATTTGTCTTCGGTACACCGGTCTATTATGCACATCCAAGTGGACGGATCCTGTCATTTCTGGACAGAGTATTTTACAGCAGCGGCAGAGCATTTGCCTTCAAACCGGCGGCTTCTGTAGCAGTGGCAAGACGCGGTGGATGCAGTGCTTCCTTCGATGTACTGAATAAATATTATGGCATCTGCCAGATGCCGGTAGCCGGCTCTACTTACTGGAACATGGTACACGGCTGTGAACCGGGAGAAGTGAAGATGGATGCAGAGGGAATGCAGACCATGCGGAATCTGGCAAAGAACCTGGCCTGGATGATGAAATGTTTTGAAGCCGGAAAAGTAGCAGGTGTGTCACTTCCGGAGACAGAGAGAGGAAATCAGACAAACTTTATCCGATGATGAAAAAACAATATTCTAAGGTTATAAAAATTGTAATCCAGATTCTGTTTTTTCTGTGGATACCGGAGTCTTTTGCTGCCAGTCTGTATGCGGTAAAAAAGCTGATCCATGCAGTTTCGGTGATGGATTTTACTTATGCGCGGGAACCGGTTCTTCTGCTGCTGGAAACTGTTGTAACAACAGCGGTTTTCGGACGGTATTACTGCGGATATATCTGTAGTTTTGGTGCGGCACAGGATCTGAGTTATGATTTGGGAAACCTGATACGAAAACAGACAAAATACCGTAAGAAACGTATGCTTTCGGTGAAAACAGACAAAATTCTTTCCAAACTGAAATATCCTGTTCTGGTGATTGTGGCAGTGAGTGCTGTCTGGAAGAAAAATCTGCTGGATGTCATCAGCCCCTGGAAGGGATTTGCCAGTCTGCTGTCCCTGCTGAGAGGAAATTTCAGCAAAGAGAATCTGATTTCTGCAGGTGTCTGGATCTGTATCATTGTTCTGGTCATATCGGCAGTATTTTTCAGAGCGTTTTGCAGATATCTGTGTCCGATGGGAGCAATTTATACACTGCTTTCCTTTTTCTCTTTGGACAGAAGAAAGCGAAGCTGCAAAAACAGCGGAGATTGTTCAATCTGTCCGTATCAGTGCAAACAGCAGAAAAGTAACCGCTGGGGTCTTGCGGTGACAATACTTGTCTTTTCCTGCATGAATCTGTATCTGTTAAAAGCAACGGGAAATGAAACGGCAAGCGTAACAGCAGATGTAAAAGTGACAGAGAAAGGGTCGTATACAGATGGAACGTATACAGGAACCGGTAATGGATTCCGTGGTAAGATCGATGTGACGGTCACTATTAAAAATGGAAATATTTCTGATGTGCAGGTGCAGGATTATGAAGATGATGCTACTTATATGCAGAGCGTTATCAGAGAGCTGATTCCGAAAGTGCTGAAAGAACAATCAACAGAGGTGGATACGGTTTCCGGTGCGACCTACAGCAGCAAAGGACTCCTGAAAGCTGTAGATCAGGCGATTTATCCGGAAAAAACAGAAAACGGGACAGATGTCACGAGTCAGATCCGGCTGAAAGACGGTAACTATGAGGGAACAGCCAATGGCTTTCGCGGAGAAATCAAAGTAGAAGTTACGGTAAAAGATCAGAAAGCAGAAAAAATCAGAATTCTATCTTATTATGACAATGAGGAATATCTTTTCCATGTGGCACCGGCAGTGATCACAGAAGTGCTGGAAAATAAACCGCTGGATACCGATGCTGTTTCGGGCGCGACATACAGCTGTAATGGTCTGACCAGAGCCATAGAAAATGCGTTGCAGGTAGAGGAAGATACCTATACCATTCTGGAAGCAAAACCACGCGCCGAAAAACATAAGAAAGCGCACCATCAGGTTCAGAAATTCGTAGAATCGGAGGAACAGTACGAAGAACTTGTGGAAAAATACAAAGAACTGATTTACGATTCCAACGGAAAGAAAAAAGAATAAAAAGTGATAAAAAGGAGTTTTCAAAAAACGTTTGTATGTTATTGAAAACTCCTTTTGTGTTTTGTTTGGTTGTCAGTTATCAAACATATGATCTTTCAGCTCCTGATACCAGTTTTCTGCCTGTATTTTTGTCGGAGCCGTAAGAAATACCGTGTATTCATCGGTCTGAATGGAAAGAACCGGGGATTCATCCAGCTCTACATACATTCTGCACGGACCGGTTTTCTTTCCTCTAAACACACCGAGCAGCTGATGCCCGTCAGCGGATCCGTTGGAGCGGACGAAGGAATCGTCCGGCAGGCTGTCCAGAAGCTGCAGATCCAGGATCTCGTCTGTAGAGAAAGAAGTGTCGGTGTAACCGGAAGTGATGGAAACTTGTGTACCATCTATGGACATCTGCACCGGAACAAAATCCATACGTAAGAACAGTCCGCACATCCAAATCAGCAGTCCGGCAACTACAACTGCCAGACCGGCGGTGAGAATCTTTCCTGCAGGTCTTCCCATATTGGTAGTAAAGTTCGTCCCGCAGAAACGGTCGGGAACTATAAGCCGGGGATCGACGGGATTGTTATACCAGCCGTTTCTCCAGTAATAATCGTCATCCACGTATATTGGTGCATCGTCTGCTGCAAGAATCTGTGCCTTTTTCTTCTTTACACGGAAGTAGATCACGAAAATGGTAACGATCGGAATCGTCTGGAAGATAAAAAAGAGCAGATGCGACCACCAGTACCATTCCAGATCGTTTGCCAGGAAAATCAGTTCACTGATAAAGGCCAGGCTGTTGCACAGGCTGTAGAAGAAAAACATCCAGGACCAGGAACGATGTTCCTGCATGTTGATAGCAAGATTAATCTCCGTATGGGCACTGTAGATTCGGTTACCGGTTTTCGAATAGCACCATGCGATCAGAAGAAAAAGCAGCCAGACGGCAATCCAGGTAACCAGAAAGAGTAAGCCGGTAGTATCGGCGTGGATATAGTTACGGACAGAGGAGAAAAACAACGGAATAAAAACCATCACCAGCGGAAGCAGATGCCAGTACAGAGGGAGTTTTGCCTTTCCTGTCTGTGTGGCAGTGTGAGTATCAACAGCTGCTGTGAAAGATTCTTCTGCCCTATTGCATAGTTTCAGATCCTGCTTCAGAAGATACAGTTGACGGTGGGCACTGTACAGCAAAGAGACTGCACGGATCAAAAACACACAAAGCCAGATACACCAGAGGATCATAGCCACAGAAGTCCGCCAGAAAAAAGGAGCGGCAACTGCAACACCCAAAAACAGATGCAGCAGATAAAACTGTCGGATACGTTTTTTGTAGCTGTCAGTCAGCTGAACTACAGGCGGGAGGGATGCAGCAGACTCCGGCAGATGAACGCCAAGGAGCATCCCGTCCCGATACGTTGCCGAACTTCCATAAACCGCCCAGGTAATGCCGACCATGATCAGATCGGTAATCGCAAGAATCCAAAAGAGCATCATTCCACAGCCACCTCCATTTCCACAAATACTTTGCTGCAAAGACTGAGAAAATCTTCCAGGTTCATTCCGCGGATCCTGGCTTCCGCACTTAAAAGTTCCAGTTCGTCCTCCAGTTTTTCCTGAAAAAGAGAAGAAGGTTCCTCGTTTTCCGGAATATGAACGATACTTCCCAGACGGCGGTCAGTATAGAGAAAACCTTCATTTTTCAAAAGCTGGTAGGCTTTGCTCACTGTCATGGTATTGATACCAAGATCGGCAGCCATCTGCCGCACGGTGGGAAGGGACTCACCCTCGGTCAGTTCCCCTTTGCCGATGCCTTTTACAATCTGGTTGCGAAGCTGCAGATACAGGGGAATCTGCGAGAGTGTATTGATTTTTATGATCATGAAAACACCTCCTTGTATTTTGTATTATACTACACGATACAAATAATACAATAGAAAATGTATTTGACGAAAAGTTTTTCCTGTGGTAGACTGATTCGGTAAGTAGAATAAATGGTCGCGGCTGACAGAACCGAAAGGGGTCAGGTGAGGAAAGTCCGGGCTTCAAAGGGCAGGATGCCGGATAACGTCCGGTGGAGGTGACTCCAAGGCCAGTGCAACAGAAATAAACCGCCAGGTTCGCCTGGTAAGGGTGGAAAGGCAGTGTAAGAGACTACCGCCTGTCTGGTGACAGAGAGGGCACATGTAAACCCCATCCGAAGCAAGACCGAACAAAAAACTATGTGGCTGCCCGTCACGTTTTTAGGTAGGTCGCTGAAGCCTGCTGGCAACAGCAGGATTAGATAGATGACCATTCAAGACATAACCCGGCTTATCGTTCTGCTTACTTTCACAGAATATGGCTGTCGTCCGGAACATGAAAAGAAGTGTTTCGGACGGCAGTTTTTTTACGTGAGCAACGAGTCAAAGTCTGTGCTTGCACAAGACCTTGACGACTGCTGCGATAATGAGTGAAATTCGCGAAGCGTATTTTATCTCGTTACTGTATTGTCTGAATGAAAAACGATTCACAAAAAAGAGAGAATATGGCATAATAATAGAAGAAAATACTGTCGCGGAATTGTAATTGCACAGGAACGGCAGAAGGGAGAAAACGGAGAATTATGAAAAATATTATACTCGCATCCCAGTCCCCAAGACGAAGAGAACTTTTAACACAGATCGGATTAGAATTCGAAGTGCATCCGGCAGACGGTGAGGAAATTATCACAAGCACAGATCCTGTGGAAGTGGTAAAATCGTTATCGACACAGAAAGCAGCTGCGGTGAAGGAAGAGCTGGAGCCACAGTTACCGGAGAACTGGCTGGTGATCGGGGCGGATACGATTGTGGTTTATGACGGGAAGATTCTCGGAAAGCCAAAAGATGAGGCAGATGCGATCCGTATGTTACGCATGCTGCAGGGGCAGACTCACAGTGTATATACCGGTGTGACGCTGCTGGAGGAAGGAAAACAGACAACCTTTGCGGAAGAGACAAAAGTATCCATGTACCCGATGACAGAAGAAGAGATTGCATGGTATGTCAGCACGAAAGAGCCGATGGACAAAGCAGGAGCCTACGGGATCCAGGGACTTTGTGCGCGGTTTGTAGAAAAAATCCAAGGAGATTATAACAATGTGGTGGGACTTCCGGTAGGACGGATCTATCAGAAACTGAAAAAAGAAGAATCCTTTTGAAAATAAAAATGTTGAAGTGAGAGAAAACGATTTGCGATGGTGCATTTTAAAATTGAAATCGCAAAAATGTGGAGAAAAACGACAGAACAGAAATGTATGGGACAGAAAGGGAAGAGACACAGATGGAAAGGACAGAACAATACCCGGGTTATAACCATCGGGTGCAGTATTATGAAACCGATCAGATGGGATGCGTGCATCATTCCAACTATATCCGCTGGTTCGAGGAAAGCCGGAGCGATTATCTGGCATATCTCGGCATGGATTATGACAAAATGGAAGCCGCAGGTGTGATCAGCCCGGTACTGACGGTGGAGGCAGCCTATCACTCCATGACACGGTACGGGGAAGAAGTATCTATTGAGGTGACAGTGAAAAAATATAATGGCGTAAAAATCTTTCTGGGATATCATATCAGGGATAAAAAAGACGGAACCCTGCGTTGCAGCGGACAGACCAGTCACTGCTTTCTGAACAGGGAAGGGAAACCGTTATCCTTAAAAAAAGAAAAACCGGAATGGCATGAGCTCCTGAAAAGAGAATGTGAACGGGCACAGGAACAAAACGGATAACAGAGAGAAGAACCGTCCGAAAAAGAAAAATGCAGAAAAAACACGGATAACAGCGTACATGAAAATCTCCAAAATTGATACAGCACGCAACGAATCCACAATTACAGGAAACAAATCCTATATTTTTCAGTTTCGCAGCATGGTATACTGAGTATAGTCTGTGAATAGAAAACAGACTGCAAAACATAACGGTGAATGTGAAAATCAGTGATGTAAAAAACAGTGATGTAAAAACAATAAACTGTGATGCAGACAGAGCGATAAAAAGGAGGACGAACATGGCAATTTATATAGACGAACAGAAAAAACTTTTTACGTTGTCAACAAACAATACAAGTTATCAGATGATGGCAGACAAATATCTGGTGCTGAATCACCTGTACTATGGAGAAAATATCGGTCAGGAAGATATGAGCTATCTTTTAGACTATCAGGATCGGGGATTTTCCGGAAACCCTTACGAGGCAGGAAATGAGAGAGACTATTCTCTCGATTCCAGACCACAGGAATACTCCACCAACGGCGTCGGCGATTACCGGATCAACAGTGTGAGCGTGATCAACGCGGACGGAAGCGATGCCGCAGACTGGCGTTATGCAGGATATACCATCGAAAAGGGCAAATATGCGATCCCGGGAATGCCGGCACTGTACGGAGAAGAAAAAGATGCCGATACCCTGATCGTGGAACTGGCAGATAAAGTAACCGGACTGCATGCATTTTTATACTACAGTGTGTGGGAAGAAAGAGATATCATTACCCGTTGCGTAAAATTCGTAAATCAGGGAACCGATGCGATCGTGCTGACAAAAGCTGCTTCCATGAATCTGGATCTGATGAGCGGTGACTGGGAACTGATGCATTTTCACGGAAGACACAATCTGGAACGCCAGATGGAACGGGTACCGCTGATGCGCGGAAAGATGACCGTGGAAAGTGTCAGAGGAGCATCCAGCCACCAGCATAATCCATTTGCCATCTTGTGCAGCAAAGATACCACCGAAGAAGCGGGATCATGTTATGGAACAGCACTGGTTTACAGTGGAAACTTCTCGATCGAAGCAGAAAAAGACCAGATGGGACAGACCAGACTGACTGCCGGCATCAACAGCCAGAGATTTGCCTGGACACTGGAAGCAGGAGCAGAGTTCTGGACACCGGAAGCTGTTATGACCTACAGCAGCGAAGGATTTGAAAAGATGAGTTCCAACTTCCATCATACCTTCCGGGAACATCTGTGCCGTGGCAAATACAAACACGAGAGACGTCCGGTGCTGATCAACAACTGGGAAGCAACCTACTTTGATTTTGATAAAGAAAAGATCCTGAACATTGCAAAAGGCGCATCCGAACTTGGCGTGGAGATGCTGGTTCTCGACGACGGCTGGTTTGGAAAACGTGAGGGAGATGTCAGCGGACTGGGTGACTGGTATGTCAACACCGACAAGCTGGAAGGCGGTCTGAAACCGATCGCAGACGGAATCAATGCCATGGGCATGAAGTTCGGTCTCTGGTTTGAGCCGGAATGCATCTCCGAGGACAGTGATCTCTACCGCGCACATCCGGACTGGGCGATCCAGATTCCGGGAAGACAGCCGAACAGAAGCCGTTACCAGCTGATCCTGGATATGGGAAGAGAAGATGTCCGGGATTATCTGTACGAACGCATGACGGCGATCCTCGACAGTGCCAATATCGAATATGTCAAATGGGATATGAACCGTCACATCAGTGATGTGTACAGTGCCGTTTTACCAAAAGAACGCCAGGGAGAGGCAAGCCATCGCTATATGCTGGGTCTGTATGATCTGCTGGAACGTCTGGTGAGCCGTTATCCGGATCTGTTACTGGAGGGCTGCAGCGGCGGCGGTGGACGTTTTGACCTTGGTATGCTGTATTATTCCCCACAGATCTGGTGCAGTGATGATACCGATGCAGTAGAACGTCTCAGTGTCCAGTACGGAACATCCTTCTGCTATCCGATCTCAACAGTCGGCTCCCACGTATCCGCTGTTCCGAACCACCAGACCGGTCGTATCACTCCGGTAGAAACCAGAGGAACCGTAGCCATGGCAGGAAGTTTCGGATACGAACTGGATCTAAACCTGTTAAGCGACGGGGAAAAAGAAGAGGTCAAAGAACAGATCAAAACCTTTAAGAAATACTACAACCTGACTCATGAAGGCGAATACTACCGCCTGACCAACCCGATGGAAAACCGTCTGTACGCAGCCTGGGAGTTCGTATCTCAGGATCAGAGCGAAGCTCTGGTACACGGCATGCAGATCCTGGCACAGCCAAGCGGCCCGTCCATTCACATCCCGGTAAGAGGGCTGAAAGCGGACGCCATGTACGAAGTAAACGGCGAACTGGTAAGAAGCGGCCGCGCCCTGATGCACGGTGGCCTGAACTTCCCGCGCCAGACAGGGGATTTCAAAGCGGTGGAGTTTTATCTTAAAGAAGTAAAATGAAGCATACCGCAGCAGAGTTGAATATCGATGATATCAAGGCAATGTGCGACGAACTGATCGAGGCGCATGGTGATTATGTGAGTATGTATAAATAAAAAGGTAGAATAAATATGATACTCCCGTCATTTCCTTTCAAAGGGAAGTGGCGGGAGTTTTTTGTATAGTATATCAATAATTGATCAGGCGGAGTGTTTGGGTGGAGATAATATTATTGAAAATACATTTAAAGGACCAATTCATCAGCAGCTTAGAGAAGCATTGCAATTTATAAAAAATTCAATTGTAACAAAGAAAATTGTTAAGAGTGCGGATAAAACAGAAGCGGATTGGGTATACAATTATCCATATGCAGCATTGGAGGAAGCGCTTGCAAATGCAGTTTATCACCGTGCGTATGATATCCGGGAACCGATAGAAGTAAGGGTTGAAAAGGAAATGATTGAAATTGTAAGTTTTCCAGGACCGGATCGTTCGGTTACAAAGGAAGGCTTAAAACGATATAAGGTATCAAATCGCAGATATAGAAACCGGCGTATTGGAGAAATTCTGAAAGAATTACATTTGACAGAAGGACGAAATACTGGATTTGGCAAGATTCTTAGAGCACTTGAAGAAAATGGATCGCCGAAACCTGAGTTTGAAACAGATGATGATCACAGTTATTTTATCTCAAGATTATTTGTGCATGAAGCATTTTTGAGAGAGGAAAAGAAAGAGTGTGAACAAAAAGGAGCCAAAAAGGAGCCAAAAAAAGGAGCCGAAAAGAAATGGGATATTTTACAAAGAATGAAAGAAGATTCGGCGATAACGCAGGTTAGACTTATGGAAGAATTCGATCTTACAAGAAAACAGGTCCAGAAAATAATAAAAGATCTGCGAGAGGATGGATTCGTTGAAAGGCAAGGATCCAATAGAAGTGGAAAATGGATTGTGAAAAAGTAAAGGGGCAGCCATGCTCGAACCACATACCGCAGCAGAGCTGAATATCGATGATATCAAGACAATGTGCGACGAACTGATCGAGGCGCATGGGGATTATATGAGTATGTATAAATGAAAAGATAAGGTATGACAATAAGGAAGGGTCTGTCGCACTGATATGGTGCGGCAGACCCTGTTTGCGTCAGGCTGGAATCCAGTTTCCAATCCAATGACCGGTTTCTATATTGTAGAGTCGTTTATATGTTTTCCCATTAACTGTTTTATATACCCAAACAACATTAGTGTTTCGAACAGTACATTGGGATTGGTAAGTAGTTAAAGTTGAATTGGCTAATGGAGAATCAACTGAAATGCTAGGACTTTCCAAAGCAAATATAAAAAAGACAAATAAGCAAGTCAAAAGTAGATGACTATTTTTCAGAAATAATTTTTTCATGTTTTCGTGCCTCCTGAATGTTTTTGTAAGTAGTAATACCGATAATGCAATGCTCCTTGTCTGGTAATGTTTCTATGTATTTGCCATATAGATAAAAATCATATTGACCATCGGGACATTCTATAACGAAGCAATTATCTTCGGTGGGAATAATAATATCATCAGTAAATAAATCTGCTGGAAAATAGTTACTTTCAAAAGTTATAAAATAAGATCCTAAATATAAGAAGATTGCAAAAAACAAAAAAGTTATTTTAAATGTATAGGAGTCTTGTCTTTTATTATTTTTTGTGATTGAGTCAAAACGTTGAACAAGAACTGAATCACAAAAGTTAATAGAAAAATCTGGTATGGATACAGGATTTTCTATTTGATAAGAAGCTGTTTTTAAAAGACAAGAAAGATATTCCACTTTATGTGCAGGAGTATCAGCCAATGTCTGATCAATCCGCATTTCTAATATCGTATCTGTGTCATTCTTTAAAAATCGACAAAATGGATTCCACCAGTAAATTATGCAGATGATATGTAATAAAAATTTTATATATAGATCTTTATGACGATAATGATTGACTTCATGTAATAAAACATAACGCCATTCTGTTTCTGATAGTTCCAAAGTGTTTGGAATGAGAATAAATGGCTTCCAAAGACCGTAGATTATAGGACTTTTAAGAAGCGGAAGAGCCAGTAATTGCATTTTTTGAATGCCTTTTTTGGTGGTTTCTAACTTGATTTGAGTGAAAACACGCATTTGTATACTGGATTCAGATAAAGCACTAGCATGCTTTTTTACATACTTTCGAAAAGCATGATTTCGATTAAAGTATTTTAGTGAGGAATATAGTATGCCACATATCCATACAAGCTCCAAAATATTCCACCACGATACCGTATCATGAAGAAAACGTGTACGGCGTGTTTCACCTACAATGGTAGTCAGTAAATCTGGAAGATATACATTGTGGGAGATCGGCAATAGTTCGACTGGAAATATCATGCGAACACAAATAAGAATCACGAATCCAACCAGTAGAGGAAGCCCCAGTCGAAACAGAATCTTACGATTTCGGAAAATAAGAACCAGAAAAATGATAAAAAGATTACTTACCAAAATCGCCATGTTTACAGAGGAGATAGAGAAATCTAACATAATTATGGCTCCTGTTCTTCCAAAGTCTTCTTGTATTCATCTAACATTTTCTGCAATTCATCAATCGTTTCCCGTGCTTTGACAGGATCTTCCTCCGTGTCCAAAAGCGCAGAGACCAGTAACGGCTTTGAAAGCGTTTTCTCGAATGCCAGATAATCAGAAGTTACCTCAAGAACAGCGAATTCTTCAGAGGTAATCGTCGGGCGGTACGAACGGGATAAAACCGTACCGCTGTATACGATATCCGCAACCTCAATTAACTGATATTTCAGAAGCTTTCGCAGAACTGCCTGAACAGTATTAATCGTAAGGTCAGGTCTGGCATCTGCTATTTCAGAAGCAATTAATGGTTTTTCATTTTCCCAGAGGATGTTCATAATATCAACTTCACGGGAAGTCAGTTTTGGAATTCCTTTTTTCTTAAATAACAAATAGAATCACTCCTTTATCAAATTGTAAATATAATATATACCAAAAAAGCAATTCAGTCAATTAAAAAGTATTGACAAAAATATATTGTATTAATATAATGACAATGTAAATTAAATACAATCTATAGAAATTAAACAAGCCACCAGCTGAGAAGGAGGTACTATATGAAAAACAAAATAAAAAAACTATTGACGATTATGGCAGCAGGAGTTATGTTACTTATAAGTGTTGTACCGGCAAGTGCACAGGAAATGCAGAATTTTCCGACACAGTCAAAGTCTGGTTATTATGCATCCTATGTAAGAGGCATCCAGACAATGTTAGTAAACTACAGCACATCAACGCGTAAGTATATTATTAATGCTGGCGGTGTAGATGGCAGTTATGGAAATGGAACCTGTAATGGAGTAAAAGCTTTTCAGGGAGCAGTTGGACTGGATATTGATGGAGCATGCGGAAAAAATACATGGACCAAATTCAGATCCACATTACGTTCTACAGGTACAACAAACAGTTATAAAAATTTTACCGGTAATGCTCCGTATTTCTCAGAAGGTTATAACATGAGACAGGTAAATGCATACAATGGAGCATGGCAATGTTATTGGTATGGTTGGAAATCTGTTGGTTAAATAACAAATAAGATAAAAACTGGTGGCTTGTTTAATAATAAATTGGAGACTATATGAAAAAAAATAAATATATATTTTGGTTAGCGTTCCCGATTTGCCTTGCGCTTACCGGCTGTGCCGAAAACCCGACAGAAGACATTGTGGTTAATAAAAATGAGGGAAAACTGGAACAGGCGATTCAGGGAGAAAATAAGAAAGACAGTGACGCATCAGTACCGGAAAAATATACGGATCAGTTTCAGGCAGATGGAGGAAAAATAGAGGTATCTGTGGATGCGAGTGTTACGGGACTGGAAGGAAACAAACCGGTGGTGAGAGTAAAACCGCATCTGATTACGGAAGAAGAGGCAAAGCGGTGGGCGGATGTGCTGTTTGAGGGTGCAACGGCATATGAACCTGGAGAAAAAAGTAAGACAGAGATAGAAGACAGGATTCTCCAACTGAAAGAACGCATAAGTGATCAGGATAAACTTCTGGAGGATTATGGAAGCCAGGAAGAGGCAGACCGGATAAAAAAGGAGCTGGAAGAAGAAATCAAAGAATACGAAAAACAATATGCGTCAGCCAGCGATGCCGATGAAAAAATTCCGTGTACATGGGAATTTCATCCATATGGCTATTATGATGACCTGCCAATGCCCAAATCCGGTGATGCAAATTATGAAGGACTTGACAAAACCAGTCAGCTGATCGCGCAGGCAACCGTGAACGGACATCAGGCGATGGTGGAAGTGGATAACAGAGAAGAGAATGACTATCGGTTAAATACACAATGGTTCCTGTATGAAGATGAACAGGAATGGATCAAAGAAGAAACAGGAACATTATCCAAAGAAGAAGCGGTAAAACAGGCAGATGAGATAAAAAATCAGCTGGGAATGGAAAACTGGAAATATGCGGAATATAAAGCATCGGAAGCAGAAAACATACAAAATGTAATGGTAACCTACACACCGTCTTATGAAAGTATTACGGCATTTCAGGGACCGCTGATTGATCTGAAAGCAGAAGATCTGTATGCGGCAAATTATTATTATTCATCCCTGAGTATTGGATTTGAAAACGGTGTACTGACGAGTGTGGAACTGATATCTCCGATGGATGTGGTACAGATAGAAAATGAAAATGTAGAAACGATGGATTTTGAGGAGATTTATCAGACATTCAAAAAACAGGCACAGGCACAGTTTACAGAATCTGCATTTCTGGATTTGGATGCAACGGAGACAGGAAAGATTCAGATTGAAATATCTGAAATCACAGAAGGGCTTTTCAGAATCAAAGAAAAAAGCAACACGGAAGATTTTCTTATGGTTCCAGCATGGTCGTTTTCCGGAACACTTCGTGTGGATGGTGAAGATTGGGGAAAACAGCAGTTTTTGATGATAAATGGGATTGATGGGAGTGTAATCAATACATCCCTCGGATATTAAACGGAGAAAATGAATGTTACCGTATGATAGAAAAAGAGCATTTCGAAAACAATGGCTGTACCTGGGAACTTTTCTTACTGTGATATTTCTCACCGTAACCAATCTGGAAATGGTGGCAGAGGTGCTGAGAAGTGGCAGGAAACTGAGTGCAGGATGGATGGAAAGTTATATTTTGAAAGTTCTGACGGGCGATGGGATTCGGTTGTATTTTCCCCTGTTGTGCACGGTACCGTATGCGACCGGATTTGTGGATGAATATAAAAGTGGTATTTATAAATTTGTACTGGTTCGAAAAGAACGAAAAAAATACATAATGTCAAAAGCAATCACAAATGCAGTTGCAGGTGGAAGTATTCTGGTAGCAGGGACAGTGGCTTTTATTTTGTGTACATGGATGGTTTTTCTGCCGATGGAAAAAGGATTTTCATGGAGGATTATACAGAATTTTTGGGGGAAATATGGACAGATGTTGTGTCAGTTTTTTGCTTTTGGAGCACTGGAAGCAGAAATTGGAATGTGGATTTCAACGTTGGTGAATCATCGATACATGGCATGGCTTGCGCCATTTATGAGTGAATATCTGCTGATTATTTTATGTGAGCGATATTTCCCGGAATGTCGGGTGTTTTATCCGCCGGATTGGCTGGTGGTACAGGCAGACTGGCCATTGCATGGCTGGTCTGTCTTTTTCTGGCTTTTGTTTCTGACCGGGATTGCAGGATATGCTTTTGCGGATGCAGCGAGAAGGAGAATAGGATATGCGTAGGATCAGCAGAATGATACTTGTTACAGCCGGTTATAATTTTCGAATGTGGAAGAAAAATATGCGCGTGATTGCAGCATTTTTGCTGGCGTTTATTTTATGTTTTATGCTGACAGATAAATTAGTTCTGTTTGCCAGGGAACAGGAGACAACCATGCAGTTGGTGGAGCCGTTTATATGGACGTTTGGTGATGGCAATTCTATTTTGCTTGGGTCCATGTTATTTTTGCTGCTGTTCGGTGACCTTCCCTTTATTACGACAGCAACGCCGTTTTTCCTGATCCGTGAAAACAGAAAGATATGGATTGCAGGGCAGTTTTTGTATATTGTGGGAGCCTGTGTATGTTATCTCATGTTTATCCTGGGTTCTACAGGAATACTGTGTATGAAATATCTTTTTCCCAAAAATACATGGAGTTATACAGCAGCAATGCTGGCATATTCGGAAAAAGGAGAAACACTGGGAATTCCTGCAGCAGTAAAAACACTGGAAATGAGCAGACCATACCAGACGATGTGCTGTATCTTTGTTCTGCTGTTACTGTATGCATTGGTACTAATGTTTTTGCAGATGTTTTTTACACTGTGGAAGGGGCAGCTGGCAGGGGTTATCAGTGCATTGACGTTCAGTGCATATGGGCTTTTGCTGAATCCGGATAATCTGAAAACATTGTTGAAACTTCCAGATGAATTTTATTATAAAGCAAGGGTAATTGTAGGATGGATTTCACCGTTGAATCAGGCAACCTATTCGATGCATAATTTCGGATATGATAATCTTCCAAGCCTGAAAGAAACTTTTTTGATTTTTGGCAGCATACTGACGATTCTGGTGTTTTTGAGTACAAGACAGATGAAGAGATATAATTTTCAATTCAGAGGGACGGAAGAGTAACAGGAGGAAAAGAATGCGTACGGTGATTAAACTGGAACATGTTTCAAAACAATTTTCCGAAGAACAGGTATTAAAAGATGTCAGTTTTGAGTTTCAGGAAGGGAAAATTTATGGGATCGTGGGAAATAACGGAAGCGGGAAAACGGTACTGATGAAATGTATCTGCGGTTTTCTGAATCCCTCCAGTGGAAAAATTCTGGTGAACTATAAAGAAATCGGGAAAGATGTGGATTTTCCGGAGGATATTGGTGTGATTATCGAAACACCCGGATTTTTGCCCAATCTTACCGGCATGAAAAATCTGGAGATCCTGGCGTCATTACAACATAAAATTGGAAAAGAAAGAATCCAGGAAGTACTTCTAACCGTAGGACTGGATCCGAAACTGAAAAAACCGGTATCCAAATATTCACTCGGTATGCGGCAAAGACTGGGAATTGCACAGGCGGTAATGGAAGATCCCTCCATTCTGATTCTGGATGAGCCGTTTAACGGACTGGATAAAAAAGGGGTAAAGCAGATGCACGAACTGATTCTGAGCCTGAAAAGTGAGAGAAAAACGATTTTGTTATCCAGTCACAGTCAGAATGATATCGATGTACTGTGTGATACGGTATGCGAAATGGATGCGGGAACGATGACATGTATCCGGGAAAGAGCGGGTGAGAAGGATGGATGAAATGTGTCTGGAAATGTGTAAGATTACCCGATGGGAACGTGGATATCGGCTGATTCTGGATCATGTGGATTTTTCGGTTCACAAGAAAGAGAAAGTGCTGATCAGGGGGAAAATCCAGGAAGATATCAGGCAGATGTTTCTGGTAGCTTCGGGAGTAACGGCAGCGCAGGAAGGAACATGCAGAATATCACGTGCGGGTATCATACCGGAGCAATTTCCGGATCTGGAGCGTATGAGAGCAATGGATTATCTGTTGCTGCCGTTGCTTACGCAAGGGTATGAGAGAAAGCAGGCGTGGGAACAGATAAAACCGGTGGTTAAAGCGAGTACATTGTGGGAAAAACGAATGATATATGTGAAAAATCTTACGGCATATGAAAAAGTCGTTTTACTAAGCATCGCAGCACTTTCTACAGAGCCGGAAATATTGCTGGCAGGAGATGGCATCAGTAAAATGACAGAAGAAGAACGTAAAAAGTATGGAACCTGGATTTCCGGGCGGCTGGCAGATTCGGGCATGGCTTTTGCGGCATTTGGAAATTTATGGGAAGATATTTTGTGCTTTGACAGAATCTGTGAGATACAGAACGGACATCTTCTGGAAATCCATAACACACGGGAGGAAAAAGGATGAGGCGAAACATAAGAAAAGTACTGTGTCTGCTGTTGCTTTTACTGTTTCCCATGCAGACATGGGGAGCGGTGGCAGCAGAGCCAGAGCCGACAGCGCAGAATGAAAAACTGAGACTGGACAATGAAAACCGGTACGAGGATATGGAAAAAGCGTACCAGGATGGTTATGAACCGGAAGTAAGTGGAGAGTGTGTGTCTGTGATTCTTCCACTGCTGTGGAATGGGAAAAATGAAGTGAATACGATAACTGCATCGCTGGATCTTGGAGATCAGAATACAGCACCGTTTATATTTCAGAATTATCAGAAGACATTTCGAAAGACAGAAGAAAAAATCAATGATAGCGATCAGACGAGAGAAGTCTTTCTGATAAAATTTGTATTAAAGCTAAAAAGTGACAGGAGAAATGGTGCTTATCCGGTACATATAAAAACGGCATTGCAATTGGAAAAACAGGAAATAGAACAAAATTTTACGGTGTATGTACAGATCAATGATGAAAAAACGGCAGAAATCACGCCAACAGCAACGCCGGAACCGACACCTTCTGATACGAGTGGTATTTCAGAGGAGACAGACAGTACCGTGCCGGCAGCAGAAATTGCAGGAGGAGGGGATGTTGCTGCCGCCGTTGTAGCGGGAGGAGAAAATAAAGAGGAAAAAGCGACATCCGAACCGAAAGTGATCGTGGCAGACTGTAAAGAGATTCCGGAACATATTTATGCGGGAGATTCCGTGACTTTGAAAGTGATTCTTAAAAATACGAATAAAAAGAAATATGTGCAGAATATGACCGTTACAGTAGGATGTGAAGGGGATGGGATTTCGCTTGGAAATACTGCGAATACGCAATATTATGAAAAACTTGGTGCGGGAAAAACACTGGAAGTTCCGGTAGAGATCCAGACAGATAAAAAGACAGAAGCAGGAAGATATAAACTGACGTTGGAACTGTCGTATGATAATCCGGACGCAGTAACACTTACCGCAACCGGGCAAATAGAAATAACGATTAAACAAAAAAGTGAACTTACGATGGAGATTGGTCAGATTCCGGAAGAAGTCAATGCAGGAGACCGTTTGCAGATACCGGTACAGCTGGTGAATGTTGGAAGAGGAATGGTTTATAATGCGAGATGCACAGTGGATGTTCCTGGGTTACAGACAGATAAGAGTCTCTTCCTTGGAAACATTGAGGGAGGAACCGCTGTTTCGGGTGAATTGGACGCTTTCGCAGGTGTGGTAAACGCAGGGGAAGTGACACCAGAAAAAAGATACGGACGGACAGGTGGAAAAATTCTTCTGACTTATGAGGACGAGGATGGCAACAGCTATGAAGAAACCAGCGATATTGTACTGACGATCCAGCCATTAAAGATAGAAGAAAAAAATACAGATAAAAATGGAAAAGAAAGCAATAAGATCGGTCGCCAGTTTCTTATCGGAGTAACCGCAGTTGTCGGTTTGGGTATTGTCGGAGTAGTTCTTCCGGGCTGGATTCGCAGAAGAAAACAGGGACAGTCTTATGAATAGAAGAGAAATACTCTGTTATACGGGAAAAATTGTATGGCGAAAAGATGCAATCATCATCTGCCTGTTTTGGAGTATGGTATTTTTTTGCCTGAATGCGCTGGTTGTTTGTGGGAAAAACATGAATGAACAGAAAAAGACCGCTGTGGATATTCTATGTGAGATTTCGCAGGAATATCAGGAGCAGATGGGGACTCTGCGGAATATGGAGGGGGTACAGGCGGTAACTGTGTGGGAAGAGAGTTCACAGCTGCTTGAGTGGAATGGATATGAAGCGGAAATCACGCTGACAGGAACGGATCAGGAATATTTGCAGACACAATTTCCGGAGGCGTACAGTCAGGGGAACCATTCATCCATGGCATGGGCAGTCGTAGATGGGAGTATAATAAAACAGCTGAAGGATACAAAAAAACATGCGATTCAGAGAGATTCGCCGGAAGATCTGTTGTATCAGATTGTGGAAATCAACGGGGAAAAAGTAAGGATATATGGAATCAACAGCCCAAAAGAAAAACAGGAAAAATCTCAGGTCTTTGTGTATACGGATATAGAAAAATACGAAGAAATAGTAATGGCAGATACAGAAAACAGAGAAAACGTTACAGATACCACAGCTACCTTGCAGGGAGAAACTCATACTGACCGGGAAGTATATCATTATCGGATTCAGGTGGTGAATGAAGCTGCAGCAGAAAAAGTTATTGATACACTGTCCCTTTCCGGAATTCCTGTACAGAATACGGAAGATCTGGAAAAACAGCAGGAACAGAGGGAAAGGAATCTAGGAAAAATATGGCAGTGGATCTTTGGGCTTTCGGGTTCTCTTATGAGTGGAATTATACTGATATGGCAGCAGGGGAAACTGTGGATGGCAGAACACCATGCATTTGTCCAATACATGCAACAGATAAGTCCCGAAATCTGGAAAAAGATCTGGAAAAACCGGAAAGTGTTCTATATCGTTGCGGGAGGGGCGGCAGGAGAAATCGTTTATTTACTGTTGCTATGCAACTTGAATGAAATATTATAAAATATACTGGTTGATATGGAAATTATAATGACCAAAATAAAAAAATATGATATAATACATATAACAAAAACGATATGAAAGAGCGAGCGAAGAAAATAATGGCAGGAGGTGAAAAAAATAATGAAGAAAAAGATACTCGTTGCGCTTGGAATCGGAATCGTAGTTATAGCGGGTGCAGGAACGGTTTATGCGACTCGCAGTCAGGAAGCAAAAAACAGCAGCAATCAGGCGTATGAGCTGGGGCAGATGATTCAGGAACAGGACAAAGAGACGGACACATCGGATGAGCTGTATGCGGTTGGAAAAGATATTCAGATCACGAAGCAGGAGATGGAAAATCATGAAAAGCGCTTCGCACTGGGCGAGGAAGATGCACAGGATTCGGTGACGGATGATGGAAAGTCTTCGGAAGAAAAGGCATTTCAGGCGCTGGTTCGGAGAAAGACACTGGCGGTTGCGGCGGAAGCGGCAGGGTATACAGTCAGTGATACAGAACTGGATCAGATCGTCAGCGAGAAACGGGAAGCCATGGATGCGGGCATCGATGATCCAGAAAATAAGGAATACGGGGAGATACTGAAAGCATTGTATGATTCCTTTGGCGGGGAAGATCAGTACTGGGAATACATGCGCGAAGAGACGAGAACATCAGCGGAGATCGAAAAGTATTTCGCGGATAAAGAAAAGGAGTACAAAGAACAGCTTGGCTCCGATGGAGAGACCGCTCAGACGTGGGATGAGGCACGGGAAGAACTGGTGGATCAGCTGATCGCGGAGCAGGATGTGAAAACTATTTAAAAATCAGACAGATGTAAAGATAAGAAAAAGGCAACTCCTGGAGACAGGGGTTGTTTTTTTGATGCAAACCACACTTTACAGTAGTAATTTACCGAAGGCTCATGTATAATAAAATACGGAAATGTTGATGCAAAAGGGAAGGGTCCTGGGACAGGAGCTTTCCTGCGTGAAAAAACGGAATATGGAAACATATTCTGCGAAAAAGGGAGAACAAGATGAGTAAGAGAAATGATGTACACAAAGTATTGATTATCGGTTCCGGTCCAATTATTATCGGTCAGGCGTGTGAGTTTGACTACTCCGGAACACAGGCGTGTAAAGCACTGCGCCAGCTGGGATATGAGATTGTACTGGTAAACTCCAATCCGGCAACGATCATGACGGATCCGGGGATTGCAGATGTCACGTATATCGAACCACTGAATGTAGAGAGACTGGAACAGATCATCGCAAAAGAGCGTCCGGACGCGATTCTTCCGAATCTTGGAGGACAGTCAGGGCTGAATCTTTGTTCTGAACTTGCAGAAGAAGGGATCCTGGACAAATACGGTGTGAAAGTCATCGGCGTTCAGGTGGATGCGATCCAGCGTGGCGAGGACCGTATTGAATTTAAGAAGACGATGGACCGTCTGGGTATCGAGATGGCACGAAGCGATGTCGCGTACAGCGTGGATGAGGCGCTTGCGATTGCTGACAGACTGGGATATCCGGTTGTGCTGCGACCGGCTTACACCATGGGTGGAGCAGGCGGCGGTCTGGTATATAATGTAGAAGAACTGAAAACTGTATGCGCCAGAGGTCTGCAGGCCAGCCTGGTAGGTCAGGTTCTGGTAGAAGAATCCATCCTTGGATGGGAAGAACTGGAGCTGGAAGTTGTCCGTGACTCCAAAAACAATATGATTACTGTATGCTTTATCGAAAATATCGATCCGATCGGCGTACATACCGGTGATTCTTTCTGTTCCGCTCCGATGCTGACCATCTCCGAGGAGGTACAGCAGGAACTGCAGAGACAGGCATATAAGATCGTAGAAGAAGTAGAAGTCATCGGTGGAACCAACGTACAGTTTGCCCACGATCCGGTCAGCGGAAGAATCATCGTTATCGAGATCAACCCGAGAACCTCCCGTTCCTCCGCACTGGCAAGTAAGGCAACCGGTTTCCCGATCGCACTGGTATCTGCGATGCTGGCTTCCGGTCTGAACCTGGACGAGATCCCATGTGGAAAATACGGAACCCTGGACAAATACGTTCCGGACGGAGACTATGTGGTAATCAA
Source organism: Blautia faecicola (assembly GCF_004123145.1). NCBI lineage: Bacteria > Bacillati > Bacillota > Clostridia > Lachnospirales > Lachnospiraceae > Blautia > Blautia faecicola. The sequence continues at coordinate 2,223,457 of NZ_SDKC01000001.1, read as the reverse complement.
ATTCGCGCGCTGGGCATTTGAGAAGTTCAAGGGCGTAGAGGATAAGCTGGGTACACAGATGCGTGCTGTCGGCGAAGTTATGAGTATCGGTAAAACCTATAAAGAAGCGTTCCAGAAAGCTATCCGAAGCCTGGAGATCGGTCAGTTCGGTCTTGGCTTTGCCAAGGATTTCCATGAGAAATCAAAAGAGGAACTGTTAAAGATGCTGGTAGAACCGAACAGCCAGAGACAGTTTATCATGTATGAAGCACTGCGAAAAGGTGCAACGGTAGACGAACTGTTTGCTCTGACAAAAATCAAACACTATTTCATCGAACAGATGAAAGAACTGGTGGAAGAAGAGGAAGCACTTTTGGCAAACAAAGGTCAGGTGCCGGCTCCGGAAGCCCTGAAACAGGCGAAACTGGACGGTTTTTCTGACAAATATCTGGGACAGATCCTGGAAGTTCCGGAAGAAGACATCCGTAATGCGAGAATCGCACAGGGTGTGGAGGAAGCATGGGAAGGTGTCCACGTAAGCGGAACGAAGGATAATGCTTATTATTACTCCACCTATCACTGCAAAGACGAAAGTCCGGTCAGCGATAACAAGAATAAGATCATGATCCTCGGCGGCGGTCCGAACCGTATCGGTCAGGGTATCGAATTTGACTATTGCTGTGTACATGCGGCGATGGCACTGAAAAAAGCAGGTTTTGAGACGATCATCGTAAACTGTAACCCGGAAACGGTATCTACCGACTATGATACTTCCGATAAACTGTATTTTGAGCCACTGACACTGGAAGATGTACTGTCTATTTATAAGAAGGAACAGCCGCTCGGTGTGATCGCACAGTTCGGTGGCCAGACACCGCTGAATCTGTCTGCAGATCTGGAAAAATACGGGGTGAAGATCCTTGGTACTTCTCCGGAAGTCATCGATATGGCAGAAGACAGAGATCTGTTCCGTGCGATGATGGACAAACTTGGTATTCCGATGCCGGAAGCAGGTATGGCAGTGGATGTGGATGAGGCACTTGCGATTGCAGAAAAGATCGGTTATCCGGTTATGGTTCGTCCGTCCTATGTACTGGGCGGCCGTGGCATGGAAGTGGTATACGATCCGGAAAATCTTAGAATCTATATGGAAGCAGCAGAAGGTGTGACACCGGATCGTCCGATCCTGATCGACCGTTTCTTGCGTCATGCGACCGAGTGTGAGGCAGATGCGATCAGCGACGGTAATCATGCATTTGTTCCGGCGGTTATGGAACATATCGAGCTTGCCGGCGTACATTCCGGTGACTCCGCTTGTATCATCCCGTCAAAAAATATTTCAGAGGAAAATCTGAAAACCATCAAAGAATATACAAAGAAAATCGCAGAGGAAATGCATGTGCGTGGTCTGATGAACATGCAGTATGCGATCGAAGACGGAACGGTCTATGTACTGGAAGCCAATCCGCGTGCATCCCGTACCGTACCGCTGGTATCCAAGGTGTGCAATATCTCCATGGTACCGCTGGCTACACAGATCATTACCTCCGAGTTCAGCGGCGCACCGTCGCCACTGGATGGTATGAAAGAGAAAGAGATTCCATATTATGGTGTCAAAGAGGCTGTCTTCCCGTTCAATATGTTCCCGGAAGTTGACCCGTTGTTAGGACCAGAGATGCGTTCTACCGGTGAGGTTCTGGGCCTTGCGGACACTGTGGGAGAGGCATTCTATAAAGCACAGGAAGCAACCAAGAGCAAACTGCCGTTAGAGGGAACTGTCCTGATCAGTGTTAGCGACCGTGACAAAGGAGAGGTTGTGGAAGTCGCAAAACGGTTTAAAGAAGCAGGATTTGCTATCCTGGCAACCGGTCACACGAAAGAACTGATCGAGCAGGCTGGCATCGAGGCAGAAAGAGTATTCAAACGCAGTGAAGGACGCCCGGATATCTATGATGTGATCACCAACGGTAAAGTACAGCTGGTAGTCAACACACCGAAGGGTGACGAGGATGGTCCGGATGATAGTTATGTGAGAAAGGCTTGCATCAAGAGCCGTGTGCCGTATATCACAACGATGGCAGCAGCACTGGCAAGCGCAGACGGTATTCTGGCAGAGCAGAAGCAGGAGAAAAATGAAGTAGTATCTCTGCAGGAACTGCACAGCCGGATCCGTGAAAAATAAAAGGCAAAAAGGGAGTAACGAAATATGATGGATATGAGAGAATTTCAGGAAAAACTGGAGCAGCTGATGGAACTGGCAGCAAAGCAGGAGAAGAATCTGAATAACGAGCAGATTCTTGAGATCTTTGGGCTGAATCAGTTATCTCCGCAGCAGTTGCAGAGTCTGTATGAATATCTTCGTATCCAGGGAATCCGTATCCAGGGGGCAGATCTTGCCCCTATGGATATCGGAAAGGCACTGGATCCGCAGGAAGAACAGGAGGAAGAGAAGAAGCCTGTGATTCTGGAAGCAGAGGATGAGCAGTGTCTGAAGGAGTATGAGGAGATGCTCCGGCAGTTCCCTTCGGAAAAGGAAGGGGAGCGGGAGGCTCTGCTTTTACAGGCAGTGACAGATGTTGCCGGTGTGCAGGAGCGTCTGGCACAGTTGTATCTGAAGGAGATCTTGCAGTATGCGAGAAAGCTGTGGAGACAGGGGATTTATATTGGTGACCTGATTCAGGAAGGGAATATGAGTCTATTGCTGGCGCTGGCGGAAGAGATGCCGGAGGAAGGTAAGGCGGGCTGGATGGAGCAGAGGCTGCTTGACGGTATGGAATCCTGGGTGAAGGAGCAGACGGAGCAGAAGTATCGGGATGAGTCGATGGTTGAGAAGGTTCGAAAGCTGGAGGCTGCGATCCGGGAGTTGTCGGATGATGAGGAGCAGAAGTTCAGTGTGGAGGAGCTGGCGGCTTATCTGGATATGGATGAGGAGGAAATCCGGGCTGTGCTGAGACTTACCAGCGAAGGGGCGGATGAAGAAAAGTAAGGATTGCCTGTTTTTTTGTTTGGTTAGACGGACGCTGCAGGCACCTGTTCCATGGGGTGTGGACAACGTGGGCAGGGCAACTTTGAACTAGCCACTAACTGCGACTATATTCACGAGGGTCGGCTGACCCTCGCGAAAGTCTCCGTAAGTGTCGGATTTCAAAGCTTGCCCTAAGCGCCCACAAAGTGTTGTCCACACCCCATGGAACAGGTGCCTGTCGCTGTGCGTTTAAGGCGGGAGAGAAAAAACAGAGGGAGATATTTTTCGGCATCCGGATAGAAAATGTCTGTTATATAATACATGATATGATAAGATAAGGAAAAAACTAAGAGCATATATAAAAAGAAAGCCAGCGGTGTTCGGTGAGGGAACGCCGCTGGCTTTTTATAGGGGTGAAGTTGAAGATTAGCAGAGTCAGGAATTACTTGTCTTGTTTTTCGGCTTCTGTCGTTGCTTTTGCATCCGCGTTTGTAGCTATGTCTGTTGGAACAACCGGGGGCTGAGCAGTTGGAGGAGTGATGTTCTCTTTTTTGGCTCTATGTCTGCGGAGCAGTTTGCGGATCAGCAGGATGATCACGATAAGGATGGCAGCTAGGACAACCAGGATTGGGAGGTTGGCGATGATGGCTACGAAGAGGTCTACGAAGAAATCGCGGACTTCGTAGAGGCTGTTTCGAAAGCCGTTGCTGATGCGGCTGCCTATGGTGTTGGAGGTGGACTGTTCGTAGGCTACTTCGGTGATGTAGAAGTAGACAGTGCTATAGTCTACCAGGTTATCGTAGGTTCGAAGCTGGGTTTCGTAGCTGTTGATCTGGTAGCGGAGGTCGGAGAGTTTGGATTCGAGGGCCAGGATCTGATCCAGTTCAGTGGCCTGTTCGAGAAGTTCACTGACACGGTCGTATTCGGTCCGGAGCGAATCCAGGTAGGCTTTCTGATCGACGTATCGGAGGGTGATGTCTTCGGTTTCGATATTTTTGTTGGTGACGGTGCCCAGAGCTCCGGCAGTTTCCAGGAAACTATCCAGGTTGTCGGAAGGGATCCGGGCAGTGACGTAGTAGGAGCGTCTGCTGTAGCCGTTCTGTGGAGTATCCAGGGTGGAGGATTCGATATAGCCACCGCAGGAGGTGATGGAGTTGTCCAGTTTCGTTCGGAGGGTGTCAAGATCTTCGGTGGCGATATCCATCGAGACGGTGCGGATCAGTTTCCGGGTGCTCTGGTCGTGGGTTGCCTCAGCAGCATCGGTCGCAGCATCAGAACCGGAAGAGTCAGAAGATGAACCGGCAGTTTCAGCTGTGGCGGTATCGTCCATCATATCCGCTTCGCCGTCATAGGAGAAGCCGGAGTCGTCCAGGGGTTCGCTGGCTTCGACAGCCCAGGAGTCTGCAGATTTATTCTGGTGGACCGCAGAGGTGGTTGCAGAACTTCCGCAACCGGAGAAAAGCAGGATGCCACTCAAAAAGAGTGACGGGGCAAGTAAGGTTTTCTTTTTCATAACGAATTCCTCCTTTTTCATGAAAATATAGAAAAATAAAAAAATTAAAATTTTTTGAAAAAAACACTTGCATTTTCCAAAAAGGTGTAGTATTATAATCATGCAAGGTTCGTTGGTCAAGCGGTTAAGACGCCGCCCTCTCACGGCGGAAACAGGGGTTCGATTCCCCTACGAACTGCTACTAACCCGGAAGTCGGAAATGATTTCCGGGTTTTTTGTTGCTATAGATAAAACCTAACTGTGAAGATGCCTGCCGAACAGTTAGGTTTTATCTATAGCAACAAAAGCATTGAAATAATGGGTGGTTAGCAAGTCTTTCTTTGTATTTATTATAAGTGATATATATAGAAAAGACAAGAAAGTTCAGAAAATCTTTGAAAAAGTTATAAAAATGTAAGCAATTGTGATCGCGGTGTGTGGCCTTGGCCCTATTGTCCATTTCTTTAATATCCATGTAACAGACTAACGGTTGAAAACAGAGAACACATATCAAAATTGGTCCACCGGACCAATTTTGATATGCAATGCAAAGAGCTGATGTCTATTGTTTCTCAGAAATACGTGCGGTGGATTTTCTTTCAATCAGCTGCGCATGCAAAAGGAATGTGCTGATGGAAACATGATTGAGAAGGCTGGACAATGCAAAAAATCCACTTTTACCAAGTTCGGTTCGATCCTGACGGATGGTGGTAAGGGGCGGTGATGTATAAGCAGCTATTGGCAGATCATCAAAGCCTACGATACTGACATCTTCAGGAACCCGATATCCGAGCTGTTGACACTGAACCAGAGCAGCACTGGCAATGGTGTCCTGGCTGCAGATAATGGCAGTCATTCCACTTTTTAAAAAGTTTGGAAGATGTTTTTCCATACATTCGGAAAGAAAACAGGAACAACCAGCATTGTCATAAGAAGCTTTCAGTCCGTGTTTGCGCATAGAACGGAAGAAAGCAGAGTATCGGATCTGGATAATCTGAGAACCAAGAGAATTGCTCAGATATGCAATTTTTTGGTGCCCCTGCCTGACAAGATGGGATACCGCCAGTTCCATCCCCTCGTCATTATCAATACCCACATAGGCAGTGGAAGGGTTGCCTGTAATATAGTTATCATAAAGTACAGTTGGAGTACAACTGTTTTCAAAATCCTTAAGCCATGGATCGGCAAGAGAAAAACCGATCACAAAAGACCCCACATAATCATGTTCCAGCATATAAACATCATAAGGCTGGTTGCGTTGTATCTGGATATCAACAGGTTCGATCACAACATCAAATCCCTGTGGCTCCGCCAGCTGCCGGAATCCCATAATGATATCATATGCAAAATGATAAGGTTCTTCATACTGTATATTATCTTTTTCTATTAAGACACATATTTTTCTGACAGAATTTCGATAACGCCGTAACTTTGTATAACCAAGTGCGACGGCAGTTTCTAAAACTTGTTTTCGCAAATTTTCGCTGATGTCAGGGGCATTATTCAGAGCCTTTGATACAGCACTTTTGGAAATCCCCATTTTATCAGCAATATCCTGGATCGTGGTCATGATTAAATGTCCTTCTGTGTAAAAAAGAGTTATTCTACCTTCGTTATATGATGAGGATTGTGAGAGTACGAAGTACGGAACAATCCGGTATCAAAGGGGTCAAAATACCTTTCGCCCACAATATCATTATATAGAATATGATTGTAAAAATCAATGGAACAGTGGAAATAATTTAGTAAAGTTTTGCTACAAAATCGGAGGGTCAATAATTAATAAAAATACAAGTGGATAATTATATAAAATGCATAAAATAGTATGGGAATAACAAAAAAGATTGACGCTGAAAAGAAAAAGAATTATAGTAAAGACATCGAAACAATTCGAAACAAATATCTAAAAATTTAGTTTGTTAAATAATTTGGAGGAAAATCAGATGGAATTTGCCGGCGTATATCATAAGACATCAGAACAGATGAGTTATGCATTGGACGAGAACCAGCTTGTTGTAAATATCAAGACCGGATATGATGTAAAGAAAATTTTTATTCATTATGGCGATCCCTTCGATGCAGGAATCCTGGGAGGAAATGAGAAGTGGACAGGAAAAAGGGAAGAGATTGTATACAAAAAACGTCTGTCCCACCAAATCTGGTGGACAACAACACTTTTGCCTGTGTATAAGCGATGCAAATATTATTTTGAACTTCATACAGAAAAAGAAGTCTGGTATTACTTTGAAGATGGTTTTCTGACGGAAGATCAGCTTAAGATGGACGGTCGTATGTTGCAGTGTTTTGTTGTACCGTGGATGAATCCGGCAGATATAAACCGTACACCTTCATGGGTGAACGATACGATCTGGTATCAGATCTTTCCGGATCGATTCTGTAATGGAACTCCGGAAAAAAACGGAGAAGACATTCTGCCATGGCGAAATCAGGGCAGGGTGACCAATGAGGAAAAATTTGGGGGAAATCTGGAAGGGATTCGTCAGAAATTATCCTATCTGGAAAAACTTGGAATTACCGGTATTTATTTGAATCCTATCATGGAAGCCGAGTCAAACCACAAATATGATACAACAGATTATACGAAAATTGATCCGTCTTTTGGCGATGGAGATACCATGAAAGTACTCTGTAAAGAGGCACACGAAAAAGGGATTCGAATCATGGTGGATGCCGTATTCAACCACTGTGGAAGAAAATTTGCTCCCTGGATGGATGTACTGAAAAATGGAAAGAATTCCCGCTATGCGGATTGGTTCATGGTTGAAAACTGGGAGCAGATCGGAAAGAGAGCGGATACCAGAGACAGACGTTTTTATTCTTTCGCATTTTCCGATGGGATGCCAAAGCTGAATACTAATAATGAAGAAGTGATTCAATATTTCTGCAAGATCTGCGAAGACTGGATTCGGGATTATGATATAGACGGAATCCGGTTTGATGTGGGTAATGAAGTATCCCATCGATTTTTAAAACGGATAAGGGAGCATCTGAAAAAGATAAAACCAGATATCTATTTGCTTGGAGAAATATGGCATGATGCAAGTCAGTGGCTGCTGGGTGATGAATATGATTCTGTAATGAACTATCCCCTGTTAAGTGGAATCCATGATTTTTTCCTGGATCAGACCATGAAAAAAGAAGAATTTGAATACATGGTAAATCGTTGTTATACGATGTATATGCAGCAAAATAACAATGTATTGTTCAATCTTCTGGATTCTCATGATACAGAGCGTCTGATAAACCGGCTTCATAATCTGGATATTTTTTACCAGCAGCTGGCAATTCTTTTTACACTTCCCGGAAGTCCATGTATTTATTACGGGACGGAGATTGCTATGGAGGGCGCTCATGATCCGGATTGCAGAAGGTGCATGCCGTGGAGCGAAATCGAGAGTGATGAGAACCAGGAGAGGATCGGGACGATCAATCGTTTGATCATGCTTAGACGGAATGAGAAAACCTGCAGAAGCCCACATTTTCATTTTCCAAATACCTATGAAAACGGACGATGTGTGGAATATGTAAAAATCGACGAAGAAGGAAATAAAATAGAAGTATTATTAAATGCGTCTAATGAAAATGTAAGAGTAAAAGGAGAAGGCGAAATCCTTTTTGCACGGAAATTTGATGGTGACATACTTGGAGCAAACGGAACCCTGATTCGTAAGATCGGAGTAACTATTCAGTAGCAAATATCCTGTCAGGCACCAAGGTCTAGAGCAAGCACGGACTTGACTTATTGCTCATGTAAATGAAAAGACGGCGGATTTTGTGATTGTACAAAACCCGTCGCCTTTTTGTCTGTGAAAATCAAAATATAAGGTTTCATGAGGAAAAACAGTAATTAATATTTTTTATGTTCTTCCTCGGACATAGCCTGATAATCATAAATTGGACGAAATTCCTTACTGCAATCAAAAGATTCATACTGCATAAAAATCCGATCCATAATATTCGGGATCGCGGATTCCAGAGGCTGGAACAGAAGAATCAGGTATTGCATGGAACTGTAACGAGTGTAGATATCGATTTTTCGAATACTCTTACGAATGATTTCTTCCATTTGTAATAAAGCCTGTTCAGCTTTTTCGATGCTTGGCGAGGTTTCACCGGTGGATTCCATGGTGAGCATGATCAGGTAACATCTGCAATGGTTTCGGATGACCAGTTGATGAATATAGGAATACTGTCTTGCAAAATCACGGTAATCCAGATTCAAAGCACCCATATAGCTGCCACTGTCCTGAAGAGATTTTGCAATCTGAGTCAGATTATTGCCGGCTCCGGATACACTGGTGGACAGATGGTCGATCTGAGGCTGATAGAAGGAAAACTGATTTTTTCCATTTTGCTTGGCATAATATAAAGCATTGTCGGCTTTTGAACTGCAATCAGGGAATGGTTCATTGCCGGAACACATATACAGGCCTGCAGACAGGGAGGCGTATTGAATCTCCGCATCATCTCTGGTGAGAACATGGAATTGATGGAACAGTTGTGTCATATGCTCTGAAGCTTCCTCATGGGTGATGTCAGGAAAGAAAAGCAAGAATTCATCACCACCAAGGCGACAGGCATATCCATTTGATGCAAAGCGTGCCAGAAGTTTGCCCAGAGTCATCAGAGCGCGGTCACCAGCCTTGTGTCCATGCACATCATTAATTTTCTTCAGGTTATCCATATCCACAAACGCAAGACATCCATTGTGATCCTGAACGGCACAGGCGATTTGTTTTTCACCAAGAGTACGCAATGGAAGACCGGTAAGGAAATCGTAGCTGGTGATATCTTCCTGACTTTTGATGGTAGTAAACACATCGGATATAAACTTATTGATCGTGTGATTGGAATCCATGTACAGAGAGTTTTCCATTTCTTTGTATTTGCTTGTAACATCCTCCAGATGCCCTTCGTCCATTAAGTCCAGAAGAATAGCAGAGATTCGAGGATCAAACTGTTTGCCGGCACTTTCCGAAAATTCTTTTCGAATCTGATCCTCAGACAGAGCATTTCGATAGATCCTTCTGGAATGCATGGCATTAAAACTGTCTGCCACGGCGACGATTCGTGCATAGAGAGGAATAGCTGCTCCGGAAAGACCTTCCGGATAGCCGGTTCCATCATAGCGTTCGTGATGACTTTTTGTTACTTCAACCAGGTGAGGAACCAGTGTAATATCTTTTAAAATATGGGCACCTATGAGGGTATGCTGTTTCATGAGGGCATATTCCTCTTCGCTGAGTCTTCCCGGTTTGCTTAAAATCTGATCCGGGATGCCGATGGCGCCGATGTCGTGCAGGTAGGCACAATCCTTCAGATTTTCTATTTCTTCAGAAGACAAACCAAGTCGTTTACCGATCAATGCTGCATATTCGGCGACACGGATGGAATGTCCGCAGTTATTTCGATCCTTTCCCTCAATGGTTGCAGCCAGGGTGCGCATCATTTGCAAGGTCATATCCTCTGTCTGCTTTTGCTTTCTTTCCAGTTCCTGTTGCTGACGCATATCTTCCATATGCTGGATTCCACGAACCGTACGGACTACATTTACAAATAATAGAATGATCATGCCGATACCGGTAAAGATACCGGACACCGAGGTGACAAAATATACAGAGGCAGATTCAATAGTCACACAAACCATGATGAGCAGCAATCCCACCAGCAGTAACCGGTCCGTGTGGTATTTGCTCTTATGCAGATACTGAAAGAGATGGACATATACCATGACAAAGACGGCAGCGAGGATAATCTGGCCCAATGGCAGCATCTCAATGTAGTCTTTCATACCTGTGCTATACAAAACAGAACTGATTGCAAAATTAGCCAGAACAATTCCGCCTGCGATCAGATACATACGTCTGTGCCGGCCATTTTGTATGCTGTCTGCATAAAGCAAAAGAGGAATCGGACACAGAATGATCATGACAAAACATAAGGAGCTAAGCGCCGAAGCATTGGGAATGAGAATCTGCCTCAATTTGGATTCTCCCAGCAGCCAGACAGCACCCATGGTCATGCACCAGCCAAGGTATTCCATATCAAAGTCAATATGATAGAGAAAACCAAGGATCATGCTGAATAAAATAATAGTCATTCCGGAAAAAAGAACAAAGAAACCGATAAAAGTGGTAGGTGCATATTGATGGAAGATAATCTGCCAGATGGCTGACTGATCTCCACAATAGATGGAATTAACTACCCCGGAATAGTTTGATGTATAAGTCGTCAGTTCCAGACGAAGTTCTTTTCCTGCATCCTTATAGGAAGTAGGGCAAAAAACAAATCTGCTGGCGGAATTCTTCCCAACCAATCGGGTTTCTTTGGTGGAGTATTCGGCTCTGAGTTCTCCTCCTATATAAAACTTTACATCCTGGAGAGAAGAACGAATAGCAAATGCTGTCTCATCATAATTATCCGGCAGTGTTGTGGTGAGAACCATAGTCTCTCCCGCCGGAACCCGGTACCTTCCCGGCACTTTAATTTCTTCGGAAGTCCCATCTGCCTTTTCCCATACAAAGGTACCGGAATAAAGTGCGGCTGTTGAAGTGCGGTTTGCACTCTGCTCATCTGCACCAAACAATTCCATGAATAAAAACCAGCCGAAGATCGCGGCCATTAGGATATAGAAAAAGTATCTCAATTTATGTAAATATGATGCTTGCGTGTTCAAGGAAAAGCTCCTTTCGTGCTTAAAAATATTACCGTTAACAATATACCATTTTTTTCACGGATAGTCATTAGATTTATCATTTTAAATTGTGAATTGTTTGTGATACGGATTCAGGACTTCGCTACAGGAATGTATGTGGAAATAAAAGAAATGGATGATAATACGGTTATAAAACGAAGATTAAGGATAAAACAGCAATATTAATAATTGGAAATCGGTGGTATAATACATATGTGATTTGGTAACAGTTCAGTATATTCACAGTTACCAAGTGTTCAAGAATAATGCATCAGATATAAAAATTATAAGAATTCCAGGTAGCTGATGCGAAATTATAAAGGAGATAAATAAAGAGTGATCAATCAGGCAGCAAAACGTATATTAAAAGCCTTATCTTTTGATGGTGTAGAAGTGGATGCATTTCGCCATATGGCAGACCTGAAGCGTCTGGATCCGATGAAGATATTTTACAAGAAGATAGACGAAAAAATATATAATGGAAGTCATGCAGTACCGGTTCGTATCTTTTTCCCTAATGAAAAGTGCTTTCAGGAAAGTAATGACAAAACCAGTGACAGCAGAGATAAGAAGCTGCTTTTGTTTATCCACGGTGGTGGCTGGGTAACGGAGAGTATCGATAATTATGAAAGAATCTGCGCACGGCTTGCAGATGCAACAGGACAGTATGTGGCAGCGGTAGAATACAGACTGGCGCCGGAGGATAAATTTCCATCCGGTCTGGAGGACTGTTATGTGGTTGCGAAAGCACTGTATACCGGGAAATTTGTGCTAAATGTAAAACCGGAAAATATCACTCTGATCGGCGACAGTGCAGGAGGAAATCTTTGCGCAGCACTGTCTTTGATGGCAAGAGACCGGGGAGAATTCATGCCGAAAAGACAGATTCTGATTTATCCGGCCACTTATAATGATTATACGGAAAAATCCCCATTTCCCTCCGTTAAGGAAAATGGAACGGATTATCTTCTGACAGCAGGAAAAATGCAGGATTATATTGACCTGTATGCGAAAAATGAAGAGGATAAACAAAATCCGTATTTTGCCCCTTATCTGGCAAAAGATGTGAGTCATCAGCCGGATACCCTGATACTTACTTCTGAGTTTGATCCTCTTCGGGATGAAGGAGAGGCATACGGAAAACGTTTGAAGGAAGCAGGAAATCATGTACAGATCCATCGTATCAAAGGTGCACTACATGGCTATTTTGCACTGGGAATCAAGCATCTGTATGTGCAGGAAAGTTTCACTTATATCAATGCGTTTTTGAAGGGAGAAGCATTGTGAATCAGAAAAAAGCACGTTGGAGAAGGCTGGACAATGCGGCAAAGCTGTATTCCGCAGCCAGTAACAAAAGGGATACCAGAGTATTCCGGTTTTATTGCGAATTAAAAGAAGAAGTCCGGAAGGAACTTTTGCAGGAGGCACTGGATCAGACTGTGGAGACATTTCCCATGTTTCTTATGGTACTGAGAAAAGGATTATTCTGGCATTATCTGGAGCCATGTAACCTGCATCCGGTCGTAAAGGAAGAGTATAAAGAGCCTTGCAGCAGGCTTTATGTAAAAGATAAGAAGACACTTCTTTTTGAGGTGACTTATTATAAAAAACGAATTAATTTTGAAGTGTTTCATGTGCTGACAGATGGTACCGGTGCAACGGAGTTTCTGAAGGAACTGGTGAGTAATTATCTGTATCTGGCACATCAGAAAGAGGGGCTTGAGCCGGTTTCCATGTTGCCGGAAGATATGACTGTTCAGGACCAGGAATCAGACAGTTTTCTGAAGTATTATTCCAAAGATCAGAAACGGCCGAAGGAAAAGAAAACACGTGCCTTCCAGATCCGAAGAAAAAAGAAGGATGGGAACCATCTCCATGTTCATGAAAGTGTGGTTTCCGTAAAGGAAGTGTTAAAGCGAAGCAGAGAACTGGGGGTATCCATGACGGTCTTTCTGACAGCTGTCTTTCTCAAGGCAATCCATGAAGAAATGTCAAAGATGCAGGAGAAAAAACCGATAGTTTTGATGGTGCCGGTAAATCTGCGAAAGTTTTTTCCGTCCACATCCATGTTGAATTTCTTCAACTGGATAGAACCGGGATATGACTTTTCAAAGCGGGACAGAAGCTTTGAGGAGGTGCTTGGATATACCAAAGATTTTTTCGAAGAACAACTGACAAAGGAAAAAATGTCTGCCCATATCAACGATCTGCTTGCACTGGAGCTGCATCCGATCCTGAGACTTGCTCCATTGGAACTGAAAAATCTCTGTATCCACGCAGGAGCAAAATTTTCTGAGAAAAATACAACGGCAATATTTTCTAACATGAGTGCCGTCCGTATGCCGGATAGTTATGTGCCTTATATTGAACGCTTTGGTGTGTTTACCAATACGCCGAAGCTGGAACTGTGTCTGTGCTCGTTTGAAGATAAGTTATCCTTCGCTTTTACATCCAGATACGATACCGTGAATATCGAGCGAAATTTCTATCGTCTGCTAAAAGAGCAGGGAATAACAGCAGAAAAAGTCGAACCGGAATTTCCAAAGCCCCAGATGCCAAGTGAACAGGAGATGAAAGTCTATAAAGTCTATAGTTTTCTGTGTCTGGTACTTGCTGCAGCTATGGTAGTTACGGATCTGAACTTTCATCCACGCATCCGTTGGACTTGGTTTACTGCCGGTGGTGTGGCAACAATGTGGATTGCCTCTTCGATTGGATTCTTCAAAAGGTATAACCTGCTGAAAAATGTAATGTGGCAGCTTTTGATCGGTTCGATTATCTGCTTTATCTGGGATGGTTTTACCGGGTGGCACGGCTGGTCGGCAGATCTGGCATTGCCCATCTTAAGTGTAGCGACTCTGGCAGGCATGTTTGTAATTGCCAAGGTGCAGAAAAGTCCGGTGAGGGAGTATCTCATTTACGAAATCATGGCCGCCGGCTATGGGTTGATCCTTCCGGTAATCCTGCTTTTATGCGGAATTGTTAAGAAGCCGATGGTGAGTATGTTCGGAGCGCTGATCTGCTTTTTGTTCTTAGTGGGCGTGATTTTATTTAAGGGGAGAGAATTTAAGGAAGAGATGCATAAGAATCTGCATGTGTAGCATCCTAAGATATTTTGTTGCTATGCAGTACCTTCATCACTTGCAGAAAGAGTGTGGAATTATATGAACTATAAATACGATGACAGGTCGTTCAAAGGAATCGAGAAGATGTCGTTTCAGCTTCATTGTCCCGCTCGGCAGTTTTTTGATAGCGAGCAAAGTTATGAGTGTCCAGACTGTGGAAAGATTATTCGCATTTCTGGTTGGAAGAGAGAATATCCAATGGGAGCTTTCGATTCTGAGGATGTGGATGTTGCCTTGGTGGAAGAAAACGATTAATAACCTTCGCAAAATTTACAATCCCTATTATGAAGTAAAATTTTAAGGAGGCTGGATATATGGCAGTAGTTACAGAAGCATTCGATATTCCGCTGGATATCATGACCAAGTTAGCAACAGGAGAATACCGCAGAATTGGAGGCGTTGTAAGAGTTGCAATGGGTCCAAACAAAGGACAGATTGTGAAGCACCTTAAACCAGTGAAATTGGAACAGGCTGCACAGGCGCAGAATGTTGGAGCTAAAGTTCTACAATTTGCAAAGAACAATAAAAAGGGACTGATTATTGGTACAGTGGTTGCTGGCACTATTACAGCCGGTGGCGTGGTGTACCATAAGATAAAAAACAGAGAGCCAGAAGTGGTGAAGAAGTATCATGCAGCATTACGAGACTACATCAACGATATTCGAAGTGGAGAATTGAGTATGAAGTCCATCAACCGTCTGATGGATGCATTGGATGAGCTTAAGCAGAACAAGAACTATGAGAAGATTAAGATTGAACTGACAACGGAAGAATTAAATGTTCTGGTTAATCGTATTTATGAGTATACTATTAAACCTGCCAGTGAAAATGCAGTTGAGCTAACAGATGACGAGTTGCGCTCTTCTGATAATACCATTCTTAATCTACAGAATTATCTCAAAGCACAGAAACGTATATTCGAAGCTGCAGCATAAAAAAACAGCCTTACTACCGGAGTGAAATCTAGTAGTGGGGCTGTACATTTATGCCTTGATTTCCTGACCATTCTTGAAGGTGAAACGAATATCGTCGGCACTGTAGATGGTGGCATATTCGACAAGGCTGTTCCAGCTGTCGATGCTGAACTCTTCCAAAGAGTCCTGCAGCTGCTTGAATGTCTTGAGGAAGGATTCGTATTCAGCTCTTTGTAGTTGCATCTGTTGCAGGTCGGCCATGAGCTGTTCGAGCCTTGCTTTTGATTTGTCGAATTTTGCCGAAAGACTGTCGTAGCGCTTCTGGTATTCGGTCTGGTCTAAGGCAACCGTAGAATTTTCCATGATGGCGGCTTGGACCATTTCGGAAATAAGCTGTGTCTCTTCGAGTAGTTCATCCTGTTCTTTTTGGATGAATCTGATTGGACAGTATTGTGTTTCAAGGACTTAAAGACGAAGAAAGTTGTTGGAGAGAAATACTTTCCAGCAACTCTGTCTTTAATAAATAGAGTTCATTTTTTTATTCAACTATTCCCATGATATATATGATATATACAATATGTAAATGTGCAATTCAAATATCAGTTTATGCTAAATAAAAATAACAATATTAATTACTATTATTGACAAAAGAATAATTATCATGTATAATACAGATATACAAGAAACAAAGTGTTAGAAAAATTGCTAGGAATTTGATAACAAAAATAAATCGACATTGAAAAGGGAAAATGACTATGAAAAAATATGAATGTGAACCATGTGGATATATTTATGATCCGGCAGTAGGAGATCCAGACGCCGGTATCGCTCCAGAAACTGCATTTGAGGATATTCCAGATGACTGGACATGCCCAATCTGCGGATTAGAAAAAGATGTTTTCGTTCCTGTAGAAGACTAAGCAGAAAATGCAGGTACGAAACTGCCAGACATTAAAAGAGCCTAAGAGAACATATAAAAGAAATGGAGGTCAAATTATGACTTACGATTTAAACATTACCTTTGATGACAATTTAGTAACAGGAAATAAAACAATCGATACACAGCACAAAGAATTGATTGACCGTATTCAGAACTTTGTAATTGCCTGTCAAAATGGCGACAGCAAGGTAAAGGCGATCAAACTTCTGGATTATCTTAACGAGTATACTGACTTTCATTTTAAAGAAGAAGAAGCACTTCAGGAAAAAGCCGGTTATCCAGAGCGTGAAAAACATTATGAAAAACATGAAGAGTTTAAAAAGACAATTCAGGAACTGTATGAATACCTTCAGGAGTATGAAGGACCAACAGATCGGTTCAGTGAACTTGTACAGAAAAATGTAATCGACTGGCTGTTTGGACACATTAAAACATACGACCGCTCTGTGGCAAAATTTATCTTTATGAAACAAAATCCAGACCGATGCTAAAATAAACCAGGGAACGAGTTCACTCAGAATGTAGACAACGTGATGAAGTAAATTAGGGGCTGTCACAATGCAGCCCCTTTCCTGTTATAGCGATATTCTAGGTAATATATTGCGCTGGCATGACATATTATTTTACTACTACTATATGGGAAGAGCAAGCAGCTCTTCTTTTTTTGTCCTATTTATCCAATTTTAAGTTGTAAAGTCACTTTTCATGCCAACAGTATCGGAGGAAAATGAATGAGAGAGAAAACTATATATGAGAAGATTGCAGAAAAGTATAACACAACACCAGAAGAAGTACGCAGAGAAATGCAGATAGCCATAGATGCAGGATTTGATAATCCTGACCCGGCTGTACAGGAAGAATGGAAGAAAATGACACTTAAAGGAGACAGCCCACACCGGAAGAAGTAATCAATTACGCAGTAAAAAAATTAAAAGGAAATTAAAAATATGAAGAAAAAGATAATTGCAGTAATTTCAGGAACAGCAATCTTGATAATTGCTGCAGGAAGTATTTATGGAAAATTTGAATCCAGTCATAAAGAAGGCGAACCAGATGTAGTTGGAACTTTTTCTGTAAATCGGGATGAAAATATAACCGTGGTCGCAAATAGGGAAGATATTGAGGATAGAGAAGCGTTTGCAAGAAAACTTTTGTAGATGTATAAGGATGATTCTTTTCATTCAACAAAATTCTCCACAGACAGAGGATATGCGACGAGCATTGATATGAACATCTATTTATGGAAAGAGGATATTGAAGACGGGGAATCGGTAATGACAGCCGAATATAGACCTGTAGAATACGGAAAGGACTATGATGTTGTCAATAATCCTGATAAATTTCAACTATATATAGATGGAAAAGAGATTAAATAGTAATCTCCTGAAAGCAAGCTTTTTGTCAATTATTTCAAAGAAAAATTAAAGGATAACAATACATAGTTTTGACAATGATATTTTGAAAAAATTTATAGGAATGCTCTATTATCAAATTGACATAGGAATATGGTAGCGTATAATTAGAATTGAATACACTGAAAAAATGGAGGAATTACATGAAAGCACATAAATATTGGTCAGTAGGAGCATTGCTCACAATGATTGGAACTTTTTATACAGGATATAAAGGGTTAAAAGCAGCACACAAATACTTTGCATTTGGCTCTCTGATATGCATGATTATGGCAGTCTATTCTGGTCATAAAATGATTTCAGGTAGTAAAAGAACAAGAAAACAGGTGGAAAAAACAAAAGCGGAGGAATAGTAAATGCTAGAGTTAGGAATAAAAGCACCGGATTTTGAATTGCCGGATCAGAACGGAGAAGTGCATAAATTAAGCGATTATGCAGGTAAAAAAGTGATCTTATATTTTTATCCAAAGGATAATACACCAGGATGTACGAAGCAGGCATGTGGTTTTTCTGAGCGTTATCCACAGTTTACTGAGAAGGGAGCTGTTATTCTCGGAGTAAGCAAGGACTCTGTAGCGTCTCACAAGAGATTTGAAGAAAAATACGGACTGGCATTTACGCTATTAGCAGATCCGGAGCGTAAAGTTATTGAAGCATATGATGTCTGGAAAGAAAAGAAAAATTATGGAAAAGTATCTATGGGTGTAGTGAGAACTACATATCTTATTGATGAGCAGGGAATCATTATAAAGGCAAATGATAAAGTCAAGGCGGTAGATGATCCTGAAAATATGCTTAAGGAATTGGCATAATGAAGATTATTTTATCACCTGCAAAAAAGATGATTGTAGATACCGATAACTTAGCACCGATTGAACTGCCTGTCTATATTGATAAGACAGCAGAAGTATTAAACTGGATGAAAAGCAAATCAAAAGAAGAACTGAGAGCTATCTGGAAATGTAATGACAAGATTGCAGAGCAGAACTTTAACAGATTGGAAAATATAGATCTTTATAACAGGCTTACTCCGGCTGTTTTAGCATATGAAGGGATTGCATTTCAATATATGGCACCATCTGTGTTTGAAATCCAGCAGTTTGAGTATTTGCAAAATCATTTAAGAATCTTGTCTGCGTTTTATGGCATTTTAAAACCAATGGATGGTGTGACTCCTTATCGTTTGGAAATGCAGGCAAAGGTTGGAATTGGAGATGCAAAAAATCTGTATGAGTACTGGGGAGAATTGTTATACCGCTCAGTAATCGATGACAGTAGGATTATCATTAATCTTGCATCAAAAGAATACTCAAAATGTATAGAAAAGTATCTGACACCACAGGACAGATATATTACGATTGTATTTTGTGAGTTATCCGGAGATAAATTGGTAACAAAAGGTACCTATGCCAAGATGGCTCGTGGTGAAATGGTCAGATTCATATCGGAAAATAATATTGAAAATCCGGTGGAAATTCAGAAATTTGACAGAATTGGATATTCTTTTAGATCTGATTTATCATCAGATTCAAAATATGTATTTGAACGCAAAATAAAATAGTTATTCAGGTAAAAGATTCTCAGTTTGGTAGCTTTTATAATAATGAGAATTATTACTATTTTTATTGGCAACAGGATAATAGTGGTGTATAATCCTTATTAAGAACTAATCCTAATAAGACGGACGAATGACAAGTAGGAGAAATACCATTCAAAAAGATCTTGTAAGAAATACCGTATACGAAATGAGAAGACACGTTACGGCAAATGATGGCATGAGATTTTGAAATAGTAGTAAAGAAAACGGAGGTAAAAGAGATGGCTGCTAACAAGTACACAGGAACACAGACAGAAAAAAATTTACAGGAGGCATTTACAGGAGAATCACAGGCAAGAAATAAGTATACTTATTTTGCATCCGTAGCGAAAAAGGAAGGCTACGAGCAGATGTCAGCATTATTTTTAAAAACAGCAGACAATGAGAAAGAGCATGCTAAGATGTGGTTCAAGGAATTAGCAGGAATTGGTGATACAAAGGAAAACCTGGTGGCAGCGGCAGAAGGCGAAAATTATGAGTGGACAGATATGTATGATGGCTTTGCTAAAACAGCAGAGGAAGAAGGTTTCCCTGAGCTTGCAGCAAAATTTAGAGCAGTAGGAGAAATTGAAAAGCACCATGAGGAGAGATATCGTGCACTTCTTAAGAACATTGAAACTGCGCAGGTGTTTGAGAAGAGCGAAGTGAAGGTATGGGAATGCCGCAACTGTGGACATATTGTAGTTGGAACGAAAGCCCCGGAAGTCTGTCCGGTATGCGCGCATCCACAGAGCTACTTTGAGCTTCACGCAGAAAATTACTAGAATAGAATTAAGAAAGATGTCTGAAAAGAAAAACTTATGAACAATATAAAAGAACGAATCAAGATATTCTCAGGAGCGCAATTGAAATATATCGCTTTTTTATCGATGTTCATTGACCATACGAATAAGGCATTGATCTATCCAAATCTGGATGGAGGAGCATTGAATCGATTGAGTGATTTTTTTGATATTTTAGGAAGAATCGCTTTCCCGATATTTATCTTCCTTCTTGTGGAAGGATATTTCCACACAAGCACTAAATGGAGATATTTAGTTACACTTCTTGTATTTGGAGTGATATCAGAGGTTCCGTTTGATATGTGCACATCGGCTAGATTTGTTGAAATCAACTGGAACAATATTATGTTTACACTGGCACTTGTGCTTGCTATGATCTGGGTGATCGATGTACTGAAAGAAAAGATGGCGTCACTACCGAAGGCTTTGTGGTATTTCGTATCATTTCTCATTGTAGCGGTGTTGTGCATTGTAGCAATGAATGCAAGTCTGGACTACGAACATCATGCGGTACTGATCGGTTATTTCTGTTATATTTTTCATGAGAGATGGGCACTTGGAATTCCGTTTTGTTACATCTCTATGTTTAAAGAGCCGTGGGCTCTGCTTGGATTTGGACTGACGCTTACTTACAATGGAGAGCGTGGAAAACAGAATAAGTTAGTAAATTATCTTTTCTATCCGGTGCATTTGCTGATTTTAGGAATCATAAGAATGTATCTTGGAATTTAAAAAGAGGGTGTAAATGTGAATGCATTTACGCCCTTTCGCTTCTATATTTGAGGACTTTTCATCTTAACTATTTAAAACACAATACCCGAATGGCATTTCCGTCTGTTCTTATTTTTCATGATGTTCCAGAGAGTATTGATTATGAAATGACATCAAAGCATTCGCCGGATGTGATTAAAGGAAAGATAGAAATTGCTTAGTAGTAACCAAATCCCGTTTTACTACCAACTTTACTACTAACAGCCCACAACAACTTGCTCCATCTTGCCCTATTTTGCCAAGATGTCAGCCAATACACACATTTCACAAATTCCCGAAATTCCTTGCAAAACATGGCATTCCGGGGCAAAACAAGGAGAAACAAAACTATGATTAAAGTACTTTTTATTTGCCACGGCAGTGTTTAATGGATGCTGTGAAAGCCTAGGCTTTAAAGGATTTTTTGATGATTGACGAATAATTTACACCTTATTTATACCTTTGGAAGACCGGATCGGAATAATAGAGAAATAAAGAAATAGATAAATATAACAGGAAGCAATTTTGTCATATTGGAAATAATTAAAATTTGCTGAACCGTGTTGATTTTATTGATTGAGTATAATAAAAGTAAGAACAGAAACTTCCATGTTTGAAGCGGTTACCAGAATTGACAAAGAAATGCAAGTTAGCCAATCCGGTAGTCCAGCATATTTTTTCATTGTCACCCGACGTTTTTACAAAACATATACTTATTCCGCTTGATGCGTCATTCTTGTTCTGAAAACAGGAACAGAATCCTTACAGCGACTGTAAGTGTTATTTATTGTGCTTCTGTGCTATCATTTACCCAGAAATGGATAGGAGGCATTCACATGAAACCAATTTTGAATATTGAAAATCTTACCAAAGTCTATGGGACGTTGCCAAACCAGACGAGAGCACTGAACGGAATCACTTTTCAGGTCATGCCGGGAGAGTTTCTCGGTATTATGGGAAGCAGTGGTTCCGGCAAATCCACGCTTCTCAACTGTATTGCAACTGTGATTCAGCCTACAGGTGGAAGCATTCAGGTGGAGGGAGATACTCTGCAATCCCTCAAGGAAAAGGCTCTTGCCGAGTACCGTGGCAAAAAAGTTGGTTATCTATTCCAGAACTTTGAATTGCTGGACAACCTGACTGGCAGGGAAAATATCCTGCTCCCGACTTCCTTGCATGGGGTAGCCGAAACAGAAAGCAGCCAGCGGCTGAAGCAGTTGGCTGACTATCTGGAAATTTCTGATGTTCTGGATAAGTTTCCGTCCAAGATGTCCGGTGGCCAGCGTCAGCGTGTTGCGGCAGCAAGGGCTCTGATCTTACATCCCCAAATGATCCTTGCCGATGAACCGACGGGTGCGCTGGATTCTAAGAACGCAAGAAGTCTTATGGAGAAGCTGTCCGGCCTGAATCGTGACGAACAAGCTACGATCCTGATGGTAACCCATGATTCCAATGCCGCCAGCTTCTGTAAGCGCATCCTGTTCATCCAGGATGGCGTGATCTTTCATGAGCTTCGGCGTGGAGACGAAAGCCAGCAGGAGTTCTACGGGCGCATCCTGAAGGTGATGGCGCAACTGGGAGGGGGCAGTGCAAATGTTCTCTAATCTCATTCTTCGGAACAGTCGCCGCAGCCGAAAGGAAAACGGTCTGTTTTTCAGCTCCCTGGTGATTTCTATTGTTGCATTTTACATGATTCTTTCCATCTCCACTCAAGATGTGATGCTCTTTTTGCAGAAAATGGAGAGTGACGCAGTTGACAAACTCCTGCTTCTGATTCCTGCGTTTTATGGGATGACCCTCGGTATTCTGTTCTTTTTGATCTATTTTGCCTGCAAGTATCAGTTCGAGCGCAGACGGCATGAGTTTGGTGTTTATCTAATGTTGGGGATGCGTAGAAGTAAACTGTTTGGTATGCTTCTGGCGGAAGATTTCCTGACCAGTATTCTTGCCATGCTCATAGGATTACCTGTGGCTGTGGTGCTTTCAGAAATTGTCAGTCTTGTCACCACCAAGCTGGTAGGCATGGGGATCATCGGTCATCAGTTTTCTTTATCCTGGTTTGCGATTGAATGGACGCTGGCAGGATTTCTGGCAATTAAGCTGACGGCACTTCTGATTTTGAGTGGACGAATCAGCCGCCAGGAGATCGGTACTTTGCTATCCCAGCCAACGAACCGCCCCAAAAAGCAAATGCCATCTGTTATCTATGGACTGGCTGCTATATGCGGAAGTGTGATGTTGGCAGTGGCTTACTACATGGCGATTCAGGGAATTGCATGGACAAAGGTAAGTATGATGGGACTGACTTTGCTGTTGGGCATAGTTGGTACGATGCTGCTTTTCTATGGGATGCGTGCACTGATTGCTTTGATTGTTAAGAAAGGAAAAGGAAATAAGCAGCTTCATGTATTTACCTTCCGGCAGATTCAGGAGAATGTCATTCATCAGTCAAACTCCATGGCCATCAGCTCCCTGCTGATTCTGGCGGCGCTGTGTTGTTTTGGTGCGGGCGTAGGAATTGCAGGAACGAATAACCTGTCTTCTGGCCATGTAATCGACTATACTTTTGAAGATCATACTGCAGAAGATTCATCGCAGGTTCTTCCGAATATAAAGGCAGTCCTGAAAGAAAACAGTTTGGAAAATCAATTTTCAGAGCTTTTTGAAATGAGGGTTGGGCGTATTCGCACCACAGAAGATTATGATAATGCCTACAGCATGGACGCTGTTATGGACTCTCTTCGGAGCCTGCCCCAGTCGGAAGACCGGGATGTCCTTCTGAACAATCTTGGTTATGCCACATACCCATATTTGATTTGTTTATCGGACTATAATCGTTTGTTGGAATTGTCCGGCAATCCGGCTCTCCAATTAGGCGAAAAGGAGGCCGCTGTCTATATTGATACAGAGTTTACTACGGTAAGCCGTACCGCAATGCTGAACCAAGTATTGGCCGGGCATCCCAAGGTGGAACTGGATGGTAGTCCGATTCATCTTACAGGAGAGGTTCAGTCTGTGAATTTGGTCACGGACCGTTCTATAACCTTGTCCTTTGCATTGATTCTTCCGGATGAAGCATTCCTATATTATAGTCAGGGAATGTATGATACCTATGTCAATGCGGTGCTCAGTGAGCAAGCTCTGAATGGAAATAGCCTTATGACTGCATATTTGGATTTGAACGAGAAGCTGGACGAAACTGACATTGAATATGAAAGCTATCTTCAGAATATGGGTCGTCAGCTTTTCTACACCATAGCATCCAGTTATATTACCCTCTATCTTGCGATTGTTTTCCTGGTAGTTGCCAACACCATCGTGGGTGTTCAGTTCCTGATGAGTCAGCAGAAAACCGGGCGCAGATACCAGACTCTGATCCGCCTGGGAGCTACTTACGAAACCCTTTGCCAGTCTGCTGGAAAGCAAATTACCTGGTTTATGGGACTTCCTGTATTGGTTGCGGCTGTCAGCAGTTTGTTTGGAGTCAGGGCGTTATTTACAGGGATACTCTCGTCCCGAACCCGTGGGACAGTGGCTGAAATGATGTTTGTATCTGCTGCTATGATTTTGCTGCTTTGCGTGATAGAATATATTTATATGAGAGTGGTCAAGCGCTCCAGTGATCGGTATTTGCTGACACTGATGCAGCCACAGAGAGAAGAATAATTTGGAAGGAGGTGCTGCCGTGAAAAGAATTGCTGTTGTGGAAGATGAAGTCTATATGCGGGAAGAACTCTGCAATATGCTTCAAAAGGACGGGTATCTTGCGGAGGCAATCACCGAGTTGGAAGATGCCGCTCGGCTCCTGGCAGCCCTCCGTCCTGACCTTGTGATCTTAGACCTGAATTTGCCGGAGATCAGTGGCTTTCAAATCTGCCAGGAACTAAAGAATAAAACCGCTATCCCCGTCCTGATACTGACTTCCAGAGATCAGGTAAAGGATGAACTGCAAGCGTTCCACTTGGGTGCTGATGAATATTTGACGAAGCCGTGCAGAAAAGATCGACTTCTTGCCAGGGTATCCAATATTCTCAAAAGGTATGAAGGCCGTACCAATCTCATAGAGGGACCAGATTTCCTGTTAGACCAGCAGACCTACACGCTTTATATTCATAATACCTCTGTCGTGCTTCCAAAAAATCAGGGAAAACTGTTGGTTGCTCTTTTGTCCGGCGGCGATGCTCTGGTCACGACGGAGCAACTTTGCATAGCACTATGGGGAACCACGGAATACATAGACGAAAATGCCTTGCAGGTTAATCTGACCAGGCTGAAAAAGACGATGTCCGGTCTTGAGATGAAGCAGCGAATCGTTGCGGTTCGTGGGATGGGCTATCGTCTGGAAACGGGGGTGGCTCCATGAAGCGGCTTTGGCGCATGATAGAACGGTACTACCCCTGGCTGCTGTTGCTGTTGGGCGTGGATTGCTTTTGTGCTATCATTCTTTGGATTTCTGACATTCAGGCATTTCAAACCTTGAGTGGGTTAGTAGTTCTGACAAGCCTCCTTTTGTTTTCAGCAATTCTGTTTGTACTAAACAAGCGGGAGACCACCCGCCGAGAGCTGTTCCGGGATTTCCTCAGTGATCCTGCCATCTGCAACGAGGAACGGCTGCTCAGTGCCATCAGCCGGGAAGAAGGAGAATCTATCCGGCTTCTGGCATCAGTTTTACAGGAACACAAAACTGAGAGTAACAGTATGGCAGATGCCCTACAGGACTATGAAGAATATGTGGAGGGCTGGGCACATGAAGCGAAAACGCCCCTATCGTTGTTGACCATGCTCCTGGATAATCGGAGCAACGAAATGTCTCCTCCCCTGCAAGCAAAACTGGATTATGTCCGCAGTCAGCTTCAGGAGGATGTCACTCAGATGTTATACTATGCCCGGTTAAAGAGCAGTACAAAGGATTATCAGTTTAAGGATATCAATTTGAATGACTGCTTGGGGGAAGTTCTGGAGGACTATGCCCCACTTCTGGAAGAAAAGCAGTTTGTAATTATCAATAAACTGCAATCTGAAACAGTCTATACAGACCGTAGAGGGCTTCAGTTTATGTTGGGACAGATCGTGAGCAATGCCATAAAATATAGCAGCGATAGTCCCATGCTAACAATCTCTATGATACATTCGGAGATCGCAGATGTCCTTTCAGTTGAGGATAATGGCATCGGTGTAAAAAAATATGATCTGCCGTATATTTTTCAAAAGGGCTTTACCGGGGATTCTACTGACAGCAGAAAGAAAGCTACCGGTATAGGGCTTTACCTGGTTAAGAAGATGGCTGACGATCTAAACCTTCGTCTGGAAGCTGCTTCCCCGTGGGAAAAGGGCTTTAAGATAGTCATCTTCTTTCCAAAATTGAAATCCAACGGAGGAAAATAATATAAGCAAAAAACGGGGCTGTAAAATAAGTCTCTGCTAAAGAAACGCTAGTTCCGACAAATGCTGGTTCTGGCGTTTCTTTACATTAATATATGTTTTTTGAAAATCGTCACTGTTTTATGTAAAAAGGGTACACTTAATAAGCTTGGATAGATTTCTTCTGTACGTCCATATTTTTTATATCTTACATGTTGTTTTCGTTTGAAAAGAAATTTACGTCCATTAGGGCATATAGGATTTCCGTTCTCATCTCTTATATAGTTTACAGCACGATAAGGATTCGTGTGATGTTTTTTATCTGCCGTTTCTTTTTTGTACATGGTAAATATCATTAAATTTTTCCATTAAAGGTACAAAGCATTCCATGCCTTGTCTTCCATAAAATCAATTCTACGTTAAAAACATACCGTCTAGACAGCTATTTTTTAAGCTATCATTTGAAAGACATATATAATATATAGGCTCAAATGGTGAAAGAGCCCATTTGGGCCTATTATTGTATGAATTCATACGTTACAACCAGAGCAAGATCCACCCGTGTATTACAGTATTGTCATTTTGACAATATTGTATTACTTACGAGTGGCAGACTTGATGGGGATTACGTCCCCATACCCACGTGAAAATATAATTGCTGGCAATTACATTTTAGCAGACACGCAAGCGTTTCTGAGTAAGTGTCACAGACAACAAAATAAGGAAATTTTGATAAGGCATTCACCTGGAATAGGTGAGTGTTTTTTGGCTTTTAAGTATTCAATTAACCGAAAAAATAAAAAAATTTTCCTCAGGGGGCTGTAAAAATGCCTCTCAGCGTTTCGTTTTATGTAAGGGTATTTTGGACAGGAAAAATTTAAAAAATTTTTATCAAGAACCTGTATTTATGCCCTTCATCTTTTGAATATGTGTAAGGACATTTTTGAGCCGGTATAAAAATGATTTTTACAACAATTAGAAACAGAAACGAGGCGAGAAAAGAATGAAATATGAATACATGAAGGAGTCAGAGCAGATGCTTCAGTACTTCCAGTTTCCGAAGTTTTTGCTCAAACTGCGCATTTCCCAAACTGCAAAATTTCTTTATATGATTTTGTATGACCGGGCACGGATATCGAGAAAGAATAGCTGGATAGACAAGTATGGAAATGTTTATCTGATTTTTCCGATAGAGGAATTGTCTGCTCAAATCGGCAAATGTAAATCTTCTGTAAAAACAGCATTGAAGGAATTAGATGATGTGGGACTATTGGTTCGCAGATCTGGTGGTTTTTCAAAACCCAATCATTTATATGTAAAAATTCCATCTGATGAGATTGGTTTACAGCTGGTTGAGAATAAGGCGGTTGAAAAGATGGTTGCAACAGAGTCGGAAAAGCAACCTTCATCTGGTCGTAAAAATGGCTGTGCAGGAGTCGGAAATGTGGCACCTAGTAAAGTAACTGAGAAATATAAAAGAAATAAATATCATGAAGTAAATTATTGCTATGGGGAAGGAGAGAGTTTGTGATGAGAGAAGAAGATACTGTATGTGTAGGCAGTGATGGTTTGCAATACTGTAAAGTCTGTGGGGAAGCGAAAGAAGCATTTTTTCCTGAGGGTGGATTTATGGGGATGAAGAAACATTCCAGGCAATGTGCCTGTGACAGAAAAGCGTATGAAGAAGAACAAAAATATTTTAAAGACAAAGAACACCGGGAATTAGTCAGCAGAAATACGAGCATCTGTTTTGACGAGAGCAGAATGGAAGAGTGGACATTTGAGAACGCAGATATGTCAGATGCGGTAATGCATAAGGCAAAAAATTATGTTGATAACTGGGAGAAAATGAAAAGAAATCATATAGGCTGTTTGTTCTGGGGACCGGTTGGTACCGGGAAAAGTTATGCTGCAGGGTGCATAGCCAACGATCTTCTTAAACGAGAAGTAACGGTAAAGATGACCAACTTCAATACCATTATCGATGATATATTTCCACTGGCAGACAAAACGGAATATATCAATGCATTGGCTTCGTATCAGCTTTTGATTATTGATGATCTTGGAGTGGAACGAAATTCAGAATATGCGTTAGGAATTATTTTTAGCGTCATAGACCGCAGGATTCGTTCGGGACGACCTTTGATCATCACGACCAATCTTCCGCTGAAAGAAATAAAAAGCGAGACCATGTTAGATAAAAGACGTATCTATGACCGTATTTTAGAAATGTGTACACCCGTGTATGTTGGAGGCACAAGCAAACGAGAAGCGATTGCAAGTATGAAAATGGAGAAAGCGAAAACGCTGTTGAACACAAACAAAGGGAAGGAGGAATGCGAATGAATCATACAGAAAAAACAATACCTGTTTGGAAGAAATATTCTTTAAATGTTTCCGAAGCAGCAGAATATTACGGAATTGGAGAAAAGAGATTGAGACAAATCGCAGGTGAAAATGAAGGAGCAGATTTTATTTTGGAAGTTGGTTCGCATATCCGGTTCAAAAGAAAATTATTTGAAGATTATCTGGACACAGCCAGTACAGTTTAAGTGACAGAATAGAAGAAATAGTAATGAAAATAATGTTCATTTTATCTTAGCGAAGAGAAGGTCTTGTGGTATAATGAATAAACCGAAACGGTCTTCCAAGTTAAATGAACATTTGATGAAGGAGACTAAAAAATTATGAGTGAAAAAAGGAGAGATCATAGAGGACGTATATTACACAATGGAGAAATACAGTTATCTGATGGCAGATATCGATTTAAGTATGTCGATGAGATGGGAAAGGAGCGCTGCGTATATAGCTGGCGCTTAGACCATAACGATGCAACTCCGAAAGGAAAGCGCCGTACTTTGTCGCTTCGAGAGATGGAGAAGAAAATTCAGGCGGATCATTTCGAGCAGATTGCAACAAATGGCGGAAATATGACAGTGCTGGAACTAGTTGAAAAATATACATCAACCAAAACCGGCGTCAGACCTACTACAGTTGCAGGATACGGAACAGTTATCAATTTATTGAAGAAAGATCCATTTGGAAAAAGAAGGATTGATACGGTTCGGATTTCGGATGCAAAATGTTGGCTGATACATCTTCAGCAGATAGAAAAGAAAAGCTATAGTTCCATCCATTCGATCCGAGGAGTTCTTCGTCCGGCATTTCAGTTGGCGGTGGATGATGACCTGGTCAGGAAAAATCCATTTCAGTTTCAGCTAATGGAAGTGGTCGTGAATGACAGTGTGACAAGAGAGGCAATCAGCAGAGCAGAGGAACGTAAGTTTCTACGATTTGTGAAGGAAGATCCTCATTTTTGCAGGTATTATGAGGGAATCTACATTTTATTTAAAACCGGTCTTCGCATCTCGGAATTTTGTGGTTTAACGATTTCTGATATTGATTTCAAGGAGCATACAATCAACATCGATCATCAATTGCAGAAGAAATCAAAAATCGGATATTATATTCAAGAGACTAAAACAACCAGCGGAACGAGAAAGATACCTATGACTGCGGATGTAGAGGAATGCTTTCGGAAAATAATAGAAAAACGAAACCCGCCCAAAGCAGAGCCTATGGTAGAGGGAAAAAGTGGATTCTTATACTTTGATAAAAACGGAAGTATTTGTTATTCTCTGCACTGGGAGCATTACTTTCAACATATCATTCAGAAATATAATAATACTTACAAAGCGCAGATGACTGTTATCACACCACATGTATGTCGGCACACCTATTGCTCAAATATGGCAAAATCCGGAATGAATCCAAAGGCATTGCAATATTTGATGGGTCACTCAGATATCAGCATAACGCTGAATACATATACGCATGTAAATCTTGAGGATGCCAGGGAAGAAATTGCTCGGATTCAGGTTGGGTAATTACGATTCTTAATTGAAAACAGCAAGGTGTAAAATGGAAAAACATACACCTTATTTTACACCTTTTGCTGACGATATTATGCGAAAATAAACCAGGTTATGCCAGAAAGCAAAAATTCACAGAGGCTTACAAAGCCCGAAATATCAAGAAAAACTAAGAAATGCGAGGTTATGCAACGATGATAAAAGTGCTCTTCATCTGCCACGGCAATATTTGCCGATCAACCCTAAGCGAGAGCGTATTTACCCACAAAGTAAATACCATTGGATTGGAAAACATGTTTGTTATAGACAGTGCTGCAACAAGCAGAGAAGAAATCGGTAATCCTCCACACAGAGGTACAGTGAATAAATTGAGAGAACTGGGAATTCCATTGGTGCCTCACAGAGCCAGACAGGTCACTTTAGACGACTATGACAAGTTCGATTACATTATAGGTATGGATACTGCAAATATACGAAACCTGAATCGGATGTTGAATCATGACCCGGAAGGGAAGGTATATAAACTGTTAAGCTTTGCCGGATCTGGAAGAGATATAGCAGATCCCTGGTATACAGGAGACTTCGATGAAACTTACAGGGATGTGGAAGAAGGAACAGAGGGGTTTCTGAATTATCTGAGAGAAAAGGGAGAAATATAGGAATCTACAATCTAAAGTACTTTTTAACTTGTTTCTATGTATAAAAATATGGTATAATAATCGGCAGTTTTCGTTAAGTACCCCAGTACCCCATGAAAAACCGCCGATTAATTATGTACGCGAGCAACGAGCCAAAGGAAAGTACCGGGGAGAGAAAGAATAGAAAGGAAAGTATTATGGCAAAGAAAGACAGTTATGACGCCAGTAGTATCTCAGTTCTGGAAGGTCTTGAGGCAGTCCGGAAGAGACCGGGTATGTATATAGGCAGCGTTTCCAGAAAAGGTCTCAACCATCTGATCTACGAAATCGTGGACAACTCGGTGGATGAGCATCTGGCAGGGTACTGTGATTTGATCCGGGTTACGTTGGAAGCAGACGGTTCCTGCACCGTGTCAGATAACGGACGTGGAATCCCGGTTGGAATGCATGAGAAAGGAATATCTGCGGAGCGTCTGGTATTTACCACCCTTCACGCGGGTGGAAAGTTTGATAACGGTGCGTATAAGACCAGCGGTGGTCTTCACGGCGTAGGTTCCTCTGTGGTAAATGCACTGTCTACCTATCTTGACGTAAAAGTCAGCAGAGAAGGATACGTACATCATGACCGATATGAGCGTGGAATTCCGGTAATTGAGTTGGAAGAGGGTCTGCTTCCGAAAATCGGACGTACAAAAGAGACCGGAACCTGTATCAATTTTCTTCCGGACCCAGAGATTTTTGAAAAAACAAGATTTACAGAGGAAGAGGTAAAAAGCCGTCTTCATGAAACTGCGTATCTGAATCCTAAGCTGACCATTCATTTCGAAGATAAACGGAAGACGGAACCGGAAGTTATCGATTATCATGAGCCGGAGGGGATCATTGGTTTTGTAAGAGATTTGAACAGAAAAAAAGAGACGCTTCATGATCCGGTTTATTTTTCAGGAGAAAGTGATGGAATTACGGTGGAAGGGGTTTTCCAGTATATCAACGAATTCCATGAAAATGTTCTTGGATTTTGTAATAACATTTACAATGCAGAAGGCGGAACCCATCTGACAGGTTTCAAGACCATGTTTACCACGGTTATGAACAACTATGCAAGAGAACTGGGAATTCTGAAGGAAAAAGACAGCAATTTTACCGGTGTGGATATCCGAAATGGTATGACTGCAGTTATCTCTATCAAACATCCGGCACCTCGTTTTGAAGGACAGACCAAGACCAAGCTGGATAATCAGGATGCATCCAAGGCGACAGCCAAGGTCACAGGAGATGAGATTGTTCGATTCTTTGATCGTAATCTTGAGACCCTGAAAACAGTTCTTTCCTGTGCAGAACGTTCTGCCAAGATTCGTAAGACCGAAGAAAAGGCAAAAACCAATCTTTTGACGAAACAGAAGTATTCTTTTGATTCCAATGGAAAACTGGCAAACTGTGTGAAAAAAGATCCGGAAAAATGCGAAATATTTATTGTCGAGGGAGATTCCGCCGGCGGCTCTGCAAAATCAGCCAGAGACCGTAATTATCAGGCTATTTTACCAATCCGTGGAAAAATCCTGAATGTGGAAAAAGCAACGATAGATAAAGTGCTGGCGAATGCAGAAATCAAGACCATGATCAATGCATTTGGTTGCGGATTTTCCGAGGGGTATGGGAATGATTTTGATATTACAAAGCTTCGGTATGACAAGATTATCATCATGGCCGATGCGGATGTGGACGGAGCCCATATTTCTACCCTGTTGCTGACTCTGTTTTATCGTTTTATGCCGGAACTGATCTATGAAGGCCATGTATACATTGCTATGCCGCCATTGTATAAAGTGATCCCTTCCAAAGGGGAAGAGGAATATCTGTATGATGACAAGGCACTGGAAAAATACAGAAAAACTCACACCGGATCCTTTACTCTGCAGCGCTACAAAGGTCTGGGAGAAATGGATGCCCAGCAGTTATGGGAGACAACTTTGGATCCGAAGACAAGAATTTTGAAACGGGTGGAAATTGAAGATGCGAGAATGGCATCTGACGTGACAGAAGCACTGATGGGAACGGACGTACCTCCCCGAAAAGCATTTATTTATCAGCATGCACAGAACGCACAGCTGGATATCTGATAGAACAATCAGGAGGAAAACATGGAAGGACAGATTATCAGAACCGAATATTCCGAGGTAATGCAGAAGTCTTATATTGACTATGCCATGAGTGTTATCGTGTCAAGAGCATTGCCGGATGTTCGTGACGGATTGAAACCGGTACAAAGAAGAACCCTGTATGATATGTATGAACTGGGTATCCGCTATGACAGGCCTTATCGAAAATGCGCCCGTATCGTAGGTGATACCATGGGTAAATATCATCCACATGGCGACAGTTCCATCTATGATGCCCTGGTGGTTATGGCACAGGACTTTAAGAAGGGACAGGCTCTGGTAGACGGTCATGGAAATTTTGGTTCCATTGAGGGTGACGGAGCCGCTGCCATGCGATATACGGAAGCAAGACTGGAAAAAATCACCCAGGAAGTATATCTGAGTGATATGGATAAGAATGTTGTAGACTTTATGCCGAACTTTGATGAGACAGAGAAAGAGCCGGTGGTACTTCCGGTTCGTGTTCCGAATCTTCTGTTAAACGGAGCGGATGGTATCGCGGTCGGTATGGCGACCAGCATCCCGCCACATAACCTGGTCGAGATTGTGGACGGTGTGAAAGCCTACATGAAAAATAATGAGATCAGCGTGAAAGGTCTGATGAGATACATCAAAGGACCGGATTTTCCGACCGGCGGTATCGTGATCAATAAAGATGAACTTCTGAAGATCTATGAAACCGGAAGCGGAAAGATCAAGATCCGCGGAAAAGTGGAAGAAGAGAAATTAAAAGGCGGAAAAGTCAACCTTGTGATCACCGAGATCCCTTATCCGATGGTGGGGGCCAATATCGGAAAATTCTTAAACGATGTGGCAGGTCTGGTAGAATCCAAGAAAGCCACAGACATCGTGGATATTTCCAACCAGTCTTCCAAAGAAGGTATCCGGATCGTTCTGGAGCTGAAAAAAGGCGCAGATGTGGAAAATCTGAAAAATATGCTCTATAAAAAGACCCGTCTGGAAGATACTTTCGGTGTGAATATGCTCGCCGTAGCAGACGGAAGACCGGAGACGCTGAGCCTGAAACAGATCATTGAGCATCATGTGGATTTTCAGTTTGAAGTCTGTACGAGAAAGCATCAGACCCTGTTAAATAAAGAACTGGAAAAGAAAGAGATCCAGGAAGGTCTGATCAAAGCCTGTGATGTGATCGATCTGATCATCGAGATCCTGCGTGGAAGTAAAAACCAGAAACAGGTAAAAGAGTGTCTGGTAAACGGTGTGACCGAGGGCATCCGTTTTAAGACCAAAGCGAGTGAGAAAGCTGCAAAGAAACTCTGCTTTACCCAGAGACAGGCAACCGCGATCCTGGAGATGCGTCTGTACAAGCTGATCGGTCTGGAGATCGAGGCGTTGATGGCAGAACATGAGGAGACGCTGAAAAATATCGCAAGATACGAAGAAATCCTGAATAATTACGATGCGATGGCACAGGTCATCATGGAGGATCTGGATCACATCAAGAAAGCTTACGGAAGAAAACGCCGCACCGTGATCGAAAACAGGGAAGAGGCGGTATTTGAAGAAAAGAAAGTGGAAGAGGCGGAAGTCTGCTTCCTGATGGATCGTTTCGGATATGCCAAGACACTGGATAAGAACACCTATGAGCGAAACAAAGAGACGGTGCACGGGGAATACAAGTATGTATTTACCTGTATGAACACCGATAAGATCTGTCTCTTTACGAACAAAGGACAGATGCACACGGTGAAAGTGATGGATCTGCCGCTTACGAGACTGCGGGATAAAGGTGTTCCGGTGGACAACCTGAGCAATTTCTTGAGTGCACAGGAAGAACTGCTCTGTGTCAGCAGTATGGAAGCGGTAAAGAATTCGCATATCATCTTTGTTACGAAATCCGGTATGATCAAACAGGTGCCGGGAACGGAATTTGATGTGATCAAGAGAACGATCGCCTCAACCAAACTGGCAGAGGATGATGAACTGGTGCTGGTGGATCTGTGTGATACGATGGATTATGTGGTGCTGCAAAGCCACGACGGATATTTCCTGCGGTTCTTAAAAGAAGAAGTGCCGGAGAAGAAAAAAGCGGCACTCGGTGTGCGGGCGATTAAGATGAGTGATAAAGATTATCTGGAACACGGTTATCTTCTGGAGAGCCGGATGGAATACCAGATCGGGTACAAAGAAAAACAGATGATCCTCAACAAGATCAAGCTCGGAAAACGCGATACCAAAGGAACGAAAGTGCGGGTATAAAGGAAAAAGCCTGAAAACGCTTGCATTTTAGAATAATAAATGGTATGATAACCATGTTAATAGATGATTACTAGTTATAAGAGTGGGCGATACGTCCACTCTTATTTGTTGCATTGCAGATCAAAATTGATATAACAGATCAGTTTTGACTGCTGTGGACAGCGGCGCTGTCCGTGTAGAAGGTGGTGAAAGCATGAGTGTAAGAGAACAGTATGAACAGAAAGCGGAAGCTATGGCACAGCCGATCATCGATCAGTTCGGTTTTGAACTGGTGGATGTGGAGTATGTAAAAGAGGCAGGAAACTGGTATTTACGTTTCTATATCGATAAGGAAGGCGGAATTACCGTAGATGACTGTGAGGCAGTCAGCAGAATTTTCAGTGATAAACTGGATGAACTGGATTTTATCGAAGATGCTTATATTATGGAAGTAAGTTCCCCGGGTCTTGGCCGTCCTCTGAAAAAGGAAAAAGATTATGCGAGAAGTATGGGAAAAGAGGTAGAGATCCGTACCTACCGTCCGATCAACAAAGAAAAAGAATTCTACGGGATTCTCAGCGCATATGATGAAAGTAGCGTGACGATCACCACAGAGGAGCAGGAAGAACAGACATTTGAAAAAGCAGATATCGCATTGATTCGTCTTGCTTTTGATTTTTAAGGAGGATAAAGAAAAAAATGAATACAGAATTACTCGAAGCGTTAACTATTCTGGAAAAAGAAAAAAATATCAGTAAAGAAGTTCTGATGGATGCCATCGAACAGTCTCTGATCCAGGCCTGTAAAAACCATTTTGGAAAAGCAGATAACGTACATGTAACCATCGACCATGAGACCTGCGAGTTCAGCGTATATGCTGACAAGACCGTAGTGGAAGTGGTAGAAGATCCGGTGATGGAGATTAGTCTTTCCAACGCAAAAATGATGGATTCCAAGTATGAACTGGGCGATATCGTACAGGTTCCGATCCAGTCCAAACAGTTCGGACGTATCGCAACACAGAATGCGAAGAACGTGATCCTGCAGAAGATCCGTGAAGAAGAACGGAAAGTTCTGTATGATGAGTATTTCCAGAAAGAAAAAGATGTGGTTACCGGTGTGGTACAGCGTTACATGGGAAGAAATGTCAGCGTAAACCTGGGTAAGGTAGATGCGATCCTGAGTGAAAATGAACAGGTAAAAGGTGAGGAATACAAACCGACCGAACGTATCAAAGTATATGTACTGGAAGTAAAGGATTCACCGAAGGGACCGAAGATCATGGTTTCCAGAACCCATCCGGAACTGGTAAAACGTCTCTTTGAAGCAGAAGTAACCGAAGTAAAAGACGGTATCGTAGAGATCAAGAGTATCGCGAGAGAAGCAGGTTCCAGAACCAAGATCGCGGTATGGTCCAACGACCCGGATGTTGATGCAGTCGGCGCCTGTGTAGGTATGAACGGTGCCAGAGTCAACACCATCGTGGAAGAACTGCGCGGTGAGAAGATCGATATCATCAGCTGGGATGAGAACCCGGCACTGCTGATTGAAAATGCACTGAGCCCTGCAAAAGTTATCACGGTACTGGCAGACCCGGATGAGAAGACCGCACTGGTTATCGTTCCGGATTATCAGCTGTCTCTGGCAATCGGTAAAGAAGGACAGAACGCCCGTCTGGCAGCCCGTCTGACCGGATTCAAGATCGATATCAAGAGTGAGACACAGGCAAGAGAAGCCGGTGATTTCGAATATTATCAGGAATCTGACGATGAAGAGGGTGAGGATTCCATGGAAGACGCTCTGGCAGGTGTAGAACTGGAAGAAGAACCGGAGACAGAAGAGTAAGACCCGAAAGAAACAGTGAGGCGGATAGCTATGGGAAATATAAAAAAGGTACCGCTGCGGAAATGTATCGGATGTAATGAGATGAAAAACAAGAAAGAAATGATGCGTGTACTGAAGACACCGGAAGGTGAGATCACACTGGATGTGACCGGGAGAAAGAACGGCCGCGGCGCATATGTTTGTTTTTCGAAGGAATGTCTGCACAAAGCCATCAAGAACAAAGGGCTGGAGCGTTCCCTGAAGATGCAGATTCCTCAGGAGGTCTACGAGAACCTGGAAAGGGAGCTGGATACGATTGAATTGTAATAAAGTACTATCACTGATCGGACTTTCCACCAAGGCAGGTAAGATTGTCAGCGGAGAGTTTTCAACAGAAAAAGCGGTAAAGACAGGAAAAGCCTGGCTGGTCATCGTCTCGGCGGAAGCGTCGGACAATACCAAAAAGAAATTTCATAACATGTGCACCTATTATGAAGTGCCGTGCTATGATTTCGGAGGGAAAGAGGAACTGGGAAGAGCCATGGGAAAAGAATTCCGTGCGTCTCTGGCAGTAACCGATGAAAACCTGGCGGCAGCGATGGAAAAACAGCTGAAATCTGAATAGTTACATTTCTTGGCATGGAACAGAAAGGTTGGTGGTAGAATGCCAAAAACAAGAGTCTATGAAATTGCACAGGAATTAAATAAAACAAACAAAGAAGTTATTGAATTTTTAAAGGAGAAAAAGGTAGAAGTTAAGAGTCATATGAGTACATTGGAAGAAAAAGATGAAAAAATGGTCCGGGATGCATTTGCCGGGAAAAAAGAAGGAAAAGAAGAGAAGAAAGAAAATACAGACCGCCCGAAAAAGAAATCCAATCTGATTCAGGTATTCCGTCCGCAGAACGCGCAGACACAGGAAGGCAAGAATTTCAGAAGAAACAAACCGCAGTCTGACAAAAACGGACAGGACAGACCGGCAAGAGGAAACGGCGAAGGAAACCGTGGTGGACAGAACCGTGATGGACAGAACAGAGACGGTCAGGAGAGAAGATTCAACGGAAGAAGAGACAATCAGAACCGTGACGGACAGAACAGAGACGGTCAGGAGAGAAGATTCAATGGTCAGGGAAGAAGAGACGGACAGAACCGCGATGGTCAGAACAGAGACAATCAGGGCGGACGCCGCTTCGACAACAGAAACGGTCAGAATAATAACCGTTATCAGGGACAGAATAACCGTCAGGACGGTGGAAACGGAAACCGCCGTTTCGATGGCAACAGAGACGGACAGAACAGAGATAACCAGGGCGGACGTCGTTTTGACAACAACAGAAACGGTATGAACCGTGACAACAGAGACCGCGACGGAAGAGAAAACAACGGACGCAGAAATGACCGCAGAGATTCCAGACCGGCTATGGACAGCATGGATCTGGGACTGGCAAGAAAACCGGTCAGAGACGTAAAGAACAAAGAAAAAGATAAAGAAAAAGAGCGCGAGAGAGAAGAGAAAAAGACGCAGGACAGAAGAAACGGACAGGGAGGAAACCGTCCGAACCAGGGTCGTTTCCAGAAGAGCAGACTGCCGAAGGCACTGCAGAAACCTACCCGTCCGCAGCCGAAGGAAGAAAAGAAAGAAGTAGTCAAAGAGATCACACTTCCGGAGAAAATGACCATCCGCGAGCTGGCTGAAAAGATGAAAATGCAGCCTGCAGTGATCGTTAAGAAACTGTTCATGGAAGGAACCATGGTTACCGTAAACCATGAGATCGATTTTGAAAAAGCACAGGAGATCGCACTGGGCTACGATATCATCGCAGAACAGGAAGAAAAAGTCGATGTGATCGAAGAACTGTTAAAAGAGGAAGAGGAAGATCCGAAAGATCTCGTTCCGAGACCGCCGGTTGTCTGCGTTATGGGACACGTTGACCACGGAAAAACTTCCCTGCTGGATGCGATCCGTAAGACCAATGTAACCGACCGTGAGGCAGGTGGTATCACACAGCACATCGGTGCGTATGTGGTATCCATCAAAGGTCAGAAGATCACATTCCTGGATACTCCGGGTCACGAAGCATTTACCGCAATGCGTATGCGTGGAGCAAACTCCACTGATATCGCCGTTCTGGTAGTTGCAGCGGACGACGGTGTGATGCCGCAGACTGTAGAAGCGATCAACCATGCAAAAGCAGCAGGTGTTGAGATCATCGTTGCGATCAACAAGGTAGATAAACCGAGTGCCAACATCGAGAGAGTAAAACAGGAACTTTCCGAGTACGAGCTGATCCCGGAAGACTGGGGCGGAAGCACCATCTTCGTTCCGGTATCTGCAAAGACACATGAGGGTATCGAAGACCTGCTGGAAATGATCCTGCTGACTTCCGAAGTATGTGAACTGAAAGCAAACCCGAACAGAAAAGCACGTGGTCTGGTTATTGAGGCACAGCTTGATAAAGGAAAAGGCCCTGTTGCTACCATTCTGGTACAGAAAGGTACCCTGCATGTCGGTGACTTCATCGCAGCAGGAGCTTCCTCAGGTAAAGTCCGTGCGATGATGGACGACAAGGGACGCCGTGTCAAAACGGCAGGTCCGTCTACTCCGGTAGAGATCCTTGGTCTGTCTGATGTACCGAATGCCGGTGAAGTTCTGGTAGCTACCGAAAATGATAAAGAAGCAAAGAACTTTGCAGCAACCTTTATTTCTGAAAATAAAAACCGTTTGCTGGAAGAGACGAAAGCGAAGATGTCTCTGGATGATCTGTTCAACCAGATTCAGGAAGGTAACCTGAAAGAACTGAACATCATTGTAAAAGCCGATGTACAGGGATCTGTAGAAGCCGTAAAACAGAGTCTGGTGAAACTGTCCAACGATGAAGTTGTCGTTAAGATCATCCATGGTGGTGTAGGTGCGATCAACGAATCCGACGTAACTCTGGCTTCCGCATCCAACGCGATCATCATCGGTTTCAACGTTCGTCCGGACGCAACCGCAAAAGCAACCGCAGAGCAGGAAGGCGTAGACCTGCGTCTGTACCGTGTCATCTATCAGGCAATCGAAGATGTGGAAGCTGCCATGAAGGGTATGCTGGATCCTGTCTTCGAAGAGAAAGTGATCGGTCATGCAGAAGTTCGTCAGATCTTCAAGGCATCCGGTGTCGGCAATATCGCCGGAAGCTACGTTCTGGATGGTGTCTTCCAGAGAGGCTGCACCGTAAGAATCTCCAGAGAAGGAAAACAGATATTCGAAGGACCTCTGGCATCTCTGAAACGATTCAAAGATGATGTAAAAGAAGTAAAAGCCGGTTATGAATGTGGTCTGGTATTCGAAGGATTCAACGATATCCAGGAACTGGATCAGGTAGAAGCGTATATCATGGTAGAAGTACCGAGATAGGCTTTGCATACCGGATTGAGGTGATAGAAAATGAGAAAAAACAGCATTAAAAATACAAGGATCAACGGCGAAGTGATGAAGGAATTAAGCCTCATCATCCGCCAGGAGATCAAAGATCCACGGATTCATATGATGACATCCGTCACTTCCGTGGAAGTGGCACCGGATCTGAAAACCTGCAAGGCTTACATCAGCGTGATGGGTTCCGATGAGGAAAAGAAAGATACCATCGCCGGTCTTCGCAGTGCAGAAGGATATGTACGCCGCCAGCTGGCAAAACGTCTGAACCTTCGCAATACCCCGGAGATTCAGTTCGTACTGGATCAGTCGATTGAATACGGCGTACACATGTCCAGATTAATTGACGAGGTAAACAAAGAAACCCCGGAAAGGGATGAAGAAGATGATAAATAATATTGCGTCTGTACTTGAGGGCGTAACCACAGCAGCCATCGCCGGTCATGTAAGACCGGACGGTGACTGTGTGGGTTCCTGCATGGGAATGTATCTGTACCTGAAAGAAAATTATCCGCAGATCCAGGCAGATGTCTATCTGGAAGAAGTGCCGGAAGTCTTTCATTTTATTCAGGATATCGACAAGGCAAAACAGGAGTGGGAGGACAAAGCGTACGACCTGTTCCTGGGCTTTGATGTCAGCAGTATAGATCGGATCGGCGTTGCCGGTCGGGCACTGGAGACGGCGAAGATGACTGCGTGCATCGATCATCACATCACAAACAAAGGACTTGCGCAGAAGAATCAGATCGTTCCGGATGCAAGTTCTACCTGTGAAGTGCTCTATGAACTGCTGGAGCCGGAAAAGATCAACAAAGCCTGTGCGGAAGCACTGTATACCGGAATTGTTCATGATACCGGTGTGTTCCAGTACAGCTGCACCGGAACCCGAACGATGGAGATTGCCGGACAGCTGATGGCAAAAGGCATTGATTTTACCAGCATCATCAAAGATTCTTTCTACACCAAATCCTACGCGCAGAACCAGATCATGGGCCGGACGATCATGGAGAGCATCATGCTTCTGAATCAGCGGTGTATCGTGGGTTATGTGAGACAGAAAGACATGGATTTTTACGGTGTGACACCGAAAGACATGGATGGTATCGTCAACCAGCTGCAGAACACCCGTGGCGTGGAAGTTGCGATCTTCTTATATGAGATTGGTGTGCAGGAATACAAAGTCAGCATGCGT
Source organism: Blautia faecicola (assembly GCF_004123145.1). Lineage (NCBI taxonomy): Bacteria > Bacillati > Bacillota > Clostridia > Lachnospirales > Lachnospiraceae > Blautia > Blautia faecicola. Next base: position 2,182,126 of record NZ_SDKC01000001.1, on the reverse strand, counting down.
TCCAACGGCAAAGTAGATGTGGCGAGAGTAGCTTCTTATTTCGGAGGCGGCGGTCACGTGAAAGCGGCCGGATGTACGATGCAGGGATCCGTGTTCGATGTGGTAAACAGTCTGACACTGGATATAGAAAGACAGCTGCAGGAGTAAACAGATGGAAAGAAGCGGTGTAATCAACATATACAAAGAAGCAGGCTACACTTCCCATGATGTGGTGGCGAAGCTTCGTGGAATCTTAAAACAAAAAAAGATCGGTCATACGGGAACCCTGGATCCACAGGCACAGGGTGTCCTGCCGGTCTGCCTTGGAAAAGGAACCAAACTGTGCGATCTGCTGGCAGATCATGATAAGGAATACGAGGCAGTGCTTCGGTTGGGAATCACCACCGATACCCAGGACATGGAAGGAAATGTCTTGCAGGAGTCATCAGTGCAGGTGTCGGAAAAAGAAGTCCGCACCTGCATTCTTTCGTTTCAGGGAGAACAGATGCAGGTTCCGCCGATGTATTCTGCGCTGAAAGTCAACGGAAAGAAATTATACGAACTGGCACGGGAAGGAAAAGTCGTGGAACGAAAAGCCAGACCGGTTACCTTTCATAAAATTGAGGTTCTGTGGATGGAACTTCCGAAAGTAAAGATCCGGGTGCAGTGTTCCAAGGGAACATATATCCGGACTCTTTGCAACGATATCGGGGAAAAACTGGGCTGTGGCGGCTGCATGGAAGAACTTCTGCGTACCAGAGTGGAACGGTTTGCACTGGAAGATGCGGTAAAACTCGATGAAGTGCAGAAAGCCATGGAAGAGGGAACGGTCGACAGCCTGATCTTTCCGGTTGACCGGATATTTGACCAGTATCCGACGGCAAAGACGACTACGCAGGGCGATCTGCTGGTGCATAACGGCAACCGGCTCTTTTCGGAACTGTTACAGGAAGAACCGGAGGCAGAAAGCGGTTATGTCCGGGTTTACGACAGCGAAGATACCTTTATCGGGCTGTTTGAGAAGAAGACAGACCAGCTGGTACCGGTGAAAATGTTTTACCGGAAAGAAAATTAAACGGAAAACTGGATGTATTGTATACAAAGAGAAGAATGGAAAGAGACATGAAATATATTACAAAGAATCTGGATTTTCAACTGGATAAACGAAGCGTGGTGACACTCGGAAAGTTTGACGGCGTCCATACCGGACACAGCAAACTGATCAACCGGGTGATGGAGATCGGCAAAGAAGGGTATGAGACAGTGGTATTTACCTTTGATGTCTCCCCTCTTGTAAAACTGGGAACCAGGATCAAACGGACGATCCTTACGAACGAAGAGCGCAGGATTCTTCTGGAACGCCGTGGCGTAGACTGCCTGGTGGAGTGTCCGTTCATTCCGGAGATCATACAGATGGAGCCGGAGGATTTTATCAGGGAAATCCTGGTAAAACAGCTGCGCGCCGCGTATGTGGTGGTCGGACCGGATTTTCACTTCGGATATGAAAGAAAGGGAACTCCGCAGCTGTTACAGGAGCTGGGAACCCGATATGGATATGAAGTGGAGATCTTAAGTAAAGAGACCAGAGAAGAACGACCGGTCAGCAGCACCTGGATCCGCGAAGTGCTTCAGGAAGGAAATATCGAGAAAGTCAATGATCTTCTGGGATACCGGTATTTTGTGCTGGGTGAGGTTGTACACGGAAGACAGCTCGGACGGACATGGGGACTTCCGACGATCAATCAGGTACCGGAGGACGGAAAACTGCTTCCGCCGTTCGGAGTCTATGCGTCGAAAACGTTTATCAAAGGGAAAACATTCTACGGAATCTCCAATGTCGGTGTGAAACCTACCGTGGAAGTGCCGTTTGCAGGTGTCGAGACCTATCTGTTCGACTGCGACGAAGATCTGTACGGGGAGGAAGCATGGGTGGAATTCTATCATTTCGTGCGTCCGGAGTGCAAGTTTGATTCGGTGGAAGAACTGAAAGCACAGATCCAGAGAGATGCCAATGCAGGAAAGCAATATTTTCAAAAAAGAGGTTTACATTCCTGAGAGCATATGGTATACTGTCCAAGTATGAGTTAGCCCATATTCAGATATCGGACACTCCGACCATTTCTTAATATGTGGCGATTGAAAAAATAGGAGGAAAACAAAATGATTTCTAAAGAAAAGAAACAGGCTATTATGGCTGAATACGCAAGAACAGAAGGCGACACAGGTTCACCGGAAGTACAGGTAGCTGTACTGACAGCAAGAATCCAGGAGCTGACAGAGCATCTGAAAACACATCACAAAGATCATCATTCCAGAAGAGGTCTGCTGAAAATGGTAGGTCAGAGAAGAGGTCTGCTGGATTACCTGAAGAAAACAGATATCGAAAGATATCGTGCACTGATCGAAAAATTAGGAATCAGAAAGTAATTCAACTGCACAGAGATAAGAATGGCGAGGGGTGGAAGGTATTCTTCCATCCCTTTTATCTTATACAGTGCAAAATGTACCTGTAAGACGCCGGAGAGGACGGCCGAGACCACTGAAAAGCACATTGTCGGAATGAAAAGAGAGTGTGTTTTTCAGTTGTTTCGGAGCATATCCGCCGGCAAAAATCGCCCGGAGAGGGCAGAAAAAGGAGAAAATGTATGTACAAAAGTTATTCTATGGAACTGGCAGGAAGAACACTGACAGTTGACATTGACCGTGTGGCAAAACAGGCTAACGGCGCAGCATTTATGCATTATGGTGATACCGTTGTACTTTCTACCGCAACCGCATCAGAAAAGCCAAGAGAAGGAATCGATTTCTTCCCGTTAAGTGTAGAATATGAAGAAAAAATGTATGCAGTAGGAAAGATTCCGGGTGGATTCAACAAGAGAGAAGGAAAAGCGTCCGAGCATGCAATCCTGACCTCCCGTGTGATCGACCGTCCGATGCGTCCGCTGTTCCCGAAGGATTACCGTAACGATGTTACCCTGAACAATATGGTAATGTCTGTAGATCCGCAGTGTAATCCGGAAGTCGTAGCAATGCTGGGTTCCTCTATCGCAACCTGCATCTCCGATATCCCGTTTGACGGACCGTGTGCAGCAACACAGGTTGGTATGATCGACGGCGAGCTGATCATCAACCCGACGCTGGAGCAGAATTCCAGATCCGATCTGAAACTGACCGTTGCTTCTACAAGAGAAAAAGTGATCATGATCGAAGCCGGAGCAAACGAAGTTCCGGAAGCTAAGATGATCGAAGCAATCTTTGAAGCTGATAAAGTAAACAAAGAGATCATTGCATTTATCGACAAGATCGTAGCTGACTGCGGAAAAGCAAAACACAGCTATGAATCCTGTGCAGTTCCGGAAGAACTGTTCGCAGCAATGAAAGAGATCGTAACACCGGAAGAGATGGAAGTTGCCGTATTCTCCGATGACAAACAGACAAGAGAAGAAAATATCCGTCAGGTAACAGCAAAACTGGAAGGAGCATTTGCAGATAATGAGGAATGGCTGGCTGTTCTGGGCGAAGCTGTATACCAGTACCAGAAAAAGACCGTTCGTAAGATGATCCTGAAAGACCACAAACGTCCGGATGGCCGTGCGATCACACAGATCCGTCCGCTGGCAGCAGAAACCGATATCGTACCGCGTGTTCATGGTTCCGCTATGTTTACAAGAGGACAGACACAGATCTGTACCATCACCACTCTGGCACCTCTGTCTGAGGGACAGCGTCTGGATGGACTGGATGAGTTCGAGACCGGAAAACGTTACATGCATCACTATAACTTCCCGTCCTACTCTGTAGGTGAGACAAAACCGAGCCGTGGACCGGGACGTCGTGAGATCGGTCATGGCGCACTGGCTGAGAAAGCTCTGGTTCCGGTACTGCCGAGCGAGGAAGAATTCCCGTATGCAATCCGTACCGTATCTGAAACTTTCGAATCCAACGGATCTACTTCTCAGGCAAGTATCTGTGCATCTACCATGTCTCTGATGGCAGCAGGTGTACCGATCAAGAAACCGGTAGCAGGTATCTCCTGTGGTCTGGTAACCGGTGAGACCGATGACGATTACATCGTTCTGACCGATATCCAGGGACTCGAAGACTTCTTCGGCGATATGGACTTCAAAGTAGCAGGTACTCATGACGGTATCACAGCGATCCAGATGGATATCAAGATTCACGGTCTGACCCGTCCGATCATCGAAGAGGCAATTGCAAAGACAAAACAGGCAAGAGAATATATCCTGACCGAAGTTATGGAAAAATGCATCGCAGGTCCGAGAGAGCATGTGAATGAATACGCACCGAAGATCGTTCAGATCAAGATCGATCCGGAAAAGATCGGTGACGTTGTAGGCCAGAGAGGAAAAACAATCAACGCGATCATCGATGAGACCGGTGTAAAAATCGATATCACAGATGACGGAGCAGTTTCTATCTGCGGAACCGAACAGAAGATGATGGATAAAGCAATTCACTATATCCAGACCATCGTAACAGACTACAAAGAAGGTCAGATCTTCACCGGTAAAGTAGTAAGCATCAAAGAATTCGGTGCGTTTATCGAGTTCGCTCCTGGAAAAGAAGGTATGGTTCATATCTCCAAGATCGCCAAAGAGCGTATCAACCGGGTAGAAGATGTTCTGACACTGGGCGACGAAGTGAAAGTAATCTGCATGGGTAAAGACAAGATGGGAAGAATGAGCTTCAGCATCAAAGACGTACCGGCAGACGCAAAATAAGATAAAAATGATGAGAAGTCGAAGAACTGGGACACAGTTTTTCGGCTTCTTTTTACGAAAAATCCGCTGAAAAACTGAAAGTACTTTCAAAAAACGCGGATTTTGCGGGGGGGGGTAGAAAAGATAGACACTGCGTCGAAAATACGTTATAATATATTCTGATATATTAGAGCGTGTCTGAAAAATCATTTCCGCAATCTGCAAGCCCCACTTTGCGGTATATTTTACCCTCATTCGGTTGACGTAGCCCGCTACGCCGCCCTCATTCGGATAAAATCTCCCACAAACTGAGACTCGCAGCTCACGAAAAGCCTTTTTCAAACACGCTCTAGAGTGATAAAGTTAAATAATATATAAAATGGTGATTATAGTGGCGGGGGGTTAGCAACAACCATTACATGGAGAAAATGCCAATGAAACAGATGAGAAAGAAAAAGATCCTGATTGTCGATGACTCCGAGATGAATCGGGACATTCTGACCGGGATGCTGGAAGATGAATATGAGATTGTGGAGGCGGAAGACGGGGAAAAAGCCATCGAGATCATGAAGGAAGGACGCTTTGGTTTTTCTATCGTGCTTCTGGATATCACGATGCCAAAACTGGACGGTTTTGGGGTTTTACGCGTGATGCAGGAGCAAAACTGGTTGAAAGAACTTCCAGTTATTATCATATCCGCAGAGACATCCAACGAATATATCGGACGGGCGTATGAGATGGGCGCAAGCGATTATTTCAGCCGGCCGTTTGATGCAAGAATTGTTATCAGCAGAGTAAGAAATACGATTGCACTGTTTGAGCGGGACTACATAGACCAGATAACCGGAGGATATAACAGAAAAGCATTTATCCGCCAGGTTGCCGGAGTGCTGAAAGAGAGAGAGACAGAAGAATATATTCTGTTATTCTTTAATATTAAAAATTTCAAAGCAATCAATGAATTGCTGGGAGTGGGCGGCGGAGATAAACTGCTGCAGTGGTTTTATCAGCGGATTCTCCGGTCAAAACTGGATCCGGTGGATATGGCACGTATCGAGTCCGATCATTTTGCCTGCCTGATTGAGAAAAAAAACTTGGATTTTGATTATCTGACAGAGTTCTGTGATTTCAGTTATGGCGAAGAGAAGAGACAGATGCACATTTACAGTACCTGTGGCGTGTATTACATCCAGGATGAAACCATGTCGATCACAAGTATGATCGACAGAGCAAAACTGGCGAAAGAATATATTACAGATGAATATCTGAAACCATATACGGTATTTAAAAATAATATGCAGGATACTTATGTGGATGAGATGGAGATCTGTTCGGAGTTCGAAGACGGGATCGCGAAACGGGAATTTCAGGTGTTTTATCAGCCGGTTGTAGATGTGAAGACCGGAAAGATCGCGTCGGCGGAAGCACTGGTGCGGTGGTTCCATGAAACCAAGGGATTTATCTCACCGGGACAGTTTATTCCGGCACTGGAAAAGGGAGGATATATTTCCGAACTTGACCGTTACATGGTTCGGAAAGTTATAGAATGTCTGGAACAGCGGAGAAAAGAAAGCCGTCCGGCAGTTCCGGTATCGGTAAACCTTTCCTGGATGGATTTTTACGATGAAAATATGCTGGAATGGATTGTATCGGGACTGCAATGTGGAGGGAAGGAAGAGGAAAAAATGATCCGTTTTGAGATCACGGAAACTTCCCTTGCCGCGATCGGAGAGAATCACACCCGGATGCTGATGCGTCTGAGAGAGAACGGAGCGAAGATCCTGCTGGACGATTTCGGAAGCGGCTATTCTTCGTTTGGAATGTTGCAGGACTATGATTTCGATATCCTGAAGATTGATATCAGCTTTGTGCGAAATATCGGTGTGAACAAAAAGACAGAGAGCATCCTGCGGGCGATCATCGATATGGCACACCAGCTGGGGATCCGCCTGGTAGCCGAGGGCGCGGAGACCGAAGAACAGGTAGCGTTCTTACGGGAGAACGGATGCGATTATATTCAGGGATATTATTATTACAAACCGATGCCACAGGCAGAGTTTCTACAGCTGCTGGAAGAGGGAAAATAAGAATCAGGAGAGTTATATGCAAACAAAAGCGTATGGCTCTTTTTTCGCGGGTAACGAACCAAAGTTCGTGATTGTACGAGAGTTTGGTGACTGCCGTGATGATCAAAGTTGTGCGATTTAGAAACAAAACTTAATAAAGAATATTAAAATATAAGTATAACTTATTAATAAGCTGCTTTTAAAACTATAAGTGAAAACCGGGCAAGGTATTGACAATCTATCTCAGATAGTGGTAGGCTTTTTTTGTACTGAAAATACATCAGACATTGTCTAAGAAAAAAAGGATGAGGTGTGTAAAATGCAGGAAATGAAACCTATTAAAGAAGGAAAAGTACGTGAGATTTATGATAACGGTGACAGCCTGATCATGGTAGCAACAGACCGTATCAGCTGTTTTGATGTGATCTTGAACAACGAAGTGACCAAGAAAGGTACTGTTCTGACACAGATGTCCAAGTTCTGGTTCGACATGACAGAGGATATCATTCCGAACCATATGATTTCTGTAGATGTCAAAGATATGCCGGAATTCTTCCAGCAGGACAAATTTGACGGCAACAGCATGATGTGCCGGAAACTGGAGATGCTGCCGATCGAATGTATCGTTCGTGGCTACATCACAGGAAGTGGCTGGGAAAGCTATAAGAAAACCGGAAAAGTCTGTGGTATCGAACTTCCGGAAGGACTGAAAGAATCCGATAAACTGCCGGAGCCTATTTACACCCCGTCTACCAAAGCAGAGATCGGTGATCACGACGAGAACATTTCTTTTGAACAGAGCGTAGCGCACCTGGAAAAATACTTCCCGGGAAGAGGACAGGAACTGGCTGAGAAACTTCGTGACAACACCATCGCACTGTATAAAAAATGTGCAGAATACGCACTGAGCAAAGGCATCATCATTGCAGATACCAAATTTGAATTTGGTCTGGATGAAGAAGGAAATATGGTGATCGGTGATGAGATGCTCACACCGGACAGCTCCCGTTTCTGGCCGGCAGATGGCTACGAAGCAGGACACAGCCAGCCATCTTTCGACAAACAGTTTGCCCGCGACTGGCTGAAAGCCAACCCGGATAACAACTGGACACTGCCGCAGGAAATCGTGGACAAGACCATCGACAAATACCTGCAGAGCTATGAGATGCTGACAGGAAAGAAACTGGGCGAATAATACAGCGTGCACTTGGTTGACAAGCGGAACATAATCATGTAAAAATAATAAAAAGCATACGAAGAACCGGAGAATGACTTTGCAAAGAGCTGTTCTCCGATTTTTCCGTTTTGTCTCGTTTATGGAGACGGTAAACCAAACAAAATATTGGCTTGTTCGTCGGAAAAATTCCAGGAGTACGGATAAGAGCAGGAGGAGGAAAACACATGGAATTAGTAAAAGGCATCAAAGAGAGAAGAAGCACCAGAAAATTTACCGATCAGGCAGTGAGCGAGGACGATATCCGTGAGATCGTTGCCACGGCTGCGTATGCACCGAGCTGGAAAAATACACAGACATCCCGTTATATTGCGGTAGTAAACCCGGAGAAAAAGCAGGAGATCGCCGATACCTGTGTCATGGGATTCGCCGGCAATCAGCGGATTATTGGAGAGGCGCCGGTACTGATCGTGGAGACAACGGTCAATGAGAGATCCGGGTATGAGAGAGACGGTTCTTTTTCCACTTCCAAGGGAACACACTGGCAGTCCTACGATGCAGGGCTTGCGGGAGAAGCCTTCTGCCTGGCAGCCTGGGAAAAAGGTCTGGGAACGGTTATCATGGGAATCTTTGAAGAAGAAAAAGTAAAAGAAGTTCTCCAGATCCCGGAGACGGAATCCGTATCCGCACTGATCGCACTCGGCTACCCGGAAGAAGTACCGGAGGCTCCGAAGAGAAAAGAGACGGAAGTACTGTTGAAAATTGTGAAATAAAAAGAAAAAGCATCGGATGGAAAAAACGCTTTGCCTTTTGAAAAGGGCAGGGCGTTTTTTCTTATATATAGAAACTATCAGGCAGAACCGGGAAAAGAGGGCATGCCCAAAAATAATAAAAGAAATTCAGAAAAACAGTTGACAATCAGAAAACTGATGATATAATAAAATCAAACATATGAACAAGTGCTCATATATAACATTGAAAACAAAAAGAAAGGTAAAAGGTAACGGATATGAAAAAAACATATAAGATCGAAGTAGACTGCGCAAACTGTGCAAACAAAATGGAAGAAGCAGCAAAGAACACAGCTGGTGTAAAGGACGCAAACGTAAACTTCATGACATTGAAGATGAGCGTAGAATTTGAAGAAGGACAGGATCCGAAAGCCGTTATGCAGGATGTTCTGAAAAACTGCAAGAAAGTAGAAGACGACTGCGAGATTTATCTGTAAGATACCATGACAGCGTAAAGAGAGAACTGCCCGGGAAAACGAAGTTGTTTCTTTACGCTGTATTTTTACGTGAGGGAGGCTTTATTATGAATAAGAAGCAGAAAAAAATGCTGATTCGTATCATTGTAGCGGCTATTCTGGTCGTTGCTTTTTCCCTGCTTCCGATCGAAGGATATGTAAAGTTCGGGCTCTTTATGATCCCGTATCTGGTGATCGGGTATGATATCCTGAAAAAAGCAGGAAAGGGTATCATGAACCGGCAGGTATTTGATGAGAACTTTCTGATGGCAGTGGCAACCATGGGAGCGATTCTTCTCGGTGACTACAAAGAGGGCGTTTCCGTTATGCTGTTTTATCAGATCGGAGAACTTTTCCAGAGTTATGCGGTTGGAAAGAGCCGCAGAAACATCAGTGATCTGATGGATATCCGTCCAGATTATGCAAATATTGAGAAGGATGGAAAACTGGAACAGGTCGATCCGGATGAGGTAGAGATTGGCTCGATCATCGTGGTACAGCCGGGTGAGAAAGTGCCGATCGACGGTATTGTGGTAGAGGGATCCTCCACACTGAATACCAGTGCCCTGACCGGTGAGAGCGTACCGCAGGATGCAAAATGTGGCGATGAGATTGTCAGCGGATGCATCAACATGAGCGGTGTATTAAAGATTCAGACAACTAAAGAGTTCGGAGAGTCCACCGTATCCAAGATTCTGGATCTGGTGGAAAATGCAAGTTCCCAGAAATCAAGATCCGAGAACTTTATCTCCAAATTCGCAAAATATTATACTCCTGCAGTCTGCTACGGAGCAGTAGCGCTGGCTGTTCTGCCTCCGCTGGTACGGATGCTTTTCATGGGTCTGTCACCGGAATGGGGCGACTGGATCTACCGTGCACTGACCTTCCTGGTTATCAGCTGCCCGTGTGCACTGGTTATCAGTATTCCGCTGAGTTTCTTCGCCGGTATCGGTGGCGCGAGCAAAGCGGGTGTCCTGGTCAAAGGCTCCAACTATCTGGAAACCCTGTCCCAGACAAAATATGTGGTATTTGATAAGACCGGCACGATGACACAGGGTGTGTTTGAAGTAAGCGGTGTACATCATAACGAGATGGAAGAAGAAAAACTTCTGGAGTATGCAGTGCTTGCAGAGTGCTCATCCTCCCATCCGATTAGTAAGAGCCTGCAGAAAGCGTATGGAAAAGAAATCGACAGAAGCCGTGTCACCGATATGGAAGAGATCAGCGGTAACGGTGTCACCGCGAAAGTGGATGGCGTGTCCGTAGCGGCAGGAAATGAAAAACTGATGGAAAAACTGGGCATCGAGTTTTTAGCGTGCAGCCATGTCGGCACGGTGGTGCATATGGCAGTAGACGGTAAATACGCAGGACATATCCTGATTTCCGATACAGTAAAACCGCATGCAAAACAGGCAATCAAAGAACTGAAAAAATGCGGTGTGAAAAAGACGATCATGTTGACCGGTGACCGGAAGAATGTAGCGGATTATGTAGCAAAAGACCTGGGTATCCAGGAAGTTTACAGTGAGCTGCTTCCGGGCGATAAAGTAAGCAAAGTAGAAGCATTACTTGCCAACAAGACAGAAAAAGAAAAACTGGCATTTGTCGGTGACGGAATCAACGATGCACCGGTACTCTCCAGAGCTGATGTGGGAATCGCCATGGGTGCGATGGGATCCGATGCGGCTATCGAAGCAGCCGATATTGTTCTGATGGATGATGATCCGCTGAAGATCGCGACAGCCATTCATATCGCAAGAAAATGTATCCGTATCGTATACGAAAACATTTATTTTGCCATCGGCATCAAGCTGATCTGCCTGTTACTCGGTGCAGTTGGTATCGCCAACATGTGGATGGCAATCTTCGCCGATGTCGGTGTCATGGTGATCGCAGTACTGAACGCGATCCGGGCACTGTTTGTGAAGAAATATGAGATGTAAGAAAACAAAATAGCATAGAGAAAATAGAAACACCTGTAGCATGAGGATAAAAATATTCCGTGTTGCAGGTGTTTTTTGCTTCCTTTCATAGTAATCATGGAACCAGGTTAATTACAGTTTTATGAAAAACAGATAGCAGATAAGGGGGCAATCGCATAGAATAAACCAGCGGTGCCAGTTCTGCTACTCTGTACATTGCGAAAGATTCTCGGTAAAGCAAAAAGGAATTGAAAAAACAAATGAGTTAGAATAAACTAACCATAAAGAGAAAGGAGTAGTGATAAGATGAATATAGAAGTTATTTATGGAATTTTGATTCCTTTTGCGGGAACAACGCTGGGAGCGGCGGGGGTATTTTTTATGAAGAAGGAGCTGAGTGATCTCGTACAACGGGCACTGACCGGTTTTGCGGCAGGCGTGATGGTGGCGGCTTCGGTGTGGAGTCTTCTGATTCCTGCGATGGAACAGTCGGAATCCCTTGGACGGCTGGCATTTCTTCCGGCAGCAGTGGGATTCTGGATCGGTATTTTATTCCTGCTGTTGCTGGATCACATCATTCCGCATCTGCACCGGAACAGTGAGAAAGCAGAAGGACCGAAGAGCAAACTGGCGAGAACGACGATGCTGGTGCTGGCAGTGACCCTGCACAACATCCCGGAAGGAATGGCGGTCGGTGTGGTTTACGCGGGATATCTGACCGGAAATACCAAGATCACAGCGATGGGAGCACTGGCACTTTCCATCGGTATCGCGATCCAGAACTTTCCGGAGGGAGCGATTATTTCCATGCCGCTTCGCGCGGAGGGTATGAAGAAATCCAAAGCATTCGTGGGAGGAACGTTATCCGGCATCGTGGAGCCGATCAGTGCGGCGATCACGATCCTGGCGGCAGGTCTGATCGTTCCGGCGCTGCCTTATCTGCTCAGTTTTGCAGCGGGAGCGATGATCTATGTGGTTGTGGAAGAACTGATCCCGGAGATGTCCACCGGAGAACATTCGAACATCGGAACCCTGTTTTTCGGGGTTGGCTTCTGCCTGATGATGATTCTGGATGTGGCACTTGGATAAAGAAATACAAGCGGATAGTAAATGAAAAAATTTATCATCAATGGAAGCCAAAAGCAGAATAAATAGTGGTAAAATAGTTAGAAAAAACTAATTGCGAACAGCTGCAACTGAACAAAAACAGTTGCAGCGAATCACGGAAACGGGAATACGCGGCAGCAGTTTTCTGAGGGAGAGGATGCGCCAGCGGAAAGCAATTAGAAAAAGGGAAAGAAAACCGGAGGAAGTTTATGTTTCTTACATTACAACAAATCAAGAAGTCCTTTGGACAGGGCGAGAGTAAGGTAGACGTATTAAAGGGAATCGATCTGGAAATGGAACAGGGAGAGTTTTGTGTGCTCCTTGGACCATCCGGATCCGGAAAATCGACACTGCTAAATATCATCGGTGGTATTGACCAGGCAGATGAGGGAGAAATCGTGATCCATGGCGAGCAGATGGCAGATATGAAAGAAAAACGACTGACCATCTATCGAAGAAAACATCTGGGTTACATTTTTCAGATGTATAATCTGATCCCGAATCTGACCGTGCGGGAAAATATCGAAGTCGGAGCTTATCTGAGTGATAAACCGCTGGATGTGGACGAACTGTTACATACACTCGGACTTTACGAGCACCGCAACAAACTGCCGAATCAGTTGTCCGGTGGTCAGCAGCAGCGAACCGCGATCGGACGAGCTATCGTCAAGAACCCGGATATCCTGCTCTGCGATGAGCCGACCGGAGCGCTGGACTATAAGACATCCAAGGAAATCCTGAAACTGATCGAAACGGTCAATGAAAAATACGGCAATACCATTATCATGGTTACGCATAACGATGCGATCAAAGATATGGCTACCCGCGTAGTGCGGCTAAAAGACGGCATGATCCGAAGCAACGTGATCAATGAGAAGCGGGTACATGCGGAGAATCTGGAATGGTAAGGGGGAAGAAGATGAAAAATCCACTGAGAAAACGTCTGCCCCGGGAACTGAAAACGGAATTTGGAAAATATCTGGTGATTTTTCTGCTGCTGGTAGCCACGATCGGGCTGATATCCGGTTTCCTGATAGCGACCAGCAGTATGCTGAAAGCCTACAACGATGGATTTGAAACATACAATGTGGAAAACGGGAATTTCCTTCTGGAAAAGCAGGCGAACAAAGCACAGATCAAAAACATCGAAGATGCGGGCGTAACGTTATATGAGAACTTTTATACCGAGGAAGCACTGACGAACGAGAGTACGATGCGTATTTTCAAAGACAGAGAGGAAGTCAACACGGTCTGCCTGATGAAAGGGGAAATGCCGATGCAGACCGATGAGATTGCCATTGACCGTATGTATGCGGACAATAACAGCCTGAAAGTCGGGGATACGATCGAGAGCGCCGACGGAAAATACAGCTGGAAGATCACCGGCTATGTGGCACTGCCGGATTACAGCTGCCTGTTCGAGGACAACAACGATACGATGTTTGATGCCGTGAAGTTCGGCGTTGGTATCGTGACACCGGAGGGCTATGCGGCGCTGGCAAACGAACAGCAAAATTACAGTTATTCCTGGAAATACAGGAATGAGCCTTCGGATGAACTGCAGGAAAAAGAGATGGCAGAAGATCTGATGGATGTGGTGAGGGATGAAACAAAATTAGAGACCTTTATCCCGAGATATCTGAATCAGGCGATCACTTTTACCGGGGATGATTTTGGAAGCGATAAGGCGATGATGACAGTGCTTTTGTATATTATCATCGTGATCATGGCATTTGTCTTCGGCGTGACGGTGAGCAATACGATCAGCAAAGAGGCAAATGTGATCGGTACGCTGCGGGCTTCCGGTTACACGAAAGGAGAACTGGTACGTCATTATATGACGATGCCGCTGGTTGTTACTCTGATCGGGGCACTGATCGGAAATATCCTGGGCTATACGGTATTTAAGAATTTCTGCGCCGGCATGTATTACGGAAGTTACAGTCTGCCGACGTATCATACGCTCTGGAGTGTGGAAGCGTTCTGGAAGACCACACTGGTTCCGCTGGTACTGATGGCAGTGGTAAATGCGGGAATCCTTTATAAAAAACTTTCCCTGTCTCCGTTACAGTTCCTTAGAAGAGATCTGAAAAAGAAGACAAAGAAGAAAACATTTTATCTCAGTAGCAGGATCCCGTTTTTTGCAAGATTCCGTATGCGTGTCATTTTTCAGAATGCGAGCAATTATGTGGTACTTCTGGTAGGAATTTTATTTGCCAATCTGTTACAGATGTTCGGACTGGCACTTCCGGCGGTACTGGATCACTACCAGAGTGTGCTGAAAGATAATCTTTTGAGTAATTATCAGTATATTTTACAGATCCCGGCGGAGGCGATGGACGAAGATAAGAAGCTGGAAAGTCTGGTACAGATGATGTATGTCCAGAGCCAGATGGAGACGGAGAACGAAGATGCGGAGAAATTTTCCGCGTACTCGCTGAATACGCTCGGAGATCAGTATAAGAGTGAAGAAGTCATGCTGTATGGAATCCAGCCGGACAGCCGGTATGTGCAGATCCCGGAGGACCAAATATCGAATGGAAATGCATATATTTCTTCTACCTATGCAGACAAGTATCAGCTGAAACAGGGCGATACCATCACATTAAAAGAAAAATACGAGGACGATCAGTATACCTTTACCGTCAATGGCATCTATGATTATGAGGGCGGACTTGCCATCTATCTGTCGCAGGATTCCCTGAATGAGACCTTTGACCTGGAAAAATCGTATTTCAGCGGTTATTTTTCGGAGACGCCGATCACGGATATCGATGAAAAATACATTTCCACGGTGATCGACCTGGAAAGTCTTACGAAAGTCAGCCGGCAGCTGGATGTTTCGATGGGAAGCATGATGGGGCTGGTGGATGCATTTGCAGTGTTGATGTTTATGATTCTGATCTATCTGTTGTCAAAGATTATCATTGAAAAGAATGCACAGTCAATCTCGATGGTCAAGATCCTCGGCTACAGCAACCGGGAGATCAGCCGGTTATATATCGTATCGACATCGATCATGGTGGTACTGTTCTTGCTGTTGAGCCTGCCGGTGGAATACTGGGCAATGGTATATCTGTTCCGGGCGGTGATGCTGGAGAGTATCAGCGGATGGATTACGTTTTATATCGAGCCAGCCGTTTATATCAAGATGTTCCTTCTCGGAATCGGAACATATGCGGTGGTGGCAGCGTTGGAATACCGCAGGATCTGTCGGGTACCGATGGATGAGGCACTGAAAAACGTAGAATAATGTACGCTCGGAATCTTTCTGTGCCTGATTTTGGGAGATGATTTTTTGTCAGTTGTGCCCAAATTTCTGAGGCGTACGTTGATGAAATTCGGGTGCGGATGGCGAAAAATCAGCCACAAAAGCAAGTGCAGAAAGAATCCGAGAGTACATAATAAAAGAATGGCTGAAAAGGGAGAAAAAAGATATGAAAAATAAAATCAAAGACAGGATTCTCCGACTGACTCTGGGCGTTGGCGTGGCTGCGGCTGTGGGAATGACCGGATGTGGAAAGACAGATACCTCATCGGACAGTGCGCAGACTGCGAAGACAGAAGATGCCAAGGAGGCAGCGTACGCACAGGAAGCATCCAAAACTTCGGATGATACCAAAAAAAAGGATACCGAAGAAAAAGACAAGACAGAAACGGTCTATGTAAAAAGCGATGCCAAAGGCAATCCGAGAGAGATCACCGTACAGACAAAGCTGAAAAATACCAGCGACGGCGATACAATTGAGGATTACACGAATCTGACGGATATCAAGAACAAAGAAGGGGACGAAGCCTTTACACAGAATGCAGACGGAACCATCGAGTGGGAAAATCACGGAGAGGATATTACCTATGAGGGAACCGGAAGCGAAGAACTGCCGGTGGATGTGAATATCAGCTATGAACTGGACGGTCAGCCGATCGAGCCGGAAGAACTGGCGGGAAAGAGCGGATCGCTGAAGATCCGGTTTGACTATAAAAATAAAACCACACAGACGATCAAAATCGAAGGAAAAGAAGAGCAGGTCAGTGTGCCGTTTGCGGTGATCTCCACGATGCTGTTATCCGAGGATCACGCGTCCAATATCAAGGTGGAAAACGGAAAAGTCATGGATATCGACGGACAGAAACTGGTCGTGGGATATGCCTGCCCGGGACTGACGAAGAGCCTGAAACTGACAACGTATGAACCAACGGAAGATATTGATATTCCGGAGTATGTAGAAGTGATGGCGGATGTCACGGATTTCTCTCTGGATTTTACGGCGACGATCATTTCCTCCGGGCTTCTGGAAGATATGGATCTGAAAGATCTGGATGATGTGGATGAGATGTCGGACAACATGAAAAAACTGGAAGAAGCAACCGACAAACTCTCTGACGGCGCCGGTACACTGGAAGACGGTATGAAAACATATCAGACCTATCTGGATCAGTACCTGTCCGGTGTGACAGCGCTCGATCAGGGAGCGGGTGCGCTGGAGAGCGGACTGCAGGTGATGAATGAAAAAAAAGGTGATCTGCAGGCAGGGGCAACCCTTCTGAAAGAAAGCCTTACCACGCTTCACGATACACTGGCAGCGATCCAGCTTCCACAGGGAAGTTCGGTGGATCTGTCCGGTATGGAGACAGCGGCAAAACAGCTGGAGGCAGACGAAACGAAGCTGAATGAAGTGCTGACGGAGATGGGAACCGGACTTGCCGAGATGCAGGAACTGGCGAAAGAAGCTGCCGGTTATCAAACAACAGTGGAAACACAGCTGGAAACCGCGAAGACGGCACTTGATGCGATTGACTGGACAAAGCTGGATCAGGCAGTGAGAGCGGACAGCCAGACAAAGGCAGATGCGGCGATTGACAGCGCGATGAAAAAAGCACTCGAAAACTACGGACTGAGCGCAGAACAGATCCAGGCGGCATCAGGAGAAGTAAAAACAGAGGTAAACGGAGCACTGGATCAGATATCGGTAAGCGATGAAGCAAAGGCGCAGATCAAGAAGGCAAAAGAGGCGCTGGAAGCCATTCCGACGATCACCATACCGGAAGTTTCTCTCGATACCGGAAAACTGACAGAGACGTTGAACGATATGCAAAAACAGATGAAAATTCTGGCAGGCTATAGTACCACTCTTGGCACGGTATCTCAGACGGCGGCAGCAGCCCTGCAGGAATTACAGACCGGTCTTACCGCATTACAGACCGGAACCGCACAGTTACAGGAGGGAAGCGGTCAGTTAGAAGCCGGAGTGGCAGCTTTTGGAGAAGGTATCCAACAGCTGTATCAGGGCTCCACCGCACTGCATCAGGGCAGCGGTCAGCTCTCCTCCGCAGGAACCGCACTGATCAGTGGTCTGGATACGATGATCTCCGGCATGGACAGCCTGCATCAGGGACTGATCAAATTCGACGAGGACGGTATCCGGGAACTGAGCGATCTGACAGGAAAAGATCTCACGAATTTGGCAAACCGTATCCGCGCTTTAAAGAAAGTAGACGGAAAATACGACAATTATGGCGGTATCCGCGAGGGTGAAACCGGAAGTGTCCGTTTCATCATCGAGACCGACGAAATAAAAGCAGAATAACCAATGGGGACGGTTCCAACAACCACTGAGAACCGTCCCCATTGGTTTTTTTAGAATTCCTAGAAAAATACTAAGAAATTAGTTGACAACTAGCAAAAGTTAGTGTACACTAATTTCAACGGTTAGATAAAACTAACAAAAGAAGAAACAGGTAACATTTTTAAGACAAAAACCGGTGAGATCCCGGATGGAGCGTTTATAAAAAGTATTTGACAAAACAGGAGGAATCATATGAGCGTTGTAATCGTAGGCGGACATGACCGCATGGTAGCGCAGTATAAAAAGATCTGCAAATCCTATAAATGCAAGGTAAAAGTATTTACCCATATGGGAGCAGATTTCAACAAACAGATTGGATGTCCGGATCTGCTGGTATTATTTACCAATACCGTATCCCACAAGATGGTGCGCTGCGCACTGGATGAGATCGACGGAAAACATACCGATGTGGTTCGCTGTCACACCAGCAGCGGAAACGCGCTGACCGGTATTCTGGAAAACTGCTTTGCAAACTAAGAGGATGTGACGGAGGAGAGACATGCTGGAAAAATATCTGATCGATCACTGTTCTCCAACACTGGCGTCTTTAAAGACAGCGAATATGTTCAGCTGTCCGTATGAGTCGGGCGAGAGCCTGGCGGAAGATGTCTGGCAGTGGAACCTGCAGATGAAGGACAAAGGACTTTATCTTACCATTCTTCGAAAGAGCGAAAAAAAAGCGCTGGTTTATCTGTGCAGACCACAGAGACTGGAAAACGATCTTCACAAACCGGGGGTGCAGAAGTTCCTGCGGGCGTGTGGATATCAGGGAGAACACTGGGAAGAGGCACTGAAAGAACTGAAAGAAAGATTACATATGTGCGAGAAGTTCCCACATGAGATCGGTCTGTTTCTCGATTATCCGCTGGTCGATGTGATAGGATTTATCCGTAACACCGGAAAAAACTGTAAGTGTTCCGGCTGCTGGAAAGCCTATGGCAATGCAAAAGAAGCAGAAAAAACATTCTGCAAATACAAAAAATGCAGAGAAATCTATTCCCGTCTGTGGGAAAATGGCAGGAGTGTTTTGCAGCTGACTGTAGCTGCTTAACCATAAAAACGGGGGGAATCCCGTAAATATCAGGAGGAATATAAAGATGAGTAAAGTAGCAGTTGTTTATTGGAGCAGTACAGGAAATACAGAAGCTATGGCAAATGCAGTAGTGGATGGAGCAAAAGAAAAAGGCGCAGATGTAACTCTGTATGAATGTGCGGATTTCCGTCCGGAACTGGTAGCAGATTACGATGCCATCGCATTCGGATGCCCGGCTATGGGAGATGAAGTGCTGGAAGAAGACGAATTTGAACCAATGTTTGACGGCTGCAAAGCTGAACTGAAAGACAAAAAAATCGCACTGTTCGGATCTTATGGATGGGGAGACGGTGAATGGATGAGAAACTGGGAGGAAAGCTGTAAAGAAGCAGGAGCTGTTCTGGCAACAGAGAGTGTAATCTGCAACGACATGCCGGATGATGACGGCGTAGAAAACTGCAAGGCACTGGGCGCAGCACTGGCATAAAGCTTTGACAAATAAAATCGAGGACCTTATGGATTCCGTAAAAAGAATCCGTAAGGTCTTTTTTTATGGAAAATCTTAGGGTATAATCAAAACATATTTTTACAGCACGACAGAAAAAGGAGCAGCAGGATATGACATTATTACAGTTACGCTATGCAATTACCGTGGCGGATTCCCGTTCGATGAATCAGGCGGCGCAGAAATTATTTATCTCCCAGCCCAGTCTCTCGGCAGCCATCCGGGAACTCGAAGACGAAGTGGGAATCGAGATTTTCCGGAGAACGAACCGCGGGATCCAGGTGACACCGGACGGAGAAGAATTTATCGGCTATGCCAGACAGGTCGTGGAACAGTATGCCCTGATCAAGGCACGGTATGTGGATAAAGAAAAAGTAAAGAAAAAGTTCGGTGTTTCCATGCAGCATTATTCGTTTGCGGTGCAGGCATTTGTGGAGATGGTGAAACGCTTCGGGATGGATCGGTATGAATTTTCTATTTATGAGACACAGACGTATGATGTGATCGAAAATGTGAAAAACTTCCGGAGCGAGCTTGGTATTTTATATCTGAATGATTTTAATCGGAAAGTGCTGGAAAAGATCTTTGAGGAAAATAATCTGGAATTTCATGAGCTTTTTGACTGTCAGGAATACGTTTACCTGTGGAGCGGTCATCCGCTGGCAAAAAAGAAAAAGATTACCCTGGAAGATCTGGAAGATTATCCATTTCTCTCGTTTGACCAGGGCAGCAACAATTCGTTTTATTTTGCGGAGGAAGTATTCAGCACCTATGAATACAAACAGTCGATCAAGGCAAATGACCGCGCGACGATGCTGAACCTGATGAAAGGACTGAACGGATATACGCTTTGCAGCGGCATTATCTGCGAAAATCTGAATGGTTCGGAATACTGTGCGGTAAAACTCTCCACAGAAGAAACGATGACGATCGGCTACCTGAAACGAAAGGGGATTCCGTTAAGTTCGATCGGAAAGGAATATCTGAAAGAGATCAGTAAATATAACGGTCAGGCATAGATCCTGGCGAAAAAACGGTCAGAAATCGTGAAAATGCGGGGAAAAGAGAAAAAATATATAACAAATTGGAATGGATAAATGCGTTGTCAGGATGCAGTTTCTCTGGTACAATGACAGACGCGTTACATTCAGGATATAAGTTGCAATAAGCATTGATAGAGAAAACGGTGCAAATCCGTTGCGGTCCCGCCACTGTGACAGGGAGCCGAGAATACGATCCACTGGGAGAGCGGAATTCCGGGAAGGGGTTTGAGGCGATGAACTGAAGTCAGGAGAACTGCTTATATCTTTGAGATGTTTCTCACGGCTGATGAGAACTCTTAAAATATGATAAAGTGATTTCCGGCATGATTCAGATGAAAACTTGTCTTATGACTGTGGAGGAGCCGGAAAACTACTGCGTCAGAAATTAAGAGAACAGTCTGCATAAAGCTACAGACTGTTTTTTCTATGCGATAAAACAGGAAATTTGCGAAACAAAAAGACAATACCAGACAAAACACAGGAGGAAAATCAGTGAAAAAGGAAAAGATACTGGCACTGCTGCTGGCAGGCGTAATGGCAACAACGGTTCTGGGAGGATGCGGAAGCAAAGGAAGTGACAGCTCCTCTTCATCATCAAAAGCTTCATCCGATGAGAAGGTTCTGAACTTCGGATGTGCAATGTACACCGACGGAAGCGTCAACACTGCAGGTGACGAGAACGGTGGCTGGAACGCGATGCGTTACGGAATCACAGAGACATTGTTCAAGTTCAACGATAACATGGAACTGGAACCATGGCTGGCAGAAAGCTATACCGTGAATGATGATCATACCGAATGGGTCGTTACCCTGAAAAAAGGTCTGAAGTTCTCTGACGGATGCGATCTTACTGCAAGCAAAGTAAAAGAAGCATACGAACATCTGAAAGAAGTAGGACCGTCCGGTTCCGCAAAACCGGAAAAATATCTGGAGTTCGAGGCAACCATTGATGCAGATGATGAGGCGGGTACACTGACAATCAAGACCACACAGCCTTACGCTAACCTGATGGGACAGCTCAGTCATCCGACCATGGGTATCGTAGACGTAGAGCATACGGAGAACTTTGATAACGGTACCATCGGAACCGGTCCGTACATGATCGATTCCTTCAACGGTGTGGGTGTCGGTTATACACTGGTCGCAAACCCGAACTTCCGGGAAGAAGTACCTTATGATAAAGTAAACCTGCTGTATATGGGTGACAACTCTGCGAAAGCAATGGCACTGGAAAGTGGACAGGTTGACCTGGTAGAGAACATCACCAACGTAGCAGATATCCAGAAATTCCAGGATTCTGATGATTATACCGTAGATATCGCAACCGGTGTGCGCTGCGGGTTCTCCTGGATGAACTTTGATGGCGTTCTGGGTAACAAGACACTGCGTCAGGCGATCCTGATGGCGATCGATTATGATACCATCTGTAATTCCAAGACGATCGGAGGACTGTATACACCGGGATTTTCCGTACTTCCATCCAACCTGTCCTATGGATATGAGAAACTGAACAATCCATACACCTATGATCCGGAAGGTGCGAAGAAACTGCTGGATGATGCGGGGATTGTAGATACAGACGGAGATGGTATCCGTGAGATTGATGGAGAAAATATCAATCTGCGTTATATTTCTTATGAAAACCGTCTGCTGAATGAATTTTCTGATGCACATACCCAGTATCTGACAGAGATCGGAATCGGTGTTACTTCCGAGTACGGAAGTTCTGATGATCAGTGGAGTAAGCTGGCAGCACTGGATTATGATTTTAACAACAACAACTGGATTACCGTAGGAACCGGAGATCCGTTCGCCTACATGGCAAACTGGGCAACAGAAAGCACTTACTGTGCATATTCCAATCCGGAATACGATGCCTTATATCAGGAACTGAAAAGTGAGATGGATGAGGACAAACGTGCAGATCTGATTTTCCAGATGCAGCAGATTCTGATCGATGATGCGGCAGTTCTGATCGACGGATACTACAACTCCAGTATGATCTATTCCAAAAATGTAGGATATGCGAAGATTCATACCGCAGATTATTACTGGTTAAGTACGGAGATTGTTCCGGCAGAATAAAAAACTCTGGAAACGCCTGGTTGTTTTTACAACCGGGCGTTATGCCGTTGCATGACAAGGTAACATGTATTTTTTGTAAAAGAAAGGTGTGAACGATTTGAATAAGAAGCAAATACTCATGCGTCTGCTGCAGATCATCGTGGTACTGTTCGGTATCAGTTTTATTACATTCGGTCTGACATATATGTCACCGGGAGACCCGGTGCGAAACATGTATTCCGCCAACGGTGTAATGCCGACCGAGGAGATGGTAGAGCAGACAAGAGAAGAGATGGGATTAAATGATCCGTTTTTTGTACAGTATGGAAGATGGCTTGGCAACTGTCTGCAGGGAGATTTCGGGAAATCCTATTCCCTGAACAAACCGGTAACAGAACTTCTGGCAGAGAGACTGTGGCCGACCTTAAAACTGACACTGATGGCGATGCTGCTGATGCTGGTACTTTCTATTCCCCTCGGTATGGCATCTGCTTTGAAAAAAGATACCTGGATCGATTATCTGGTACGGGGGATCACGTTTATCGGCTGTGCGATGCCGAACTTCTGGGTGGGACTTCTTTTAATGATGGCGTTTTGTGTCTATTTCCAGATTTTTCCGGTAATCAGTTCTGCGGGAGACTTTAAGAGTCTGTTCCTTCCGGCACTGACACTGGCGATCGCGATGACATCCAAATACACCCGTCAGGTGCGTACCGCAGTTCTTGATGAGCTGAGCCAGGATTATGTGATCGGCGCCCAGGCGAGAGGAGTAAAATGGTCCAGAATCGTCTGGTTCAATGTATTCCCGAACTCTCTGCTTCCTCTGATCACCATGTTCGGTCTGTCCATCGGATCTCTGCTTGGTGGTACGGCAGTAGTAGAAGTTATTTTTTCCTATCCGGGTCTTGGAAACCTTGCAGTGTCTGCGATCACTTCCAGCGATTATAACCTGATTCAGGGGTATGTACTGTGGCTGGCGCTGATTTATATGGTGATCAACCTGATCGTGGATGCTTCTTATGTATATATTGACCCGAGAATGAGATTAAAGGAGTAATGAGTATGAAAAAGAAGAATTTTTTTGCACAGTATAAGCAGTTTACCTTTTTTCTTATTCTGGCTGTTGTGATCATTCTGATTGCAGTATTTGCCCCGGTTGTGAGCGGGGGTGTGGATCCGCTGAAAGGAAGCCTGGATGAAGCCCTTCTGGCTCCGAGCAAGGCACATATCTTCGGAACCGATAAGATGGGACGTGATATCTTTGCCCGTGTGATCTACGGAGCGAGAGCGTCTCTGACAGCAACGTTCGGCGTAGTTGCACTGATTTTCTTTATCGGAACCACACTTGGCGTGATCGCCGGATATTTTGGCGGTATCGTGGACAGCATTATCATGCGAATCGCTGATATGATGCTGTCTTTCCCGGGTCTGGTTCTGGCACTTGCAGTAGCCGGTATCATGGGAGCAAGCATGAAAAATGCAATTGTAGCCGTTGTCGTAGTAAACTGGACAAAATACGCCCGTCTCGGACGAAGCCTGGTTCTGAAGATCCGTCACTGTGACTATGTGGAAGCAGCGATCGTAACCGGTTCGAAAACACCGTATATGATCTTACGTTATATGTTGCCGAATGCACTGCCTACACTGATCATCACGGCAGCTACCGATATCGGTGGTATGATGCTGGAACTGGCAGCTATGTCCTTCCTGGGATTCGGAGCAAAACCTCCGGCACCGGAATGGGGCTATATGTTAAACGAAGGAAGAGCATGTATTCAGTCTGCGCCATGGATGATGATTTTCCCCGGTCTGGCAATTTTTATTGTAGTTGTAGTTTTTAATATGCTGGGAGATTCTCTCCGGGATATTCTGGATCCGAAAGACGAGTAAGGAGGGCAAACATGGTAAATATGTTACAGTTGAAAAATGTGACCGTTTCCTATAAGAATGTACCTACCGTGCAGGATTTTAACCTGGATATGAAACAGGGACAGATCGTATCACTGGTAGGTGAATCGGGAAGCGGAAAGACTACCGTGATCCGTGCCGTTCTTGGACTTCTGGCAGGAGGCGGAGTGGTTTCCGGGGGAAGCATTACGTTTGAGGGAAAGGATCTGCTTTCCTATAACCGCGAAGAGTGGAGAAACCTGCGCGGCAGTGAGATCTCCATGATCTTTCAGGACAGCGGTGCGATGATGAACCCGACAAGAAAGGTTGGAGATGTATTTGTGGAATATCTGCGCACCCATGAAAAAATCTCGAAAAAAGATGCCTGGGCAAAAGGCTGTGGGATGCTGGAAAAAATGAATCTTCCAAGCCCGGATAACGTGATGAAATCCTATCCGTTCCAGCTTTCCGGCGGTATGCGCCAGCGTGTGGGAATCGCGATGGGCATGTCCTATCAGCCGAAACTGCTGCTTGCGGACGAACCGACCTCCGCACTGGATGTGACAACACAGGCACAGATCGTGCGCCAGATGATGGAACTGCGCGATGATTACGGAACCAGTATCATCGTGGTGACGCATAACCTCGGAATCGCAGCGTATATGTCTGATTATATCGTGGTTATGAAAGATGGAAAAATGGAAGATCAGGGAACGAGAGAATATATTCTGCATGAGACCCGGAATGCATATACCAGAAGTCTTCTGGGTGCCGTTCCTTCCGTGGGAGGTGAGAGATATGTCTGAATCAAAAGAAGTAATCCTGGAAGCAAAACATGTGACCCGGCGTTTTCGTACGACAGACGGACGGACACTGCTTGCCAACAACGATGTCAATCTGAAGTTTTATAAAGGAGAGACACTGGGACTGGTAGGAGAGTCCGGCTGTGGAAAAAGTACGTTTATGAAATTTCTGGTATCTCTCGATATCCCTTCCGAGGGTGAGATCCTGTACCGTGGAAAAGATATCACAAAATTAAAGGGAGAAAAACTGCGTCAGAACCGCCAGCATATTCAGATGGTTTTTCAGGATCCGACCGCATCCTTTAATCCGAAAATGAAGATCCGTGATATCATATGCGAACCGTTACTGAACTTCGGGAGAATCAAAAAATCCGAAAAAGAAGAAAACTGTCGCAGACTTCTGGAGCTGGTAGAACTGCCGGCAGAATTTTCGGATCGTTATCCACATAATATGAGCGGCGGTCAGAGACAGCGTGTGGCGATCGCCCGTGCCCTGGCTCTGGAACCGGAAGTGATCATCATGGATGAAGCAACCTCCGCACTGGATGTATCGGTGCAGAAGACGATCATCGAGCTGATCACGAAATTACAGAGAGAAAAGAATATTACGATCGGATTTATCTGTCATGATATTGCGCTGATCGAGCAGTGTGCCCATCAGATCGCAGTCATGTATCTGGGAAATGTGGTGGAAGTACTTCCGGGCGGACAGCTTTCCAAAGATGCTGTGCATCCGTATACGAGAGCACTGATGGGGTCTGTCTTCGATATTAACATGGATTTTTCCAAACCGATCGAGAACCTGGAAGGAGAAGCGCCAAGCCCGCTGGAGCTGCCGGAAGGCTGCCCGTTCCAGGGACGATGCACCAAATGCATGGCGATCTGCAAAAAAGAAGCTCCGCAAATGGTCAGCCTTACACCGGATCATCAGGTCGCCTGTCATCTGTATACAAAAAATATGCAGAAATAAATAAAACGGGAGAAAAGTAAGGTGAAAGAAAATAAGAGTAACAGTCTGATTGAAGGAAACATTGGGAAAGCAATTTTATTCTTTGTGCTGCCTCTGATCGTGGGAAGCCTGATCCAGCAGCTGTATGTGACGGTGGATGCAATCATTGTAGGACGGTTTGCAGGAAAAGTGGGATTGGCAGCGATCGATTCGATCAATACGCTGTTTAAGTTCCCGATCAACTTTATGAATGGTCTGGCGGCAGGAGCAACGATTATTATTTCCAGGTATTTCGGAGCGAAAGCTATAGAGCATCTGCATCGTTCGATCCGTACGGCGGTCACGATCGCATTTGTCCTGGGAATCATCAGTTCTTTCGGAGGCGTACTGCTTGCTCCGCAACTGCTGAAACTGATGCGTGTTCCGGCGGATATCTACAGGGATACGCTGATATACTGCACGATTTATTTCGGTGGTCTGTGGTCCCTGATCCTTTATAATATGGCAGCGGGGATCCTGCGTGCCTTCGGGGATTCGAAACGTCCGCTGTATGTACTGCTTGTGAGCAGCTGCATCAATATTTTAGGTGATCTTCTTTTGGTAGGTGTTCTGCACCTGGGAGTAGGCGGTGCGGCTGCTGCCACGGTTGCGGCACAGATCGTCAGCGTGGTTCTGACCTTTCTGTTCCTTGCGAGAGAAGAACATCTTCGCGGAAAAGTGCATGTCTGGCATCTGCATTTTGGCAGAGAGCATATGGCGATGATGATCCGTACCGGATTTCCGCTTGCCCTGCAGTCCATGCTGTTTCCAATCGCAAATTCCATCGTACAGGCGAGTGTCAATACGATGGGAACCGACAGCATTGCAGCCTGGAGTATCTGTGACAAGCTGAACATGCTGATCTGGCTGCTCGCCGACTCCATGGGACCGGCGATGACGACTTATGTTGCACAGAACCTTGGTGCCGGACAGAAAGAAAGAGTCAAAAAGGGAGCGGTGATCGGAACCGGAATCTCCGTACTTGCGGTGGGAGTCGTCAGCCTGTTTCTGTTTTTTGCCTCTGGATGGGTCGGTCCGTGGTTTATTGATAAAAAAGATGCTCAACTTTTAATTCCACTTGTGGTAAAATATATGCAGATGATGGCGCCGTTTTATCTATTTTATGCGATTGCGGAAGCATTATCCGGTGCAAGCTGCGGTTTAGGGGAGACCGTTGCACCGATGATTACGACGCTTCTCAGTATCTGTCTGTTCCGGGTATGCAGTATCTGGGTGATCCTTCCGAAGTTTGAGACGATGGAATGTATCATCTGGATCTACATTGCTTCCTGGATCGTGGCAGGTCTGTCTTTTATCGGATTATTCTGGTATAAGAGCAGAAGAAAATTACAGGAAGACAGGTAATGCATCCGGAAAACAGCTGAAACAGAAAATGTAAGATTCCGGACATACCTGTCGGAAAAGATGGGAGTATCGTATGGAATTAAGAGAATTACAGTTCTTCGTTGTGAGTGTGGATGCAGGAAGTTTGAGTCGGGCTGCGCAGATTTTGTATACGACGCAGCCGCATGTAAGTAAAACAATCAAAAAGCTGGAGAGAACACTTGGGTATCAGCTTCTCGAGCGAAGTAAAAAAGGTGTGGAGCTTACGAAAGAGGGAGAAAAAGTATACGATCAGGCGAGAAAAATGTTAAGCTCTATGGAAGAGATCCAGAGGATCCATACGGAGACACGTGAGAGCACGATCCGTATCGCATCCATGCCAAGCAGTCTTCTGAGCGAAGAATTTGCCACGTTTCTTGCCGAACATCCGGAACTGCGAGCCGTCTATTATGAGGAAGCACTTGAAAAGATCATTCATCATATCTGCCACCGGCAGGTGGAGGTCGGCTTTGTGTTTATCTCCAAGATGCAGCGGCAGGCGTTTGAGCGGATGATACAGAAGAGAAAGATGACGTTCACACCGTTAAAAGAAAAAGATATGGCATTGTATGTGGGACCGAATCACCCGTATTATGAAAAGGAGTATGTGACAAAAGAAGAACTGCGAAATCTTCGCTATGTACAGCATGAGGAAGATCAGATTTCTCTGCTTCATACCTCAGGACATCTGCAGGAAGATCTGATCGACGGCAGAGACTTTCAGCAGATCGTCACGGTAAACAGCAGTTCACTGATGCAGGAACTTTTGAGAGAGACAGATCTTGCCAATCTCAGCTGTGATCTGCAAAAGGAGAAAGAGAGGGACAGCCGGATCCGGACCATTCCGATCCGGAAAAGTCATGCGAAAGTCTGCTTCGGTTATCTGCACCGACAGGACTGCCAGCTCAGGAGCTACACGGAAACATATCTGAAACGATTGCAGGAAAAACTGAAATAATAGACAAAAAAAACAGGAAAAATTTGTTGTTTTCATACAAGGTCATGATTGCAAATCTTCCGGAAAATGGTATGATAAAGAATGACAAAATAAAAGAGATAACGATCCGGTCGGGAGGATAACGAAAAGGGGCGGAACGTTACGGGGAGAGATGTGACGAAAACGATGACAACAAAGAAAAAGATTCTGACAGGGATTGCAGGTGCGCTTTTTGCAGTCGTAGCAGCCGGATACGGTGCTGCAGCGTATTATTACAGCAATCATTTTTATTCTCACACAGAGATCAACGGTACGGACTACGGGGAGATGACCGTACAGGAAGTAAAAGATAAGATTACGGAGCAGTTACCGTCTTATCAGATTACAATAAAAGAACGAAACGATCAGGAAGAGACACTGACCGGACAGCAGTTACAGCTGACCTATCAGGATAACGGAGAGATCGATGACCTGATGAAAAACCAGAAGTCCTGGGGCTGGGTGCTGCATGCATTTACCGGGGTCCATGCGGAACTGAAAAACATGGTGGCAGTGGATGAGGATGCATTAAAACAGGCAGTGGAAAGTCTGTCCTGTATGCAGCCGGAGAACATGCAGGCTCCGCAGGATGCCTGTGTGAGTGCGACCGATGACGGATATGCGGTGATCCCGGAAGAACAGGGAACGACGTTGGAAGAAGAAAAAGTGATTGACGGTATTCGTCAGGCACTTGTAAACGGAGAGACGGTCTGTGATCTGGATGCCGCAGACTGCTATGCAAAACCGCAGATCTTACAGGACAATGCAGATCTTCAGGCGCAGGCAGATGCGATCAACCAGAAACTTTCGGCGAGTCTGACGATGGATTTTGGAACAGACCGGCAGGAGGTGCTTGATAAAACCACACTGAAAGACTGGGTGGTACAGGCAGAAGACGGAAGTTACGCGATCGACGAAGCAAAGGTAACGGAATACGTAGCCGGACTGGCACAGAAATACGATACCGTCGACAGCGAACGGTCGTTTACCACAACTTCCGGAAGTACGGTGACGCTGACACCGGGAGATTACGGATGGAAGATCGATCAGAACAGTACGACAGCGAACCTGCTGGATGCGATCAACAACGGAACACAGGGAGCGTTTGAAATTGTTTATTTAGCTACCGCGATGAGCAGAGAGGCAAATGATATCGGCAGTTCCTATGTAGAACTGAGTCTGACGGATCAGCATTTCTGGGTTTATGTGGATGGAAAGCAGGTGCTGGACTCTGCGGTGGTAACCGGATGCCTGAACAAGGGAACACAAACGCCAAAAGGTGTCTATAAAGTAAAAGGAAAAACAACGGACTATACGATGCGCGGCACGAAGAATGCCAGCGGCAACTGGTCCTATGAAGTGCACTGCAATTACTGGATTCCGTTTGCAGCGGAAAATACGATCGGATTTCATGATCTGGTCACCAGAAGCGACTGGAGCAGCACGGCATATATCAACAATGGATCACATGGATGTGTCAACACACCGTTGGATAAAGTAAAAGAGTTGTACAATATTGTCTCTTACAAATTCCCGGTTGTAGTATATTAACACAATAAAAGCCATTCTGACAGCAGACAGCTGTTGGAATGGCTTTTATTGTGTTTTAGGTCGATATTGACATGAAAAAAGGTCGGAATTAACACTGTCACTTTTAGCTGGAAATAGTATACTGAGATTGTTTCTGTTATGGGGATAGCAGCAAAATAAAGACAGGTTTCAGGCGGGAAAGGATTGAACAGGAGATGAATTCAAAAAAATTAACTGCGCAGTGTGCTGTATTACAGGGGAGTTATTGGGTGGCGGTCTGTGCGATCAATGGATTTGCAACGGTATTTTTATTACATATCGGATTGAAAAGTTCTCAGATAGGAGTCGTGCTGGCTCTTGGAAATATTCTGGGAGTTATATTACAGCCGTTTGTTGCAGCGGCGGCGGACCGTGCAAAACGGGTAACTTTACAACAGATGACTGCAGGGATGGCAATTGCCATAATCCTGCTGCTGATTCTGATGCAGTGTATGTCAAAAATGGTACCGGGAATCGTGCTGTCATTTTTGATTATCAATATGTTATTACAGGTGGTACAGCCACTGATCAATTCTATCAGTTTGTATTATGTGAATCATGGTATCTATGTGGATTTTGGAATCGGTAGAGGAGTGGGCTCTGCATCCTATGCGGTAGCAGCTTCATTTTTGGGGATTCTGATCGGCAGGTATTATGGTCTGGCAATTATGGCTGTCGGATGTCTGTCTTTTGCGGTGATGTTCGTTACCTTAATTTCCATGCCGGTTGTGAAGAATCCGAATGAAAGTAAAAAAGAAGAACAAAAAAATACTGCAAACAGACAGAGAGGTGGCGGGATTCTGGAATTTGCATGTCGCTATCGGAATTATATGCTGGTATTACTGGGAATGATATTAATCTATGTAGAAAGTACATATGTGAACAATTATCTGATCAATATTGTGGTAAGCCTCGGGGGAGATATAAAACGGATGGGAACACTGCTGACAGTATCTGCAATGAGCGAACTTCCTACGATGTTGTTGTTTTCCAGGCTGGTTGGCAAATGGGACAGCAGAAAACTGATTCGGTTTGCGGCGGTAATGTTTTCTGTGAAAGCACTGGGGTATCTGGTGTGTGGCAGTATATCGTTCCTGTATGTAGTGCAGATGCTGCAGATGTTATCATTTGCATTATGTCTGCCTTCTGCGGTATACTATGTAAATGAAACGATGGCTGTGGAGGACAGAGTGAAGGGGCAGTCGCTGCTGATTGCGTCAAGTACCATGGGAGGGGTATTTGGCAGTCTGTCCGGTGGTGTGCTTGTGGATTTTGCAGGAATAAAGGCAATGCTTGCAACCGGTCTGGGACTGTCCATTATCGGCACGGCAATCGTGTGCATTTTTGTATCGCGAAAAGACAACTAGGAGGAAACGATGAATTTTATCAGTGCGTTTGAGGTGATCGGCCCCAATATGGTGGGACCGTCCAGCTCCCATACAGCGGGAGCAGTATCTATCGGAAAGATGGCAAGAAAGCTTTTCAAAGAGAAAGTGACAGAGGTGACATTTACCCTGTATGGTTCTTTTGCAAGAACTTATAAAGGACATGGTACAGACCGGGCACTGCTTGGCGGCGTACTTGGATTTGAAACCGATGATCTGCGGATCCGGGATGCATTTTCCTGGGCAGAGAAAATGGGAGTGAAATATCAGTATATCGCTGATAAGGAGTTTGTTCCGGATCATCCGAATACCGTGGATATCCGGATGACAGGGGAAAACGGCACAAAGATGCAGGTGCAGGGACAGTCTATCGGCGGCGGCAAGATCAAGATCACGCAGATCAACGGCATCAATGTGGAATTTACCGGAGAATACAGTACGCTGGTGGTAAAACAGATTGACAAACCGGGTGTGGTAACACATATTACTCAATGTTTGAGTAATCAGAATGTAAATATTGCTTTCATGCGGCTGTTCCGTGAGGGCAAGGGGAAAACGGCTTATTCTGTTGTGGAGTCGGATGAGCGGATTCCGGATGAGATTCTGGAAGAGATTCGACAGAACCCGTATGTGCAGGAAATATTACTGATTCAGATATAGGAGAGACGGACAGATGACAGATTTTAAAAACGGACAGGAATTATTGGAAGTATGTAAGAAAACGCAGTGTTCGATCTCCGAGGTGATGAAACAGCGGGAGATCGAAGGCACATCCTCCACAAAGAAAGAAGTGGAAGATAAGATGCGAAAAGCCCTCGCCATCATGAAAGAGGCAGTAAGAAAGCCATTAGAAGACCCGAAGCCGTCCATGAGCGGTCTGATCGGCGGAGAGGCAAAGCAGATTACCGGATACCGAGAGAACGGAAAAAATGTCTGCGGAACCTTTATGAACAAACTGATCGCCTACAGCATGGCGGTTCTGGAAGTCAATGCCTCGATGGGTGTCATTGTTGCGGCGCCGACGGCAGGTTCTTCCGGTGTGGTTCCGGGCGTGCTCCTGGCATTGCAGGAGGAAAAAGGTTTTACGGATGAACAGATGGTAGACGCGCTGTTTCACACGGCAGCGATCGGTTATCTGATGATGCGGAATGCCTCGGTGGCAGGTGCGGAGGCAGGCTGTCAGGCAGAGGTTGGCGCTGCATCGGCGATGGCGGCTGCAGCTGTGACGGAACTGATGGGCGGAACCCCGCAGATGTGTTTGCAGGCGGCAGCCATGGCGATCTCGAATCTGCTTGGTCTGGTCTGTGATCCGGTAGCAGGTTTGGTGGAAGTTCCCTGCCAGAGTCGGAATGCGGTTGGTGCGGTCAATGCCGTGACCTGCGCGGAGATCACACTGAGCGGCGTGGTATACCCGATTCCGTTTGATGAGATGGTGGATGCGATGTACAAAGTAGGAAAGAGTATTCCGTTTGAACTGCGTGAAACAGCCATCGGTGGATGTGCGGGAACACCCACCGGATGTGGAATGCGTTGCAGAATCTGACGGAAAAACGACAGAAAAATAAAAAATGTATAAAAACTATACAAAAGAAAAATGAATTTTGTATAAATCGACAGTTGTGTGAAAAAAACAAAAGTGGTAAAACTAATATAAGCTCAGATAAAGAAAAACATTGATGAAGACAAATTACACAGGAAGATTTCTTTCAGAGAGTTGCCGGCTGGTGTAAGACAACAGAAAACCTGATGTAATATCCCTTCGGAGTATCCGCTCTGAAAATAGAGTAAGAGCAGACGGCACTCACCGTTATCGGAGATCTGTTATCACCGGAAAACCGGCTGACAGTACAAAAGAGATTGTCACTATGACAATAAAGCAGAGTGGTACCGCGGAAAAGATTCGTCCCTGCAGCAAATAAAGCTGCAGGGCTTTTTATTTTGAAAGAGTGAAAAACTCAGGGTATCCTTTATGCGACGGGGAAGTCGTTCATGTTTTCTGAATGAGTCAGAAAAGGAGGAGAAAAACATGAGTGGTATTATGATGATGGTAATTGCCATTGTGGTATTAGGCGGAGCCTATATCTTCTATGGCCGTTACCTCGAGAAAAAATGGGGCATTGATCCCAACGCCAAAACTCCGGCTTATGAAATGGAAGACGGCGTAGACTATGTGCCTGCTGATACCAATATCGTATTTGGTCATCAGTTCGCATCCATCGCAGGTGCAGGCCCGATCAACGGACCGATCCAGGCTGCAATCTTCGGATGGCTGCCGGTACTGTTATGGATCCTGATCGGTGGTGTATTCTTCGGAGCAGTACAGGATTTCTCTGCAATGTATGCTTCTGTAAAGAACAAAGGACGTTCCATCGGATCTATAATTGAAGCTTATATCGGAAAAACAGGAAAGAAGCTGTTCCTGCTGTTTTGCTGGCTGTTCTGTATCCTGGTTGTCGCTGCTTTCGCTGATGTCGTAGCAGGTACCTTCAACGGATTCTTAACCGCAGATGACGGAACGGTATCCAAGATCACTGCAAACGGCGCAGTAGCAACAACTTCCATGTTATTTATCGTTGAAGCTGTATGTCTTGGTATGATCCTTCGTTACGGAAAGCTTCACAAATGGGTGAACACAGCAATCGCAATCGTAATGCTGATCGGAGCAGTAGCACTGGGTATGAACTTCCCGATGTTTCTGCCGAGAACTACCTGGCATGTGATCATCTTCGTCTACATCCTGATCGCATCGGTAGCTCCTGTATGGAGTCTGTTGCAGCCTCGTGACTACCTGAACAGTTACCTGCTGATCTTCATGATCATTGCAGCCATCATAGGTGTATTCGTGGCAAATCCACAGTGTCATCTGGAAGCATTTACTTCCTTTAATGTAGACGGACAGACTCTGTTTCCAATTCTGTTTGTAACCATCGCTTGTGGTGCTGTATCCGGTTTCCATTCACTGGTATCTTCCGGAACTGCATCCAAACAGATCAAAAATGAAAAGAACATGCTGCCGGTATCCTTCGGTGCCATGTTGATGGAAAGTATGCTGGCTATCATCGCTCTGATCGCCGTTGCATCTTTCGCAAAAGGAGAAGCAGCAGCACAGGGACTGACCACACAGCCGCAGATCTTCGCAGGAGCAATCGCAAACTTCCTGGAAGTGATCGGTCTGCCGCATACTCTGGTGTTTACCCTGATCAACCTGGCAGTATCTGCATTCGCACTGACCTCTCTGGACTCTGTAGCCCGTGTCGGACGTCTGTCCTTCCAGGAATTCTTCCAGGATAACGATGTGGATGAAAAAGATTACACACCATTCCGTAAACTGATGGTAAACAAATATTTTGCAACTATCCTGACTCTGGTACTGGCTTACCTGCTGGCAAAAGTCGGATACGCTGAGATCTGGCCGCTGTTCGGTTCTGCCAACCAGCTGCTGTCTGTACTTGCTCTGGTAGCATGTGCCGTGTTCCTGAAGAAAACAAAACGTCAGGGTATTATGCTGTGGGCTCCTGCAGTATTCATGATGGCTGTTACTTTCAGTGCACTGGGTCTTACCATCTACAAACTGACAGGTGCTCTGATGACTACAGGTCTGGATTTTGGAAATACCCTGCAGCTGATCTTCGCAGTACTGCTTCTGATCCTTGGTGTGATCGTAGCAGTACAGGGTATCAAGAAACTGTTCGAAAAACCGCAGGAGAAAGCTGCTTAATCGGACAGGAAGTTATCTGAATAAAATAAAAATACATAAAAGGCTTTCGCAGCCGGAGATGAATGAATCCGAGCTGCGGAAGCCTTTTTTGTTGCAGTTCATATCAACCAGCGGTTCAGAGAAAGCAATGTTGATTCTTTCACTCTTTACCAAAATAAAATTTTTTGTAAAAAGCATAAAAACATAGTTGACAAGTAGGTATAAGGGGATTATAATACACTCAACAAAACAAAAACAACGTAACTGTTCAGTACATTCACAGTTACGAGGCAAAATGCATGAAAAATCACCTTCGGTGATGGCATTTTGACTTGTAGGTCTCGGGATTTTGGCATATACATGCCAAAACACCTCGCGGAATATTACCTACGGAATAGTTACAAAAAAATTATGTAGCTGCGAGGGGAACGAACGGTTGCGAAATAAAAAAGGAAAAGAGAGGAAATGTATTATGGGAAATATTTATAAGGGAACCTTAGGACTGATCGGAAACACCCCACTGGTAGAAGTGGTAAACATAGAAAAAGAACTGGGTCTGGAAGCTACTCTTTTGGTAAAACTGGAATATTTTAACCCGGCCGGAAGCGTAAAAGATCGTATCGCAAAAGCAATGATCGAAGATGCAGAAGAAAAAGGACTCTTAAAAGAAGGTTCCGTAATCATCGAGCCTACCTCCGGTAACACCGGAATCGGTCTGGCATCCATCGCAGCATCCAAAGGATATCGTATCATCCTGACCATGCCGGAAACCATGAGTGTTGAGAGAAGAAACATCCTGAAAGCTTACGGTGCAGAACTGGTGCTGACGGAAGGAGCAAAAGGAATGAAAGGAGCCATCGCAAAAGCAGACGAACTGGCAAAAGAGATTCCGAACAGCTTTATCCCGGGACAGTTTGTAAACCCGGCAAACCCGAAAGTACATCGTGAGACCACCGGTCCGGAAATCTGGAAAGATACTGACGGAAAAGTAGATATCTTCGTAGCTGGTGTGGGAACCGGCGGAACTCTGACAGGAACCGGTGAATATCTGAAATCCCAGAACCCGGATGTGAAAGTCATCGCTATGGAGCCTGCAACTTCTCCGGTACTTTCCCAGGGCAAGAGCGGTGCTCACAAGATCCAGGGAATCGGTGCAGGATTCGTACCGGATGTACTGAACACCAAAGTATACGATGAAGTGGTTACCGTAGAAAACGACGATGCATTTGCAGGAGCAAAACTGCTGGCTAAGAAAGAGGGTATTCTGGTAGGTATTTCTTCCGGTGCAGCTCTTCAGGCAGCGATTGAACTGGCAAAACGTCCGGAAAACAAAGGCAAAACAATTGTTGCACTGCTTCCGGATACCGGAGACAGATATTACTCCACACCACTGTTCACAGAATAAAAACAAGAATCAGAAAATACGGGCGGACTGTTGCGAAAGTGACAGTCCGCTTTCTTTGTTTTTATGTATTTTTATGCAGAACCGTCTGAACAAAGCAGCCGGGAAATTGTTGCGGGAAAAGCTTCTTGTATAAATATGCACTGAGAATACAAAAAATCGTCATTTTATGTGTCACTTTGTCGAACGAAAATGGGAAAAATGTGTTGTCATATCTTGAACCAAAAAAAGATTTTTTTTATAATAGAATCAGCATTTGGAACACAGTAATCTGTGGCAGGGCCCATACTTTCCAAAATACTAAGTAGATGGAGGAGTCAGTTTAGAATGGAAAAATTAAACGTAGCCATAGCAGATGATAATGAACGAATGGTAGATCTTCTCAGTACACTGGTGAAGGGAGATAAAGAGCTGGAACTCGTCGGACAGGCGGCCGACGGACAGGAAATATACAAGATCATAAAAGAAAAAGAGCCGGATGTTGTGCTGCTGGATATTATTATGCCTAAGATGGATGGAATTACAGTCATGGAAAAGGTGAATGAAGATCCTTCTGTCAGAAAGCGTCCGGCTTTTATTATTATATCGGCAGTTGGTCAGGAACGGATCATTGAAGATGCGTTTCGGCTGGGCGCCTGCTATTATATTATGAAGCCATTTGACAACGACATGGTATTAAACCGGATCAAACAGTTCCGCAAATTTGGAAAAGGAATCCGCAGAGACAACCGGGGCACAGGCGGTCTGGGAAGAGCAGGCGAAATATCGGAAAAAAATCTGCAGATTGATGTGACGGATATCATTCATGAGATCGGTGTGCCGGCACACATCAAAGGATACCAGTACCTGCGGGATGCGATCATGATGTCGGTGGAGGATATGGAGATGCTCAATTCCATCACCAAGATCCTGTATCCGACCATTGCCAAGAAACACCAGACTACACCGAGCCGTGTGGAACGTGCGATCCGTCATGCCATCGAAGTTGCATGGAGCCGTGGCAAGATGGATACGATCGACGCACTTTTCGGCTATACGGTGAACAACGGAAAAGGAAAACCGACCAATTCTGAGTTTATCGCTCTGATTGCGGACAAGATCCGACTGGAATATGAACACGGGACGCTTCATCGATAAATACAGATGAAAAATGCATAAAAAAACAGGCATAACCCCTTTCCTGTTTGGTAAAAATGCGGTATAATATAAGACAGATGTTGTTATAAGAAAAACAGGAGGTTATTCGCATGAAAAAGGTACTATATGTTGCATCGGAAGCCGTACCGTTTATTAAGACCGGAGGGCTTGCGGATGTAGTCGGCTCTTTACCGAAATGCTTTCCAAAAGAATATTTTGATGTGAGAGTTATCATTCCAAAATACGCCTGTATGAAACAGGAATTTAAAGATCAGTTACACTACATAACCAATTTCTACATGGATCTGAACTGGAGACAGCAATACGTAGGAATCTTCGAGCTGGAATATGAAGGAATCAAGTTCTATTTTATCGATAACGAAGAACATTTCAGTGGGGACAAACCATACTACGGCATGCCGGGAGATCTGGAAAAATTTGCATTCTTCTCCAAAGCGGCACTGTCGATTCTTCCGGTGATCGATTTCCGACCGGACATTATTCACTGCCACGACTGGCAGACCGGACTGATCCCGGTATATTTGAAAGAACGTTTCCAGGGAAGTGATTTCTACCGTGGAATCAAATCGGTTATGACGATCCACAACCTGAAATTCCAGGGCGTATGGGACATCAAGACTGTAAAGAGCATCACCGGTCTGTCCGATTACTTCTTCACACCGGACAAACTGGAGGCAAACAAAGATGCCAACTATCTGAAAGGCGGTCTGGTATACGCAGATGCGATCACAACCGTAAGTAATACCTATGCAGAGGAGATCAAGACGCCGTTCTACGGCGAAGGTCTGGATGGACTGATGCAGGCAAGAAGCAACAGCCTGCGCGGTATCGTAAACGGTATCGATTATGACGAGTACAATCCGGAGACCGACTCCATGATCGTAAAGAACTACAATGCAAAGACATTTCGGAAAGAAAAAGTGAAAAATAAGACAGCGCTGCAGGAAGAACTGGGACTGGAAGTCAATCCGAAAGCCATGATGCTCGGTGTTGTATCCCGTCTGACGGATCAGAAAGGATTTGACCTGATCGCTTACATGATGGATGAACTGTGCCAGGATGCGATCCAGTTAGTAGTGCTTGGAACCGGTGAGGAAAAATATGAAAATATGTTCCGTCACTTTGCATGGAAATACGATAAAAAAGTTTCTGCCAATATCTATTATTCAGAAGCAATGTCTCATAAGATCTATGCAGCGGCAGACGCATTCCTGATGCCGTCTCTGTTTGAGCCGTGCGGACTGAGCCAGCTGATGAGTCTTCGTTACGGTACCGTGCCGATCGTCAGAGAGACCGGTGGCCTGAAAGATACCGTACAGCCGTACAACGAGTTCGAAGGAAACGGAACCGGCTTCAGCTTCACAAACTACAATGCCCATGAGATGTTAAATACGATCCGCTACGCAGAGCGTGTATATTATGACCGCAAACGCGAGTGGAACAAGATCGTCGACCGCGGCATGGCACAGGATTATTCCTGGAAGAATTCTGCAAAGCAGTACGAAGAGATGTACACCTGGCTGGCAGGATATTAGAAAAATAATATAAAAATATGTATGATAGCAGGGAACGCCGGCGGATCTGCCGTCGGCGAAAATTCCTGTTCTTTTCTTAATTTTATTGCATTGTATATCAATAATTGGCTCAGTGAACCAATTTTGATTCTTACCCGGTAGATCGCCGAAATTGTTAGATTCCCCTCAAAAACCGAAAATACCAGTTGACAACAAAAGTAATTTGTAATAGTATGGAAACAGCAAAACGAACATAAGTTCGCACATGAAAAAAGGAGACCATTATGGCAAAAGAAGATAAATTAAAAGCCCTGGATGCGGCTTTGGGACAGATTGAAAAACAGTTTGGAAAAGGGTCCGTGATGAAACTGGGAGATTCCGGTAAGAACATGAATGTACAGACCGTACCGACCGGATCTCTGAGTCTGGATATTGCACTGGGACTGGGTGGTGTTCCGCGTGGACGAATCATCGAGATCTACGGACCGGAATCCAGTGGTAAGACAACCGTAGCATTACATATGGTAGCGGAAGTACAGAAGCGCGGCGGAATCGCCGGATTCGTGGATGCAGAGCATGCGCTGGATCCTGCCTATGCAAAAAACATCGGTGTGGATATCGATGAATTGTATATTTCACAGCCGGATAACGGAGAACAGGCACTCGAGATCACTGAGACAATGGTGCGTTCCGGTGCGATGGACATCATCATCGTGGACTCTGTAGCAGCCCTGGTACCGAAAGCAGAGATCGAGGGAGATATGGGAGATTCCCATATGGGTCTGCAGGCACGACTGATGTCTCAGGCACTGAGAAAACTGACCGGTGTGGTAAGCAAGTCCAACTGTATCGTGATCTTTATCAACCAGCTGCGTGAAAAGATCGGTGTCATGTTCGGTAATCCGGAAACAACCACAGGTGGACGTGCCCTGAAGTTCTACGCTTCCGTGCGTATGGATGTCAGAAGAACCGAGACGATCAAACAGGGCGGAGAAGTGATCGGTAACCGTACCCGTGTCAAAGTCGTGAAGAATAAAGTGGCACCGCCGTTTAAAGAAGCAGAATTTGATATCATGTTCGGAAAGGGAATCTCCAAAGAGAGTGATATCCTGGATCTGGCAGTGAATCTTGGTATCATCCAGAAGAGCGGTGCATGGTTCGCCTACAATGACGGCAAGATCGGCCAGGGAAGAGAGAATGCAAAGATCTTCCTGAGAGAGAATCCGGAGATCGCAGAAGAGATCGAACGCCAGGTAAGAGCACATTACGGACTGGGTGAAGACGGACCGCAGGATACCGCAAAAGAAGCGGATGAAGCAACCGGTGCACAGAAAGATACACCGGATGAGGAAGTATGAGAATCACAGAGATTGTCCCGGTGACAAAAGCGAAGTACCGCGTTGTGACAGATGAACAGCTCGCCTTTATGTTATATAAGGGCGAGCTTTCCCGTTATCGACTGAAAGAGAACGGAGAGCTTCCTGCGGAGACTTTTCAGGAAATCTTTAAAGAGATTCTGGTCAAAAGAGCGAAGCTGCGGGCGATGCATCTGCTGACGCGGATGGATTATACGGAAGCGGAACTGGAAAAGAAGCTGATGAAGGGCGAATATACACCGCAGGCAGTAAAGATCGCCATGGATTATGTGCGCTCGTATCATTATCTGGATGATGAGAGATATGTCACACGGTATCTGTCCACCTATCAGGGAAGAAAGAGCAGACGCCAGATGCAGTTTGAACTGGAGCGGAAAGGCATTCCGCGGGAACTGATCCGACGGGGACAAGAAGCCATGGAGGATGAAGAAGGGTGTGCGGATGAGACGGATATGATCCGCCAGCTTCTGGAGAAACGCTGCAGAAATCCAAAAGAGGCCGATGAAAAAGAAAAAAGACGGCATTACGGCTATCTGATGCGCAGGGGATTTACCTCTTCGGAGATCCAGTCGGTATTCCGGGAGTATTTTTCACGGGAAGAATAAAGGATTATAACTATATCTACGAAAATAATGGGGAATCCGTTGACAAATTTGTGAAATCATTATAGAATTATACTGTTGTAAACGTACAATGAAAACTAAATAAGGAGGTGCTCCTATGGCAGACGGAATCAATATATTAATTCCAATTATTGCTGTAGTCATTGCGCTGGTAATAGCGGTTCCTGTGGCTTGCAAGCTTGCCGTTGCCAAGAAAGTGAAGCAGGATGCGGAAAAAATTGGCACTGCGGAGGAAAAAGCAAGAAACATCATAGATGAAGCCCTGAAAACGGCGGAAACTAAGAAACGCGAAGCTCTTCTGGAAGCAAAAGAAGAATCTCTGAAAACCAAAAACGAACTGGAAAAAGAGACAAGGGAGAGACGCAGCGAACTGCAAAAGTATGAAAAGCGTGTGCTGGCAAAAGAAGAATCTGTAGACCGCAAGGCAAATGCACTGGAGAGACGGGAAACAGAGTATTCAGCAAAAGAAGCAGAGTTAAAGAAGAAAGAGAAACAGGTTGACGAATTACATGACCAGGGAGTACAGGAACTTGAGAGAATCTCAGGACTGACCTCCGAACAGGCAAAGGATTATCTTTTAAAATCTGTTGAAGACGAAGTAAAAATTGATACTGCGAAACTTTACAAAGAGCTGGAAAGCAAAGCAAAAGAAGATGCTGCAAAGAAAGCAAAAGAGTATGTGGTAACAGCGATTCAGAAATGTGCTGTTGACCATGTGGCAGAATCTACGATTTCCGTTGTACAGCTTCCGAGCGATGAGATGAAAGGAAGAATCATCGGTCGTGAAGGAAGAAACATCCGTACGCTGGAAACACTGACCGGTGTGGATCTGATCATTGACGATACCCCGGAAGCAGTTGTTTTATCCGGATTTGATCCGATCCGTCGTGAAGTTGCAAGAATTGCTCTTGAAAAACTGATCGTGGATGGACGTATTCATCCGGCACGTATCGAGGAAATGGTGGAGAAAGCACAGAAAGAAGTAGAGACCATGATTCGGGAAGAGGGGGAGAACGCTGCTTTAGAAGTTGGTGTTCACGGAATCCATCCGGAACTGATTCGTCTCCTTGGACGTATGAAATTCCGTTCCAGTTATGGACAGAACGCATTAAAGCATTCCATCGAAGTTGCACAGCTGTCAGGTCTTCTGGCGGCAGAAGTTGGTACGGATATCCGTCTGGCAAAACGTGCCGGCTTATTACATGATATAGGAAAATCCATCGACCATGAAGTGGAAGGATCCCATATTCAGATCGGTGTTGACTTATGTAGAAAGTATAAAGAATCTCCAATTGTCATCAACGCAGTAGAAGCCCATCACGGCGATGTAGAACCGGAATCTCTGATTGCCGGAATCGTACAGGCTGCGGATGCAATCTCAGCTGCCCGCCCGGGTGCGAGAAGAGAGACACTGGAAACATATACCAACAGATTGAAACAGTTAGAAGATATCACAAACTCCTTCAAGGGAGTAGACAAATCCTATGCTATTCAGGCAGGCCGTGAGGTTCGGATTATGGTATTACCAGATCATGTCAATGATTCTGATATGGTATTACTGGCAAGAGATATTTCCAAACAGATTGAAGCTGAACTGGAATATCCTGGACAGATCAAAGTCAGTGTAATCCGTGAAAGTCGTGTCGTAGATTACGCAAAATAAAGTTTGCAGATGACGACCGATGAGGACAGTCAACAACACCCCGGTGTAAAACGAAAGTTTTAGACCGGGGATTTTTAATATGGAGCAAAACGATGAAAAAAACGATAGTAAGGGAGTATCGACTCCAGTCTCCTTATATAAAAGAGAAACAGGAACTGACACTTGCCTTTTTGACGGATCTTCATGATCAGGTCACAGGTGAGGACGGGGAGCGGATTTTTCAACTCCTCGAAAAACAACATCCGGATCTGGTGTTGGTCGGCGGGGATGTCGTTGTCGGAAAAAAAGGGTGTGAAACAGAAAAAGCGTTTGGTTTTCTGAAAAAACTGTCGGAAACATATCCGGTATATTATGCAAGCGGCAACCATGAACAACGGATTGTCGAACATCCGGAGATTTACGGAGAGGTCGGGAAAAGATATGAGGCAGCAGTAGAAGAACTGCCATTACTGCGGCTACGGAACCGGAAAGTGCAGGTGGAGAAGAAGGGAATACCGCTTACCATCTGCGGGCTGGAGCCGGACGAACGATTTTATGAGAAAGGGCGTCGGAAAGAGGGCATGGTGGAAGAACTGGAAAAACGGTTCGGACAACCGGATCGTGACCGGATCACGATTCTTCTGGCGCATAATCCACACTATAAGAAAGAGTATCTTTCCTGGGGTGCAACGGTGACATTCTGCGGACATTACCACGGCGGGGTGATGATGCTCGGGAAGAGACGGGGAGCGATTTCTCCGGATTTTCGGATCTTTCCGGCCGAATGTGGAGGAATCCACAAAAAGGGAGAACATGCAGTGATCGTCAGTGCCGGGCTGGGGGAGCATACGATCCCGTTACGGATCCACAACCCAAGAGAACTAACGATCCTTCGAATCTGCGCTTTACAAAACCGGAAAATGCCTGTAAAATAAACATTCAGGTATAAACGAAAAGAAAAAGAGGAAGAAACATGGGAATACCGGTAAAACTGGAGGCATTTGAAGGTCCGCTGGATCTGCTTTTACATCTGATCGAAAAGAATAAGATTGATATTTACGACATTCCGATCGTAGAGATCACAGAACAGTATATGGAATATATCCGGCAGATGCAGGAAGAAAACCTGAATATCATGAGTGAGTTCATGGTAATGGCGGCAACGCTCCTGGATATCAAGTGTAAGATGCTTCTTCCAAAAGAAATAACTGAAGAAGGGGAAGAAAAAGATCCCCGTGAAGAACTGGTACAGCAGCTGTTGGAGTATAAGATGTATAAATATATGTCCTACGAGCTGCGGGACCGGATGGCAGATGCTTCCCGTTGTGTATACCGGGCGGAGAGCATGCCGAAAGAAGTGCTGGAATATCGACCGCCGGTGGATATCCAGGAACTGATCGGTGATCTGACACTGGCAAAACTTCAGAATATTTTCAATTCTATCATCAAACGACAGGAAAACAAGGTGGATCCGATCCGAAGCAAATTCGGTAAGATCGAGAAAGAAGAAGTCAGTCTGGAAGACAAGATG
Organism: Blautia faecicola; assembly: GCF_004123145.1. Classification (NCBI taxonomy): domain Bacteria; kingdom Bacillati; phylum Bacillota; class Clostridia; order Lachnospirales; family Lachnospiraceae; genus Blautia; species Blautia faecicola. The sequence goes on along the minus strand of NZ_SDKC01000001.1, from coordinate 2,137,705 downwards.
AGTGATCTGGAGCTGTATGCCAGAACACATCGCTATTTTTCCTTCCGGGGACTTCTGGAAAAACAATCGAGTAAGATTCAGGTGATCGTTACGTTTCTTGCGATCCTGGAACTGATGAAAACCGGTGTGATTATCATAGAACAGGAACATTTGTTTGATGATATTCAGATTACATCTTTAAAATATGAGGAGCAGCAGGAAGATGGAGAAACTGGAAGCAGCGATTGAGGCTATTTTATTTTCCGCGGGTGATTCGGTGGAGACAGGAAGAATCGCGAAAGCAATCGGGCAGGATAAAAACACGACGGAAAAAATCATCCGGAATATGATGTTAAAATACAATGCCAGAGATCGTGGAATCAAAATCCTGGAACTGGACGGAGCATTTCAGATGTGTACCAAGCAGGAATATTATGAATATCTGGTGGAGATCGCATTGCAGCCGAAAAAAGCAGTGCTGACAGATGTCATGCTGGAGACACTCTCGATTATCGCCTACAAGCAGCCGGTAACGAAACAGGAGATTGAAAAAATCCGTGGAGTAAAGTGTGATCATCCGATCAATAAACTGGTGGAATATAATCTGGTACAGGAATTGGGACGACTGGATGCACCGGGACGACCGATCCTTTTTGGAACGACGGAAGAATTTTTAAGAAATTTCGGGGTGCAGTCCACCGAGGATCTGCCGACGATCAGCCCGGTAAAACTGGAAGATTTCAAGGCAGAGGCGGAAGAAGAGATTCAGTTACAGCTGGATCTGTAAAAATAAGGTTCTAAAAGAAAAAGAGCCGCATATAGTATCTTTGGAAAACTGTGATAAAAAACGGGGGATACTATATGGGAAGAATAAAGCGGGGATTATTGTTGCTGCTTTTCCTGCTGTTGGGAACGCCGGCAGTGGGATATGGTATGCAGTTGAGTGAATCAGAACTTTATGCGCGTTCGGCATGTCTGATGGATGCAGACTCCGGACGTGTTTTGTATTCTAAAAACAGCGAGCAGAAGCTTCCGATGGCAAGTACCACGAAGATTATGACCTGTATTCTGGCACTGGAAGACGGACGGATGGACGATCTGGTCACCGTATCTGCCTATGCGGCGAGCCAGCCGAAAGTACATATGGGCGCAAAAGCAGGAGAGCAGTTTTATCTGCAGGATCTTCTGTATGCGCTGATGCTGAATTCGGATAACGATGCGGCGGTAATGATCGCAGAGCAGGTCGGGGGATCGGTGGAAGGATTTACGGAAAAGATGAATCTGAAAGCAAGGGAAATCGGCTGTGAAGATACTTATTTTATCACGCCGAACGGTCTGGATGCGGAGAATGAAAATGGGATCCACAGTACCACGGCGGAGGATCTGGCAAGGATTCTGCGATATTGTATTATGGAGTCTCCGAAGAAAGAAGATTTTCTGGCAATCACGCGGATGCCGTCCTATACATTCTGGAACTACAGCAAGACACAGGTCTATCAGTGCACAAATCACAATGCGTTTCTGGGAATGATGGACGGAGCGCTGACGGGGAAAACCGGATTTACGGGGAATGCCGGGTACTGTTATGTGGGAGCCTTACAGTGGGAAGGAAAAACACTGATCGTGTCTCTGCTTGCGTGCGGATGGCCGAATAATCGGGGATATAAATGGGAGGATACCAGAAAACTGATGACTTACGGGCTGACGAATTATGAATACCGGGAAGTCTTTGAAAAGAAGGATCTCGGACGACTTGCAGTGGTCAATGGGCAGAAAAAAGGGACTGCGATTGACGATGTGGCAACGACGCGTCTGGAATACGGGGCAGATACGGAGCAGATGCATCTGTCGCTGCTTTTACGGAAGGATGAACAGATTACCGTTCGTTATCAGCTGCCGGCACAGCTGGAAGCTCCGGTCAGGAAGGGACAGCAGGTCGGGGTGGTGCAGTATTTTCTGGGAGAAAAGTTGCTGCAGGAATATCCGGTGTATGCGGGAGAACGGGTGGATGTGAGAGATTATTACTGGTGTCTGGAACAGGTAGGTGCGGCGTACTGCGCCTGAGAGGAAGAAAACATGAGAAAAATGACAGAAGAACTGGAAGACTGCCCGGTAATTGCGGCAGTGAAAGATGAAAAAGGCCTGGAAGAGTGCCTGAAGATGGATGTGGGAATGGTATTTGTCTTATATGGAACGGTATGTAACATCGGCGAGATCGTAAAAAAGATCAAGGAAAAAGGGAAAATTGCGGTAGTACATATCGATCTGATCCAGGGGTTGAGTGGAAAAGAGGCGGCAGTGGAGTTCCTGAAAACCTATACCCGTGCCGACGGAATCATTACAACGAAACCGGCACTGGTCAGGTGTGCAAAAGAACTGGGAATGTTTACCGTGCTTCGCTTTTTTGTGATCGATTCGATGGCGTACGATAACATCCAGAGACAGACTGCGGGTTATCGTCCCGATGTGATCGAGATCCTTCCGGGACTGATGCCGCGCGTGATAGAAAAAATCCGAAACAGCGTGCGCTGTCCGGTGATTGCGGGCGGTCTGATCAGCGAGAAGGAAGATATTGTGGCAGCCCTGAAAGCCGGTGCTGTCGCAATCTCGACCACAAATGAAAATGTATGGAAAATGTAAGAAGATAGACAGCATTTGCCTGTTGTGTTTTCGGAAAGTTCGGTATATAATTTTTCCATACGAAGAAACGCTGTAAAAAGAGAAAACAGTAACACAGATAATGGAGGAAACAGCATGTTTTGTAAATATTGCGGAAACCGTCTGGATGACGGAGATCGTTTCTGTGGGGCATGTGGTCATCCGGTAGATGAAAAACCGGTGCAGGAAGCTGCGCCTGAAAAAGTCTATAAAAAACAGGAGGATGAAGCGCCCAAGATCAGAAAGAGAAATCCGGAACCGGAATACGATAACCGTATGACTGCCGGTATGGGGTATGGATATCGGGTAGATGAGGATTCCGATTCGGAAGATGACGATGAGGATGATTACGAAGAAGAGTGGGAGCGGGAAGAGAAAAAAGAAAAGATTACCTTTGCCGTTCTCGGCGTAATCATTGTAGTTCTCGTAGTTGCGATCGTATTTGGTGTGGTAAAACTGGTTGGCGCCGGAGGCGGTGATACGAAAAAAGTTTCTCAGCTGAACGAGCAGATGAAAGAAGATATGCAGAAGAGTCAGGAGAGAGATGATAACGAGACCGCGGAGGCAGCAGCCGAAGAACCGGAAACAGTGGCACCGGAAGTTACAGCGACACCGGAACCGACACAGGAAGTTGTGCCAACGCAGGAAGCGGAGGCAGCAACGGTGGCACCGACACAGCAGGCGACACCGGAACCAACCCCGGAGGTTGTGGTTCAGGAACAGAACGAAGCGGCAGCCAGTGACGCGGGAGCAGATACCGGAAGCGGCGATTATGTGATTCCGGACAGCAGTACCAGATATCTGACGAATGCAGATCTGAACGGACTCTCCGAGTGGCAGATCCGTATCGCGAGAAATGAAATTTATGCCCGTCATGGCAGAATCTTCAAGTCGGATGATCTGGCAGACTATTTTGCATCGAAAAGCTGGTACACACCAAGTGTATCGGCAGATCAGTTTGACAATTCGTATCTGAACTCGATCGAGATCGAGAACCTGAAACTGATCACCGCCTATGAAAAGGCTCACAATCTGAATCAGTAACAGAAAAGTCAAAAACAGGAATCTCCTGAAACAGAGAAACAAAGTATGTGGATCTGTTTCGGGAGATTTTTTTTGATACCGGATTATTCCGTACTTTATCCCCTGGTATCATTATAAAAAAATATGAAAAAAGTATAAAAACACTTGTATAACATAAAATAAGTGATATTATTAGTTAGTCGACGAAATATTAGTCAACGAACTAATAAGAAAGGAAGAGAGAACGAATGAATGAAAAAGAGCATTCCGCAGAGTTCCTGATGATGAAATTGCTTCATGTGTATGCGGCAAAGACGTTTCATCAGCTTTCTCATGTGAATCTGCACCCCGGACAGATGCCGATGCTAAATCTCTTGTATCAGCAGGACGGACTCAGCCAGAAAGAAATCTGCAGTAAACTGTGTATCAAACCATCGACGGTGACAGTATCTTTACAGCGGATGGAAAAATCAGCTCTGGTCTGTCGGGTAGCAGATGAAAAGGATAAACGGATCCAGAGAATTTATCTGACGGATTACGGCAGAGAGCTTCACCGGGAAGTGGAGAAAATACGAAAAGAAGTAAATGCAGTGATGGTGCAGGGGATGACACCGGAAGAGGTGGATCATCTGAAAGACCAGATTCTCCAGATGCAGGAAAATCTGGAAAAAATGCCTGGAAGTATGGAAATCAAAGGTTATTTTAGGGAAGGAGAACAATAGGTATGTTACGGATGTTTCGGGAACTGAAGGGTTCCTATCGTTATATCGTGCTGATCTTCGCCCTGCTGTTCGGGCAGGCATTCTGTGATCTGGCACTGCCTTCGTACACTTCGGATATTATCAATGTCGGTGTACAGCAGGGCGGTATTCCGGACAGTGTACCGGATCAGATCCGGGAAGAATCCATGGATCAGCTGTTTTTATTCATGGACAGTGATCAGCAGGAAGAAGTCAAAGAATATTATATACTGGAAGACGGTGTTTATACCCACGAAAAACTGAAAGATGAAGAAAGAGATTCTCTGAATACGATCTTCGGAAAGGCAATGCTGGCAGTGACCAGCCTGCAGCAGCCTGAGACGCAGGAGGCACTGGCACAGCAGATGCAGCTTCCGGACGGGGTGGATGTGATGGATGCGATCGCACAGCTTCCGGATGAAGCGAGAAGCCAGATGATGGAACAGATGACCGAAAAGCTGGAGGATATGCCGGAATCTATTGTGACACAGGGAGCCATCCAGTATCTGAAAAACGAGTATCAGGAGATGGGCGAAGATCTGGACCGGATCCAGATGCAGTATGTGTTGTGGTCCGGCATCAAGATGCTGCTTCTGGCAGCACTGATCATGGTCGCTTCTGTCTGTGTGACTTTCTTCTCCTGTCGGATCGCGGCAAAACTCGGTCATGATCTGAGAAATAAAGTGTACCGGAAAGTATTATCTTTTTCGAGCAAAGAAATGGATAATTTTTCCACCGCGTCTCTGATCACCAGAAGTACGAACGATATCCAGCAGGTACAGATGGTATTTACCATGTTGTTCCGTATTGTCTTATACGCGCCGATCCTTGGTATCGGTGGTGTGCTGAAAGTGCTGAACACAGACGCATCCATGACCTGGATCCTTGGAATCGCAGTGGCAGCGATCCTGATACTGGTAGCCGTTCTTTTCTGGGTTGCGATGCCGAAATTTAAAAAACTGCAGGATCTGATCGACCGTCTGAACCTGGTCAGCCGTGAGATCCTGACCGGTATTCCGGTGATCCGTGCGTTCAGCCGGGAAAAACACGAGGAAGAGCGGTTCGAAGAAGCGAACCGGAGACTGACGAAGACCAACCTGTTTGTCAACCGTACAATGACGTTTATGATGCCTCTGATGATGCTGATCATGAACGGAATCAGTGTACTGATCATCTACACCGGTGCACACAGTATTGATACCGGTAATATGCAGGTGGGTGATATGATGGCGTTTATCCAGTATGCGATGCAGATCATCATGTCGTTTTTGATGATCACGATGATGTCCATTATGCTGCCGCGTGCCGGTGTGGCTGCCAACCGTATCCTGGAGGTTCTGGATACCCCGCTTTCCATCGAAGATCCGGAAATCAGTGAAAAACCGGAAGAAAGCGAAAAAGGAACGGTAGTATTTGACCATGTAAGTTTTGCCTATCCGGGAGCGGAAGAGGAAGTCCTTTCTGATATTACCTTCGAGGCGAAGAAAGGTGAGACGGTTGCTTTTATCGGAAGTACCGGAAGCGGTAAGAGTACGTTGGTAAATCTGATTCCACGTTTCTTTGATGTGACAAAAGGAAGCATCCGGGTGGACGGTGTGGATATCCGCAGGATGGAACTGAAAGATCTGCGGGATCGCATCGGTTATGTGCCGCAGAAAGGGGTACTGTTTTCCGGAACGATCGACTCGAACCTCCGCTACGGAAGAGAGAACGCGACGAAAGAAGAACTGGAGAAGGCAGCAGCCATTGCCCAGGCGACAGAATTTATCGAACAGAAAGAGGAAGGCATGGAAAGCCCGATCGCACAGGGCGGAAGCAATGTGTCCGGTGGTCAGAAACAGCGTTTGTCGATCGCAAGGGCAATTGCAAAACAGCCGGAGATTTATATTTTTGATGACAGCTTCTCCGCACTGGATTTTAAGACGGACGCGGCTCTTCGAAAAGCATTGAAAGAAGAAACCGAGGAAGCCACAACCCTGATCGTTGCACAGCGCATCAGTACGATTCTGCATGCAGACCGTATCCTGGTGCTGGACGAAGGAAAGGTTGTCGGTATGGGAACACATAGAGAACTTCTGCAGTCCTGCGAAGTATATCGGCAGATTGCACAGTCACAGCTGTCACAGGAGGAACTGGATCATGAGTGAAAATAGCAGACGCCCCTCTAGAGGACCTATGGGACGGGGAAGAATGAGCGGAGAAAAGGCAAAAGATTTCTCCGGAGCAGTAAAAAAATTACTGCGTTATATGAGCAAATATAAGATCCGGCTGATCGGCATGATGATCTTTGCCATCGCCGGTACGGTATTTAACATCGTGGGACCAAAGATTCTTGGTAAAGCGACGACAGAACTGTTTAACGGATTGGTAGCTAAGGTCAACGGAACCGGCGGGATCGATTTTGACAAGATCGGACGGATCCTTTTGTGGACACTGGGACTGTATCTGTGCAGTGCGGCATTTTCCTTTATCCAGGGATTTATCATGACGGGAATCTCCAACGATGTCAGCTACTCCCTGCGAAAAGACATTTCCGGGAAAATGAACCGGCTGCCGATGAAGTATTACGAAAGCCGGACTTACGGAGAGGTGCTCTCCAGAATCACCAACGATGTGGATACCCTGCAGCAGGGGCTGAACCAGAGTATCACGCAGCTGATCACTTCGGTGACAACGCTGATCGGTGTATTTATCATGATGCTGAGTATCAACGTATGGATGACTTTATGTGCCCTGCTGATCCTGCCGTGCTCGATGTTCATTATCGGCAAGGTGATGAAGCGGTCCCAGAAGTATTTCCAGCAGCAGCAGAAATATCTGGGTGATGTGAACGGTCAGGTGGAAGAGGTCTATGCCGGACAAAATATTGTAAAGGCATTTAATAAGGAAGAAGCTGTGATGGCGACTTTCGAGGAGACGAACAAAAAGTTATACGAATCCGGCTGGAAATCTCAGTTTTTCTCTGGCATGATGATGCCGATCATGCAGTTTGTGGGAAATATCGGATATGTGATGGTGGCACTTCTCGGCGGTTTCATGACGATCAAAGGAGCCATCGAAGTCGGTGACATCCAGTCATTTTTCCAGTACATCCGAAACTTTACCCAGCCGGTACAGCAGATCGCGCAGGTTACAAATATGATGCAGTCCGCAGCGGCAGCTTCCGAGCGTGTTTTTGAATTCCTTGAGGAAGAGGAGGAAGAACAGACCGCCGAGCATCCGGTGAAAATGGAAAACGGCGTGGAAGGTCGCGTAACATTTGAACACGTAAGCTTCGGCTACCGCCCGGATCAGATCATCATCAAAGATTTCTCCGAGCAGGTGCAACCGGGACAAAAGATCGCGATCGTCGGTCCGACCGGTGCCGGAAAAACCACACTGGTGAAACTGCTGATGCGTTTCTATGATGCCAACAGCGGAAGAATCCTGATCGACGGACACGATATCCGGGACTTTAACCGGAGAGATCTGAGAGAATGTTTCGGTATGGTATTGCAGGATACCTGGCTGTTTAACGGTACGATCATGGAAAATATCCGTTATGGAAGACTGGATGCGACCGACGAAGAAGTGATCGCAGCGGCAAAAGCCGCGCATGCACACCGGTTTATCCAGACACTGCCGGAAGGATACAACACCGTGTTAAATGAAGAAGCCAGCAACGTATCCCAGGGACAAAAGCAGCTCCTGACGATCGCAAGAGCGATTCTTGCCGATAACCGGCTGCTGATCCTTGACGAGGCGACTTCATCAGTCGATACCCGAACAGAAGAACGGATCCAGAAAGCGATGGATTACCTGATGAAAGGCCGCACCAGTTTCGTGATCGCACACCGCTTATCTACGATCAAAGATGCAGATGTGATCCTGGTAATGAAGGACGGAGATATTATTGAGCAAGGAAATCATGAAGACCTCTTGGCAATGAACGGATTTTATGCTAATCTATATAATAGTCAGTTTGAGAAAGTCAGCTGACAGGCAAGAGAAAAAAGGGGGATGTTGCGATGACGCAGAAAACATCCCCTTCTTTATGCAATCTTAAGGAGGAAATCAATGAGAAATCTTTTGGTAGCACAGTCCGGAGGACCGACATCAGCAATCAATGCGACGATCGCAGGAGTGATCATGGAAGCGTATGCATCCGATCAGGTGGATACGATCTATGGTGCAGTCAACGGCATCAAAGGCGTTCTGGAGGAACGGTTTGTCAACCTGAGTGAGAAAGTACCGGGTGAGGACGAACTGGAGATCCTTTGCCAGACACCGGCAGCAGCACTGGGATCCTGCAGGGTAAAACTGAAAAATCCGGAAGAAGACGACAGTCAGTTTCAGGAAATCATCCGGATTTTCCGCAAACATGGAATTGCGTACTTTATTTACGCAGGTGGAAACGATTCCATGGATACGGTGGATAAACTGGCGGCATACTGTAAAGAACACGAAATAGAAGATATTCATGTCATGGGAGCACCGAAGACGATTGACAACGATCTGGTGGGAACTGATCACTGTCCGGGATTCGGCTCCGCAGCAAAATATATTGCAACTACATTTTCCGAGCTGGAAAGAGACTGCCATGTGTACGATACCAAGGCAGTCACGATCGTGGAAGTGATGGGAAGAAATGCCGGATGGCTGACCGCAGCTTCCGCACTTGCGAGAAATAACGGAGCAGAAGGTCCGAGCCTGATCTATCTTTGTGAGCCGGCATTTTCAGTGGAGAGTTTTCTTGCAGATGTAAAAGGAAAATTAGAGAAACAGGACAGTGTTCTGGTGGCAATCAGTGAGGGAATCAAAGACAAAGACGGTGTGTATATCTCCGAGCAGGTACAGAGCGGAGCCGTGGACAATTTCGGTCACAGCTATATCGCGGGAAGCGCCAGAGTGCTCGAAGATATCGTGCGAAGAGAAATCGGCTGCAAAGTAAGATCCATTGAACTGAATCTGATGCAGCGATGCGCCTCCCATATCGCAAGCAAGACCGACATCCAGGAGTCAAAGATGCTTGGCATGACCGCCTGCCGCTGTGCCCTGCAGGGGAAAAGCGGGCTGATGGCTTCGGTAGAAAGAATCAGCAGCCATCCGTATCAGGTGCGCTACACTGCGGTTCCGGTCTGCGAGGTGTCGAACCAGGAGAAAAAAGTACCGGCAGATTATATCAATGAAGCAGGAAACGATGTGACAGAAAAGATGATGGAATACTTGAAACCACTGATTCACGGCGAAACAGAAGTGATCTATGAAAACGGAATTCCGAAACATTTATACCTTTATTAAGTTTTTCTGAAGGCTTTTGTCAAAAAGTTATTGAAAAAAAAAGCAAAAAATAGTAGAATTATAATCGGCTGAAATTTTGTTTTCACTTAAATTTTTTATAAAAATGGAGGGCTGAAGTATGAGCAATACAGCACAAAGCGCAGCAAGCACAAGGATAGCCTCTTTGCTTGATGCAAACAGTTTTGTTGAAATCGGTGGACAGATTACTGCAAGAAGTACAGATTTCAACTTATCTGCAAAAGAAACCCCGTCAGATGGTGTTATCACCGGATATGGTGTGATCGATGGCAGTCTGGTGTATGTATACAGCCAGGATGCTACCGTACTGAACGGAACTGTTGGTGAGATGCATGCAAAGAAAATTGCAAGACTGTATGATTTCGCAATGAAGACAGGTGCACCTGTGATCGGTCTGATCGATTGCGCAGGTATGCGTCTGCAGGAAGCAACCGATGCACTGAACGGTTTCGGTGAGATCTACATGCAGCAGACAAAAGCAAGCGGTGTGATTCCACAGATCACAGGTATCTTCGGAACCTGCGGCGGTGGAATGGCTATGATTCCGGCACTGACAGATTTTACTCTGATGGAAGAGAAAAAAGCAAAATTATTTGTCAATTCTCCAAACGCCATCGAAGGAAATGAAATCTCCAAATGCGATACTTCCGCAGCTGAGTATCAGGCAAAAGAAGCAGGTCTGGTAGATTTCAAAGGAAGCGAAGAAGATGTTCTGGCACAGATCCGTGCGCTGGTAACTATGCTTCCTGCAAACAACGAAGATGATATGTCTTACGAAGAATGCACAGATGATCTGAACAGAGTATGCAAAGATCTGGCAAACTGTGCAGGAGATACTTCTATCGCACTGTCTCAGATCAGCGATAACAACGTATTCTTCGAAGTAAAAGCAGACTATGCAAAAGATATGGTTTGTGGATTCATCAAACTGAACGGTTCCACTGTAGGTGCTGTTGCAAACAGAACAGAGATCTACGATGCAGAAGGAAACCTGACAGAAACCATGGATGCAGTATTATCCGCAAGAGGAGCAAGAAAAGCAGCAGACTTCGTAAAATTCTGTGACGCTTTCAACATCCCGGTTCTGACACTGACCAATGTTACCGGATTCAAAGCAACCAAATGCTCTGAGGCAAACATGGCAAAAGCAGTTGCTGAACTGACTTATGCATTTGCAGATGCTACTGTACCGAAAGTAAACGTGATTGTAGGAAAAGCTTACGGAAGCGCGTACCTGGCTATGAACAGCAAATCCATCGGTGCAGATATGGTTTATGCATGGCCGAACGCTGAAATCGGTATGATGGATGCAAAACTGGCAGCAAAGATCATGTACGCAGATTCTGATGCAGCTACCATCAACGAGAAAGCTGCTGAATATGCAACCCTGCAGTCCAGCGTGGAATCCGCAGCAAGAAGAGGATATGTAGATACTATTATCGAAGCTGAGGATACAAGAAAATATGTGATCGGTGCTTTCGAAATGCTTTACACAAAGAGAGAGGATCGTCCAAGCAAAAAACACGGAACAGTATAATGAGGTGAGCATAAATGAAGCAGAGATGGAAAAAAATTGCCAGTCTGATGCTGGTTACAATCTGTGCATTTTCTCTGACTGCCTGCGGTAAAAAAGAAGAAACAGCTGCTTATCAGCAGATTACCGATGATATGGTAAGCAACTGTGCAGAGGTATCTCAGAGTGCGGTAGAATCTCTTGCAGGTTTCGATGATGAAACTCTGAATCAGATGACTGCAAACAGAGACACATTTACCAGACTTGCAGTATCAGCATGGATGGACCAGGAAAACGAACTTGGTAAATATGAGGAAATGGGAACCCCGACAACAGATATTGACCGTGAAGAAGGACAGGTAACTGTTGATATTCCGGCAAAATTTGACAAAGGTGATGCAGAAATCAAAGTTGTATTCAATTACAGCAGTGATTATGACCAGATGGTTCCTGCTTATATGACTATTTCCGAAGTTGAAACGACCGGAATGAAATTAAACGGTGCCGCTGTCAATACCGTTATGGGTGTTGGCTGTGTATTCGTTGTTCTGATCTTCCTGATTTTCGTTATTTCCTTATTTAAGTATGTTGGAAAGATCGGACAGAAAGAGACAGCACCGAAAGCAGCACCAGCACCTGCACCAGCAGTACCGGCAGCACCTGTTGAGGAAGACCTGACAGATGATCTGGAACTGGTAGCAGTTATTTCCGCAGCGATCGCTGCATCTGAGAACACATCCACAGACAGCTTTGTGGTTCGTTCCATTAAAAAAGTAAACAGAAGTAAATGGCAGAGAGCCTGAGCATAGGAGGAATATCACATGAAAAACTATACTATTACTGTTAATGGCAATGTATACAATGTAACTGTTGAAGAAGGACAGACAAGCGGTGCATCTGCAGCAGCTCCGGTTGCAGCTCCGAAGGCAGCACCTGCAGCAGCTCCGAAGGCAGCAGCACCTGCAGCTTCCGCCGGTTCCGTAAAAGTAACAGCCGGAGCAGCCGGAAAAGTATTTAAAGTAGAAGCAAGTGTTGGACAGGCTGTAAAAGCCGGTGATCCAGTGATCATCCTGGAAGCAATGAAGATGGAAATCCCGGTTGTTGCTCCGCAGGACGGAACCGTTGCAAGCATTGACGTTGCTGTTGGTGATGCAGTTGAAGCTGGTGCTACTCTGGCATCCTTAAACTAAGACTGAATTTGCAGACAATGTAAATTCCCAAACAGCGACGACTTGCTGAATTCAACAACGGGAGGTTAAAAACATGAGTATAATGAATACATTGTCAAACTTATGGGAACAGACTGCGTTCATGAACCTGGATTGGGGTAACTATGTTATGATCCTGGTTGCGTTGGTGTTCCTGTATCTGGCAATCAAACACGGATTTGAGCCACTGCTGCTGGTGCCGATCGCATTCGGTATGCTGCTGGTTAACATCTATCCGGATATTATGGCAGATCCTTACGTAGATGCTATGGGTATCGAACATGCCGGTGGTCTTCTGCATTACTTCTTCATCCTGGATGAGTGGAGTATCCTGCCGTCCCTGATCTTCATGGGCGTTGGTGCGATGACAGACTTTGGTCCGCTGATCGCCAACCCGAAGAGTTTTATTCTTGGTGCTGCAGCACAGCTGGGTATCTACAGCGCGTACTTCCTGGCTATTTTCCTGGGATTCAACGGAAAAGCAGCAGCAGCAATCTCTATCATTGGTGGAGCCGATGGTCCGACCTCTATCTTCCTGGCAGGTAAACTGGGCCAGACAGAACTGATGGGACCGATCGCCGTGGCAGCATATTCTTATATGTCCCTGGTTCCGATCATTCAGCCGCCAATCATGAAACTTCTGACAACTGAAAAAGAAAGAAAGATCAAGATGGAACAGCTTCGTCCGGTATCCAAACTGGAGAAGATCTTATTCCCGATCGTTATCACAATTGTAGTTTGTATGATCCTTCCTACAACTGCTCCTCTGGTAGGTATGCTGATGCTTGGTAACCTGTTCAAAGAGAGTGGTGTTGTAAAACAGCTGACAGAGACAGCTTCCAACGCGCTGATGTACATCGTAGTTATCCTGCTGGGTACTTCCGTAGGTGCATCTACAAGCGCAGAAGCATTCCTGAACGTAGATACTCTGAAGATCGTTCTTCTGGGTCTGGTTGCATTCTGTGTTGGTACTGCCGGTGGTGTTCTCTTTGGTAAGATCATGTGCAAACTGTCCGGTGGAAAGATCAATCCTCTGATCGGTTCAGCCGGTGTATCTGCCGTTCCTATGGCAGCCCGTGTATCCCAGAAAGTTGGTGCGGAAGCAGATCCGACAAACTTCCTTCTGATGCATGCTATGGGACCTAACGTAGCAGGTGTTATCGGTACCGCAGTAGCGGCCGGAACTTTCATGGCTGTATTCGGAGTATAATACGGTAATACAAAAGCCACAAATCCCGCTGTAAACATGGAGTTTGCAGCGGGTGATCATAGAAAGAAAGGATAAGACTATGACAGATATTGCTAAAAAACCAATTAAAATTACTGAAACAATTCTGCGTGATGCTCATCAGTCTCTGATCGCAACAAGAATGACCACAGAGCAGATGCTGCCGATCGTAGATACTATGGATAAAGTAGGTTACCATTCTGTAGAGTGCTGGGGTGGTGCAACATTTGATGCTTCCCTGCGTTTTCTGAAGGAAGATCCATGGGAAAGACTTCGTAAATTCCGTGACGGATTTAAAAACACAAAACTGCAGATGCTGTTCCGTGGACAGAACATCCTGGGATATCGTCCATACGCAGATGATGTAGTAGAATATTTTGTACAGAAATCTATCGCAAACGGTATTGATATCATCCGTATCTTTGACTGTCTGAATGATATGAGAAACCTGCAGACAGCAGTAAAAGCAGCAAACAAAGAAAAAGGTCATGCACAGGTTGCACTGTCTTACACACTGGGCGATGCTTATACTCTGGAATACTGGACAAACATTGCAAAAGAGATCGAAGAGATGGGTGCAGATTCTATCTGCATCAAAGATATGGCTGGTCTGCTGCTTCCTTATAAAGCAACAGAACTGGTAAAAGCTCTGAAAGAGACTGTCAAGATCCCGATTCAGCTGCATACACATTATACTTCCGGTGTGGCTTCCATGACTTATATGAAAGCTGTTGAGGCTGGTGTTGATGTAATCGATACAGCGATCTCTCCATTTGCGCTGGGTACTTCTCAGCCGGCTACAGAGGTTATGGTAGAAACCTTCAAAGGTACTCCATACGATTCCGGTCTGGATCAGAAACTTCTGGCTGAAATCGCTGACTACTTCCGTCCGATCCGTGACGAGGCTCTGGACAGCGGTCTGCTGAATCCGAAGAACCTGGGTGTAAACATCAAAACTCTGCTGTATCAGGTACCGGGTGGTATGCTGTCCAACCTGACTTCTCAGCTGAAAGAACAGAACGCAGAAGACAAATTCTACGATGTTCTGGAAGAAGTCCCGAGAGTAAGAAAAGACCTGGGCGAGCCGCCTCTGGTTACTCCGTCTTCTCAGATCGTAGGTACACAGGCTGTATTTAACGTACTGATGGGCGAAAGATATAAAATGGTTACAAAAGAAACAAAAGCTGTTCTCTCCGGTGAATATGGTAAAACTGTTAAACCGTTCAACAAAGAGGTTCAGAAGAAATGTATCGGTGACAAACAGCCGATCACCTGCCGTCCTGCAGATCTGATCCCGGACGAACTGGATACTCTGCGCAGCGAGATGGCTCAGTGGTCCGAGCAGGATGAGGACGTTCTGTCCTACGCACTGTTCCCACAGGTTGCTACTGACTTCTTCAAATATAGAGAGGCTCAGCAGACAAAAGTAGATGCTACGGTAGCGGATAATAAGAATGGGGCTTATCCGGTTTAAGATTGGGTAGGATTCCTTTTTAGAAAAATAGAAGAAAGTCTCACAAGATTTTTGAGTTTATCAGAGGTCTTGTGGGGCTTCTTTTTTTGTATTGGCAAAGGGGACGCCAGGACACGGGACTCCAAGGTCGGCAAACGTGGGCAGGGCAACTTTAAGCTAGCCGCTAACTTCGGCTATCGTTCACGAGGGTCGGCTGACCCTCGCGAAAGCCTGCGTAAGCGTCGGATCTTAAAGCTTGCCCTAAACGCCCACAAAGTGTTTGCCGACCTTGGAGTCCCGTGTCCTAGCTGAGTTTTGGCAGACACTAGAAAAGAAGAGCCGGGACTCTTGAAAAAGTGGGAGAAAAGATGGTAAGATAGTGCTGTTATGATTTTAGGATTGATGAGGAGTTTTGAATGAATATTATTAATATTGAGCATATCAGTAAGATTTTTGGGGAGAAGGTTATTTTTGAGGATGCTTCGTTTGGTATCCAGCAGGGGGATAAGATTGGTATTGTGGGGATTAATGGTACCGGGAAGTCTACGTTGTTGCGGATGATTGCGGGGGAGGAGGAGCCGGATGAGGGGCAGATTATCCGGCAGAATGGGTTGAAGATTGCTTATCTTCCGCAGAATCCACATTTTCCGAAGGGTGCTACGGTATCTTCGTATGCGTTGAACGGGAATGGAGATAAGGACTGGCTGGTGCAGAGTAATATGACGAAGCTTGGAATCGAAGTGTCTGAGCAGGAGGTGGAGAATCTTTCGGGAGGACAGCGGAGAAAGCTTGCGCTGGCGAAGGTGCTGGCGGGGGATTTTGATGTACTGCTGTTGGACGAGCCTACCAACCACCTGGATGAAGGGATGATCAACTGGCTGGAAGAATATCTGAAAGGATATAAGGGAGTGCTGGTGATGGTTACACATGACCGGTATTTCCTGGATAAAGTGTCCAACCGAATTCTGGAGATCAGCAGGGGAAATATGTATGGGTATGATGCGAATTATTCCCGTTTTCTGGAACTGAAGGCAGAGAGGGAGGAGATGGAACTTGCCAGTGAGCGGAAACGTCAGAGCATCCTGCGGATGGAACTGGAATGGGCGAAACGTGGATGCCGTGCCAGAAGTACAAAGCAGAGAGCACGACTGGATCGACTGGAAGACTTAAAACAGGGAAAAGCGCCGGTCAGCGATGCGGTTGTTGAGATGGATTCCGTAGAAACCCGGATGGGCAAGAAGACGATTGAACTGTATGAGGTGACGAAGAAATATGGCGATCAGATGCTTTTGAAGGATTTTACCTATACGGTTCTTCGCAATCAGCGCCTGGGAATCGTTGGACCGAACGGATGCGGAAAATCTACCCTGTTAAAGATCATGGCAGGACTGGAACAGCCGGATGAAGGTCGTGTAGAGGTAGGGGAGACGATCAAAATAGGATACCTGGCACAGGAAGAGCTGCCGATCAAAGACAGCAATCAGCGTGTGATCGATTATGTGAAAGAGATCGGAGAATATGTGCAGACAAGAGACGGCAGAATCAGTGCATCACAGATGCTGGAGCGGTTCTTATTCACACCGGATATGCAGTACACCCCGATTTCCAAACTCTCCGGTGGAGAAAAACGGCGGCTGTATCTGTTGTCTGTGCTGGTCAGCGGAGCGAATGTATTGATTCTGGATGAGCCGTCGAATGATGTGGATATCCCGACAGTTACGATCCTGGAAGATTATCTGAATGCATTTTCCGGTATTGTGATCACGGTTTCTCATGACCGGTATTTTCTGGATAATGTGGTGGATCGCATCTTTGAATTTGACGGAAACGGAACACTGCGCCAGTACGAAGGCGGTTATACGGACTACCGGGAGGCGAAAGAGCGCAGATTTGGAGAGACGGGAGCGATATCCAGCGTGCCGGGTGGAGAAAAAGAGAAGAAAGAAAAATCCACCGGAAAGGACTGGAAACAGAACCGCCCAACCAAATTGAAATTCACCTATAAAGAGCAGAGAGAATATGAGACAATCGATGATGATATCGCAGCGTTAGAGGAAAAAATCGAAAAACTGGACGATGATATGGTCAAGAATGCCACCAACTCCGGAAAGCTGGCAGAAATCATGCGGGAAAAAGAAGCTGCGGAAGCACAGCTGGAAGAAAAGATGGATCGCTGGGTATATCTGAACGATCTGGCGGAACAGATTGAAGCGCAGAAGAGTGGAAATTAAAACAAGACCGCGCATCAGAAAAGATGGGCGATCTTGTTTGTAAACAATACAAAAGGTTTTCTCGATAAAAACCATACCAGGAAGAAGCAGAATGCCAGCAGATACAGACATTCCAGATTGCTCTCAACCGAAGTCAGAATGGAAGAACCGTATCTGAGGCAGCTGTAGACGAAACCGTGGAAGATATAGATTGCCATGGTTCGTTCTCCCAGATAGGAGTAGGATTTCTTTTCGGTCGGAAGTACCAGCATGAACAGGTAGATCAGAAGAAAAGAGATCAGATAACAGCCGATGCGGACAAGTACACCTTCGACGGAACCCATATCCATATCTGCGTAGGAGTATCGTCCATAGAAAATTTTCTGATCCAGCCGATGATGGTAATTGTCGGTAAATAAAAAAACGGCAAAACCTCCCAAGATGGTCAGTGCACCCAGATACCCCTTCCGGTTCCGGAAGCGGGCGAGGGAGGAAGAATCAAATTTTTTCCCGGCAAGAAAGAACGGGAAGAAAAACAGAATACGCGGAATCGAAAGAAAATTCCCAAAATCCGTGAATCCAATAAGAATTCCGGCAATGACGGACAAAATCATGCAGCCGGGGATTTTCTCAACCAGAGGAGAGAACAGTCTCCAGGCGAACAGTGCCATCAGATACCAGAGAGAAAATTTCGGTCTGGCAAAATAAAACCCGGTCTCTTTGTCCAGAACAAACGTATATAAAAGATAATACAGGATCTCGTATACAAAATAAGGAATGACCAGTCCGCAGAGCATTTTCTTTAAGGACGGGATCCGCTTGGAAAAATATCCGGAGATAAAGATGAAAGCAGGCATGTGGAATGCCACGATTCCCCATTTTAATTCGTAGAGAAATGAATTCTGATCGTTGCTTGGTTCAATAAAGTGACCGATGACGACCAGAAGAATCAATAATACTTTGTAATTGTCAAACAGATATTCACGCTGATCTCCCGATACGGCAGGTGCCTTTACAGTAGTGTCCATGATGAATCCTTTCTATATAAAAAGTGCAATGATTACAAATCAGTAGCCATAGGTATTCTAAGAGTCATGGAGAAAAAATGCAAGGCGCAATATGGAGAAAATAGGAAGAAAAATAGATAAGTGATTGTTAAAAATTGACAGAAGTTTTTAAGAAAATTGACAGAAAGAAAAAGATACGACAAAATAAGAAAAGACAGTAGCAGAAAGGAGCAGAAAAATGGAACAGCAGAAGAGAAAAAAACGGGCGATGGCATTTGGTCTGGTGGCGATCGTACTGATTTTCTGGAATCTGATGCAGAATACAGCAGATCAGCAGAAATTACGGGTGGCATGTGTCGGGGATGAACTGACTTTTGGAACCGATGTGGAAGACCGGGAAGACAACTGTTACCCGGTACAGTTGCAGAAATACATGGAAAAGGCAGAGAAAAAATACCGGATCGGAAATTTCGGTGTGGAAGGTGCAGCGGTTCAAAAAAAGAGCAAAAAGCCATATACAAAAGAAGAACGATATGAGAGCAGTACCGAATATAAAGCGAATCTTGTTGTGATAATGCTTGGAACGAACGATACGACAGAGGAAAACTGGACAGATATCGATACGTTTCAAAAAGATTATCAATCCCTGATCAAAAATTATCAGGATTTAAAGAGCAGTCCGGAAGTCTGGCTGATTACACCGCCGATGATCCAGTCTGATGGAAGCACAGAAATGGAAGAGAGAGCCAAAAGAGTGGAAGAAGTCAAAGATGCGGTCGAAACCATTGGCGAGAAGAACAAACTGACAGTTCTGGATCTTTACAGCTACAGCCAGGAGCATCCGGAATGGTATCAGAAAGACGGTATTCGTCTGAACAAGGACGGAGCAAAGGCAGTAGCGGACATGGTAGGCGACTGTAGCGTAAATAAAAAGAAGTAGAAGCGGACAGAAACACGAAAATTTGCAGACATTCATATGATAAAGAGAAATAGAACTCAGAAATAAGGAGAAGAGAATGGATCCGTATCGTATGAATTGCCGGAACTCTTCCGGTAACTGCAGAAACCGGACCTGTGGCAACATGACAGGAAACAGAGAAGCGATGATGCCGATGGACACCAATGGCAAAACCTGCACCAATACACGCGATCGTGGTGCACAGGAAACATCTGTACAGGAGCATTTGCAGATGCTTCCACTGGCAATGGCGTATGTGCCAATGCAGAAATTCGGAAAGGTATACGAACCGGCCAGAGGATTTCAGCTTGGCACGATTTTCCCGGAACTTTGTAAACCATTTTGCGGGAAAGGAGGCGAATGCAGGCGATGATGGGACGAAACAACTGTACCTGCCAGGGAGAACGGAGCAAAGCACAGCTGATGGAGACGATCGGGCAGTCTGCATTTGCCGCTTATGATACCCTGCTTTATATGGACACCCATCCACAGGACCGGGAAGCCATGGCTTACTACCACAAACAGTCGGCAATCCGCCAGGAAGCTATGGAAGAGTATGCCAGACGCTTCGGTCCTCTGACAATGGATCTGATTGACGAGAGCAACTGCGACACCTGGGAGTGGATGATGCAGCCATGGCCATGGGAAAGATCCCGGAAAGGCAGGTGTTAGTGTATGTGGATCTATGAAAAAAGACTGCAATATCCGGTAAACATCACGAAGACAGACGCACGGATC
The DNA here is from genome assembly GCF_004123145.1 of Blautia faecicola. Lineage (NCBI taxonomy): Bacteria > Bacillati > Bacillota > Clostridia > Lachnospirales > Lachnospiraceae > Blautia > Blautia faecicola. The sequence continues at coordinate 2,117,692 of NZ_SDKC01000001.1, read as the reverse complement.
GCGAAGATTATAGCAACACAATATGGTGGCCCCGACGGCGAGATCGGTGCCTCGATGCGCTACCTCTCCCAGCGTTTCACCGCTCCGAACCGTGTCTGCATGGCGGTTCTTACCGATGTAGCGACAGAAGAGCTCGGACATCTCGAAATGGTATCCACGATCGTTCATCAGTTGACTGCCAACCTCACTGTGGAAGAAATCGAGAACCAGGGATTTGCGGACTACTATGTGGACCATGCAGTGGGAATCTGGCCGCAGTCGGCGGGAGGAATTCCGTTTAACTCCTGTGAGTTCCAGTCCAAGGGGGATCCGATCACGGATATGTTTGAGAGCATGGCTGCGGAACAGAAAGCACGGAGCACCTACGACAATATCCTGCGGGTTGTGCGGGATATTCCGGAGATTGCGGATCCGATCCGGTTCCTGCGGGCGAGAGAAGTGGTACACTTCCAGAGATTCGGTGAAGCTCTCCAGTCTCTCCAGGATCAGCTGAACAGTAAGAACTTCTATCAGATGAATCCGAGTTTTGACACCGGACTGACGCGGGAACCGTGCGACTGCCAGGGAGAATGTGTACAGTAAAAACGTAGAAAATTCAGACAATATTTTATAAAAAACAAGCTGAAATGACAAATATAAAAAAACGATAAAAATTTTATTGACACAAACGAAATACAGGTGTAAGATACACCCATACAAAGCAAAGGCGCTATGGAAAAACATCCGTAGTGCCTTTTGTCGTATCAAGGGAAATCGCACACTCTGTTTTCTTATGATACGGCAGGGCTTGAAAAAAGCGAAACAACGGCGTTTTGCAGCTTCTTATATATAATAGAAGCAAAACGTCGTTGTTTCGCTTTTTTCATTACAAAGAAAAGAGGAGGACAAAAGTATGACAGAAGAAATTATGGAAGTTCTGAACGGTCAGGTATTTGGCGTATGGTTCCTGATCGGCGCTGCATTGGTGTTCTGGATGCAGGCTGGATTCGCGATGGTGGAGGCAGGTTTTACCAGAGCGAAAAACACGGGTAACATTATCATGAAAAACTTGATGGATTTTTGTATCGGTACCTGTACCTTTATCCTGATCGGTTTCAGCCTGTTACTGGGAGAAGATATGGTAGGGCTGATCGGAAAACCGGGATTTGATATTTTTACCAGTTATGCAGATTTTGACTGGTCGAACTTCGTATTCAACCTGGTGTTCTGTGCAACAACAGCAACAATCGTTTCCGGAGCCATGGCAGAAAGAACAAAATTCTTATCCTATTGTATTTACTCCGGTGTAATCTCCGCACTGATCTATCCGATCGAAGCACACTGGATCTGGGGCGGCGGCTGGCTGGCTCAGATGGGATTCCACGATTTTGCAGGATCCTGTGCAATCCATATGGTAGGTGGTATCTCCGCACTGATCGGTGCCAAGATCCTTGGACCGCGTATCGGAAAATTTACGAAAGATAAATCCGGAAAAATCACAAAAGTCAATGCATTTCCGGGACACAACCTGGCAATCGGTGCACTTGGTGTATTTATCCTGTGGCTTGGCTGGTATGGATTTAACGGCGCAGCTGCAACATCTGTAGAACAGCTTGGTTCTATCTTTGTAACAACAACCATCGCTCCGGCGATCGCAACCGTAACCTGTATGATCTTTACCTGGGTTCGTTACGGAAAACCAGATGTATCTATGTGTCTGAACGCTTCCCTGGCAGGTCTGGTAGCCATCACGGCACCATGTGATGTAACCGATGCACTCGGAGCAATCATTATCGGTATTGTATCCGGTCTGCTGGTAGTATTTGGTGTATGGTTCCTTGATTATGTATTAAGAGTAGATGACCCGGTTGGTGCAGTCGCAGTTCACTGCTTAAACGGTATCTGGGGAACGATCGCAGTTGGTCTGTTCGCAACCACATCCGCACCTGGAAATGATGATCTGGTTGGTCTGTTCTACGGCGGTGGATTTACCCTTCTTGGAAAACAGCTGATCGGTTTTGCAGCAGTAGCATCATGGACCGTAGTAACCATCACAATCACTTTCCTTGTGATCCGTGCTGTTGTAGGCTTGAGAGTTACCGAGGAAGAGGAAATCGTAGGTCTGGATGCAATGGAACATGGTCTGGCATCTGCTTACTCAGGATTCAGTATCATGGATGTTTCCAACACCATGATGATGGATGTCAATGAAAATACAAACCTTGGTACAGATGATTACAAAGCAGCATCTGATGCGCAGAAAAATGCAGCAGTTAAAGTAGTAAAAGCTCCGGCAGCAGCAGATACCGGTATGTATAAAGTAGTTATCATCTCGAAACTGTCAAGATATGACAAACTGAGAAAAGCTATGAACGATCTGGGTGTCACCGGTATGACCGTTACACAGGTTATGGGCTGTGGCGTTCAGAAAGGTGCCGGCGAGAAATACCGTGGTGTTGAAATCGATGCAACCCTGCTTCCAAAAGTAAAAGTAGAAGTGGTAGTCAGCAGCATTCCGGTCGATCAGGTCATCGAAGCTGCAAAGAAAGTTCTGTATACCGGACATATCGGCGATGGCAAGATCTTTGTATACAATGTTGACAGAGTCGTAAAAGTCCGCACCGGTGAAGAAGATACGGATGCACTGCAGGATGTAGAATAAAAAGTAAACATTCTCCTTAGATAAAGCAGAACCTCCGGACATCTCAGAAACATAAAAAAAGAGATGTCTGGGGGTTTTTTTCTCTTTTTAATAGTGTTATACTAAACAAAGATATCCGGTTGTTACCTTCGGCGGGATATCGATAGCAGGGGAGCATTAAAAGAAATGAGGGTATTGCATGGAACAAAAAGAGAAAAAAAGAAAGAAAAAGAAAAACTTTCGGGGTGGATATTATGATTATAATCTTCTTGCGATCGTAATCCTGCTGATCTGCTTCGGACTGATTATGCTCTACAGTACCAGTGCCTATGAGGCGCAGATGAAATTTCACGGGGATGATATGTATTATTTCCGCCGGCAGGCGCTGATCAGCGTGGGAGCGATTGTCATTGCAATTTTGATATCAAAATTGGATTATCATCTGATGATTCCGTTTACGGGAGCGTTGTACGTGATCTCGCTTATACTGATGGCAATGGTACGTTTTTCTCCGTTTGGTGTGGAAGCATACGGTTCCAGACGATGGTTAAAACTGGGAATCCAGTTCCAGCCGTCCGAGATTGCCAAGATTGCAATCATTACTTTTTTACCGGTTCTCATTATTAAGACGGGGAGAAAGGTAAGAAAACCGGGGACGGTAGCATTTCTTGTGCTGGTCGGTCTGATTCAGGCGGCAGGGGCATTCGTGCTCACCGATAACCTGAGTACAGGTATTATCATTGGCGGAATTGCCATGGTTATGATCTTTATCGCACATCCGAAGACCAAACCGTTTCTTGTGGTAGCAGCCATCATCGGTACGATTGCGGGAAGTATTGTTGCCTATATGGGACTGACCATGACAACCAGTGAGGATTTCCGTATTCGGAGGATTCTGGCATGGCTGCATCCGGAGGCAAATATGTCGTCCGGAGGATATCAGGCATTACAGGGACTGTATGCGATCGGAAGCGGCGGTTTCTTTGGCAAGGGTCTGGGAAACAGCGCTCAGAAACTTGGAACGATCCCGGAGGCCCAGAACGATATGATTTTTTCTATCGTCTGTGAGGAACTGGGGGTTTTCGGAGCGGCGCTGTTACTTCTAATGTTCGGCTATCTGCTGTATCGTCTGTTTTTTATCGCACAGAACGCACCGGATCTTTATGGAACGCTGGTTGTGGCGGGCATTTTTGTACATATCGCGCTGCAGGTGATCCTGAATCTCTGCGTAGTATTAAATCTGATGCCGACCACCGGTATCACGCTTCCTTTTGTCAGTTACGGAGGTACATCGATCCTGTTTTTGATGACGGAGATGGGGATTGCCCTGAGTGTTTCGGGGCAGATCCGGACGACGGAAGCGGAACGTGAAGAAATGATGGAAGTGGAAACAGAGCAATAACAAAGTTTTTTGCATATTTCCACGAATGGGTTGACAAATGATTTTATAATAGATATACTTTCGTTAAACAAAGGCGTAAGTCGAAAAAGCTTTATTAAGGAGATAAAAAGATATGCTGGAAAAAATGAGAGAGATTATTGCAGAGCAGTTAAACTGTGATGGTGAGACAATCGGTCTTGACACCTCATTTAAAGATGACCTGGGAGCTGATTCACTGGATCTGTTCGAACTGGTTATGGCTCTGGAAGAAGAATACGGACTGGAGATTCCTGCAGAAGAACTTGCAGATGTGGAAACCGTTGGAGACGTAATTGAATACTTAAAAAGCAAAGGTGTGGAGGATTAATTCCACACCTTTTACCTTGAATAAGGGGATTGTGAATGTGCTAAGCACACAGCAGTCCGGAATTACAGGTGTCAGAAGATTCAGTGACATCTACATTATAAATAACAGGAGAAAATATTATGAGCACAGTAAAAACAAGATTTGCACCAAGCCCTACCGGAAGAATGCATGTAGGAAACTTAAGAACTGCATTATATGCATACCTGATCGCAAAACATGAAGGCGGAAAATTCATGCTGCGTATCGAGGATACCGACCAGGAACGTTTCATGGAAGGCGCACTGGAGATCATCTACCGTACCCTGGCAAAGACCGGTCTGGTACATGATGAAGGTCCGGACAAAGACGGTGGTGTAGGTCCCTATGTACAGAGTGAGAGACAGGCACAGGGTCTGTATCTGAAATATGCAAAAAAACTGATCGAGCAGGGAGACGCTTATTATTGCTTCTGCGATAAAGAACGTCTGGAAAGTCTGAAGACAGAAGTAGCAGGAAAAGAGATCACCGTATACGACAAACACTGTCTGCATCTGTCCAAAGAAGAAATCGAGGCAAACCTGGCAGCAGGAAAACCATACGTTATTCGTATCAATATGCCGACCGAAGGAACCACAACCTTCCACGATGAGCTGTACGGAGATATCACCGTAGAAAATAATGAGCTGGATGATATGATCCTGATCAAATCTGACGGATATCCAACCTACAACTTTGCAAATGTTATCGATGATCATCTGATGGGAATTACTCACGTAGTAAGAGGAAACGAATATCTGTCCTCCGCACCGAAGTACAACCGTCTGTATGAAGCATTTGGATGGGAGATTCCGAAATACATCCACTGCCCGCTGATCACAAACGAAGATCACCAGAAACTGTCCAAACGTTGCGGACATTCTTCTTATGAAGATCTGCTGGATCAGGGATTCCTGACCGAAGCGATTGTAAACTTCGTAGCACTTCTGGGATGGAGTCCGTCTTCCGACAATGAGATTTTCTCTCTGGAAGAACTGGTAAAAGAATTTGATTACCACAGAATCAGCAAATCTCCGGCAGTCTTTGACATGGTAAAACTTCGCTGGATGAACGGCGAATACATGAAGAAGATGGATGATGACAAATTCTATGGAATGGCTCTGCCGTATCTGAAGGAAGTGATCACAAGAGATCTGGATTTCCACAAGATCGCAGCCATGGTAAAAACAAGAATCGAAGTATTCCCGGATATCAAAGATCACGTAGATTTCTTTGAAAAAGTACCGGAATATGAGACATCCATGTATGTGCATAAAAAGATGAAAACTAACGAAGAAACTTCTCTGCAGGTACTCAAAGAAGTACAGCCGTTACTGGAGGCGCAGGAAGATTTCAGCAACGATGCACTGTTTGCAATGCTTTCCGCTTACGCAAAAGAGCATGGATACAAAGTTGGTTATGTAATGTGGCCGATCCGTACCGCTCTGTCCGGAAAACAGATGACACCGGCAGGCGCTACAGAGATTCTGGAAGTTCTCGGAAAAGAAGAGAGCCTTGTAAGAATCCAGGCAGCTATTGAAAAGCTGACAAAAGCAGCAGAATAATTCCCATATGGAGGGAAAGAATGGAGTTTAACAGGGAACAGCAACAGGCGATGGAACACAAAGATGGTCCGATGCTTGTACTTGCCGGACCGGGATCCGGTAAGACGGAAGTCATTATCCGCCGTACCCGTAAACTGATTCAGGATTATCAGGTCGCTCCTTCATCTATCCTGGTGGTCACCTTTACCAAGGCGGCCGCAGGACAGATGAGGGAGCGATTTTTACACCTGTGTGGAGTAGAAAAAAGCCAGGTGACTTTTGGTACATTCCATGGAATCTTTTACGGCATCCTCCGGCAGGCATATGGTATCACATCGGCGAACATCGCCAGTGAAGAAATAAAATATCAGATTTTACGACAGATTTTGCAGAATTCCTCGATGCAGGTGGAAGATGAAAATGACCTGCTGGAGTCGTTGGCGAGAGAGATCAGCACGGTAAAAAACGGAAGGATCCCGTTAAGCCATTATTATTCGGCAAGCTGTCCGGATGAGGAATTTCGGAAAATCTATGAGACATACGAAAAACGGCTGCACGGGAAACGACTGCTGGATTTTGATGATCTTCTGGTATACTGTTATCAATTATTTCAGAAACATCCGGATATTTTACAGGCGTGGCAGAAAAAGTTTCGGTATATCTTGATCGACGAGTTTCAGGACGTCAACCAGTTGCAATATGATATCGTCCGTCTTCTGGCACTTCCGGAAAATAATCTGTTTTTAGTGGGCGACGATGACCAGTCGATTTACCGGTTCCGGGGAGCCAGACCGGAGATCATGCTGCAGATTCCGAAGGATTTTCCGCAGTTGCAGCAGGTGATCTTGAAGCAGAATTATCGTTGTACCGGAGAAATTGTGGAAAAATCTCAGAATGTGATCCGCTGGAACGATGCGAGATATGAAAAACAGCTGTTTACGGAAAATGACAAGGGAAAACTGATCGAGATCCGGACTTTTGAAAATGAGAGTGAGGAGACGACCTGGCTGTTAAAACAGATCCAGAAGGATCTGGCAGAAGGCTGTCCGCACAAAGAGGTTGCGATTTTATTCCGTACCAATCATAATTGCAGAATGACGGTGGAGCGGCTGATGGAGTACAATATTCCGTTTACGATGCGCGATGTCCTGCCGAATCTGTATGAACATTGGCTGGCGAAAAATATGGTCGCTTATATGCATCTGGCGATGGGCGGTCGGGAGCGAAAGGATTTTCTTGCCATCATGAACCGTCCGAACCGGTATCTTTCCAGAGAAGCATTTTACGAAAAAGAAGTGCCGTTTGAGATTCTGTATCAGTTCTACGAAGGAAAAGAATGGATGTGTGACCGGATCGAGAAGTTCGAGCATGATCTGAAGATGATGAAAAATATGGCACCGTTCGCGGCTATCAATTATATCCGATATGGGATTGGCTATGACGAGTTCCTGAAAGAATATGCGCAGTACCGGAAGATCAAAGTGGAAGAGCTGTATGATCTTTTGCGGGAGATCCAGGAGAGTGCCAAAGGATACAAAACATTTCAGGAATGGTTTGATTCCATGGATGCCTATAAGGAAAAACTCAAAGAACAGTCGGAGAAGGTGCGCCAGCAGGAAGGAATCGTTGTATCGACGCTGCACAGCGCCAAGGGACTGGAATTTGAACGGGTGTATATTCTGGATGTCAATGAGGGGTGTATGCCTTATCAGAAAGCGATTCTGGATCCGGAGATTGAAGAAGAACGCCGGATGTTCTATGTCGGCATGACGAGAGCGAAAAAGGAACTGCATCTGTATGCGGTGGAAGAGCGGTTCGGAAAGAAGATGGAACCTTCCCGTTTTCTGGTAGAACTGGAAGAAGCACCGAAGCGTGGCAGCGGGGGGCAGAAAAATGGAAAATAATGTAAATACAGAACATATTTTATGGCGGTCCCCGGATCAACAGACAGAAGTCTGGATGCAGCAGGTCAGCGGCAAAAAACCGGAAGAAAAGAAAGAACAGTCCCGGGCAGGATATTGCCTGTTGGCGGAAATGGTAAAAACGAGATATGGATATGATTTTTGGAAAGAGACAGATCCGGTAGTAAGAACAGAAACCGGAAAACCATATCTGCGTCTGCACCCGGAACTGTTTTTTAATATCAGTCATTCGGGGGACTGGATCGCCTGCGCGCTGGGAGATGCACCGGTGGGGCTTGATATCCAGTATCACAGAGAAATAAAAGTGGAACAGACAGCCAGAAAAATCTGCAACCCGGAGGAATGGAAACTTTTTCAACAGGCAGATACGGAGCGGGGGAAAAAGGATGTTCTGTTTCAGATCTGGACAAAAAAAGAAAGCTATCTGAAGTTCACCGGCGAAGGAATCCGCAGGGAGTTGTGCGAGATTTCTTACGAGGAATGCAGCTTTTACCAGTTGACGATGCCGGATGAGTATTCCGGTATGATTTGCGTAGGGAAATAGTTCTATTTACAGTCTGTCCACATATAGTAGAGGTAAGAGGTGATGTACATGAAACGGGAGGAAGTTATCCGTCTGTTTCCGGAGCGTATCCGAAAAATCTTACAGCAGGCAGACTGGAATCCACAGGGGTTGCAGGAGATTCGTCTTCGGGCAGGGAAACCGCTGATTTTGTGGCAGGATGGGCAGGAATATTTTGTGGCGGAACAGGGATTTTTGACGAGGCATCGGGAACAGGCATATATCGTATCGCAGGAAGAGATCCGAAGAACGATGGAGACAGTAGGAACGTATTCCCTCTATGCGTATGAAGAGGAATTAAAACAGGGATTTCTGACGATACAGGGTGGGCATCGGGTCGGTGTGGCGGGAAAAGCGATCATGGAAGAGCAGAAAGTAAAAGGACTTTCGCAGATTTCCTGTATTAATATCCGGTTTGCACATCAGATTACCGGCTGTGCGGATATGGTGATCCCGTATGTGACGGAAGAGGGAAAACTTTGTCATACGCTCATTATCTCCCCACCGGGCTGTGGAAAAACGACGCTGCTGCGGGATCTGGTGCGGCAGATTTCCGATGGCTGGGAGACGTTTCCGGGCTATACGGTGGGCGTGGTGGATGAGCGGTCAGAGATCGGCGGCAGCTATCAGGGAATTCCGCAAAATGATGTGGGAATCCGTACCGATGTGCTGGACTGCTGCAGCAAGGCGGAAGGGATGGTCATGCTGCTTCGCTCGATGGCACCGCAGGTGATCGCCGTGGATGAGATCGGTAATTATGAGGATATCCGTGCCATTGAGATGACGCTGAACAGCGGATGCAAACTTCTGGCAACAGTCCACGGAAGTTCCATCGATGAGATCCGGAAAAAACCGCTATTGGAACGACTGATGAAAGAACATGTTTTTGAACGCTATATCATCCTGCAGAAAGAAACGGCAGGGCAGATCGGAAAAGTCCAGGAAATCTATGATGAACGAGGAACCTGCCTGTACCAGAGGCAGCGGTCGGTGTGCTGAAAGCAGGCGGTGCTCTGCTGGTATTTTTTGCCGGCTGGGGCATGGGAAACTGGAAGAGCAGACAATATCAGCGGCGGATCGAAGACTTACAGATGTTACAGCTGATCATCAGCTGCCTGACCGGAGAAATCTCCTTTGCAAGAAATACGCTGCCGGAAGCATTTTCCAGGATCAGCACAAAAGTGGTGTCTCCTTTTCGGGAATATCTGCAATCCATTGCAGAGCGATTGAAAGCGCAGACCGGCGAAGCATTTGCAGGGATTTTGAAAGAATAGACACAGACGGTGCGGGAAAAGACCGGTCTTTGGGAAGAAGACTGGGATCTGTTTTTACAGACGCTTGGACATCTCGGTTATCTGGATGCAAGAATGCAGATCCGGCTTCTTGAGAACGGACGGGCAGAACTTGCGGCGAGGGAAGAGAAACTGCAGCATCAGCTGCCGGAACAGAAAAAAGTGTGGCAAAGCCTCGGGATCCTGGGGGGAGCCTTTCTGGTGGTGATCCTTATCTGAGACGGGAGGCGGTTGTGGAAGTCGGGATTATATTTAAAATCGGTGCAGTGGGGATCCTGGTATCCGTCCTGAGTCTGGTGTTAAAGCACAGCGGGCGGGAAGACCAGGCATTTCTGACCAGTCTTGCCGGGCTTGTGCTGGTATTGTTTTGGGTACTCCCCTATATTTATGATCTTTTTGAAACCGTAAAAAAATTATTTGCCCTGTAGTGTAGGCAGGCGGGGAGGATGGCGATATGGAAATTATCCGGATCAGTGCAGCGGGCATCGCCTGTGTACTGGCTGCGATCTTTATGAAAACGGCAAAGCCAGAGTATTCGGTCTATCTGACGATGGCGGCAGGACTCTTTATTCTGGCGTTCGCGGTGGGAAAGTTCAGTTATCTGTATGAATCCCTGAAAAAAATACAACAATATGTACCTGTAGATACTACATATATGAATATCCTTATGAAAATGATCGGTATCACCTATATCGGTCAGTTCTCGGCAGGAATCTGTAAGGACGCAGGCTATTCTGCAGTGGCGGGACAGATCGAGATCTACGAACGGCTGGCAGTACTGGCAATCAGTATGCCGATCCTTACCGCACTGCTGGAGACGATCCATGCGTTTCTGGGATAAGAAAAAGAGTGGGAAAATACTGAAAATAGCAATCTTCAGTCTGTTCCTGCTCTTTTTTTGTACCCGGATCTGTGTGTATGCTGCCGAAAATCAGGACTTTTCACGCGAGGAAGAAGCATTGGAAGAGCTGGATCTGAAGGACGTGGAGACGGCGGTGGATCAGCTGCTGGAAGAAAAACAGAGCATGCGCGGGATGATCCGGGAAATTCTGACAAGCGGACAGGCATTTTCCGCAGAGCAGTGGAAAGCCGTGATTCAGCAGGGCGTGTGGGATGCCATGGGGATCCAGAAGGAAACTTGCGTACACATTCTGGTGCTGGTGCTTCTTTCCGCAGTGTTCTATCATCTGTCCGGAGTTTTTCAGAATAACCAGATCGGAGATATTTCTTTTTATATGATCTATCTTCTGTTGTTTTTACTGCTTTTGCAGGCGTTTGATCAGATGGCGGGGCAGATGGAAAGCCTGCTTGAGGGTGTGGCGGTATTTATGAAAGCACTGCTTCCGGCGTATTATATCGCACTGACCGGGGCATGTGGCGTGGCAACGGCGACAGCATTTTACCAGATGATCCTGATTTTGATTTTTCTCACAGAAAAGATCCTGTTACTTTTTATCCTTCCGGCGATCCGGATGTATCTGGTGCTGGAACTGATCAATTTCCTCACAAAAGAAGAATTTTTATCGAAAATGACCGAACTTTTAAAGAACGGAATCCTCTGGGCACTGAAATCCATGGTAGGCGTGATCGTGGGGATCCAACTGATCCAGCGTCTGATCTCCCCGGCGGTTGACACCCTGAAACGATCATTGATCGGCAGGACAGCCGGTGCGCTTCCCGGGGTGGGAAACCTGTTTTCCGGGATCACAGAAGTAGTGCTCGGATCGGCGGTGCTGATCAAAAACTGCCTCGGTGCGGCGGCAATCGTGATTCTTCTGCTGGCAGGCGCAGCTCCCCTTTGTCGGATGGGAATCAGTGCACTCGTTTACCAATTTCTGGCAGCCCTGGTACAGCCGGTGACGGACAAGCGGATGGTAGGGTGCATCCATACGATGGGGGAGAGTCTCGGGATGCTGGTACGGATGCTTCTGACGATGGAAATTCTGTTTTTGCTGACGATTGCGATTCTGGCGGGATCTCTGCAATGAAAAAGTAGGTGTTCGAGGTTGAGTGTAGGGGAAATACAGGTGTTACAACAAGACGGAAGGAGGGAAAATATTGGAATGGCTTTCCCAGTGGGTGCGAAATCTGGCGTTTTATTTTATTTTCCTGTCGGTATTGATGAATGTGATCCCTCAGGGAGAGGAACGAAAATACATCCGTTTTTTTATGGGACTTTTGCTGATATTGGTACTGATCAAACCGCTACTGACCGTCGGAAATCTGGATCAGATCCTCTCCTGGGAGACACTTTCGGAAGGAATCCGGCAGGAATACGAGGACTTTTCGATGGAGAAAAAATATCTGGAACAGGAAGGAAATGATTATGTACAGGAAAACTGCCAGAAGGAGATGGAACGCCAGATAAAAGCGCTGCTGGAAGAGCTGTCTTACGAGAGTACAGAGGTCAGTGTGAAATTTTTTAACGGGGAGGAACTGGATGTGAAAGAAATCCGCTGTGTGATCCGGCGTATGGACGGGAATCCGCCCGGGGAAAGTGAGTCTGACGAGGTAAAAAGGAAACTTGCACAAGTCTATAATCTTCCGGAAGGGAATATAAATATAAAGATACAGGAGTAGTCTATGAAGGAGAGGGTGTTTGCAGCAGTCAGAGGGATGAAACGGGAGCAGTGGCTGATCTGCGGGCTGGCAGGTCTTTTACTTCTTGTGATTGCCGCTCCTGTAAAACAAAAGGAACAAAAAAAGACGCAGGAGGAGGTAACGGTACAGTCGCAGGAACCGACCGACGACCAGATCCGGCAGTCCTATGAAAAACAGCTGGAGAGTGTGCTGTCGCAGGTAGAAGGTGTGGGAACTGTGCAGGTGGCGGTGGCGATGGAATCCACCGGGAAGAAACAGGTGGAAAAAGACAGCCCGGAGGATACCAGCACGTCCAGTGAAAAAGGAGATTCCGGAACAGAACGAACCAGTCAGGCGGTAACCACGGGGGAAACTACAGTATACGAGGATACCGGAGACGGGGGACAGACACCCTATATATCCTCAAGTACCTATCCGGAGATCCGCGGCGTGATTGTCGTAGCCCAGGGAGGCGGCAACCCGGTGATCGTACAACAGATCCAGGAGGCGGTGATGGCATTGTTTCACGTCGAAGCTCATGAAATCAAAGTGTTAAAAATGAAATGAGCCCCAGGGATTGTGGAGTACGAAGTACGGAACAATCCGGTATCATAGTATCAGCAGAGTCAAAATGAATAAAAAAGGAGAGCAGCAGTGAAAAAAATATTTAAAAAGAATCAGATCATTATCACAGCGCTGGCAGTCATGATTGCCGCGGCAGGCTATATCAGCTATTCCGATGCACAAATAAAAGGAAAAAAAGATAAGACTGCAAAGACCGAGACCGCCAGTGAGACGGAGACTTCGGTCAATATGGATCAGGTTCTGCAGGATATGGAAAATCTGGATCTTGATGTTACGGATGAGACCGGTGCGGCGACCGCCAGCGACGGTACAGATGCCACGGCTTCCGGCGAAGGGTCATCCGGCACAGAATCACAGATTCAGGAGACACCGGGGGAGGCTGTTCTGACAGGTGCTTCTACATATATGGCACAGGCGCGCATCGAACGGGAACAGATCCGCTCCCAGAATAAGGAATCTCTGTTATCGATCATCAACAACGAAGCACTTTCCGAGACAGAAAGAGAAAGTGCGATCGCCAGTATGGTAAATATGACCGATCTTGTGGAGAAAGAAGCGGCGGCAGAACTGCTTCTCGAAGCAAAAGGATTTCCGGATGTGGTTGTAAATCTGACCGGAGAGACAGCGGACATTGTAGTACCGGATACCCAGGTGGACGATGCCAGCAGAGCGCAGATTGAGGATATTGTCAAACGGAAAACCGGCATTGCAGCAGAAAATATCGTGATCACGCCGATGAGCAGCCAGTCAGGTGACGAAACACAGGAAAATCAGTAAAAGGATCTGCTTGTAAATCAAAATAAAGGGTGCTACGATGGATACAGAATATAAAAAATGGTGATGTATACAAATGAATGAACAACAACATCTGGAAGAAGTGATCAAACGTTTTTTGCAAAGCACGCAGGAAAACGAAGAAATAGCAAAAGAGGATGCAGCTTATCTGAAACGCAGGATCCGCCCCGCCATGGAGTATCTGATCGGGCAGGAAAATATTGACGGGATGAAAAAACTGGAAGACAGGGGATGGTTTGGAGAACAGGAACTGAACGGGTTTCTGACAAAAGCAGGAGAACTGGAAAAATGGGATGCTTTCCGGGTATTGCTGGCTTGGAAGAACCATATTTCCGTAAAAGAAAAATCCACAGCCACAGAGACGAAACAGGAACTGATCGCCGGTCTGATGAAACACTGCAAAAATGAGTTATGCTGGCGGTATCCGGAGCTTGGCAGGGCGTTGCTGGAGCTTCGGGTACAGCCGGATGAGCAGGTAACCGCTATGGAGACAGACGGGGAGAGCCTGTATGTGAATCCGGAATATCTGATTCAACTTTTCGGAGAGAATCCGGAGAAGGTATATGAGAAATATCTCCGGCTGATCCGCCAGTGTCTTGAAATGCCGGAACGTTTTGGAGAGAAGACAGCGAAACAGAAAGCAATCTGCAAAAAATGGAAGGAAATCGCAGAAGAACTTGCGATTACCTACGGCGCAGGCGGAAAACGAAGAGGCGAGAACCGCGGTGGTCAGAGCGAAGAACTTTCTGAAATCGAGAAGGGAAAATATGACTACCGGCGGTTTTTACGTCGTTTTACCGTTACAAGAGAGGAGATGAAACTGGATCAGGATGCGTTTGACCCGGTTGCTTATTATTATGGGATGGAACGGTATGGAAATCTTCCCATGATCGAGCCTCTCGAAACCCGGGAGGGGAACCGGCTGGAGGAACTGGTGATTGCCATAGACACCTCCGGTTCCTGTAAAAAAGAAATGGTAGCCCGTTTCCTTGGAGAGACCAGAAGGATTCTGGAAGAAAAGGAAAATTTTTTCGAGAACTGGAAAGTATGCCTGATCCAGTGTGACAGTTTTATTCAGGAAAAAGTGATGATCCATTCCGCAAAAGAGTGGGAAACCTACCGGGAGCAGATGGTGATTCACGGAAGAGGAGGAACCGATTTTCGCCCGGTGTTCGAGGAAGTGGAGCGGATGCGGGAGAAAAGAGAATTCAGCGACTTGAAAGCACTGATTTATTTTACCGACGGTGACGGGATCTATCCGGAGAAGAAACCGGATTATGAGACAGCATTTGTATTTGTAAAAAAGAGTGAGAAGATGGACCGGGTGCCGGGATGGGCGAAAAAACTGCTGGTGACAGAAAAATAATACAGGGGAAAGAGAAAACAGATGAATATCAAAGAAGCAAAAGAAACGATAACACATACGCTGCAGGCGTATTTTCAGAAAGAGGAAAACGGGTATCCGCTGGTTCCACTGCGGCAGCAACGGCCGATCCTGATGATCGGACCTCCGGGAATCGGAAAGACTGCCATCATGGAACAGATCGTCGGAGAATGTGGCGCAGGACTGGTGGCGTACACGATGACACATCATACGAGACAGAGTGCCATGGGACTGCCGAAAATTGTGGAGCGGACGTTTGGCGACACGCAGGTCAGTGTGACCGAATATACGATGAGTGAGATCATTGCTTCCATTTATATGTGTATGGAACGAACCGGAAAAAAGAGAGGAATTTTATTCCTGGATGAGATCAACTGTGTATCAGAGACACTTGCGCCGGTGATGTTGCAGCTTCTTCAGGATAAAACGTTCGGAAACCAGAAGCTTCCACCCGACTGGCTGATCGTAGCGGCAGGCAACCCGCCGGAATACAACAAATCCGTCCGGGAATTTGACATCGCGACGCTGGACCGTGTCCGAAAGATCGTGCTGGAGCCGGATCTCGATGTCTGGATGGAATATGCACTGCTCCATCAGGTACATGGAAGTATCTGGTCGTATCTGGAAGCACACAGAGATCGCTTCTACCGGATCCGTCAGGAGGACGGAAAAAAACAGTTTGTGACGGCGCGGGGATGGGAGGATCTGTCTGCTGTGCTGAGAAGCTATGAAAAAATGGGATTTCCGGTAGAAAAAACACTGGTGGAGCAGTATCTGCAGGAAGAAAAGACAGCGGCGGAATTTTTTTCGTATTACCAGATTTATCAGAAGTACGGACAGGATTATCAGATTGGACAGGTTTTGGATGGAAGCCTTTCGGATACAGAACGGAAGGCGATTACCCGGATGGCAAAAGAAGGAACGCCGCAGGAGCGCAGCATGGTACTGGCGTTTCTGCTGGCTGTGCTGGATCAGAACATCGAACAGTATTTCCGGGAAAGGCAGATACAGAAGGCGCTGGCAGAAAGCCGCAGACAGCTCGGTATTTTCTGGGGCAATGATGCCGGAAAGACATTCGGAGACTGGATCGAGAGCAGAGAAAAAAGTTTGCAGATCCGTACAGAACGGGAACTGATCCGAAGAGAAAAGCGACAGATCGAAGAGGCGGTGCTGAAGATCCTGTGGAAGATCGATCAGGAGGCAAAAGTGGATCATGAGAGTGGACGGGAAGCACTGAACCGACGGCTCGAACAGGTCTGTGAGGAAGAGACGAAACGGTGTGACGAACGGCAGGAGGGCATCTCGCAGAAGTTGGAGCGGGGATTTGCATTTCTGGAAGAAAGCTATGGTACAGGGGCAGAGCTGGCATTATTTGCAGCGAATCTCACAAGGAATGATCGGATCCGGAAGTTCCTCGGAACCTATGGCTGCCCGGCTTATACCAGATATGAACAACAGCTGCTCGGCGGAGAAAAATTGCTGAAAAACAGATGCAGGGATATGGAAGAAAGGTCAAAGAACGGGAATTGACAGAAAGATTGCAGGACGTATAATGAGTAATAGAGCGTGTAACTGTTCCATAGGTAGTCATTGTGAAGGTACTGAACGGTTACTAAAATTTTTAAATGCAGAATAAAGAATGTGCCTTGTCAGGTACAAGTAAGACAACAGAGAAAGAGTCAGGAGGACACAACACTATGATTTGCAAAAAGATTGATATCAGCGTAGACAGTTATCAGGAAACCGCAACATTATATACCTATTTTCTGGACAACTCTCCGGAGATGATTCCGGACAGAAAACGTCCGCTCGTTCTGATCTGCCCGGGCGGCGGCTATGAGATGACATCCGACCGGGAGGCAGAACCGGTGGCGATTCAGTATATCGCAAAGGGATATCAGGCGGCGATCCTTCGTTACAGCGTGAAACCGGCAAAATATCCGCTGGCACTTTTGCAGCTGGCGAAAGCAGTGGCACATCTGAGAGAATATGCGGACGAATACCATATAGATACGGAAAAAATAGTGGTACAGGGATTTTCCGCCGGCGGTCATCTGGCATGCAGCCTTGGAGTTTTCTGGAAGAAACCGTTTCTTTCCGAAACACTTGGCGTGTCCGCAGAACAGATCCGGCCAAACGGAATGATCCTGTGCTATCCGGTTATCACTTCCGGGGAATATGCCCACAGAGGTTCTTTTGAAGCATTGCTTGGAGAAGATGCTTACGATCCGAAAAAACGGAAAGAACAGTCGTTGGAACTTCAGGTGACAAAGGATACCCCTCCGACTTTTTTATGGCATACAGAACCGGACGACTGTGTTCCGGTGGAAAATTCGCTGTTCTTCTTTGAAGCATTACATAAAAATAAGATACCGGTGGAAATGCATATCTACCCGGCAGGCGGTCATGGTCTGAGTCTCGCAAACGAAGAAACAAAACGCCAGGACGGCAGCGGCATCCAACCAGAGTGCCAGAGCTGGATGGAACTGGCTTGCGGATGGATGTCACGGTTGTAAAAAGTGGGAGTAATTGTGCAGTGAAATTAAAGAATGTATTGATCGTTGTAAAAGATATAGAAAAAGCAAAAAAATTTTATCACGATCTGTTCGGTCTGGACGTAGTGCTGGATCAGGAAGGAAACGTGATTTTGACCGAGGGACTGGTGCTTCAGGATGAAGCAATATGGAAAAAATATCTTGGTAAAGAGGTTGTTCCGAAAAATAATTCCTGTGAGTTGTATTTTGAAGAAAAAGAGATAGAAGATTTTGCTGAGAAATTGGAAAAACAATATCCGGAAATCTATTATGTCAATCGGTTGATAACACACAGCTGGGGACAGAAAGTGATCCGTTTTTATGACCTGGATGGCAACCTGATCGAGGTTGGAACACCGGTGTAGTGTACTATAGTATGGAATCTGCAAGAAAAAGAAGAGTAGAAAACTGGGCTGTTACAGAAAATAAAGAATTCTGTGACAGCCCAGTTTTTCTGTTGATATAGATATCAATACCTGTTATAATATATAAAACACATTATAGTATTTTATATACACATCTGATATACATATTCTGAAAATATTCCACAACCTAAAAATTAGAAAAAAGCATTTGTATAAAATTAGTAAAGGGAGCGATATATGGATAAAAAAGAAAAACATAGAAGAAATGCAAAATATGGATGATATCGCTATGATTCAAGATTTGCACTTCCGGTATATGATGGGAGTGGAGAAATTGAAAGACATAATATATTTCATGCATCATTGTTAATCAGACATGCATCAGATGGGAGAATGTATCTGTATGATATAATTGACATAAAAAAAGAAACGAGCAACTCCTTCAGTTTATAAACACTTACCGGACAAAAAACCTATTTCTTATGTATTAATAGTAAAAGTATTTTGAAGGTTCGTCAAGTCCTTTTGAAAATAAATTTATAGATATTTTATGTAAAAGGTAAGAGTTCATAATAAATAATAACTGAATGAAAAAGCGCTGTACAGTATAAATGTTTTCGCTTACAATAAAAATATCGGACGAAGGACGGAGAAGAAAGGATGAAGCGATTATGAAAATAAAAATTGTGAAAAAGACAGATGAATATTCCAGTGAATATCAGATCGGTGATATTTTTGAGGTTGAGGGCACCTGGTACGGAGGAGTGCACATTACTGGGAAAACAGGAATTCCGGTTTCTCTGGATAGAGAGGAATATGAAGAAATCACAGATATGACTCCGGAAGAATATCAGGCAGCAGCCGTTTACTGGGTGGAAAAAGATAAAGAAAGCAAACACATGGAACCGGAACAGCTGAAACAGGAGGCAGACGCCTTTTTACGTGCACACAATACCTGTGCCCTGGCAACCGGTGGGGACGGAGTGATCCGGTGTACACCATTGGAATACAGCTGGCACGACGGTGCTGTCTGGATCTTCTCAGAGGGCGGAAAGAAATTTGCGGGACTTGAGAAAAATAAGAAAGTAAGTCTTGCTGTCTATGAAACATATAGCGGATTTGGCAGTCTGAACAGCATCCAGATTACGGGTACAGCTGTGATTGTGCCTCCATTTTCAGAAGAATATCTACAGGCGGCTGAATTCCGCAAAATCCCTGTAGAAGCACTGAAAAAACTGGAGCATCCGATGCACCTGATCAAAATCGTTCCGGAGGAGATGGAACTTCTGAATTCTGATTTCAAGAAACAGGGATATGGAAGCCGACAGAAGTTAAGGTTTACGAAGACGGTATAAAAAATCTGGAAAATTCGATAAGAAAGGTCAGAATAAAAGGTAAAAATGAAGATTAGAAAAGCGAAAGAGGAAGATTTGTCAAGAATCGCAGAAATATTTATCTGCAATAATAGAATCAACTATTTTCCAATATTCAAAGATGAGAGCTACTCATTCGGTGAGCTGCAGGTTGTTCCCTTTATAGATAATTACCTGAAAAAAGACGAGGTCTTCAAAAATCTCTATATATATGATGACGGACTGATCCGTGGCTTTATCCAGATGAACGGAACAGAGATCTGTAAGCTGTATGTGGATCCATGGTTTCAGGGGCGAAAAATCGGTCATGAACTGATAACATTTGCGGTGGAACAGTTTGGTGCGGATCATCTGTGGGCGCTTGAGAAAAATGAGCGGGCGCTTGCATTTTACCGGCGTCACAGCTTTACACCGACAGGAAAGAGAGAATTTGAAGAAGGGACAACGGAGTATATTGTAGAACTCAGAAAAAAAACAGATGGAGAGAGAAGAACAGAAAACAGTGACCAGCGAATATGACAATAAAACATTTTTTGAGGAATACGCCAAAATGTCCCGCAGTCAGGAAGGTCTGCGTGCGGCTGGAGAATGACACCAGTTTAAAGAGCTTTTTCCAGAGTTACAGGGAAAAAAGTGCTTGATCTTGGATGCGGCTACGGCTGGCACTACATTATACTGGTCAGATGTTCCTGCGTCTGGGGCTTGCAACAGTGATCGTTGTTGGAAATACGCTGATCATGAAAGAGCAGATTACCTTATTTTCCTACCTGTTATTCCTGATCGCAGCATCCCGATTATATGATCCGCTCTCGGGAGCAATGGTAAATATGGCAGAATTATTTGCTGTGGATCTTCAGGTGAAACGTCTGAAAGGCATCCAGGATTTCTCGGTGGTATTCCAGAAGGTGGTGTTGTTTAATAATACGATTATGGAAAATATCCGTATAGGCCGGAAAAATGCAACGGACAAGGAAGTTATCGCTGCTGCGAAAGCCGCACGGTGTCACGAATTCATTGAGCGTCTGCCGCAGGGATATCAGACAGTGATAGGAGAAAACGGATCCACACTTTCCGGTGGAGAGTGTAAGCGCCTGTCCATCGCCAGAGCACTGTTAAAAGATGCCCCGGTGATCCTTCTCGATGAGGCAACCGCATCCCTGGACGTAGAGAACGAAACCGAGATATTTGATGCCGCAGCATTTAAGGAAAAATGAAAATATAAGGAGAAGATATGGAATCAGATATTATTAAAATCAGCCGTCTGAATAAAAGCTTTGGCGAAGTAAAAGCTGTAAATGATTTGAGCTTTTGTGTGAAAAAAGGAGAATTGTTTGCGTTTCTTGGAGTAAACGGTGCAGGGAAAAGTACAACCATTTCTATTCTCTGCGGACTGCTGAAAAAAGACAGTGGAACGGTTCAGGTAAACGGAATAGAAACTGACAAAGCCGGCGCACAGACAAAAAGGATGCTTGGTGTTGTATTTCAGGATAGCGTACTTGATAAACCGCTTACAGTGAAAGAAAACCTAATGAGCAGAGCTGCTTTGTACGGCATTACAGGAAATGCCTTTGATAAGAGATTACAGGAGCTGGTCGAGATTCTGGATTTTGACGAGTTTTTAAACAGACCTGTAGGTAAGCTGTCGGGAGGTCAGAGAAGAAGAATTGATATTGCCCGTGCATTATTGCACAGACCGGAGATTTTGATTCTTGACGAGCCTACAACAGGGCTTGATCCGCAGACAAGGCAGTTACTCTGGAATGTTATCGAGAAACTTCAGAAAACAGAAAATATGACAGTATTTCTGACTACACATTATATGGAAGAGGCTGCTAATGCCGGGTATGTTGTGATTCTTGACAAAGGAAGTATTGCAGCGGAAGGTACACCGTTTGAACTTAAAAATGATTATGTACAGGATATCGTGTCAGTTTATGGTGTTTCCGAAGATGAAATGAAGTCATTGAACAGAGAATATAAAAAAATACGTGACGGATATCAGTTAAAAGTAAGAAATACGAAGGAAGCAACGAGACTTATTGTAGAGCATCAGGACTTATTCACGGATTATGAAGTAGTAAAAGGCGGAATGGATGATGTATTTCTTGCAGTCACAGGAAAAAGGCTTGGAGGTGAGCATTGATGAGAACAGTATTGGCACTAATGAACAGGAACAGGAAACTGTATTTTAAAGATAAAGGGATGTTGTTTACATCAATGATCACACCAGTTATTCTGATTGTTCTGTATGCTACGTTTCTTGCAAAGGTTTTCAGAGATTCTTTTACAGCAGCGATTCCGAATATGATCACGATTTCGGATAAGCTCATTAATGGAACCGTGGCAGCACAGCTGACAGCATCACTTATGGCAGTGAGCTGTATCACTGTAACATTTTGTGTGAATTTGACTATGGTGCAGGACAAGGCAAATGGAACAAGGAAGGATTTTAATGTTTCGCCTGTCAGCAAAGGGAAAATTTATTTGGGATATTTTCTGTCAACAGTAGCTAATTCATTGATGGTCAATGGACTTGCGCTTATATTATGTCTGGGATATCTGCTTAAAATGGGATGGTATATGAATGCAGCAGATGTATTATGGGTATTATTTGATATGATATTGCTCGTCCTGTTTGGAAGTACGCTTTCAAGTATCATTAGCTTTTCATTGACAACCCAGGGACAGCTTTCGGCTGTGGGTACCATTGTCAGTGCAGGATATGGTTTTATATGTGGTGCTTATATGCCAATTTCAAATTTTGGATCAGGTCTTCAGAAGGTGCTGTCTTATCTTCCGAGTACATATGCCACTTCATTGATCAAGAATCATATGCTTCACGGAGTGTTCAGAGAGATGGAGAGAAAACATTATCCGGATGAAATGGTTGAAGTGATAAGAGACACTCTTGATTGCAATCCGGTATTTCATGGAAATGTGGTAAGTGTCAATCAGATGATCGGTATTATGATAGGAAGTATAGCTGTATTTGGAATTATTTATTATTTTGTTACATTGCTGCCGGAAGGTGAAGGCAGACGATAGATACGGTACTTACAAATTTTCCTTTGTTTTGTCTGAAGTGTAAAGAAGAAAGCCTGATTGATGCAAAAAAATTTATAGTAAAGGATGCCAGACGCTAGAATGCGTGCCAAAATGGTCGGACTGCTTGAATGGCTGGAAGAAAAAGATAATCAACTTAGAGAACCATACAGTAAAATGCTTGATGATGGAATATTTGAAATCCGGTGTACTGTTGGAAATAATATAACCAGGGTGGTGTATTTCTTTTATTATGAAAGAAAGATAATACTTACAAATGGTTTTATAAAGAAGACGCAGAAGACACCATCAAGACAAATCAAACTGGCGAAAAGGCGAAGAGCAGATTTTCAGGAAAGGATGGGAAGATCATGAAGACATTAAAAGAGTATAAAGCTGAACAGATGAGAGATACAGAATTTGTGAAAGAATATGAAAGTATTCAGCCAGAGACGGATGTTATCAGGGCGATTGTAGAAGCAAGAACCTCTCAGAACCTTACACAAAAGGAACTTGCCGAACGTACGGGCATCAATCAGGCTGATATCAGCAAACTGGAAAATGGAACCAGAAATCCTTCCGTGAATTTGCTGAAAAGACTAGCGGATGGTATGGGAATGGTACTCAAAATAGAGTTTGTGCCGGAACAAAAGGTATGATTACAGAGGAGAAAAGTATGATTACGACAATTTTATGGGATGTAGATGCCACGTTGCTGGATTTCCTGGCGGCGGAAAAGGCGGCGATAAAGAAACTGTTTCAGGAGTTTGCTCTGGGAGAGTGTACGGATGAGATGATCAGGCGGTATTCGAAGATCAACCGGTCGTACTGGGAGCGACTGGAATGTGGAGAACTTACCAAACCGGAGGTGCTGGTCGGAAGATTCCGGGAGTTTTTTGAGACGGAGTGGATCCGCAGCGATGTGGCGGAGGCGTTTAATGACCGCTATCAGCTATGTCTGGGAGATACCATCGTGTTTCGGGATGACAGTTATGAAATCGTGAAGTCCCTGCGGGGAAAAGTGAAACAATATGTGGTTTCAAACGGCACGGTCGTTGCCCAGGAGAAAAAACTGCGTCTTTCCGGTCTGGGAGAATTGATGGACGGCATCTTTTTGTCCGAAGCCCTAGGCGTGGAAAAACCAAACGTAGAGTTTTTTGAAAGGATGTTTGAAACCATCGATCCGGTCGAAAAAGACCAGGTACTGATCGTGGGAGATTCTCTGACCAGCGATATCCGCGGCGGCAACAACGCCGGGATCCAGACCTGCTGGTACAACCCGGATCATAAAGAGCGGTATGCGGATGTAAAGATTGATTATGAGATCGCGGATCTGCACGAAGTTTACGATATCATAGATGCCAACGAGCAGAGGTAAATGCAGTTTGTTTATTAGGAGCGGTGAATAGGTGTCCCTGATAACTGGGAGAGGAGTGACAAGCACCGAAAAGTGCAACTCATGATGTAATATATTATATAAAGAAGAGAAAAACAGCGATATCGTACAAGCTATATACCTGCATGATATCGCTGTTTGTACATTTTTGCACTTTTGCAGAAGCAGAAATATTATCAGCGAAAAACTACGTTATATCTGTATTACGGGCAAAACGGATATGCAATCTCCGTATCCGTCAGAATCTCATATTTCTCCGGGTGACGCCAGGCGCCGGGGCGTTCGTCTTCGCGGTAGCTCCGCAGCATGGAAAGATCCAGGGTTGCAAGATAGATGCCTTCTTCTTCCGGTGTTTCCAGCACACAGGTATCCCGGGAACCGGGTTCGTCAGGCAGATAAACCACACCATCAAAAAGCGTAGAGTGCCCGTTGCAGTCCGGATACGGAGCCGGATAGTTGCAGGTTGCGATGGCAAGCATATTTTCATAAGTCCGTCCCCGCAGCTGTGCCAGCCGGTTGATCTCCATCGGACAGGCATTTGGAACAAGAATCAGTTCCGCTCCTTTTAACATCATGATCCGGGCACTTTCCGGGAATTCCCTGTCATAACAGATCATGGCACCGACCTTTATCGGTCCTTTGGCGGTCTGTAAAGTCTTGACATAAAAAGTATCTCCCGGTGTAAGTCTTGCCTCCACATCAAACGCGCAGGTATGCACCTTCGCATAGCGGAGCACCGGTTTTCCATACATATCAAACAGACAGATCGTATTGCGCGGCGCCGGATGGTAACTTTCAAGAAACGTGATACCGATCGCCATTTGCAATTCTTTTGCAAGTTCCTGAAATACGGTTACAAAAGGACTGTCTACAGAAACCGCCAGTTTCCGAAGCGTCTCCGGTTCCTGGTCGATATCATAGCCGATATTCCAGATTTCCGGAAACAAAGCGATATCCGCCCCTTTTTCTTTTGATTTCCGGCATGCCAGCAGTCCCTTTTCCAGATTTTCTTCCTGCGTTTTCCCAGGAAGAAGCTGTAAAAATGCAATATTTAAATCCATAAAAATCCCCCTTTAAACATATAGAAATGTTGGAGGCAAAAGTATTTTCCCCCTTTGAGACCAGATTGTTCTGTATTTCGTAATCTACTGGTTTTATTATAACACAGAACACCGATAGATTCACACGATCTGATTTCGGTAAAGTTTCGGCGTGGTATGATAGTATTTATGAAAAAGCTCGCAAAAATAACTGGTATTGGAAAAACCACAGGTATAGGCAATGTCCGTAACCGAAAAGCCAGTGCTTCGCAGAAGTGTACTTGCCTTTTCCAGACGGTATTGCGTTACATACTGCACAGGCGGAACTCCGAGATATTTCTGAAACAGCATCGTACATTTGGTCTTACAACAGTTTCCAACAGCGGAAATATCCCGGAGCAGGATTTTATTCTGATAATTTTTCTGCACAAATCCAATCATTAACGTGAGCGACTGGATATCATCCGTATTGGTTTTCACATCAGAAACAGAATCCATATTTTCGGAGAGAAGACCGAGTATATGAGAAAATTTTTCCAGAATAAGAAAAGGCTTCAGCTTGTCCGTAGATTCTTCGTACAGGCTCAGAAGATCACGAAGAATCATATTTTGCCAGGAAATAGCAGGAATCAGTTTCTGGTAAGGAAAACTCGTATTCTGCATCAGAGGATCCAGAAATTGCCGCATAAAATATTCGTTGACAGAAAGAAGATGGGGCGAGAGCAGAATACAGATAAAATTGCAATCGGCATAGCGATCAGAGTAGCCATAATGAAAACACTGACTGCTTATAAAAATACCTTCCCCGGCCCGAAGCGAAATATGCTGCCCGTTGACATCATAGGACAATTCGTCGTCCAGCAGCAAAATAAATTCAAAATCATCATGCCAGTGACTGGTAGTACGAAAATTCGGATAGGTAGACAGCTGCCCCAGCTTTATATAGGCTGGAAAATCCGGAAGATTATAGACCACATTTTCAGAAAAATCAGAATTTAAAACGGTATGTGGATTGACTTTTATAGAAATCACCTTCTTTATAAATGCTTGAAACTGTTCAACAGATAGTATCCCGCGAGGATACTGAACAGTTACGAACGATTGTTATATAAGTATGTCAAATATTGGTATAAAAATCAACAGAAATATATTATTTTTGTAAAAGATAAATAAAAAAGTTTGCAAAATACAAAAAATCAGGAAAGATGGGGAGAATAAATTATGAACAATATTGAAAGAAGAGACGCAGGACTGCCTTACATATCAGATGCTGAGGTCCTTGAACAGCAGAAACCGGCAAGAAGACTGACACAGGCGTTAAATACAGCAGATCGTTCGGACTTTGATAAGATCGGGGCGATTGTAAAAGAATTGCTGGGAAAATCAGACGGCGCTTTTATCAATCCGCCATTCTACTGTGATTATGGTTTTAACATTGAAGTGGGTAAGAACTTCTTTGCAAACTATAACTGCACGATTCTGGATGTAGGTAAAGTTACGATCGGAGATAACTGTCAGATGGCTCCGAATGTGGCAATCTATACCGCAGGTCACCCGGTGCATCCGGATTCGAGAAACAGTGCGTATGAATATGGAATTCCGGTTTCCATCGGAGATAACTGCTGGATCGGTGGCAACAGCGTGATCTGCCCGGGCGTAAAGATCGGTAACAATGTAATCATCGGTGCCGGAAGTGTCGTGATCAAAGATATCCCGGACTGGGCGATCGCAGCCGGTAATCCATGCAAAGTGATCCGTATGATCACAGATGAAGACAGAAAATATTATTATAAGAACAATGAGTTCGATGAAGAAGCATGGAATGATCTGGCAGCCAGAGGATTTGCAGGTACAGAAAATAAAAACTAGAGCGTGTCTGAAAAAGGCTTTTCGTGAGCTGCGAGTCCCAGTTTGTGGGAGATTTTATCCGAATAAGGGCGGCGTAGCGGGCTACGTCAACCGAATGAGGGTAAAATCTCCCACAAAGTGGGGCTCGCAGATTGCGGAAATGATTTTTCAGACACGCTCTAGGACGGAAGCATCGGTTATCTGTCAGAGCCGATGCTTCCCTTTTTGCATTTTGCTTTTCGGCAGGATGCGATGTCGGCGAACGACGAATGGAGATCATGATAGAATCCGATGAGATACGAGGAGAATATATAATGAAAACAAATACATTATTAAAACAGATCAGACAGGAACATGCGTCTGCCTTTACCCACGGCGGAAAGTTTCATGCAGATGATGTGTTTTCTGCAGCTCTGCTGTTATATCTGAACCCGGAGATTACGATCACAAGGGGGAATAAAGTGCCGGAAGACTTCGAGGGGATTGTTTTTGATATCGGAAGAGGGCAGTACGATCATCACCAGAAAGACAGTCGGATCCGGGAGAACGGAGTTGCGTATGCTGCGCTTGGGCTTTTGTGGGAAGCACTGGGGGCAGAGATCCTGGGAGAAGAACTGGCACAGAAATTTGATGAAGCGTTTGTACAGCCATTAGATAACAACGATAATACCGGTGAGAAGAATGAACTGGCGGCGCTGATCGGAAACTTTAATCCGACCTGGGATGCCAACGGGAGCAACGACGAAGCATTTTTCCAGGCGGTCAGTGTGGCAGGGATGATTCTGGAGAATAAATTCGAGCGGTATCTGGGAAATGAACGGGCGGACAGACGGGTGGAAGAGATTCTCGAAGCGCATGAGAGAGCGTTACAGTCCGGCGAAAAGAAAGAAAACGAGGCGAAGATTCTGATTCTTCCGGAATTTGTACCGTGTCAGAAAAGACTGTCCGAGACGGAGATAGCCTTTGTGATCTTTCCGTCCAACCGGGGCGGATACTGTATCCAGCCACAGAAGAAAGAATATTCACTGAATTACAAATGCAGTTTCCCATCCGAATGGCTGGGTCTGGAAAATGAAGAATTACAGAAAGAAACAGGGCTGGTAAGTGCGGGATTCTGTCATAAAGGAGGCTTTCTGCTGACCACAGGGACGTTGGAAGATGCGGTGAAAGCATGCGAGATCAGCCTTGCAGAGTACAGGGAAGAACCGGTACTTGTGAACTTTGGTGGAGGTGCAGCGGCAGATGAACTGCTTGGAAAACTGCCGGGTCTGCAGACTGCGCGGATCATTCATATGGATTATGCGGAACTTCCGGAGCTGGAATTTCAGGGAATCTACGGGGAAGTTGTGATGGAAAAGCAGGAATGGAAAGCGTTTGTGAAAACACAGGTAAAGCAGATACTGAAATATAAACCGGAGGCGGTTTATGTGGCAGATCATATGTTTGAAGGGTATCCGGTTGTGCATGCGCTGAGAAAGAAACATATTCCGGTGCTGACGATGGTGGAAAAGGACGGACAGAAACTTCTGGTGAGAATCCCATCGGGATCATAAAAAAGGCAGCTTAAGCTGCCTTTTGGGTTCCGAGTGGTAATGGTGCATTTATAGAGGATTCTTTGTGAGGCGAAGTTTTTTGATACAGATAGAAGATACCTCCAAAGAATCCGAAAATCAGACCTGTGTAACCCGCAGAACAAAAGAGGACAACTGTTTGTGTAGAAAGGGAAACGGTGCTGATCAGGAAGACAACAGAACCGGCAAGCAGTCCGATCAGTGTCCATCCCGCCAGCAGCGCTGCGAGAAACATTGCTGAAACATGTGAGCTTTTTACATGATGGTTCATAAAATTCCATACAGTCTTATACATAACGATCCCTCATTTCTGTGTTTGATCTTATTCCTATTGTTTTCTTTTACTGTCATGATTATAAAAAAACTGTGTAAAATACGCATGCGCAGTAATGAAAAATTTATGTAAAACTTGCATGGAAAGCGTTGCAGGAAATTATGAGAATGCACAGTGTGGAGGGAGCTTCTACAGGATCTCCCCGTGAAATCCTGCAGCTTGGTTATAAAGTTGGATTGCAACTATTCAGTAGCCACTGTCCCGCGAGGTGTTTTGACATGAATATGTCAAAATCCCGAGACATACAAGCCAAAATGCCATCACCGAAGGTGATTTTTTATGCATTTTGGCTCGTAACTGTGAAGGTATTGAACAGTTACGTTGGATTTATTAACGATGCAGAAGTATGGCTGCTTATGTTAAAAAGGCGTAATACATCTGTCCATATATGGAATGAAGATGAAGTGAATGAAATGATCATACTGATACGTGACAGCTTTATTCCTGCTTTCAAGATTCTTACCGAGACATTATTGGAGAAACCGGACGAAGCAGAAAGTGACCGGAGGTAGGATAAGCATGTGTGCATTTTACCTGTACAGGTATCGCCGTACAACTTCGAGTCCCGGGACAGGGGCACAAAACTGCGTGTTACGGTTTCGACAGTTCTGGTATGTTTCTTCCAGATCAAACCACCGCACCGATTCCACCTCCTCTTTTTGCAGGACGAGTGTCTCGATATCGACAGGCTGCTGATAGACATAGACAAAGGCAATTTCGTTGTCCCGGAAGATTTTTCCGTGGAATTCTTCTGCAAAACTTCCGTGGATGCATCCGGCAAATGCAAGATCCTCCGGTTTGGCGTGGATGCCCAGCTCTTCCGCAAGCTCCCGCAGGCCGGATGCAAGTGGTTCATCGCCTGCCTGAATATGACCGGCGGAAGACGTATCGTATTTTCCGGGAAAAGAATCTTTGCTCATTGCGCGTTTTTGCATCAGAACCTGAAAATGTTCGTTTTTCCTGCAAACGATCCAGATATGAGCTGTTCGATGGCGGATTCCTTTCGTGTGTGCAAGGGTGCGGGAAATGATTTCCCCGGTCGGTTGTCCCTGTTCATCTACGATATCCAGATACTCCATGTGCGTCCTCCTGTGCGAGATTTTGTCATCGGTAACTATATGTCTTTCTGTATTATGATGTAAATACGCCATTTTATGGAAGTTCGAGGTGTTCAAGGGTTGCGGGAATTGCGTAGCAATGGAGCAATCCGATTACATCAATGAATGGCAAAATTTACTTTTGCCACTCACATCGTATTATAGTATACGGGGCAGGAAGTTACAAGAAGCAATTGATTATCGCGTGTGTTACCGTTCGCTGGTAATATCCCGCGAGGCGTTTTTCGTGTGACTGCACAGGAGAAAGACTGTGCTTGCATCTCGTACAAAATGCGGGTATACTCATAAGTAACTGTGGTTGCCGCAGATGTGTGACAATCGATGACAGAATATGGAAATGACTGGAGAAGGTAGTATGAACGAGAACAAATTAAGAGAATACGCGAAACTGATCGTAAAGATCGGAGCTAATGTACAGAAAGGACAGCGTGTCCGTTTGCAGGCAGGGGTCGATCAGATCCCATTGGTAACGATGGTGACGGAGGAGTGCTATAAAGCAGGAGCAAGTTATGTTGAGATGTTCTGGGAGTGTGGAGAAATCAACAAACTGCATTATCAGTATGCGTCAGCAGAGGTACTCGGTGAAGTACCGGTATGGGAAGAGGAGCGGGCGAAACAGATGACCGTGGATCTGCCGGTTCGTATCTTTATCGATTCTTCCGATCCAGATGAACTGGCAGGAATCCCAGCAGATCTGATTTCTACCGTCAGCCAGATGCGTCAGAAAGTCATGAAAAAATACCGTGATCAGATCGATGGTAAACATCAGTGGCTGATCGTGGCAGCAGCTTCTGGAAAATGGGCGAAAAAAGTATTTCCGGATGATACAGAGGATGTGGCAGTGGAAAAACTGTGGGATGCGATCTTTGACTGCGTATATCTGAAAGATGGTGAGGATGCGGAAAAAATCTGGCAGGCACATAACGAACGGATGACGCAGAAAGCAAATTGGTTAAATGAACAGAATTTTAAAACACTGCATTATACAAGCAGCAACGGTACGGATTTTCGTGTAGATCTGATTCCGGGAGCAAAATGGGGCAGTGCAGGAGATATCAATCATCTGAATCGTGCTTTCTTTGTTCCGAACATGCCGACAGAGGAAGTCTTCACAAGCCCGATGAGAGGAGAATGCGAAGGTCGTCTGGTTTCTACCAAACCGTTAAGCCGTTCCGGACAGGTGATCGATCATTTTACGGTTGATTTTAAGGACGGAAGAGTGGTAGACTGCCACGCAGAAGTAGGGGAAGAAGTTCTGAAGAAAATGTTTGCGATGGATGAAGGTGCTTCTATGCTTGGTGAAGTGGCACTAGTTCCGAAAGAGTCTCCGATCAACCAGTCTGGGTTAATGTTTTATAATACTTTGTTTGATGAAAATGCTTGCTGTCATGTGGCTGCCGGACGTGGATTTTCTGAGGTTATTGAAGGATTTATGGATATGACGGATGAGGAGATCTATGCGAAAGGGATTAATGATTCTATGATCCATATGGACTTTATGGTTGGCTCAGATGATCTGCATATTGTGGGGATCCGGGAAGATGGCAGTGAAGTGGATATTTTTGTGGATGGGACCTGGGCTGAGTAAGCTGGGGGAACAT
The DNA here is from genome assembly GCF_004123145.1 of Blautia faecicola. Classification (NCBI taxonomy): domain Bacteria; kingdom Bacillati; phylum Bacillota; class Clostridia; order Lachnospirales; family Lachnospiraceae; genus Blautia; species Blautia faecicola. The sequence goes on along the minus strand of NZ_SDKC01000001.1, from coordinate 2,086,423 downwards.
GCCATATAGAAAGGGTGTTCAAGACGGACGCCCGAAAACAGACCGCGCTGTCTGCGGCAACGTGGGCAGGGGAACTTTGAACTAATCCCTAACTTTGACTAAGACTCTCGCGAGAGCGCTCGAGCCTAAGTCTACGTAAGGGCTGGATTTCAAAGCTTCCCCTAAACGCCCACAAAGTGTTGCTGCAGACAGCGCGGTCTGTTTTCAGGCTGGGTGCTGGCTGAGAACTTGAAAGATGAACGAGAGGATTTTGAAGTAGGAGGTTCTGAAAGGAGAGCTGCTGAAAACTGCATTATATTATGCTATGAGGATTGTGAAAGTACGAAGTACGGAACAATACGGTATCAAAGGGGGCAGAATACCTTTTGAACCAAACAACATATCATATAAATGGAACATAGTATTATATAGATAAAACCGAGGGGAGAAGAGGGATCTCAGCCTCGGTTTTGTTGTGGTGTATATTTATAATTGATCCAGTGGATTAAGTCAATATTTGATATAGCCGGAATGTGCAGGAGAGTAATTTAGTGTATCTGTACTGCCTGGATCAGGCGGAAGACCTGTTCGGTGGTGGTGGTTAGGTTTTGGCGGGTGGTTTCGGGGTGCATGGCTTCTTCCAGGGTGGTTATGGTGTGGAGGATGGGGAAGAAGGCGTCGATGCCGTGCTGGTTGCAGAGGGTGGCTTCTTTGGTGGTGCAGCCGGAGAAGGCGAGGACGGTTTTGTTGTATTTTTTGGCGATGGCGGCGACGCCAATGGGGGCTTTTCCCATGATGGTCTGGCCATCGAGGCGGCCTTCACCGGTGATAACGATGTCAGCATCTTTGATGCAGGATTCCAATCTGGTTTCTTCCAGGACGATCTGGATGCCGGACTGGAGGATGGCATTTGTGTAGGAAAGGAAGGCGAAACCGAGTCCACCGGCGGCTCCGGTGCCAGGGTGGCTGGGGTCAGCGTTCGGGTATGTTTCCCGGGTGATGCTGGCGTAGAAGGCAAGCCATTGATCCATCTGGCGAATCATGTCCGGGGTTGCGCCTTTTTGCGGACCGAAGATGGCACTGCATCCCTGTGGACCGCAGAGTGGGTTTGTTACATCGCAGGCAATCTTAAAGTGACAATCTTTAAGTTCCGGGAGAACGTGTGTGTCATGGATCGTTGCAATCTGTGACAGACCGCTGGCTCCGAAGGGAACCGGCTGTCTGTTTTTGTCCAGAATATCGTATCCGAGTGCCTGAAGCATACCGATGCCGCCGTCGTTTGTGGCACTTCCTCCGATGCCGACGATGAAGTGCCGGCATCCGTTGGTGACGGCGTCGCGGATCAGTTCACCTACACCGTAGGTGGTTGTATATAATGGATTCCGATTCGATTCGTCCACCAGTGTGATACCGGCGGCAGCGGACATTTCGATAATGGCAGTTTTGGAAGCATCAAGAATCCCGTAAGAAGCTTCTACGGGTGTTCCGAGCGGACCGGTAACGGTCACTGTGCGGATCCGGCCGTTCATGCCGCGTGCGAGAGCCTCCACAGTTCCCTCCCCACCGTCAGCCAGAGGGCGGACAAGCACTTCTGCCTCTGGGAATACCCGGTGGATTCCTTCGCGGATGGCAGCTCCGGCGTCCAGAGAACTGATACTTCCTTTAAATGAATCGATGGCGATTACGACTTTCATATCTGAGATTCCTCCTTTAAGGCAATGGCGATTCCGTCCTCGTTGTTTGTGATCGTGACGGTATCTGCCGCTTCTTTTACCGCATCTTCTGCATTTCCCATAGAAACACCCCATCCGGCAGCTTTTAACATCGGAATATCATTTTCTGAGTCACCGAATGCAGCGGAGGCAGAGAGCGGGATTTCCAGACGGTCACAGATATCGGAGAGACCTTTTCCTTTGTTAATAGAGATGGGAATGATCTCCAGATAGAAAGGTGCGGTACGGACAACGGTAAGATCAGGAGTCAGATGCGAAGCGATGGTTTTCTGAACTTCAAAAAGTAAAGAGGGATCGACCGAAAGCAACAGTTTTACCGGTGCAAAATTCAGAAAATCCGCCAGGTTGTCCACCTGCGTACAGGACATCCGGTTACAGTGACATTCGTATTCCACCTTATAGCCGGAAGGATCAGTCACATAGAATTGTGTGCCGTCATCGAGAATCACAGTTACCGGAAGGGTTTCCAGAAAACGAAGGAGTTTTCGGGTCACTTCTATAGACATATGTGTCTCGGAGAGGATTGCTTCACTTGCAGCATCTACGATTTTTCCGCCGTTATATGCCATCAGGATTCCATGATATTTCTTTAACTGTAACAGTTCAGCAAATTCCAGAAGTCCATGGAGCGGTCGCGCGGAAGCAAGTACCAGCCGTGTTCCGTTTTCCTGAACGGAAAGAAGGGCATCCTGGGTAGCAGGAGTGATCTGTTTCTGATCGTTGGTAAGAGTTCCATCAATATCGAGTGCAATTAATTGTATATTCATAAGTACGTCCTTTCTGCTTTCTTTGTCTTTTAGTATAGCAGAAGAAAGAATCCATGTGTGAGGATTTTTCGGAGTAATCGTTGTAAATACACATATTTTTTTCGGAAATCATGCATATACAGACAAAATGTCTATACGATAGCAGGACGGTTGTGTTAAAATATAGAAAAATAGCGTTGGAAAGGTCACAACAAAATCTGATTTTTCCCACAGTGACGATGTGCGTAAATTTGTGCCGCAGCTTCAGGAAGAGAATCCTGGAACAGCAGGGCAGCAGCATGGCAAACTGGAACCGGAAATAAAATATATGAAAATAATTTGCGGAAGGAACGAAAAATGTCACTGGAAAAAGCAAAAGCATATCTGCGGGAGAAAGGCATGGAGGATCGCGTGATCCGGCTGGAAGATTCTACGGCAACGGTAGATGATCACAGCGCCGTGCGCCTGACCATCCCGGAACTGGAACGTATCGCCGGGGCAAAAGGCTGGGTGGATGTGTGTAAAGAGTAAACAGGCGAGAACAGAAAAGCAGGAGGGGATGCGTATGGATAGATTCAGAACCGTAATATCAGTAATTGGCATGGTGCTGGCCGGTGTGATCGGATATTATTTCGGAGCAGCACTGGGAGAATCGATGGGGTGTGCTATTCTATTTTCTGTCATTACGGGATTTGCCGGTGTGATTTATGTGCTGGATAATCCGAGAAAACAGTGATGACACACAGGAGGTTGGCAAAATGAAGTATGTTTCGTATCGGATAAGAAAATTACATCAGGAGGAAATAAAGATCTTAGACGATTTTCTATATGAAGCAATTTTTATCCCCGAAGGAACCAAAGCACCGCCGAAAGAGATCATCAAAGAGCCGGAGTTGCAGGTGTATGTTGCGGATTTTGGGAAAAAGAAAGATGATAACTGTTATGTTGCGGAAACGTCTGGGAAAATAGCAGGAGCGGTCTGGTGCCGGATTATGGATGATTATGGGCATGTAGATAATGATACGCCTTCACTTGCAATATCGGTTCTTGAGGAATTCCGGCATTGCGGAATCGGAACCGCATTGATGCAGCACATGCTTACCGCATTAAAACAACAGAGCTATCCACAGGTATCTCTGTCAGTGCAGAAAGCGAATTATGCTGCACGGATGTATAAAAAACTCGGGTTTGAAACTGTGGAGGATAAAGAGGAAGAATACATTATGGTTCGCAGACTGTGAACACAGAGATGAAGTCTGGTTTTACAACCTGGAACGAGTTGTACGCAGAGATGGGAGAAACAAAATGTATCGGTCATTTCCAGACAAAGGTATTAATTGCAGAAATGATTTTTTAGACACGCTCTAGAGCGTGTTTGAAAAACATTTTAAGTTGTTCATTTTAACCAAATTAATATTGAAACGATACATAAGAAGCCTAAGTAGGTGAATGCTAATTTATCATAACGTGTTGCTATTCGGCGAAATGCTTTCAATTTCAAAAAATAATTTTCGACCAGATGTCTTTCCTTGTAAAGCCACCAATCGCAACAACGGTCAAATTTAGCTCCTCGACGGGATGGAATGGTCGGCTCTCCTCCGTGGTCGTAAATGTAATCCATCAGTTGATTACTATCGTATCCACGGTCCGCCAGAACCTTGCTGCCATCTATTCGGATATGATCCAACAAAGGGATTGCGTAATTGATATCATTACGCTGCCCTTCACTGATCATAAAATACACCGGATACCCATAGGCATCTACTACTGCATGGATTTTGGTACTGGCTCCTCCACGGCTATGTCCGACTTCATTTGGGAGCCCCCCTTTTTAGCACCTGCACTATGCTGGTGAGCCTGAACAATAGAAGCATCTATAGATAGTTCTTCCAATTCAGCTTCCAGACTTAGAACGCGAAAAATATTATCCAGAATCCCATCATCAATCCATTTGCGAAAACGACTATATACGGTTTGCCAGGATCCATAACGTTCTGGGAGATCTCGCCAGGGTGCACCACTGCGTGCCAACCAGACCATCCCATTAAGAATGATGCGGTTATCTTTTCGTGGACGTCCCTGTTTCCCTGTATTTTCAGGCGGGAGTAACGGTGCAATGCGGTTCCATTCTTCATCTGTTAACTCATATCGTCTCAACATAGTGAACACCCCTTTTTCTTTATTTTATCATGAAAAAGGGAAATGAAACATGCGTTTTGTGCAATTTTTATTTTTCAAACACGCTCTAGTACTGACGCCGAAAGTACGAAAGGAGCAGGCTACGGGGATTCTCTGGATGCATGGGGGAGGATATATGACCGGAATGAAAGAAACGGTAGGATATGAAAATCAGGGGAAATTTGCAAAGGTATTTGCCGAAACATATGGTGTTTTACCGTTGGAGTATCGACGTCTGCCGGAAATAAGGAGCGTCAGAAGGAAGAAAAACGGATTCTGAGGAAATACTTGACACCGGGTACACCTGCTGTGGTATTCTTATCTAAAAAGAATTTACAGGAGGAATAAACTATGGAGAAATCAACCGTTTATTTTACGGATTTCCGATGTCCGGTAGGAACCAGTCAGCTGGATAAGCTGAAAAAACTCTGTGTCGCAGCAGGCATTAAAGATATCGATATGGATGGAAAATTTGTTGCGATCAAGATGCATTTTGGAGAGCTGGGAAACATGGCTTTCCTGCGCCCGAATTATGCAAAAGTGGTTGCAGATCTGTGTAAGGAACAGGGCGGGATGCCATTTCTGACAGACTGTAATACCCTGTATCCGGGAAGCAGAAAGAATGCACTGGAGCATCTGAACTGCGCGAATCTGAATGGATTTAACACGATCACAACCGGATGTCAGATCATCATCGGTGATGGACTGCGCGGAACGGATGAGGTGGAAGTTCCGGTCGTCAATGGAGAGTACTGTCAGACTGCACTGATCGGACATGCGATCATGGATGCGGATATTTTCATCAGCCTGAGTCATTTCAAAGGACATGAAGCAACCGGATTTGGCGGGGCGATTAAAAATATCGGTATGGGATGCGGAAGCCGTGCAGGAAAAATGCAGCAGCATGCAAGCGGAAAACCGGCAGTCAATGAAGAGGTCTGTCGTGGCTGCCGCCGCTGTGCAAAGGAGTGCGGCAGTGACGCGATCACCTATGTAAATAAAAAAGCAGTGATCGACTATGACAAATGCAAAGGCTGTGGACGTTGCATCGGAGCCTGCAGTTTTGATGCGGTATACAATCCAAACAGCAGTGCCAACGAACTGCTTGACCGGAAAATGGCTGAGTATGCACAGGCTGTCTGTCATGGCCGTCCACATTTCCATATTGCACTGGTACAGGATATCAGCCCAAACTGTGACTGCCATGGAGAAAACGACGCACCGATTCTTCCGGATATCGGAATGTTTGCAAGTTTCGACCCGGTAGCGCTGGATCAGGCGTGTGCAGATGCCTGTCTGCAGGCAACACCGATTGCAAACAGCCAGCTCGGAGAACATCTGGCAGAAGAAGGATGGCACTGCCACCACGACCATTTCAAAGATTCCAACCCAAACATCGAGTGGAAAGCAACGCTGGATCAGGCGGAGAAGATCGGTCTTGGAACGAGAGAATATGAATTGAAAAGAATAAAATAGGAACTGACGGCCAGACAAGAGAAAAAGATTGACATTTCCGACGGGACATTTCATAATGACGATGGTAGTTTGTTAAAACTAACAGGAGAAAGAATATGAGGCACTGGCAGAAACATATGTCAGTGACAAAACCGATGTTACAGAGGGAAAAGAGAGAAAAAGAAGGACTGGTGGCTTACCGAGGTAACGGTGGAGTTTGAGAAACTGCGAAAAGAAAATGCGGATATTGTGGCATGGATCCGTTTTGATGATCCGGACGAGATGGGCATTGATGATCCGGTGCTGTATTCCGGGGATAATGAGACATATCTGCGGAAAAATCTGCATGGAAAGATACATATTGCAGCCAGTATTTTTCTGGAAGGACTGAATCAGCCGGATTTTTCCGATTATTATAATATCCTTATCGGCTACCAGCCGGGAGAAGAATATCAGAAATTGATCGATCATATGGTAAATAATTCTTCAATCCAGACCGGAATAACTCCGCAGTCTTCCGACAAAATCCTGACATTGTCGACCTGTACGGGACAGGGCTATGAAAAACGGTTTGCGATACATGCGGTATGTGTGGATACACAGAGTGCAGATGTGAAATGAATGAGAAAATAAAATATGTATACAAAAAGGAGCTGTCGCACGAAAATCAGTGCGTCAGCTCCTTCTTGTATGTCAGGAATTAAAATATTTATTTTCCTTCGGTAGCAAAATACTCCTTCACCAGTTTCACAACGGTTCCCGACAACAGGAACACCGCGATCAGGTTCGGGATCGCCATCAACCCATTAAAGGTCTCTGCGATACTCCACAGAAGTCCAAGTTCCACGGTAGCACCAAGAATCGCTACCAGAGAATACACAACCATAAACGGCTTTACGATCTTCTCACTGGAAAACAGAAACTCGATACATCTTGCTCCATACAGTCCCCATCCGATGATTGTAGAAAAAGCGAAACAACACATCGCAACGGCTGTAAAAACAGAAATCCAACTGCCATATACAGAAGTAAATCCTGATATCGTGAGTTCTGCACCGGCAGCATGTCCATAAGTGACCGGGGTGCCGCTGCATAGAATAACCAGAGCAGTCAGGGTGCAGATGACAATGGTATCGGCAAATACTTCAAAGATACCGAACAGACCCTGTTTCACCGGTTTTCTGGTATCCGCACAGGCATGGGCGATGGATCCGGTACCAAGACCTGCTTCGTTGGAGAAGATACCACGGGAAACTCCTTTTTTCATGCTGAGGAAGAAGCTTCCTACCACACCGCCGGTTACAGCACGCGGGCGAAAAGCACCATAAATAATAGAATAAAAAACATGCGGAATATTACGGAAGTTGATCAGTACAACACCAAGTGCCAGAAGAATATAAAACAGTGCCATAAAAGGAACCAGTTTTTCCGTCACACTTCCGATTCGTTTGATACCGCCAAGAAGGATCAGACCAACCAGGATCGTGATCACGATTCCGATGATCAGATTCAGTGTGCTGACAGACTGATCAGAAATCAGGTGGAAATTGATCAGTGCGGAATCGACAGCCGTTGTGATCGTATTGACCTGTGTGGCATTACCGGTACCGAATACGGTAAGGACACCAAAAGCGGAAAACAGGTATGCCAGCCAGTGCCAGTGTTTTTTCAGACCATTTTTTATATAGTACATAGGTCCGCCGACGAGATCTCCCTGCGCGTTCGTCTCACGGAAATGAACGGCAAGTGTTACTTCGGCGAATTTGGTACACATGCCAAGCAGAGCCGAGATCCACATCCAGAAGACGGCACCAGGTCCACCGATGGCGATGGCACCCGCGACTCCGGAGATATTACCGGTACCGACCGTCGCGGCAAGAGCGGTACAGACTGCCTGGAATGGCGTCAGAGAACCGTCAGATGCGTCTTTTTTTCGGAACATACGTCCGATGGTGGTCTTAATTGCATAGGGAAATTTGCGGATCTGTAAAAAATTGGTGCGGATCGTCAGATACAGACCGACACCGATGATACAGATCATAGCAGGGACTCCCCAGATAAAATTGTTGACCGCCGAATTGATGGATTCGATTGTACTTAACATAGTTTATCCCTTTCTTTGGTTAAAATAAAAACTGATTTGTCCATTTGGCTGAAAAAAGCTGAATAGACTTTATCAGTATAGCATAGTTATGTGCAAAAGTGAAGAAAAAATATCCCCCATAGAGGCTTGTGAAAAAAGAAACAATCATGATATAATGAGCGGAAGAGAGCCAGAGGGAGCTTGCTCACTCTTGGCGAACGGCGAAATTATGGAGTGATGAAATCACGACATAATGGCATTTATGAGTGGATGGTACATGCGCGTATCAGATATAGAGGAAATGGTCGGGCGTACATCTAAGTTAAGCGGAGGAACGGAATATATGGAATTACTGGAACAGATAGAGGACTATTGGACCGACAGAGCCGAAGGGTACTCTCAGGTCAATCAGGAAGAACTGGCGGGAGACAACCGGACGAACTGGAGACGGGAACTTGAGAGTCATTTTCCGGAAAACAGAACAAACGAAACCTATAAGATCCTGGATATCGGAACCGGTCCCGGATTTTTTTCGATTATTCTTGCGGAAGCCGGTTATTCGGTGATGGCGGTGGATTATACGGAAGCCATGCTGGAAGAAGCAAAAAAGAATGCGGGAGCACTTGCCAAGAAGATCACCTATCGTCAGATGGATGCTCAGCATCTTGATTTTGCGGATGAAACCTTTGACGCGGTAGTCAGCCGGAATCTGACCTGGAATCTCGAAGATCCGGCACAGGCGTATAAAGAATGGATGCGGGTACTGAAAAAGGGCGGAGTTTTGTTAAATTACGATGCCAACTGGTATCATCATTTATTTGATGCGGAAAAGAGAGCGGAGTATGAGAAAGACCGTGAGATGGTGACCGAGTCCGGGCTGGAGGATCATTATACCTGTACGGATATCGACACGATGGAAGAGATCGCAAGACAGGTACCGCTCAGCAGGATCGGACGTCCGCAGTGGGATCAGAATGTGTTGGAGAAACTGGGTGCGGAACATATCACAGTAGACGCGGAGGTCTGGAAACAGGTATGGTCCGAGGTAGAAAAAGTGAATTATCATTCTACACCGATGTTTGGCATTGAAGCAGTTAAATAATGAAAGAGGAACATTATGAGAAACGAAAATAAATTTCAGATAGCAGGACAGGAGATAGCCCCGGGAGAGAGATGGCAGGGAATGCTGACAATCGGAGACGGGGAGTTTGTTCTTCCGGCAGCAGTCCTGCATGGAGAAGAAGAGGGAAAGACGGTACTGATCACGGCTGCTGTACATGCAGGGGAATATGTCGGCGTGGAGACGGCTGTGGAGCTTGCCAATGAATTAAAGATCGAAAAAATCACAGGAACCGTAGTGATCGTGAAAGTGGTCTGTCCTGATGAATTTGAACAGAGAGCGGGAAGTCTCTGTATGGAAGATGGGAAAAATCTGAACTGGCAGTTCCCGGGAGATGCACAGGGGACAAGGACGCAGAGACTTGCCAGTGCGATGGAAAAAGATTTGCACAGTGTGGCGGATTACTATATCGATCTGCACAGCGGAGATAATTATGAAGATCTGACCCCATTTGTATATTATGCGGGAAAAGGAGAAAAAGAAGTTATCGAGATCGCCAGAAAGATGGCACAACATGTGGATGTTCCATATATGGTACGTTCTAATGTGGCGTCCGGCGGTTCTTATAACTATGCTGCATCCTGCGGAATCCCGAGTATCCTGATCGAACGCGGCGGCATGGGACGATGGACGAGAGAAGAAGTAGAATCCAATAAGCGGGATCTGAAAAATATCCTGCGTTACCTCGACATTTACCGGACAAACCGCGGCTACTGGAACCACTATCCGATGGAAGTGAATGATGTGGTGTATCAGTCAGCGAACCAGGCTGGTTTGTGGTATCCGGAGAAAAAACCGGGCGATATGTTCCTGGAGGGCGAAAAACTTGGAAAAGTGACCGATTACGAAGGAAAAACACTGGAGACAAGTTATGGTGAGTATGATGGTGTGATCCTTTTCCAGACCGGAAGTTTACAGGTCACAAAAGAAGGACCGATGATCGCCTACGGAAGAATCGCCTACGAAAAAGATGACCGGAAAGAGAAAATCGCCGGTTACTGGACGAAACGAAGCTCGGATTTTAAAGAACAGCGAAGAGAAGAACTGCATAGTCCGCTGGCGGGACGCTGGATGGAAGAAATTGATAAGTATTTACCGAAAGGGGAACATCTGCGGATTCTGGATGTGGGATGTGGAACCGGATTCTTCACGATTCTGCTGGCAAAGAGAGGGCATCAGGTAACCGGTATCGATCTGACACCGGATATGATCCTCCATGCGAGAGAACTGGCGAAAGAAGAAGGGGCAGATTGTGAATTTCATGTGATGGATGCGGAAAATCCGGAGTACGATGACAATACCTTTGACTTCGTGATTTCCCGAAATCTGACCTGGACGCTTCCGGATGCGCAGAAAGCCTATAAAGAATGGATGCGCGTGCTGAAACCGGGCGGTGTGCTGTTAAACTTTGACGCCAATTACGGAGCCGTTGATTTTACAGACACCTCAGATCTTCCGAAAAATCACGCTCATAACCAGATTGAAAATACACTGATGCAGGAGTGCGAAGATATCAAACGCCAGCTCTCCATCAGCAATTACGCCCGCCCTGCCTGGGATCTGGAGGCTCTCAGTAACAGCGGCGTGCAGCAGTTCCAGATTGATGTGGGAGTCAGCCAGCGTGTCTATATGGAAAAAAATGCATTCTATAATCCGACCCCATTATTTGCAGTCTGTGGAAAAAAAGGTGACTTATGATCGATATCAAACAGTTAAAATGCTTCATAACCTGTGCAGATGTCGGCTCTTTCAGCGAGGCGGCATCTGTTTTGTATACCACGCAGTCCAGCGTGAGTAAAGTGATCCGGGCACTGGAAGAGGAGATGCAGGCATCCCTTTTCATCAGAAATCCCCACGGAATCAGCCTGACACCAAACGGTAAACAGGCGTACGCTTACGCCAGCCGTGTACTGGAAAATGTGGAAGCGATGGCAGAACTGTCCACTGCGGGAGACACCCAGTGGCTGAATATTTCGTTCAATCCGAGTTCCTGGATGGCGGATTGCTTTGTAAAATTCTATCAGTTGCATGGAAAAGAAAATCTGCACTGTCAGGCACACACGGGAAAAATGCGTGAAGTGCTGGAACGCATCCATGAATACAAAGACGAACTCGGCTTCCTCTACGTGACCACCCGCCAGCAGACCGATCTGCAATACCTGCTGGTACGAAAACAACTGGAATTCGTCCCCCTGAAAGAACTGGACACCTGCCTGTACCCCGGCGGCGGACACCTGCAAAAAGAGGGAAAACCGCTCACCCAGGAAGAAATTCAGAATCTACATTATATCCAGAACTTCCTCGAAGACGCCAGAAACTACGAAGGCTGGAAACTGGACACAGACGACAACCTGACCCTCGGTAAAATCGACGTCTCCGTCGTAACCAACAGCGACTACATCATGGAAAAAATGCTGGATCACGGAAACCTCGCCAACATCAGCGGTGACACTCTCACCCCAGCCAAAACAAAATCCCGCCCCAGCATCCGCCTCACCCACGAGTCCAGCAAAATAACCTTCGGCTATGTAAAACGCGAAAACACCCCCCTAACCCCACTCGCCGAAACCTTTTTAACTTATATCAAACAGGAATTAACAGAAGAATAAAGAACAAAAAGCGACTAATTTCTTATATGTATAATATAACATATAAAAAATCAGTCGCTTTTTACTATCAGATATCTTTAAATTTCCATCCACGTCAGTTTTAGCCAGTAACAAGAAACGGAACCCGGGGGCAGCGGTTGTTCCACCCCCTGCCCCCGGGTTCTGTTTCGGCCCCTAGACAAAACCTCCACAAAAACCCCTTGACATCCCCAAATCCCATATACTACAATATCTACCGTATGAGCAAAAACCCAATCCGGTTCCTACATATATAAAAGCAACCGGAATTCAAATAACAAACCAACAAAACCCAATTCGAAAAATGGAGGAAAACCCCTGTGACAGACTACACAAAAGAAATTCAAAAACGGCGAACCTTCGCCATCATATCCCACCCCGATGCCGGAAAAACCACCCTGACTGAAAAATTCCTTCTCTACGGCGGCGCCATCAACCTCGCCGGAAGCGTAAAAGGAAAAGCAACCGCCCGTCACGCCGTATCCGACTGGATGGAAATCGAAAAAGAACGAGGAATCTCCGTAACATCCTCCGTACTCCAGTTCAACTACGATGGCTACTGCATCAACATCCTGGACACCCCGGGACATCAGGACTTCTCCGAAGATACTTATCGAACCCTGATGGCAGCCGATTCCGCCGTCATGGTCATCGACGCATCCAAAGGAGTGGAAGCACAGACCAGAAAACTCTTCAAAGTCTGTGCCATGCGCCACATCCCGATCTTTACATTTATCAATAAAATGGACCGCGATGCCAACGACACCTTCGAACTCTTAGACGATATCGAAAAAGAACTCGGTATCCCGACCTGCCCGGTCAACTGGCCGATCGGATCCGGAAAAAAATTCCGCGGTGTCTATGACCGAGATACCAAAAAAGTCCTGACCTTCTCCGATACCATGAAAGGAACCAAAGAAGGCCATATCGAAGAAATCGATATCGACGATGCAAAAATCGACGAAGTCATGGATGAAGATCAGAAAGAACAGCTGATGGATGAGATCGAACTGTTAGACGGCGCAAGCGCAGAATTTGACATGGAAGCTGTAAGCTGCGGAAAACTCTCTCCGGTATTCTTCGGATCTGCTCTGACAAACTTCGGTGTGGAAACCTTCCTGCAGCATTTCCTGACGATGACCACCTCACCGCTGCCAAGAACCGCAGACTGTGGCGTGATCGATCCGATGACGGAAGAATTTTCCGCGTTTGTCTTTAAGATTCAGGCAAACATGAACAAAGCCCACAGAGACCGAATCGCATTTATGCGTATCTGCTCCGGCAAATTCGATGCCGGAATGGAAGTCTACCATGTACAGGGCGATAAAAAGATGCGACTTTCCCAGCCACAGCAGATGATGGCACAGGATCGCCATATCGTAGAAGAGGCGTATGCAGGAGATATTATTGGCGTTTTCGACCCGGGTATTTTCTCCATCGGAGATACCGTGTGCACACCGGGTAAAAAATTTGCCTACGAAGGAATTCCTACCTTTGCACCGGAACACTTTGCAAGAGTCCGTCTGTTAGACAGCATGAAACGAAAACAGTTCGTCAAAGGTGTCAACCAGATCGCACAGGAAGGTGCTATCCAGATCTTCCAGGAATACATGGGAGGAATGGAAGAGATCATCGTCGGCGTTGTCGGTGTCCTGCAGTTTGATGTATTAAAATACCGTCTGGAAAACGAGTACAACGTAGATATCCGTCTGGAAAACCTGCCATACGAACATATCCGCTGGATCGCTAACAAAGAAGAAGTTGATGTGGAAAAACTGACCGGAACCTCCGATATGAAGAAGGTAAAAGACATGAAGGGCAATCCGCTGCTCCTGTTCGTAAACTCCTGGAGCGTAGGTATGACACTGGATCGAAACGAAAACCTGAAATTGGAAGAATTCAGCAAAAACTAAGGCAATTCCCCTTTTAATTTACGCAATTTTTTGATATAATAAATATAAATAATGGTTCCTGACTGAAAAATCAGAAAAAATCAGGACAACTCTTGATTATAAGGAGGGTTTGAGATGACAGAAAATAAAAAAGATATGCGTGACACGTATACCATATATGACGATCAGACCATTGGAAAAGTACAGATTGCAGATGAAGTTGTGGCAATTATCGCAGGTCTGGCAGCGACCGAAGTAGAAGGCGTGGCTTCTATGGCAGGAAACATCACCAACGAACTGGTTGGAAAACTGGGTATGAAAAACCTGTCCAAAGGTGTAAAAGTAGATGTTCTGGAGAACGTGGTATGCGTGAATCTGAACCTGAATCTGGAGTACGGATACAGTATTCCGGAAACCTGCAAGAAAGTACAGGAAAAAGTAAAAACAGCCATTGAAAATATGACTGGTCTGGAAGTTTCCGATGTAAACATCAGCATTGCCAGTGTAGCACTGGAAGAAGGAAAATAAAATAGAACGCAGGACGGAAGGAAAGGGGGTCTGGATGAGGCTCCCTTTTTTACTACTGACGAATACGAGGAGAAAACCATGGGAAGAAGAGAATTAAGAGAAAGCATTTTTCAGCTGCTGTTCATGACAGAATTTAACGACAATCAGGAGATGGCAGAACAGAAGCAACTGTATCTGGAAGGAATCGAAGACATCCAGGACAAAGATCAGAGTTATATTCAGGACAAATTTGAAAAAATCCGTGAAAAACTGCCGGAGATCGATGAAGCACTGAACGAGGCAAGCAAAGGATGGAAAACCAGCCGTATGGGAAAAGTAGAACTTTCTATCCTGCGTCTGGCAGTTTATGAACTGCGTTACGACGATGATGTACCGGGAAAAGTAGCGATCAACGAAGCCGTAGAACTGGCAAAGAAATTCGGCGGAAACGAAGCACCGGCATTTATCAACGGTGTACTGGGAAAACTGGCGAAAGAAGCCGATGAGTAGTGTATATTCTGTAGAACAGGTCAACAGATATATTAAAAATATGTTCACCCAGGACTTTATGCTGAGCCGGATCTCCGTAGGCGGTGAGGTGAGCAACTGCAAATACCACAGTTCCGGGCATATTTATTTTTCACTGAAAGATGGCAGTGGATCTCTGGCGTGCGTGATGTTTGCGGGACAGAGAAAAGGGCTGGCGTTTGCGATGAAAAACGGTGACCGGGTGATTGTTACGGGCAGTGTGGACGTATACGAACGCGATGGAAAATACCAGATGTATGCGAGAAAGATCACACTGGAAGGTGCAGGGATTCTCTATGAACGATTTCTTGCGTTAAAAGAAGAACTTGAAGAGATGGGAATGTTTGCACCGGAATACAAACAGCCGATTCCGTCATTCGTTCAGACAGTAGGTGTGGTGACAGCGCCCACCGGTGCGGTGATTCAGGATATCCGAAATGTGACAGCCCGGAGAAATCCATACGTGCAGATCATCCTCTACCCGGCGCAGGTGCAGGGAGAGGGTGCGGCAGAGAGCATCGTGGAAGGAATCGAAGCGCTGGATCAGCTTGGCGTGGATGTGATCATTGTCGGTCGTGGCGGCGGATCTATGGAGGATCTGTGGGCATTTAATGAAGAAATTGTGGCAAGAGCGATTTTTCACTGTTCTACCCCGATCATTTCCGCGGTAGGTCATGAGACGGATGTGACGATTGCCGATTATGTGGCGGATCTTCGCGCACCGACACCGTCGGCGGCAGCGGAACTTGCTGTTTTTGATTATCGTGTGTGGCAGGAGCTACTCGCGGGTTATGTGCGGAGACTGGAACTGTCCATGGACAGCAAACTGGAGATGACCAGGCAGAGACTGACGGAGAAAGCAGCACGTCTGGCATATCTCAGTCCGGAAAACCAGATCCGGGAGAAACGAATGTATCTGCTGCGGGCAGAAGAGAAACTTACCGAGCGGATGGAAAAAAAGTTACAGACAGAGAAAACCAGGCTGTATCTGTATGCGGAACGACTGCGCGGTGTATCTCCGCTTGAAAAACTGCAGCAGGGGCTCGGCTATATGGAACATGAGGACGGAACCCGGATTTCTTCCGTAGGACAGGTACGGGAGGGAGAACGGATGAAGACTTATGTCAAAGACGGTGTGATCTGGTCGAACGTAGAAAAAACAGAGAACTCGGATGCGTGGATCGTCAGCAGAGGCAAAGAAACGGATAACTGTGAATAGTTGTCGCTGACAGGCGTTAGAAATAGAAAAGAGACAGAAAATATGCCAAGAAAAACAGTAAGCATGGAAGAGGCGTTTCAGGAACTCGATGCGATCCTGGAACAGCTGGAAGGAAAAGATATTTCACTGGAAGATTCCTTTGCTTTATATCAGAAAGGTATGGAACTGGTGAAAACGTGTAACAGTAAGATTGACACGGTTGAGAAAAAAATGATAACGATTCAGTAGGAAGTATCCCGCGAGGTGTTTTGGCATGAATATGCCAAAATCCCGAGACATACAAGTCAAAATGCCATCACCGAAGGTGATTTTAAATGTATTTTGACTCGTAACTGTGAAGGAACTGAACAGTTACGAAAAGATGATAACGATTACAAAATAATGAGAAAATCCCGTAAGGTTGGTGAATAGAGTGAATTTTGAAAAAGAATTGCAGGAAAAGAAAGAGCAATGCGAAGAGATCATCCGAAACTATCTTCCAAAAGAAGAAGGATTTGCCGCACGGCTGGCGGAAGCGATGAATTACAGCATGGAGGCCGGAGGAAAACGGCTGCGACCGATCCTGATGGGCGAGGCGTATCGGATGTTTGGAGGGACATCAGCTGTCATTGAGCCTTTTCAGGCAGCGATGGAGATGATCCATACCTCTTCTCTGATTCACGATGACCTTCCGGCCATTGACAACGATCAGTACCGGAGAGGAAAAAAGACCACCCATGCAGTATATGGGGAGGCACTGGGGATTTTAAGCGGCGATGCATTACTGAATTATGCATATGAGACAGCCAGTGCGGCATTTTCCATGGAACCGGCGAATCCGGCGATTGGAAAAGCCATGGCATTACTTACGAGAAAGACTGGCGTGTACGGAATGCTCGGGGGACAGAGCGTGGATGTGACCAACGAAGGAAAACCCATGGAGCGGCAGATGCTGGATTATATATATGAAAACAAAACCTCGGCTCTGATTGAGGCTTCCCTGATGGTGGGAGCGATTCTGGCAGGAGCCACAGAGGAAGAGACCGCGCAGATGGAACAGATCGGCAGTAAAGTAGGGCTGGCGTTCCAGATCCGGGACGATATCCTGGATGTGACAAGCACGGAAGAAGAACTGGGAAAACCGATTCACAGCGATGAAAAGAATCAGAAACAGACCTATGTGACACTTCGCGGACTTGAGGGTGCGGCGGAGGACGTGGAGAGAATTTCAGAGGAAGCACTGGAACTTCTGGATACATTTCCTCAGAAAAATGAATTTCTCCGGGAATTGATAGGATATCTGGTGAACAGGAGAAATTAAAAAGGATGAATGCGTATGATACTGGAAAAGATCAAAGAGGCGAATGATGTAAAACAATTATCTCTTTCGGAATGTGAGCAGCTGGCACAGGAAATCCGTGATTTTTTGATTCGGTCGCTCAGTGAGACCGGCGGACACCTTGCATCGAATCTGGGTGTGGTGGAGCTGACCATTGCTTTGCACCGATTTTTACATTTTCCGGAAGATAAGCTGGTCTGGGATGTAGGTCATCAGGCTTATACACATAAGATTCTGACAGGAAGAAAAGAACAGTTTGCCACCCTTCGAAAGACGGGTGGCTTAAGTGGATTTCCGAAGAGAAAAGAAAGTGACTGCGATGCCTTTGACACTGGTCACAGTTCTACTTCGATATCCGCGGGACTTGGTCTGGTACAGGCACGGGATCTGAAGGGAGAGGACTATCAGGTTGTCTCCGTGATCGGTGACGGTGCGCTGACCGGCGGTATGGCGTATGAGGCGTTAAATAACGCGGCGGAATTAAAGAAGAATTTTATTATTATCCTGAATGACAATGAGATGTCGATCACCCGCAATGTGGGTGGGATGTCTTCCTATCTGGATCATATCCGGACGGCGGCACCGTACACAGAGCTGAAAATGGGCGTAACCAACGCTCTGAAAAAGATTCCCAAAGTGGGAGATGGCATGGTGGATGCACTTCATAAGACAAAAAGCAGCATCAAACAGCTGGTGATTCCTGGAATGCTTTTTGAAAATATGGGACTGACTTATCTTGGTCCGGTGGATGGACACGATATGCGGCAACTGGGAAAAGTGTTGCAGGAAGCAAAACGGAAGCAGGGTCCGGTACTGATCCATGTGCTGACAGAAAAAGGCCGTGGATATGAACCGGCGATGCGCCATCCGGCCAGATTTCACGGGGCAGCACCTTATGAGATAGAGACCGGACTTCCAAAATCGAATGGAAATCCATCCTATACCGACATTTTTTCAACAGTCATGCGAAAATTCGGCGACCGGGAACCGGATGTAGTGGCGGTATCGGCAGCAATGGTACCGGGAACCGGACTGAAACGGTTCGGCAATATGTTCCCGGATCGCCTGTTTGATGTGGGAATCGCAGAAGAACATGCGGTGACTTTCGCTGCGGGACTGGCACTTGGAGGCCTTCGCCCGGTGGTCGCGATTTATTCGTCATTTTTGCAGCGCGCGATCGATCAGATCCTGCACGATGTGTGTATGCAGAATCTTCCGGTCGTATTTGCCGTGGACCGCGCAGGTTTAGTGGGAAGTGATGGAGAGACACATCATGGATGTTTTGACTTAAGTTACCTGTCCATGATGCCGAATATGACCGTCATGGCACCGAAAAATAAATGGGAACTTTCCGATATGATGAAATTTGCCATCCGGCAGAACGGTCCGGTGGCAATCCGATATCCGAGAGGCGAAGCCTATACCGAGTTGGAAGAGTACCGGGCACCGATCGAGATGGGAAAAGCGGAAGTTCTGGAAAAAGGAAAAGAAATTGCCATTCTGGCAGTGGGAAATATGGTACGGACGGCCGTACAGGTGACAGAAAATCTCCGTAAAAAGGGATATGAACCGACACTGGTAAATATGCGGTTTGTGAAACCACTGGATACGGAGCTTCTGGATATTATAAAAGAAGATCACAGTCTGATCGTCACCATGGAAGAAAATGTAAAATCCGGCGGTTTCGGAGAACAGGTGATGACATATTATGGAAGCAGAATGCATGGTCCGGCAGTGCGGATCGTTGCGATCGAAGACCGGTTTGTGCCGCATGGAAGTGTGGAGGATCTGATGCGTCAGCAGCAGATGGACAGTGATTCGGTGACAGAACGGGTGCTTCAGTGGCAGACGAAAGTAAAAACGAAGTAGTTATTCAGTATGCGTAACTGTGAAAGCAGTGAACAGTTACGGACAGAGCAAAACTGCAGATACAGAAATAAGACAGGAGATACAGGAATGAAAGAACGATTGGATGTACTGGTAGTCAGCCGTGGACTGGCACCGTCAAGAGAAAAAGCGAAAGCGATCATTATGGCGGGCAATGTGCTGGTTGACGGACAGAGAGAAGATAAAGCGGGATCCATGTTTAAAGATACGGTAGAGATCACGGTAAAAGGACATACCTTACCGTATGTCAGCCGAGGTGGACTGAAACTGGAAAAAGCCATGACACACTTCGGTGTTACGCTGAAAGATAAGGTCTGCATGGATGTCGGAGCTTCTACCGGAGGATTTACCGACTGCATGCTGCAAAACGGTGCGGTGAAAGTATATTCCATCGATGTCGGACACGGACAGCTGGACTGGAAATTAAGAAATGATGAGCGTGTGGTCTGCATGGAACGGACCAATATCCGTTATGTCGTGCCGGAAGATATTCAGGAATTATCCCAGTTTACTTCGATCGATGTATCATTTATTTCTCTGACCAAAGTTCTTCTTCCGGTGAGAAATCTGCTGACCGAAGACGGAGAGGTCGTATGTCTGATCAAACCGCAGTTCGAGGCGGGAAGAGAAAAAGTAGGCAAAAAAGGTGTGGTGAGAGATCCGGCAGTGCACCGGGAGGTCATCGAGATGGTGACCGCGTATGCACAGAGTATTTCTTTTGCACCGTGTCATCTGGAATTTTCCCCGATCAAGGGACCGGAGGGAAATATTGAATACCTGCTGCATCTGAAAAAACTTCCGGAAGGAGAACACTGCGAGGAAGTACCATTTGAGATTGCAAAAGTCGTGGAGGCGGCACACGAAGAACTGTCATCAACAACCCCGCATCCTGCACAGAAACGCTGAAAATACAGGATGATACGGGAAACAGAGAGTGAGCATCATGGATAAATTTACGATCATAGTCAACGGAGCAGAAAACAGAAGAGGGAAGAATCAGGCGGTTGCCGGAAAGATTGCAGACTATCTGAAAAATCATCAGAAAGAATGTGTGATTCTGCCGGCAGGTGAGAAGAAAGAAGGACAGTCCTATTCGTATACAGATCCGGAGCGGATCCCGGAGGGAACGGAATGTATCATTGTGCTTGGGGGAGATGGAACGCTTCTTCAGGCAGCAAGGGACGTGGTGGATCTGGAGATTCCGTTGTTTGGTATTAATATGGGAACGCTCGGTTATCTGGCGGAGATCGACCAGTATTCGATCTACCCGGCGATGGACCGGCTGATGAGTGACCGGTTTACGATTGAAAAGCGAATGATGCTGTTCGGAACCTTGATCCATGAAGGGCAGGCAGCGGGCAGCGATATCGCCCTGAATGATATTGTGATTAGCAGAGAGGGCTCTCTGCGTGTGGTACGGTTTAACAATTATGTCAATGATACTTATCTGAACACCTACAAGGCGGATGGAATCATTATTTCCACGCCGACGGGATCGACCGGCTACAGTCTGTCTGCCGGTGGTCCGATCATATCTCCTGCGGCATCCATGATTCTGATGACACCGCTGGCACCGCATACCCTGAATACCAGAAGCATTGTATTTTCACCGGAAGATGTGATCGAGGTGGAACTGGGAGAGGGAAGAGATGGCAGTATCGAGAGCGGCATGGCGTATTTTGACGGTGCAGCCGCGATGCCGATGGTGACCGGTGACCGGATACGGATCGAAAAATCAACCAAGGCAACCAGGATCATCAAGATCAACAACATTAGTTTTCTGGAAATTCTTCGTAAGAAGATGCGAAATAATTAGGAGCGAATAATCATGAAGATAGAGAGACATTCCCAGATCATCCGTCTGATCAGTCAGTATGATATCGAGACGCAGGAGGAACTGGCAGAAAAACTGAACGAAAGCGGTTTTCAGGTGACACAGGCAACGGTATCGAGAGATATCCGGGAACTGAAACTGACGAAAATATCCAAACCGGGCGGGGGTTCCCGCTATGCGGTACTGCAAAGCGTCGATCAGGAGATGAGCAGAAAATACACGAATGTGCTGCGTACCTCTTTCCAGTCGATGGATCTGGCACAGAATATCCTGGTCGTAAAGACCGTATCCGGTATGGCGATGGCGGCCGCTGCAGCACTTGATGAGATGCAGATTCCGGAGATTGTAGGCAGCATCGCAGGGGACAATACGCTGATGTGTGTGGCACGAAGTGCAGACGAAGGTCTGGTACTGATGGAAAAGATTCGGAAAATGATTGTATAGACAAAATTTTTATTAACATGGAGTACATTACTTAAAAAGGAGCAGAATGCTAACATATTTACATGTAAAAAACCTGGCCCTCATCGATGAGGCAGAAGTGGAATTCGGGCCGGGATTAAATATTCTTACCGGTGAGACAGGAGCCGGTAAATCTATCCTGATGGGTTCCGTAAACCTTGCACTCGGACAGAAAATGTCCAGAGAAATGCTGCGCGATGAAGAAAAACCTGCGCTGGTGGAACTCATTTTTCAGGTGGACAATCCAGGATGCGTGGAACGATTAAAAGAGAAGGAAATCTCTGTGGAAGAAGGGCAGATCATTATATCCAGAAAACTCACCGGAAACCGGAGTATCAGCCGATTAAATGGTGAGGTTTGTACGGCTGCCCAGATCCGGGAGATCTCTTCTCTTCTTTTGGATATACACGGGCAACACGAACACCAGTCCTTGTTGTACCAGGATCAGCAGTTAAAGATTCTGGATGCCTACGGGAAAGAAGCAATTCAGGAGAAAAAACAGACCGTCCGGGAGCATTTTCAGATCTGGAGTCAGAAAAAGAAAGAACTGACATCCTATCAACTGGACGAAGAAACCAGAAAACGGGAAATTTCTTTTCTGGCATTTGAACTGCAGGAGATCGAGGAAGCAGGACTTCGCCCGGGTGAGGATGAAGAACTGGAAAAACAGTACAAAAAGATGTCATCGAGCAGAAATATCCTCGAAGCGATGGCAGCAGTCAGAGGCTATACAGGCAACGACAATGGCGCACAGGATCTGGTCGGCCGGGCCGTACAGGAGACAAACCGGATGCTTGGAGTCGATGAAGCGCTGCAGCAGATTGCAAGCCTTTTACAGGATGTGGAAAGTCTGCTATCTGATGTGAATCGTGAAGTCAGCGACTATGTGGAAAATATGACGTTTTCCGAGGAAGAATTCTATGAGACAGAACAGAGACTGAACCTGCTGAACCGTCTGAAAGCGAAATACGGTTCTACCGTAAAAGAGATTCTGGCATGCCAGGAAGAAAAGCAGAAAGAACTGGATCGCCTGTATCATTTTGAACAGTATAAAGAAAAACTGGAAAAAGAGACGCAGAAAGCGGAGGAGGAACTGGCAGCTGTCTGTGGTGAATTGTCTGAATTGCGTAAAAATTATGGAAAACAGCTGGAAGAGCGGATCATTCAGGGATTACAGGATCTGAATTTCCTGGATGTGAAGTTTGAGATTAATTTTGAGATTACGGAACACTATACGGCAAATGGAAACGATAAAATCTGCTTTACGATTTCCACAAACCCGGGAGAACCGTTACGACCGCTGGCAAAAGTGGTATCCGGCGGTGAGCTTTCCCGTATCATGCTGGCGATCAAAACGATCCTTGCGGATAAAGATGAGACAGAGACGCTGATCTTTGACGAGATCGACACCGGTATCAGCGGAAGAACGGCACAGAAAGTATCGGAGAAGATGGCAGTGATCGGAAGAAACCATCAGGTGATCTGTATCACGCATCTGCCGCAGATCGCAGCGATGGCGGATGAACATTTTGAGATCGCCAAAAAGACGGATCATCAGGTGACAAGAACACAGATTCGTCTGCTGGATGAAGACGCTTCGGTAGAGGAGATTGCAAGGATCCTTGGTGGCGCGCAGATCACCGAACATACGATGGAAAGCGCAAAAGAGATGAAAGAACTGGCACGAAAGAAGAAGGAAGAACTATAGGGGGAATACCATGGGAGGATCTTTAAAAGAGACATCCTACGAAAAACGGATACAGCGACTGATGCTTCTCGGAGAAGACGGGGATCAGTATGGTCTGTATATTGACATTTCGAATAATATCGTATGGGAAGTAAAAAACCCGGAACAGGCGTGCTGGGAAGGCGAGACAGGGCGCGCCGGTGGAGTCACGGCGTGGCTGAAAAAGCAGATTTATCCGTACATTATGGATAACGAAGAAGAACAGAAATTCCGTCGTACTTTTATGCAGGGAGAACTGCTGCGGCTTTTCCAGTCGGGGCAAAGACAGGTACAGCTTGGCTACCGGTTCAGAAAAGGAAAGTACATTACTTATTATCATGTAAATATAGAGATGTTTGAACATCCCCGGAAACACACGATCGAGTGCTGTGCAATCTGGAGAAATGATACCATCCCGTATGTCAATCGGGTGATCAGCAAGGTACTTTTACAGGATAAATACCGGATGATCGCTGTGCTGGATATTCAGGAAAAAACAGTATTTGTACGGAAACATACATTTGATGATATGGAACTGGTCTGTGACCAGCCGCTGGAATACCGTGAGTTTATTGAAAAACTGTGTGAACATCGGGTGGAAAAGAAAGACAGAGACTGGTTTGTAACTTCCACTCGTCTGGACTATATGGAAGAAAACTTACAGATGGCAGGGACATATTCACTTACGGTTTATAATGAGGAGCGCGGAGCAGAACGATATACTTACCGATGGCTGGATAAAGAGTACCGGGAGGTGCTGATCGCAGTGGAAGACCGGACGGTGGAGATGGAAAAGGATCCTCTGACCGGTTATCTGAACCGCAGCGGATTTCTTCGAAAGACAGAGCATATTTTGAAAAAGAATGCAGATCAGTATCAGTTTGCTGTAATTTATTTTAATATCCGCAAGTTTTCTGGTTTGAATGATGTCTATGGCTATGAAAATGGGGATAAGATCATCCGCTCCTATATGGATCGGATCCAGAACAGCGTGCTTCGCCCACTGGCACTGGGACGGGTATCTGCTGACCGGTTCCATGCACTCGTCGATGTGAAGAATCTGGAACTTTCCGAACTGGGAAAACTGTTGCAGTATCCGGTGCGGATCCGCGGGGAACAGGTGGAAATCTACGGCCGCTGTGGAATTTATTACATTCCGGAGCACTGTGATCTGGATGTTTCTCAGATGTGCGATCTGGCAAAAATGGCAAAAAATAAGATTTCCAACCAGTATATGCAGCCGTATGAGATTTATCAGGAGAATATGAAGACCGAGTACGGGCAGAAAAATCTGGCACTTCTGAATCTGGAAAAGGCGCTGGAACAGGAAGAATTCGTAGTCTGTTACCAGCCGGTGGTAGATGGACAGACCGGGGAAATTGTATCAGCGGAAGCGCTCGTTCGCTGGAACAGTTCAGGGGCAGAACCGATGGTTCCGTCGGTGTTTGTACCGGAACTGGAGGACAGCGGATATATCACAAAACTGGATACCTATATTGACCAGACGGTTCATCGGTTTCAGGAAGAACGGTATTGTCAGGAAAAACGGATGGTTCCGGTGGCAGTGAATCTTTCAAGGATGGATCTGATGGACGGGCGGATGACGGAGCGGATCTTTACGGAGATTCAGGAAACAAAGGTTCCGAAACAGTATTTTCGATATGAGATTATTGAATCTGCATGCACAATTATCAGCACGCAGGGAGAAGAATTCCTGGAAAGTCTGAGACAACAGGGCGTTCAGATTTTTCTGGATGATTTTGGAACCGGAGTTTCCACGTTCGAGACGGTACGAGATTATACGTTTGACGCCTTGAAGTTGGATATGGGATTTGTCAAAAAAATCGGAAAAGATCAAAAAAGCGATGCAATCGTGGTATCGATCATTGATCTGGCGCATCGGATGGGAATGAAAGTCGTTGCAGAAGGCATTGAAAATCAGCAGCAAAGTGATTTCCTGCGTGCGCATGGCTGCGATTACTTACAGGGTTTCTACTATTATAAGCCGATGTCCGCAGAAAAATTTTCCAAGCTTCTGGATAAATAATGAAAAACAACAAAAAACTGCAAGTGTGAAATAAACGCTTTGTCACATACTAACGGAGAAGACAAAAACGAAAGGATGTGGCGGAAACTTGCAGGAAAGACAGAAAAAATATCGAAAATTTTTGTGGTACGCTCTGGCGGGGACGCTGCTGGGTTTATTTGTATTAATATATGGAACTTTGAAGGAAAACATACCGGATGAACTGTTTGTCTATGCAGACGAGGAGACGGACTGGGAGACATTTTTTGACGATCCGCTGATCTCTTACGATGAGACCGTGGAGGTTTCGCAAAATGACAGCTATCAGATCCGGTGCAGCTGGCTTGGTGTACTTCCATTAAAAACGATCAAAGTCAATACCGTGGAGAAGCAGGAAGTGCTGGCTGGCGGATCGCCCGTTGGGATCTACATGGAGACAAAAGGCGTCCTTGTGATCGACAGCGGCGAGATTACGGACCGGGAGGGAATCCGCCGGACACCGGCAGAACATATTATCCAGCCGGGAGATTATATCTGCGAGATTGACGGAGAAGTCCTTACAGGGAAAAAACAGCTGATGCAGCTGGTGAAAGAAAATCAGGGCGAACCGATGGAAATGCAGGTGATCCGCCACCAGGAGACGATTCAGCTGGAAATGACCCCGGTACAGACCGCAGACGGTTCCTATAAACTTGGTATCTGGGTGCGGGATAATATTCAGGGGATCGGAACATTGACGTTTGTGGAACCTGACGGAACCTTCGGAGCACTTGGTCACGGAATCAGCGATGTGGATACGGGAGAACGGCTGGAAATCTCAGATGGTGATCTCTACCATGCGGATATTTTATCAATCCAGAAAGGAACTGCCGGTACACCGGGGGAACTGCGAGGCGTGATCAATTACAGGGAAGAAAACCGGATTGGAACGATCAGCGGTAATTCCCAGTATGGCATCCGCGGGCAGTTAGATCCGGGTAAATACACGGAATCCATGGAAAAGATCCCGCTAGGACTCAAACAGGAGATCCAGACCGGAGCTGCCGCGATCCGCTGCGATATCGGGGATGGAATCCGGGAATACGCATGTGAGATTCTCGAAATTGATGCGAATGCAAGGGACACGAACAAATGCTTTGTCCTTCGGATCACAGATTCCGACCTCCTGTCAAAAACCGGTGGAATCGTTCAGGGAATGAGCGGATCCCCTGTGATCCAGAACGGCAAACTGATCGGTGCGGTAACTCATGTATTTGTTAACGATCCGACGAAAGGATATGGGATTTTTATAGAAAATATGATGGGATGATCCGAGAGGCAGAGAGTGCAAAAAATAGCTTTCCCAAAAATCCGGATGAAATTTGCCGGAAAGGATTGACCTGAAGTATGGTTTAAGGAGTATAATACATCTGTTATGCGCTGGATCATGGAATTAATTATATCGACCTAGAGCGTGTCTGAAAAATCATTTCCGCAATCTGCAAACCCCACTTTGCGGTATATTTTACCCTCATTCGGTTGCCGTAGCCCGCTACGCCGCCCTCATTCGGATAAAATCTCCCACAAACTGGGACTCGCAGCTCACGAAAAGCCTTTTTCAGACACGCTCTAGCGGGCGGTCATGCCGCAATCTTCCCGGAAATCGGAAAAGCACTGGAGGGAAGAAGAGAGAAACTATTCGATCATCAGCACCCTGACCCCGGATGACACCAAGGGAAAATGCGTATACTGCAAACACTGTCATCCATGTCCGGCAGGCATCGATATCGGTCTGGTAAACAAATATTACGATCTTTCCAGACTGGGTGATACGCTGGCAAAAGAACATTATAAAAGGAATTCATAGTAAGAAAGAAATAAAACAAGGGAAACGAAGAAATGGGACAGAAATTATATTTGGAATGTTATTCAGGAATTAGCGGGGATATGACGGTGGCAGCACTGTCCGGGCTTATGAAAGACCGGACACCACTGTTTCGGGTACTGGATCATATGCCGGTGGAAGGATTTTCCTATGAATTAAAACAGGTAAAAAAATCCGGGATCGACGCCTGGGATTTTCTGGTAAAACTGGATGCACAGCATGAGAATCACGATCATGATATGGCGTATCTTCACGGACACAGCCATACACATGACCATGAGCATCATCACGACCATGAACATCACCATGATCATGTACATGCAGAGGAGCATCGTTATGATCCGGAACAGGCGGAAACGATACATACGCAGGATGGAACTGGGCATGAAGAGAAGCACCATCACCATCATCACGAACATCGCGGACTGGGAGATATTTTCCCGATCATTGACCGGTGTGAGATGACGGATACGGCGAAAGAACTGGCAAAACATATTTTCCGGATTCTGGCGAAAGCAGAAGCGAAAGCGCACAATGTACCGGAGGATCAGGTACATTTTCATGAGGTGGGGGCAGTAGATTCTATTGTGGATATTGTTGCAGCTGCGGTCTGCATGGACAGCCTGCAGGTGGATGGCGTGATCGTTCCGTTTCTTTGTGAGGGAAAGGGAACCGTGCGCTGCCAGCATGGTATCCTTCCTGTACCGGTTCCGGCGGTTACCAATATTGTCCAGAACAGCGGTCTGAAACTGCGGATGACACAGGTAGAAGGAGAACTGGTAACTCCGACAGGAGCAGCTTTTGCGGCAGCAGTCCGCACAGAAGAAACGCTCCCTGAGACATTCCGCATCCTCAATGTGGGAATCGGCGCCGGCAAACGCAAATACGAGTGCCCGGGTATTCTCCGCGCGATGCTGATCGAGACGGAAGAGAAGAGAGAAGACAAAATTTGTAAACTGGAAGCCAACATCGACGACAGCACCGGTGAACAGCTTGGCTATGTTCTCGGCTCCCTGATGGATGCCGGTGCCAGAGATGTGCACTACACTCCTGTCTTTATGAAGAAAAACCGTCCGGGATGGCAGCTGAATGTGATCTGTATGGAAGAAGATCGCGAGAAACTGGAAGAGATCATCTTCCGGGAAACTACGACCATCGGCATCCGCAGACAGAACATGGATCGGACGGTGCTTCGGAGAACGAAAAAAACAGTACAGACGCCTTATGGGGAAGCCGAGGTAAAGATCTGTGAAAAAGATGGATTGAGAAAAGTCTACCCGGAGTACGAGTCGGTGACACGGCTCTGTAAAGAGAGCGGAGCAACGTTTCAGGATGTGTTTGAGAGTGTGAAACACTCGGCGGGGGAGACGATCAAAACAGTATAAGATGCATTAAAAACATTATTTTATATACAAGAAATGCCGCGTATATAAAATAATGTTTTTTTAATGTGTTCGCAATTACAATTTTTCAATATCCGCAATTAACTGCGCGACTTCCTCTTCTGTAGTAGCCCAGCTTGTACAAAATCTTGCAACAATTCCGTCCGGTGTATTTCCGGTTTTTTCAAATGTATAATTTTTGCCAAGAATATCCTGCTGCTGAGGGGAGAGAATCACAAACTGCTGATTCGTAGGACTCTCCACCCAGAAAGGAATCCCTTTTTTTGCAAAAGCATCCCGGATCTTCATAGCCAGCATATCTGCTTTCCGTGTGATTTCAAAATAAAGATCATTCTCCAGTAATGTATAAAATTGCAATCCCAGAAGCCATCCTTTTGCCAGAACCGCTCCGTTCTGTTTCATATAAGCCTTAAATCTGCGTTTCAGATTGTCCGAAGTGATCACAACAGCTTCTCCAAACAGTGCGCCACATTTCGTTCCGCCAAAATAAAAAACATCCGTAAGTGCTGCAAAGTCTTCAACCCGGATATCATTTTCTGCGGCGCCAAGCCCATATCCAAGCCGTGCACCGTCCACGAACAGATACATTCCGTATTTATCACATACTTTGCGGATCGCTTTCAACTCTTCGAGTGAATACAAAGTTCCCTGTTCGGTAGGAAAAGAAATGTATACCATTTTAGGCTCTGTGTAATATTCCGGTTCATTTTCTTCGTAATAGGAACGGGCACAGGCATCAATCTGTGCAGCGGTAATCTTTCCATCTTTATTTGGAAGCGTCTGAATCTTATGATTTGTATTTTCCACAGATGCAGCCTCATGACAGTTAATATGCCCGGTATCCGCAGCGATTACACTCTGTACAGAAGAGAGTGCGCTGGCGATCACAATAAAGTTCGCCTGTGTAGCACCTGGGAAAAAGTGAACGGCGGCATCCGGACAATTCACCTTTTTACGGATCAGATCAGCTGCCTTTTTACACCATTCGTCTTCGCCGTATCCTCCAAAACTATCGTTATTGATAACCGTGAGCGTCTCCAGAATCTTCGGATGAGCGCCGTGATTGTAATCATTGTTAAAACGTATCATAATATATAATCTCCCTACATAATAGTCTGCGTCGGCTCCGCAAGTTAAGCTCTGTGAGCCGAAAAACATCTGTAGTTATTGTATCGACTACAGGGAAAAATAGCAAGATGAAAATGCGATGCAGCAGATATTCTTGCTATCCGATTGTGAGAATGGTAAAATGAAATACAAGTAAAAAGGATGACAGGCGGATGATAACCTGTTGTCAAAAGAAAAGAGGAGAATAACAATGTATTATGTACCCGATGGCACCAGAGAGTGTGGATTTTATGAATGTAAAAAATGTGGAAACCGCTTTTTATCCCTACAAACTATGAAAAAAATTCCCTGCCCGGATTGTGAAGCAGAGATTGACTATGAAATCGGCCCGGATGAGTCTCTGGAGGATGTTCTTGATACCGCAGAACTCATTGAAAAAATTGAAGGCGTAGAAGAAGTAGAAAAAATGGATGCTCTGCTGAGCCTGGCAATCACTGGTGGAGATGACAGTTGGATTTAAAGAGAAATAAAATATAAAAGCAGCCATATAGAAGAATGAGATGTCCCTCAAAGTTTCTTTTATATGGCTGTTTTCATGTAATTATGGTTCAAAAGTATTTCAGCGAATTTTCAGCGTTTCTTCCCACACAAACTGATTCTCCGCCCAGATTGTTGCAAACTGTTCCGCAGGCACAGGGCTGTCCTGAAGTCCGACTTCGATGGTCAGGCTGGGGATCCCCTGATTCTGAATTGCCCAGTCTTTGTAGCCTGCGGGATCGAGGGACTGATAATCAGCATCGAGCGGATAACCGGTTGTTGCTGCGATGGTGTTGGCGAACGAGAGCGTCTGGTCATACAGATCCCCCTCCTGCCCGAAATACCAGTAGATCACATCTCCCTGGGTGTGATAGCTGATCGTGCGGGTAAACTGCTGTTGTAACGTAAGTTGAATCAAGGCAGCACTCTCGATTTCGCATCCGGGAGCTGTTCCCTTGTAATGGTCGGAGGAGGGATGTCCGGCAGGATCTGCATAACTGTCCCACAAAGCATCGAAATTCCGGTTCAGATCCACACCGTTTGCATTGGCTTTCCAGCGTTTCAGATAAGTGCTGTCAGCAAGAGAAGCCCCATCCAGCTGTGCAATCTGGCTCAGATTCTCCCGGACGGCATCCGTCTGTACGCCATCGAGTCCCAGCTGACTGATGGAGATCCCATCCGGATTCACCATACAGATCACATGGATCGCCGTATCCCGAAGCAGATCTTCATAGGAAATATCCCCATAAGAATCCCCGTTTGACAGATGTTCAAGAAAAGATACCGTCTGCTTCATAACCAGCTGACAGGTGATGTATTCCCGCGCATGGATGCCTCCATTGATCAGTATTTTCCTGGAAGCTTCTTTGTCCCCGATGACAAAATGAAGAATCTGCCGTCCATCCACAGTTTCTCCAAGACTGTCTGCAGAAAAAACAGAAGCATAGCGGGACTTTAAAATATCAGTATCAGACACCAGATTTTCATAGGTATAAACAGCTGGATCCTGGTCAATGATCAATGTTTTATGCTCCTTC
This sequence comes from Blautia faecicola, assembly GCF_004123145.1. Taxonomy (NCBI): domain Bacteria; kingdom Bacillati; phylum Bacillota; class Clostridia; order Lachnospirales; family Lachnospiraceae; genus Blautia; species Blautia faecicola. Next base: position 2,055,194 of record NZ_SDKC01000001.1, on the reverse strand, counting down.
CAATAAAAGAAACCGAAAAATATCAGTAAGATAGCTGCAAGAAAAACTGCAGGAATCGTCAGGCGAATCTGTTTTTTTTCCATAAATTTACCTCTTATAAAACAGTCTATGCAAATATCTTATCATGAAAGGCGTGTATTCACAACAGAATTAAATTTACAAAAAACAGATTTGTGATATGATAATTACAGCAATCAGAAAGAAAGGAAGTAACCAATCGTGTTTGATATCATAGAGCATCTGCAGATCCGACCAGAATTAAAACAATCGATTCTCTCTTTCCGGGAACAATATCTGGTGGAGGAGCAGCTTCAGTCCAGAATACCTGTTCCGGACAATATTTATTATGGAACGGATATCTGGGAAAAAGCAGTGACGGCGCTTCTTTGCGGAAAAAATATCCTGCTGGTGGGACATAAAGCGACCGGAAAAAATATTTTCGCGGAAAATCTTGCCGCTGTGTTTGGGCGTCCCCGCTGGGATGTCTCTTTCCATGTCAATATGGACGCGGCATCTCTGATCGGTATGGATACCTTTAAGAATCAGGAGGTAGTTTTCCGACCGGGTCCTATCTGCTGTGCAGCGCAAAATGGTGGATTTGCCGTGCTGGATGAGATCAATATGGCAAAAAGTGAAGCGCTGGCAGTACTTCATGGCACGCTTGATTTTCGAAGAAGTATCGATGTGCCGGGATATGAACGGATCGAACTTCATCCGGCGACCCGGTTTATCGCAACGATGAATTACGGCTATGCGGGAACCAAAGAACTGAATGAAGCGCTGGTATCCCGGTTTGTGGTGATCCAGATGCCGATGATCTCACAGGAGCATCTGATCTTATTATTACAGGATCATTATCCGACTTTGAAAACCGACGGGGCAAGAGAACTGGCAGCTGTTTATCTGGATCTTCAGAAAAAATGTGAAAATGCACAGATTTCCTCCCGTGCGATGGATCTTCGCGGCCTTCTGGATGGCGTGGCACTGATGGAAAAGGGGCTGGATGTACTGGATGCCCTGGATATGGGAATCACCAACAAAACTTTTGATTCGTATGAACAGACACTGATTCAGGATACGATTCGTGGAAGAATCTCGAAAAAACTGAAACCGGAGGATCTGTTTGAAAAAAACGGACAGGCAGCAGATGACAGAAAAAACAGGAGATAGAACAGAAGGACAGAAACATGGAACAACAGGAGATGCAGGAAGAACGGAGAGCGAGAAATTTTGTGTGGGCAGCGGCAGGTCACTACGGTCTGGAGCCGCTGTTTCTTGCCTATGCACCTGACGGAACGGCAGATATGTATTTAAACATGATCATCGGACTCAGTTATAAGTGGTATGATGCTGAAAAGCTGGAAACATTTTTTCATATGCTCGGTGGCAGGCAGGAAGAACTGTATCAGGGAATGTTGTGGATCGGTCTGGAACAGGCATTATACGAAAAAGAGAAAATACACCGTCCGGTGCTTGCCGAGCTTCGTCAGGAATACGCGCAGGAAAACCTGGCAAGATATCGTGTCCTGAAAGAGTATGAACTGATCGATCAGCTGCGAAACGGTCACTGCGCGGAGATTCTCGGAAAGTCCTCCGGTTTATCCGGACGGACAGAAGAACTGCTCCGGGAACTGACCTTTACCGGGGAGATGGGCATCGAACAGATCCTTGCGAAGATGAAAGAAATTCTATGGAAATATTTTTCCTATGAACCGAAAATGATAAAAAAAGAACGGGGAACCTATTTTCTACAAAAGCTGCTTCCGGCGTTTCATTCGATTGGAAAGATGCATGCGACCTATGTGAAGACAAAACGATATGACGATCTGTCATGGGAAGAGTCGGGAAATGGCGGAACGATGGAAAAAGCCAGACATTATCTGTTGCAGTTTTCCCGCCAGGGAGATGAAGAAAAAGACCGGGCATATATCGAGGGATGTTTTGGCGCAAATATTTATACACCGAGGGAACAGAAACTGCTCGAAGACGAGGTGTGTACGGAAAATCATAAAAACAGTCATCTGTATATCACACGGGGATATCCGATGGAAGAGCCGGTGACACAGACAGGGAGCAATACAACCGTAAGGCATCAGGAAGAAAGTACGGAGAGAGAGGCGACAGATCGCGGCAAAACAGCGAGCCACACAGCAGAGGATATCGGTCAGGTTTTCGGATCTGGCGCGATAAATAAAAGAGAGTCCCGGGAGATCCGGGAATTTCGTGAAAACAGCAGACGGCAGGCAGAAAAAAACCGACAGCATTACGAGAAAAACCGGACAGTATATGAGAACAGTATCCGCAGAATGACAGAAAAACTCCGTCTGGAACTGGACGCCCGGATGGACGATGTTCCGGTGCAGGCAAGACAGGGAAATATCCGGGCCAGCCAGGTCTGGCGTGCACTGTATCTGGAAGATCCTCGGGTATTTGAAAAAAGAGAAGAAGTCTCTGATGCAGGATTTTCGGTGGATATTCTGATCGATGCCTCCTCTTCCAGAAAAAACAGTCAGGAACAGATCGCGGCGCAGGCATATATTCTCGCAAAAAGTCTGGATCTTTGCGGGATCCCGCTACAGGTGTATTCCTATTGCAGTATTCGAGGTTATACCGTTTTGCGGCTGTTTCAGTCCTATGGGGAAAACAGAAAAGCAGAAGAAGTATTTTCCTATGTGGCAGCGGGAAATAACCGCGACGGACTGGCACTTCGCGGGGCGGGACATCTGATGGCACAGAGTGAACAGGAAAAGAAACTGCTTCTGGTACTCACAGACGGCAGCCCGCAGGATGACCAGATCGCCGCAGAGGGCGCATTTTACAAAAACAGGGAATACACAGACCAGATTGCCGTGGAAGACACCACCGAACAGGTGCAGCAGCTGAAACGGAGAAACATTCAGGTCGTTGGTATCTTCATGGGAACCGAACGCGGACTCCAGACCGCCCACCGGATCTTCGGCAGAGATTTTGTACGAATCCAGAATATCCAGCAGTTTGCAGAGGTTGTGGGAAAAATTTTGCAGGAGAAGATCCGTGAGATGTAATTTGCACGAGCAACGAGTCGAAACCTTGACGACTGCAGCGATAACCCAAATTGGTCCATGAAAAAGAAAATATTTGACAAATGCTTTTTACTGTGTTAAAGTAAATCAAAAGTAATCTATACCCGGTTTTCCAGGGGAAGACCGGGTTATTTAAAAACTATTTGTTCACAAAAGGAGAAAAAACGCTGTATATGAACAAGCAAGAAAGCGATATCATGAAAATATTATTACGGGAACCTTTTAGCAATCAGCGGATCCTGGCAGAGAGTTCGGGACATTCGCTGGGGGTGGTGAACCGTTCGGTGAAAGAACTGGTGGTGCAGGAGTATCTGGATGAGCAATTGCAGCCAACCGAAAAAGCGAAAAAAGAATTCCGGGCGTGTTCCCCGCAAAGGGCGATCATCCTTGCGGCAGGATTTGGGATGCGGATGGTTCCAATCAATACGGAAGTTCCCAAAGGCCTGCTGGAAGTCAACAAAGAGCCTCTGATCGAACGTCAGATCCGCCAGCTTCACGAAGCGGGGATCCGGGAAATCTATGTGGTGGTCGGATTTATGAAAGAGCGATATGAATATCTGATCGATGAGTTCGGGGTGGAACTGGTGGTGAATGCGGAATACATGACAAAAAATAATCTACATTCCGTATATCTGGTAAGAAACCATCTGAAAAATGCCTATATCATTCCCTGTGATATCTGGTGCGACCAGAATCCCTTCGATGCATACGAGTCCTACTCCTGGTACATGGTCAGCGATCTCGTGGAAAATGAAAGTTCTGTCCGCGTCAACCGAAAAATGGAATTGGTCACGGTGCAGGAAGGAAACGGCGGCAATGCAATGATCGGAATCTGTTATCTGACTGGCGAAGAGGCCGCTACCGCTGCAGAAAACATCGAGAAACTCAGCAGAGATTTCCGGTATGACGGTGCTTTCTGGGAAGAAGCATTATACCGAAAAGATAAAATGATCGTTGCAGCTAAGGTGGTGCACAGTTCCGATGTAGTGGAAATCAACACTTATGAACAGTTGCGGGAACTTGACAGCCATTCCAACCAGCTCAAAACCGATGCCATCCAGGTGATCTGTCAGGCACTCGATGTAAGACAGGATGAAATTACCGATATCACCGTGCTGAAAAAAGGAATGACGAACCGATCCTTCTTATTTAGCAGCAAAGGGAAAAAATACATTATGCGTATCCCGGGCGAGGGAACGGAGCAGCTGATCGACCGCAAAAAAGAGGCAGCAGTTTATCGTACCATTGACGGAAAGAAGATCTGCGATGACATCGCCTATATCAATCCGGAAAATGGCTATAAGATCACAGAATTTCTGGAAGGCGCAAGAGTCTGCGATCCGGAAAATCCGGACGATGTGGCAAAATGCATGAAGCGGCTACGCCGGTTTCATGAGATGAAACTACAGGTGGAGCATACTTTTGATATCTTCGGTCAGATAGAATTTTATGAAACGTTATGGAACGGTACACCGTCGGATTACCGGGATTATCAGAAAACAAAAGCGCATGTGCTGGAGCTACGCCCGTATATCGAACAGTGGAGTGGAGAAAAAGTGCTGACGCATATCGATGCAGTGCCGGACAATTTTCTGTTTACACAAAAAAACGGAGAAGAAGAGATCCGCCTGATCGACTGGGAGTACGCCGGGATGCAGGATCCGCACGTGGATATCGCGATGTTTGCCATTTATGCGATGTATGGAAGGAAACAGGTGGATGCGTTGATCGATGTGTATTTTCCGGAAGGATGTAAAAGAGAGATCCGGATCAAGATATACTGTTATATTGCGGCATGCGGACTTTTGTGGAGCAACTGGTGCGAGTATAAGAAAAGCCTTGGCGTAGAGTTTGGTGAGTATTCGCTGCGGCAGTACCGGTATGCGAAAGAATACTATAAGATCGTGCAGGAAGAACTGGAATAAAAACAGACAGAGCAAAGGAGTGCAAAAAATGAACAGAGCAGAACGGGCAATTATTATGGCAGCGGGTCTCGGCAACCGGATGCGGCCGGTCACGCTGACCACACCGAAACCGCTGGTGAAAGTAAATGGTGTGCGGATGATCGATACCGTGATCCGGGGACTTCATGACAACGGGATTACGAAAATCTACATCGTAGTCGGTTATCTGAAAGAACAGTTTTACACACTGGAAAAGGAATATCCGGGCGTGACGATCATAGAAAATCCTTATTATGACACCTGCAACAACATTTCCTCCCTGTATGTAGCGCGGGATCATATCGAAAATGCGATGATCCTGGACGGAGATCAGATCGTGTATAACAAAACGATCCTTTCCCCGGAGTTCGAACGATCCGGTTATAACAGTATCTGGACGGACGAAGAGACGGATGAGTGGCTGCAGACGGTAGAAGACGGAATCGTCGTTTCCTGCTGCAGAACCGGAGGAAAGGGTGGCTGGCAGCTGTACAGCATTTCCCGGTGGAGCAAAGAGGATGGAAAACGGCTGAAACATCACCTGGAAGTGGAATTTGAAGAAAAGCAAAACAGACAAATCTACTGGGATGATGTGGCGATGTTCTGTTATCCGAAAGAATACAAGCTTGGCATCCGACCGATGAATCCAGGCGATCTGATCGAGGTGGACAACCTGGAAGAGTTGATCGCTCTGGATGACAGCTACCGCAGTTACCTCACCGAAAAGGAGTAAAATAGTGATGAATAAAAAGAAAACAAATACAAAAGGAACAATTGACTGGATGATCACACTGGTTCCGCTGGGAATCGTGATCGCGCTGTGTATCCTGTTTTTCCTTCTTCCGGAACAGTCCAATGCAATCCTGAGCCAGATCCGCTTTTTCTTCGGAGACACCTTCGGCACGTATTATCTGGTGATCGGACTTGGGATTTTCCTGCTGTCTCTGTATATCGCGGGATCAAAATACGGAGATATTGTACTCGGTGAAAAAGGAGAGAAGCCAAAATATTCGTTCTTTTCCTGGGGCGCGATGATGTTTACCTGCGGTCTGGCAGCCGATATTTTATTTTACTCTTTCTCGGAATGGGTATTATATGCAACCGATCCGCATCTGGAGGAAATGGGAAGCATCCAGGAGTGGGCTGGTGTCTATCCGCTGTTCCACTGGAGCTTTATCCCGTGGGGATTTTATCTGGTACTGGCGGTGGCATTTGGTTTCATGCTCCATGTGCGAAAAAGAAACCGCCAGAAATACTCCGAAGCCTGCCGCCCGATTCTTGGAAAATATACGGATGGTTGGGCAGGAAGAATCATTGATCTGCTGGCAGTATTTGCCCTGCTTGCGGGAACGGCGACAACCTTCAGTGTGGCAACACCGCTGATGGCAACGATCATTGGGGAACTGTTCCACATTACAGTGAGCCGGACAGTCATCAATGTAATTATTCTGCTGATAACATGTGCTGTATATACATATTCTCTGCTGCATGGATTTAAGGGAATCAGCCGACTGGCAAATATCTGTATTTACCTGTTTTTCGGTCTGCTGGCGGTTGTACTCCTTTTTGGAGGAGAAACCCGATATATCATTGAGACAGGGCTGACCTCGCTGGGAACGATGATTCAGAATTTTATCGGACTGTCCACCTACACGGATCCGCTGAGAACCTCAAACTTCCCGCAGACCTGGACGATCTATTACTGGGCATACTGGATGGTGTGGTGTGTGGCAGCTCCATTCTTCATCGGAAGCATCTCCCGCGGCAGAACCGTCCGCCAGACGATCCTCGGCGGATATGTCTTCGGCGTGGGATCCACCCTGGTAAGCTTCATCATTCTCGGAAACTATTCCATGGGAATGCAGGTAACCGGAAAGGCAGATTTTATCGCACAGTACCTGAAAGACGGCGACCTCTATGGAATGATCGTCTCCATGATCAAAACCTTGCCGTGCGCGCCGGTCATCATGGTAGTCGTACTTCTGACGATGATTGCTTTCTACGCAACCTCCTTCGACTCCATCGCCCTGACAGCCTCCTGCTACAGTTACCGCAAACTCGAAGAAGGCGAACAGCCCCACCGGGGAATCCAGCTGATGTGGTGTCTCCTGCTGATCGCCCTCCCCATCGCTCTCCTCTTCGCAGAAAGTTCAATGAGCAACCTGCAAAGCGTAAGCATCGTAGCCGCCTTCCCGATCGGAGTAGTAATTCTGCTGATCGCAGGGAGCTTTTTAAAGGATGCGAAGAAATATATAAATGAAGAAAAGAAAGATTTGAACTGACTTCATTAAGAAAAATGTGAAAGTACTTGCAACATTCCCCCATTTGTACTATGATAGAACCATTGGATCTCCAAAAAATTCAATAAAATCATGAAAGTAACCGACAAACACACGAAAACAGACGCTGCCCTGTGCAGCCGAAACGTGAATACGAAGGGAAAAGGGAAAATGGGTAAATATTTTGGAACGGATGGTTTCCGTGGGGAAGCCAATGAAAACTTAACTGCAGACCACGCATATAAGATCGGTCGTTTCCTTGGCTGGTATTATGGAGAACTGAAACGCAGAAACGGGGATGACACTCCGGCGAGAATCGTCATCGGAAAAGATACCCGGCGTTCCAGCTATATGTTTGAGTATACACTGGTAGGTGGTCTGGTGGCTTCCGGGGCAGATGCGTATCTGCTTCATGTAACGACGACCCCATCCGTTGCCTATGTGGCAAGAACCGATAATTTTGACTGCGGAATCATGATCTCCGCGAGCCATAACCCATATTATGATAATGGGATCAAACTGATCAATGGAAACGGAGAGAAGATGGAAGAAGAAACCATCGCTCTCGTAGAGGATTACCTGGACGGAAAAGTGGAAGTATTCGGTGAGACTTACGAAGAAGTGCCGTACGCACACAAAAACCGGATCGGATGTACCGTGGACTATGTAGCAGGAAGAAACCGCTATGTCGGTTATCTGATCTCACTTGGCATGTATTCGTTCAAAGGGAAAAAAGTCGGTCTGGACTGTGCCAACGGAAGTTCCTGGAACATTGCCAAAACAGTATTTGATGCACTCGGAGCTAAAACCTATGTGATCAACGCCCAGCCGGACGGAACCAACATCAACAACAACGCCGGATCCACCCACATCGAAGGACTGCAGAAATATGTAGTGGAAAACGGACTGGATGTAGGATTTGCCTACGACGGAGATGCTGACCGCTGCCTGTGCGTCGATGAAAAAGGCAATCTGGTGGACGGAGATGCGATCCTCTATATTTATGGAAAATACATGAAAGAGAGAGGAAAACTTCTGACCAACACCGTAGTAACTACCGTCATGTCAAACTTCGGACTCTACAAAGCGTTCGATGAACTTGGCATCGGCTATGCGAAGACTGCGGTAGGAGATAAATATGTATACGAATATATGAACCAGAACGGCTGCCGGATCGGCGGGGAACAGTCCGGTCATATTATTTTCTCAAAATACGCTTCCACCGGAGACGGTATCCTCACCAGTCTGAAAATGATGGAAGTCATGATGGCAAAAAAAGCAAAGATGAGCCAGCTGACCGAAGGCTTAAGCATTTATCCGCAGGTGCTGGAAAATGTAAGAGTGCTGGATAAGACAGCCGCACAGGAAGACCCGGATGTGAAAGCAGCCGTGAAAGCGGTAGAAGAGGCACTGGGAGATACCGGACGCATCCTGGTACGCGAGTCCGGTACAGAACCACTGCTCCGTGTTATGGTGGAAGCCGAGACCGAGGAATGCTGCCGGAAATACGTTGACCAGGTAGTCAGCGTAGTAAAAGCCAAAGGTCACGTAGTCGGCTGACACAGACAAATAAAACGATGCAAACGATCTGAGAGGAGAAAAATAATATGTGTGGAATCGTAGGATATACCGGAATGCACAGCGCAGCCCCGGTTTTACTGGACGGACTGTCAAAACTGGAATATCGCGGATATGACTCTGCCGGAATAGCCGTCCGGGACGGAGAAAACCGGTCAGAAGTGATCAAAGCCAAAGGCCGGCTGAAAAAACTGGTGGAAAAAACAAACGGTGGCGACTCTGTACCGGGAACCTGTGGCATCGGCCATACCCGATGGGCAACGCACGGTGAGCCGTCTGAAAATAACGCCCACCCACATATGAGCGACGATGGCAATGTCGTAGCGGTTCATAACGGTATCATCGAAAACTATCAGGAATTAAAAGACAAACTGATCCGCAAAGGATATACCTTCTATTCTGAAACTGATACCGAAGTAGCAGTCAAACTGGTGGATTACTACTATAAAAAATACGAGGGCACACCGGTAGATGCGCTGACCCATGCCATGGTCCGTATCCGCGGATCCTATGCGCTGGCGATCATGTTCAAGGAGTACCCAGAAGAGATTTATGTGGCAAGAAAAGACAGCCCGATGATCCTCGGTGTGGAAAATGGGGAGTCCTATATCGCTTCCGATGTTCCGGCAATCTTAAAATACACACGAAATGTCTATTATATCGGCAATCTGGAGATGGCGCGCGTCAGAAAAGGAGAAATTACATTCTTTAATCTGGATGGTGATGAAGTGGAAAAGCAGCCGAAAGTCATCGAATGGGATGCGGAGGCAGCCGAGAAGGCAGGCTTTGAACACTTTATGATAAAAGAAATCCATGAACAGCCGAAAGCCGTAGCAGATACACTGAATTCTGTTCTGCATGACGGCATGATCGATCTGAATGATGTGGGACTCTCGGAAGAAGAGATCCGTAACATCAGCCAGATCTATATCGTGGCATGCGGATCCGCCTATCATGTAGGCATGGCAGCCCAGTATGTGCTCGAAGACCTTGCAAGAATCCCGGTTCGTGTGGAACTGGCGTCCGAATTCCGCTACCGGAAACCGCTGTTAGATAAAAATGGTCTTGCCATCATCATCAGTCAGTCCGGTGAGACTGCAGACAGTCTTGCCGCACTGCGGGAGGCAAAAGCAAAGGGTGTCCGCACCTTGGGAATCGTCAATGTTATCGGATCCTCCATCGCCAGAGAAGCGGATAATGTCTTCTACACTCTGGCAGGTCCGGAAATCTCTGTGGCGACCACAAAAGCCTACAGCACCCAGCTGATCGCTTCCTATCTGCTGGCGATTCAGTTTGCAAAAGTAAGGGAAGAGATCACACAGGAACAGTATGACGGTATGATCGCAGAATTACAGACACTTCCTGAGAAGATCCAGAAGATCATTGATGACAAAGAACGTCTCCAGTGGTTTGCATCCAAACAGGTCAACGCGAAAGACATTTTCTTTATCGGTCGAGGCATCGACTATGCGATCAGCATGGAAGGCAGCCTGAAAATGAAAGAAATCAGCTATATTCACTCCGAGGCATACGCCGCAGGAGAACTGAAACACGGAACGATCTCTCTGATCGAAGACGGTACGCTGGTGATCGGATGCCTGACGCAGCCGAACCTGTATGAAAAAACCGTCAGCAATATGGTGGAATGTAAGAGCCGTGGTGCTTATCTGATGGGACTGACAACGTACGGCAATTATAATATTGAAGATACTGCAGATTTCGTCACCTACATTCCGAAAACAGATCCGCATTTTGCCACCTCACTGGCAGTGGTTCCGCTGCAGCTGATGGGTTATTATGCATCTGTGGCAAAAGGTCTGGATGTCGACAAGCCGAGAAACCTGGCAAAGAGCGTGACGGTAGAATAAGCTGGGATGCGAAAAGGGGAGAAAATTCATCCGAGCGTACAATAAGGGGAAAGGGTAAATTCCAGGCGGTTCACGGAACCAACCGCTGATAGACAGGAACATAAAAACAGCCATGAAACAAAATATCTTATCATAAAAAAGATTTTTGTTTTATGGCTGTTTTTTACAGATGCATGCAAATATCAGGTATTACCCAAAACACTTCTTACAAGGCTCATATCCCCGGCTTTCCGCCTCCGACCGGCTGATTTCACTTGCCTTGCTCGGGTCAGTCCGTCCGCAGTTATTTTTATTATGATACTTGGAACCCGTAGCCGTGATCCATACCATTTCTTCATTGGAAGTGGAAGAAGTATCCTGTGGGGCCTCCGTCACCTGCGGGGTGGCTGTGATCTGGATGGAGCTGCCTGCGCTGGCGTCAGCCGCCTTGCTTTTCGAGGAAGATTTTCCGCTCTTGCCGGTGTTTGTACCGGAAGAACTGCTGTTCTCTGTCTCCGCTTTCTGCGTCTGCGTGCCCTGATCTTCTTTTTCACCCGGCGTATAGTCATTGCATGGTTCCTGATTCCAGGTGATCGTCGTTCCGTCGCTGACGGCAACAATCGTTCCCTGCTCATCGGTACGATACACCTGAATATCCATAGATTCCAGCTTGTCCATCACATCCTTCGCCGGATGTCCGTACTGGTTATCCTTTCCACAGCTGATCACCGCATATTCCGGAACGGTCGCCTGAAGGAAATCCCAGCTGGTAGCTGTGGCAGAACCGTGATGTCCCGGAACCAGCACATCACAGGAAAGATCAATGCCGGATGCACACATCGCCGCTTCACTGGTACTTTCCGCATCTCCGGTGAAAATAAAGGAATTTTCTCCGTTGGTCAGTTTGATGGCTACCGAGTTTTTATTGCTGTCATCCGGATCGATCGTTGCCGGAGCCAGAATCTGAAAACTTCCGGTTCCGAAAGAAAATTCCGTTCCAACCGCCGGATGCTGCATCGTAAGTCCCTGATCCGCAACTGCCTGGATAAACGACTGATACAGCTTGCTGTCATGTTCATAATCGCTGGAGATTACATTTTTTACATCGAAAGCACTCAGGCATCCGATCAGCCCCGCCATATGGTCGCTGTCATAATGCGAAGAAATCAGATAATCGATCGTGGTAACATTCTGCTTTTGCAGATAGGAAACTACAAAACTTGAAGTGCTTTTGTCTCCGCCGTCATAGATCATCGTCTGTCCGCCGGACTGCACCAGGATACTCAACCCCTGTCCGACATCCAGAAAATGCACTTTCATCTCCCCGGCTTCTTTCGTCGGTTCCGGCGTTGGCGTTTCCGTCTCTTCCGGTGTCGGCGCAGCCGTCGGAGTTTCGGTCGGTGTGGCTTCCGGTGTATCGGTCACGCTGCTGTCTGTAGCATCCGTCTCATCGGTCACAACGATCGTCCGCGACTGCACCGAACTTGCCGGAACAAACGGTGTCGCAGCAATAAAGAACAGAAGCGGCACCAGAAAAGGAATCCATCGGGCAAACGACATCCGTTTACCGAGCAGTTTCCAGACAAATGGAAAAATAAAGATTCCGGCAAATGTGATCAGCAGTCCGAACGGAACAGAAGCCGACAGATTCCCCAGTCCGCCGATGATCAGAAAGACCCCGAAAATATACCGGAGAATGTTAAAAATCTTTGCGTTTTTCATACAAATCCTCCCTTACAAAATCATCATTTTTATTCTACTATGCTTATACGAAAAGGTCAAAACAATAATCGTCATCATTGCCTGACAGCACCCCGAAAAACAGGATAGAATACACATGCCTGTTTGCGGACTTCCTGAACAGTCTGACTGTGACATTCTTTATCAATTCCCTGTAAGAGAGCAGGAAACAAATTATAACAGAGGAGAATAACATCCATGTTTTGGAAAAGGAAAAAAGCAAATCATCGTGAATATAAAATAGAAAGCGAAAATCTCGCAATCCCGGAGATCCATATGCGGCGCCGCAGAAATAATAAAAACCGGTCGAAAAAAGAGGGAAGAAAAAGGCAAGACTATCCGATTGGATAGTTCCTTTTCCTTCTCTCTTTTGTTATAATTATACAAAAGGTGAAAACTATAGAAGGAATGTGGAATATATATGGAAAAAGAAAGAATCAGACACAGAGAAAAAAGCTTTCTGACCGGAAAAAAACGAATGGAAAAATTAAAAGTGCTGATGAAATATGCCGGTATTTCCGTCTTTGAATATTTCCCGGATGCCGACCGGCTGGTACTGTATGACGAACAGCTGAAAGAAGAGCGCCGGATGCAGCCATTTCTTGGACGACTCGAAGAACTGTGTACCGTTTATCCGGAGAACAGAGAAAAACTGCGTGGATTTCTGACAGGGAACATCCAGGGAACCGTAGAACTGAAAATGCTGGAAAACGGTCATTATCGGATGGTCCTCCTGGATGCACTGCAACAGGAGGAAGATGATCCGTCGATCATCGGCTGCGCCAGAGATATTACGGAGATCCGAAAAAGAGAAGAGCTTCTCGAAGACCAGGCGCGGAGAGATTCCATGACCGGACTGTACAACCACGATACCGGAAAACGGCTGGTGAACGACTATCTGATGGAAAAACGGGCAGAGCAGCCCTGCGGACTCCTGATGATGGATGTGGACCGCTTTAAAAATGTCAATGATGTCTACGGTCATCTGTTCGGCGATGAGGTGCTGACCGGATTTGCCCGTTTTTTACAGAGTTTCTTTCGAAAAGAGGACATCCTGATCCGCACCGGCGGCGATGAATTTGCCGTATTCTTAAAAGAGATTAACCGGGAAGTGCTGGAAAAGAAAGTCGGGGATCTGGTGAAAAAAGTGGGAGAACTGACCTTTTCGAAGAAGGAATTTTCGATGACCTGCAGCGTGGGTGTCTGCTTTTTGCCGGGTGGCGCCGGAGCGTACAGCTATGAACAGCTTCTCGAACACGCAGATCTCGCTCTGTACCGCGCTAAGATCGCCGGAAGAAACCAGTATGCCGTAGGAGAAAAACTGGTGCCGCTGCAGAAGGGCGAAAAAGGCGAGACGGCAGTGAAACTGCTGATGGATGAAACCATGGAAAAGAGAGAATTCGAGATCTATTTTCAGCCGAAAATATCGCTTCATAATTATAAGATCGCAGGTGCGGAGGCACTGGTGCGCTGGCGCAGACCGGACGGGATCGTGGTAAAACCAGAACATTTCCTTCCGTTTTATGAAAAAAACGGGAAAATCACGGAACTGGACTATTATGTATTTGAACAGGTAGCGGTCTTTCTCGAAAAAACAAAAAGAAGCGGAATCGTTCCCGGTCCGGTATCGGTCAATGTATCTGCACTGCACGCGGAAGATCCGCAGACCACACAGCGCTATCTGGAGATCCTGCAAAAACACGGGGTTGATCCGTCGATGATCCAGATGGAACTGAAGGAAACCGATACGATCCGGTATGAAAATATCCGGAACCTGTTACACTCCTTCCAGCAGGCAGGCTTCCAGACGGCACTTGATAACTTTGGCGTCGGTTCTTCATTCCTCAATCTGGTCGGGGAAGTCCCGTTAAATGACGTGAAACTGGGACGGGGATTTATAGAAAAATGCGAAAAAGACCATCGCGGAACTGCGTTCTTAAAACAGCTGATCGAGATGCTCAAGAGCTTGGGATTTCAGGTGGTCTGTGAGGGCGTGGAATCGGCACGGCAGGTGGAAGTGTTAAAAAATGCGGGCTGTGACCTGGTGCAGGGAAACTGGTTTTCGATGCCGCTCAACACAAAAGAATTCGAAAACATGCTGTCTCTCCCGGGAGAACTGCGCTGCCGTTGCAGAGAATATACAGAATATACAGCAGGAGGGAAAACAGAATGAACGGAGAAGTCTATTTATGGCCGTCAGCCGCAGAGAAAAAACTGCGCACGGCATATCAGACCGAACTTCCGGCATACCTGTACGGCGTTACCGGCGTGGGAAAAACTTCTCTGATCGAACATTTTCTGAACAGGAAACCATACCAGTATTTTTCGGCGCTGAACACCACACCGGAAGATCTGGATACCGGAAAAATCAGTGCGCCGACCGTGGTACTGGATGACCTCTACACCATCGCGGATATCCGGCTGAAAGACGCGTATTTTCAGAAGATTCAGGAACTGATGGAACGAAAAGACCTGTGGGTGGTTCTGATCTCCCGCGCCCCGTTTCCGGCATGGCTGCTGTCTCTGCGGATGAAATATTCGTTTGTGATCATTCAGGAAGAGGACTTCTGCCTGACCAGAGAACAGCAGGATGAATATCTGGAACAATATGGACTGCAGGCGTCGGATGAGCAGCTGGCGAGAGCATGGGCGGTAGGCAGAGGCAATCCGATGGCCCTGCGCGTCTATGTGATGGAAAACGGTGATCTGGAAGCGACGATGCGGACCGTCTGGACATATCTGGAGAGTCATGTATACGATCAGTGGGATACGGAACTGCAGGATTTCTTTATGGATGTGTCGATCGTAAAAGAGTTCACGGTAGATCTCGCGGCGATGATCACCGGGAACAAACATGTGGAACATATGTTGGCGCAGGGTATGGAAACTGGTAACTTTTTTGAGAAAATGGGAGAAAAAGACGGGATCTGGCGCTGTAAAGACCCGATGCGCTGGTCGATGGAGCAGCGATTGCACAAAAAACGCTCCTCGGAACAGATCCGCCGCCTGTATTATAACGCCGGTCTGTACTATGAACTGGAGGGTGATCTTCCGAAAGCCCTGGAAATGTATAAAATATATGATGATACAGAAAGCATCTCCCGCCTTCTGGTGGCAAATGCCAGAAAAAATGCAGCCAGCGGCAATTACTACGAACTGCGGAAATACTATCTGGAGCTTCCGGAGGAGATCATCCGGGAAAATCCGGTTCTGATGATGGGAATGAGCCTGCTGCAGTCGATCCTGATGAATGTGGAGGAGAGCGAGCGGTGGTATCACGAACTGGAAGAATACCAGAAACGGGCAGAAGGAAGCGAGGCGCGGGAAGCCAGAGGACGGCTGATCACGCTGGATATCTCCCTCCCACACCGCGGCATCACCGGAATGACGGATCTGCTGCGGGCGGCAGGTGTGCTGCTTACGGACCGGAAAGTATGCATCCCGGAACTTTCCGTGACCAGTAATCTGCCATCGATGATGAATGGTGGTAAAGATTTCTGCGAGTGGAGCCGAAGAGATAAAGAACTGGCGGGAAGTATCGGAAAAGTCGTAGAATTTGTTCTCGGAAAATATGGGAAGGGTCTGGTTCCGCTGGCGCTTGCCGAGAGTTTTCAGGAAAAAGGGCAGGATGATTACGAAGTCATGGCACTGATCCAGAAAGGTCGCATGCAGGCGGACAGCGGCGGCAAGATTGAACAGGTCTTTGTGGCAAATGGTCTGCTCTGCCGGATGTACCTGATCCGTCAGGATCTCGAAGAGGCGATCCATGTGATGACAACGTTCCGGGAGCGGTGTGAAAAAGAAGCACCGCGGCTGTTGGACAATATCGATGCCTTTTTATGCCGGCTGCATCTGTACCGGGGAGATACGGCGGAGATATTGGCGTGGATGGATACGGCACCGGATGAAAACCGTGAATTTTACATCCTCGAACGGTTCCGGTATCTGACGAAAGCGCGTGTCTACCTGCAACAGGGCAAATACGAAGCAGCCTGCAATCTGCTGCAACAGCTGCTATACTATGCCAGAGAAATGAAACGAACCTATATTTATATAGAAAGTACGCTGCTTCTGGCTGTGACCTGTTACCGGATGGAGCGGGAAGCGTGGACGTCGCTTTTGCAGGAAGCTGTGAGCGAAGCAGAATCGTATCATTTTGTCCGTGTCCTGACAAAAGAAGCCGGTCTGTGGCTGCCGCTGTTAAAAAAAGGTACGAAAGAGATCCGGTGGAAAGATTCTGGATTTCGCAGGCAGGTACTCGAAGAAGGAAAACGGATGGCACAGATGTATCCCGGTTATCTGCGAACCAAAGCAGAAGGGGAAGTCACACTTTCTGATACCGCTCTGAAGATCCTGCGGATGCAGGCGGAAGGCGATTCGATGAACAAGATCGCCGGACAGCTTGGACTTGCCGAAGTGACGGTAAAATACCACTGTCGGGAGACCTACCGGAAACTTGGTGTGAATGGCAAGGCAGCAGCGGTCAACGAGGCGAGAAAACGAAAACTGATCTGAAACAGCAGTGTGGAATATGCAAGGATACCGGCGCGTACCCTTGCATATTTTATGCTTTTCTTTTATAATAAAACCTACGCGACCATGGTACGGGAGACAGCCGCTATACCGGTATCCCGTGGCAAAATACCTCGCAGGATCCGGTCAGAGCAGACAGCGGATCCGGAAAACAAAGGAGAAATTATTATGGCACAGAACGTACTGGCAGTGGTAGCCGGACACGAGATCACCGAAGAAGAACTGCAGGCATTTATCGGACATCTGCCGAAAGAACAGCAGGCATATGCAGCCAATCCGCAGTTCAAAGAACACTGCAAAGAGCAGCTGATCACCTTCCACGCACTGGCAAAATGCGGTGAGGACGAAAAACTGGAGGAAACTGAAGAATTCAAAAAAGGAATGGAAAGCGCAAGACAGGATATCCTGGTACAGATGGTGTTAAAAGAAACCATCGAGAGTGTAAGTGTATCCGATGACGAAGTAAAAGACTACTTCGAACAGAACAAAGCACAGTTTGTAAAGGGTGCTACCGTAAGTGCAAAACACATCCTGACCGATTCCGAAGAAAAATGTGCAGCTATTCTGGAAACAATCGTAAACGGCGAAAAGACCTTTGAAGAGGCAGCGAGAGAATCTTCCACCTGCCCGTCCGGCGCACAGGGCGGAGACCTGGGCGAGTTCGGAAAAGGTCAGATGGTAAAAGAATTCGAAGACGCAGCCTTCAATGCAGAACCGGGACATGTCGTAGGACCGGTAAAAACACAGTTTGGCTATCACCTGATCAAAGTAGAGAAGAAAAACGAAGCCAAAGAAGCAGGATTCGATGAAGTGAAAGATCCGATCCGCACAGAGCTCCTGAAAAGAAAACAGGATCAGGCATATCTGGCGAAAGTCAAAGAACTGAAAGAAAAATACGTGCAGAAATAATTCGAAAATTGTTAGAACTTTATCATTTCTTTTTCATAAAAATATTGTATAATAAACTATATTTGACAGCTAATGTCGAAATGACAGAAAAAAGGCAGGGAAAAACAAATGAAAAGTAAGAAAAAGACAAAAAAAGTATACATGATCCTGCTGATCGTCTGCCTGGTGATTATGGTGGGACTGGTTGCAGGACTGTTTGGGTATGCACACCATATGGGAACAAAAACCATGGGGAGCAGGATAAAAATCTTCGGAGAGGATGTATCCGGACTTACCGTGGAGGAGACGGCGAAGAAACTGGCAGATGATTTTCAGAAGATCCCCGTGACATTTCAGGAAAACGGAGAGACGGATTATCAGACGACACTCGGCGATCTCGGTTACAGCATCGACGAGACACAGCTGAAAAAAGATCTGAAAACTCTGAGAGACAAACGCTGGAAAGAAGACGGTTACTTCCCGAAACAGGCAGATCTTACCGTAACGTATCAGGTGAACCGGGACGATGAGACATTTTCTGCAGCGCTGACAGAAGAACATTTTCAGCTCTCCACGGAACGTGTGGATGCGACGGATGCCTATGTGGCATATGACGGTGAACAGAACGCCTATGTGATCGTTCCCGAGGTGGTCGGCAATCATATGGATCAGGCAGCCGTCGAGACCTATGTGGAAGAACAGATCCGTTCACAGGTTGCGACAGACTATCCGAAAACAGGACTTGAGATAGAGATTCCTTCAGATGTTTATCTGAAAGTGGCTGTTACGCAGGATTCTCAGGAATTACAGGAAAAAGCAGCAGCGTTAAATACCTCCCTGCAAAAATACCAGGGTGTTTCCATAACCTACACCTTCGGAAACGAGACACAGGTGCTGGATAACGCGACGATCTGTTCCTGGCTGGTGATCTCGGATGACAGCGTGTCGATCGATACCGCCCAGGCACAGGAATACATCAAGAATCTTGCGACAAAATACAACACGATCTACAAACCGCGTTCTTTCACCACCACAGGCGGTGAGACAATCACGATCGAAGGCAACGAATACGGTTACCGCGTGGATCAGGACGGCGAACTCGCCCAGCTTCTGACGGATATCGACGGCGGGGCAGCAGTGACAAGAGAACCGGTATACAGCAAATCCGGCTATTCCAGAAACGGAACGGATGATCTGAACGGAAGTTACATAGAAGTCAGCCTGGATCAGCAGCATCTGTGGCTGTACAAAAACGGGGTGCTGGTGACGGAAACCGATATTATCAGCGGACTTCCGGTCGATGGAAGGGAAACATACCGGGGTGCATGGCCGATCGCCTACAAAGCAAGCCCGTTTACTCTGAGCAGTGATGTTTACGGCTATGATACGGCCGTCACTTACTGGATGCCTTTCGTCTACGGACAGGGACTCCATGATGCCAGCTGGCAGACCAACTTCGGCGGGGATACCTATAAAACCAAAGGAAGCCACGGCTGCATCAACCTGCCGCCGGATCAGGCGAAGATCATCTATGAGACGATCGACAAAGGCTATCCGATTCTGCTGTATTAATAACAGATAAAGGATCCGGGCGTTTGTTCCAGGGTCTGCATATAAAAAACAGGAAGTGTGAACTGTCCCAAATTATGGCACAGTCTCCACTTCCTGTTTTTTATATGCAATCATTCGGACATAGCACAGATGAACGAATGAATACGTTTCCAAAATACTTATACTGCGTTCAAATCAGATCTCACACAGCGTCAGCAGATGTTCCAGAGAAAATACTTCCTCGTGCTCCAGCAGTTCCTCCAGTGTATTCAGATTCTGATCCGAATGTTCCAGTTCCCGGGAGAACCGGTAGCTGACAGAGACCAGATCTTCGAACGCCAGCGCCTCTTGTCTTTCCACAAACAGCCCAAGTACCAGTTCCTCGATAAAAAGAGTGCAGAGCACCGCCATCTTTCCCTTGGCAAAGATCCGTTCATCGTACACCGCCCCGCAAAAATACGTGTACAGCCAGTACACCATCAGCTGTTCTTTCTGCACCTGCCATTCCGGGAAAGTCTCCTGAAACGCAAGCAGCAGCTTCCGGTACGAGGTTTCCTCCGGACAGGCATGATACAGATCGGTAAGCGTCTGTCTGAGAAATCCCGTCCAGCTTGGGGAGAGCACTTCCAGTTTCGGAACGACTGTCTTCCAGATCTGCTTCATCAGATCCGTCCGGTCCACATCCAGAAAACAGCGATCGGAGATCTTCTCCAGAAAAGCAGAAGAGAAGCCGGAGCGCTCATGCCGTGCACGGATCGTCTCCCAGGAAAATAATTCCTGTTTTGCTACCGCGAGCTGAAAATCATGTGTACAGACCAATAGCTTAGCCACCCGATCCCGTACCGGAACACTTCGATCCTGAAGCACAGCGAGCAGGTAGTCTCTCGTATCCATCAGCGCGCTGAAAAGAAAATAGTCAAAATCATCGTAGGTCTCCTCAGCCGTCTCTTTTTCAAAAGTCCGGAAAGCCACCGGATCTGTCTGCGAGAGAATGATCCGCGCCGCCTCTGGACAGGAGAGTGACAACGAGATCTCCCGCATCCCCTCAAATTCCTCGATATGACGCGGATATCTGCGGCAGGTATCACAGAGCATCCCGGATCCCGCCTCGATATACATATCACAGAGATTTTCTTCATTTAAAAAGGCACACCGATGCCCGTACTGGCGGAACGCATGCTCCTCCCAGTCGATGTCATTGTGCAGCCGGTTTCGGAAAGTACCCTGGAACCGGCGGTATTTTTTCAGGCTTCTGTCATCAATCATGATCTGCCACCCGGCACAACAGGTATCCGGACAGGCATCCGCGATGCAGGAGAAGGCTTTATAATAGGAAGGAAAAGTAACTTGCATAATCAATAATAAACTCCTTTGTTTTCAATAAAAGATACTCCGTTGACCATTGTAGCACAGATTTCTCGAAAAGGGAAACGGGTTCTCGTTGTAAAAAATCATATCCTGATGTACAATAGAAATATTGAGCAACCGCAATTCGGAATATACAGAAAGAGAACATCATGAACAAGATACAGATTATCGTAAATAACGGCGCCGGTACCGGAAGTGCCGTACCGGTCTGGAAAGAAACAAAAGAATACTTACAGGAAAAAGAAATCCCATACAACGCCTATCTGACCCGCTACGAAAAACACGCAATGAAACTGGCAGGACAGATCTGTGAAAAATTTCCGGAGGGACCGATCTACCTGCTGGTAGTAGGAGGGGACGGAACCATCAACGAAGTCCTGAACGGAATCCCCGACTTTGACCGCGTCCGCCTCGGCGTGATCCCGACCGGCTCCGGCAACGATTTCGCCAGAAACCTGGGAATCCTCCGAAACACCAGAGGCAATCTTGCAGAAATCGTCTCCTGCATCGAACAGGAACAAAACGGAGAAGCCCTGCAGCGGATCGATCTCGGCGAAGTAAGCTGGGAAGACTGTACAAAACCAAGAATCTTCGGTATCAGCGCCGGTGCTGGACTGGATTCGATCGTGTGTAAGAAAGCGCTCCATTCCACTCTGAAAAAAGTCCTGAACCGGTTCCATCTGGGAAAACTGACCTACCTGATGCTGACCGTACAGACCTTATTTTCCATGAAAACCTTCCGGGCAACCGTGACCGTGGACGGAGAGACAGAAACCTGCCAGAACATGATCTTCGCCGCAGCCATGAACCTGCGCGCAGAGGGTGGCGGTGTTCCGATGGCACCGGACAGCACCCCATACGACGGAAACATCTCCCTCAGCAGCGCCTCCGGCATCCCGAAATGGAAAACGTTCTTCCTGCTCCCGCTCCTCGCACTGGGAAAACAGGGCGGGATCAAAGGCTTTGACGTCAAAGACGGCGCAGAGATCACCCTGGAACTGGATCAGTCGGTGGTGGTTCATGCGGATGGAGAGTATTGTGGGGATGTGCGGTACATAAAATTCTGTTGCCGCAGGGATACGCTGTGGCTGCTGCATCCACGCAGGGAAAAATGAGCCGGAAATTTTGCTTAAGAAAGTGTTAAGGAATTTATTAAAAAAGTATAAAATATATATTGACGAAAGATGACGGTCAAGGTAGAATTATTATAAATGTGTAGAAGTATATATTTTTATACTCCAAGTAATGTTTCAAAAAACACATAATTAATATTGGTAGAAGCATGTGATTACGAAACAGCAACTCTGAAGAAGTATTATGAAAGGGAGAACCTTCCACGAGACATGGGAGGAGAGGAACAAATGAGCAAATCCAAAGAAAACAGCAGAAATATCCATGTGAATAACGAAAAACGAAAGCATACACTGAACGTCCGGTGGCCACTGATGGTATATGACCTGATTGTGTATGCAGTCGTAGTAATGCTGACTTAGCTAGGTTCCTTAGTATGATTCTTATGATTTGTCCTTAGAGGAAACCAATCGTATTTCCAGTGGGAATATATATAATAAAGTGGTTTCCTGGATGCTCCGGATTAATGCTCTTCTTTGTGTAGCAATAATCCTATCTAGTTTTAAATCACTCAAATTTGAAGGCAATTTCTACAATTGTGGGGACGATTGTAGATTAACAAATAGATTACAAAAAAATGGAAGAGGAAAGAAAAAATCCATGTATAGAAAAGATTCTGAAGGATGGTTAAAACACACAGATTTTATAATCTTAGACATGATCTGTTTGCAATTAGCGTATGTTCTGGCATATGCAATTAGCGGATATGGATTTAATCCATATGAAACAATTATTTATCGAAATATGGCAGTTTTCCTTGAACTGGCAGATCTGGTTATGATTTTTGCATATGGCACCATGAAAAGCGTGTTAAAGAGAGGATACTATCGTGATTTTGTAGTTACGTTAAATCATGCGATTATGGTAGGTGCCTTAGCGGTTTTATATTTATTCCTGCTTCATGAAGGGCAGGACTTTTCAAGATTAACATTGATGCTGACCATAATAATTTATTTAGTAATGACGTATGTTGTCAGAGAACTTTGGAAAAAACTTCTGCGAAAACAGATGAAAGATGGCGGAGAACGTAAACTACTGATTGTAACATCAGAAGATGTGGCTGAACAAGTAGTGTTAAGTATGCAGGAAAACAATTATGCCAGATTCTCATTGGCTGGTGTAGCTGTAATTGATGCGGACTGGACTGGAAGAGAAATTCATGGAGTTCCGGTAGTTGCCAACGAAGAGACTACAGCAATGTATGTATGTCAGGAATGGATTGACGAAGTTCTGATTGTTGTTTCAGAAGTTCTTCCGTATCCGTCAGAGTTAATTGAGCAATTATCAGAGACAGGAGTAACCATTCATCTTAATCTTGCAAAGATCACAAGTGTGCCAGGGAAAAAACAGTTTGTGGAAAAGGTTGGTAATTACACAGTCCTTACGACAAGTATTAATTATGCATCAACCAGACAGTTAATGTTAAAACGATTGATGGATATTGCGGGTGGATTAGTTGGATGTATTTTTACCGGAATCATTTGTATTTTTGTCGGACCGGCAATTTATATTGCATCACCGGGACCAATTTTCTTTGCTCAGGAGCGAGTTGGAAAGAATGGAAAGAAATTTAAAATGTACAAGTTCCGCAGTATGTATATGGATGCCGAAGAACGTAAGGCAGAGCTTATGAAAGATAACAAACTTGGAGATGGAAAGATGTTTAAACTGGACTTTGATCCTCGTGTTATCGGAAATAAGATACTTCCAGATGGGACACATAAGACAGGAATCGGTGATTTTATCAGACGAACAAGTTTAGATGAATTTCCGCAATTCTTTAACGTATTACGTGGCGATATGTCGATTATAGGTACTCGCCCACCCCTTATTTCAGAAACGAATCTGTATGAGCTTCACCATCGTGCAAGGCTGGCAATTAAGCCTGGAATCACCGGCATGTGGCAGGTAAGTGGACGAAGTGATATTACTGATTTTGAAGAGGTAGTTCGTCTTGATAAAGAGTATATCACAAACTGGGACATTGGGCTAGATATAAAAATATTGTTTAAAACGATATTGGTAGTCTTTAAGAAAGATGGATCAATGTAAATCCTACAAGCAGCTTATTTTATAGAGAGAATAAGCTGCAAAAGGATAAATATAGATAAGTTGTAAATAGGGTATTTGGAAGGTGATGCGTCATATTATGTTATTGATAAAGTGAATGCAAAGCGGAAAATTCTTTGGGTGCATAGTAATTTTGACAATATTAAGAAAAATGAAGATGCATCTGTTTATAAGGAATATTTTCGTGAAGCTGATAATATTGGTTATGATGTTTATGGTCTTAGTGAGTGTCCAAAGGATAAGAATGATAAAGCAAATAATACCAATTTTATTAAATATATTTATATGAAACCGTATCCTGGAAAAGGTAAAATTAGAGGAGCAGGTTGGGTGGCAGATCAATTTCTTGGCTTTCATACATATAATGCTTTTGTTAAAGCCGTGAAAGATATTTTGACTGCTTCTGGCGCAGATGCCTATGGCTGCCGTATCGGTGGTGAGCAAAGTGGCCATATCATCTTCTCCAAATACGCCAGCACCGGCGACGGCATCCTGACCAGTCTGAAGATGATGGAAGTCATGCTGGCTAAGAAGAAGCCGATGAGTGAACTGGCAGCACCAGTGCACACGATGTGTTCTTCGTAGGTCGTGGCATTGACTATGCTGTCTGCTTGGAAGGTAGTTTGAAACTGAAAGAAATCAGCTACATTCACTCGGAGGCATATGCAGCTGGTGAACTGAAGCACGGGACCATCAGTCTGATTGAGCAGGGAACACTGGTCATCGGCGTGCTGACCCAGAGCGAACTCTATGAAAAGACTATCAGCAATATGTTGGAGTGCAAGAGCCGTGGTGCTTATCTGATGGGGCTCACTACTTACAATTATTGCTTCGCTTGGGTACATTTCAGCTATCGGACATCTTCTACAACACAGTCGGCGGAGTGCTCGGTGGATTGATGTATTGTGTGGTGATGAAGGCAAGAAAACATCTATAAAACTGGATGAAATTGTGATATACTGAAAGCGGTAGCTCCCTACGCTGCTCGGATAATCACACACCTCTCCGTGGTGAGCAGCAGGCAACGATCTTACAATCGGCGAAGATGTGAGAAAAGATAGTTGAAAATGAATCATACTACCCAAAAGAATAGGGGGTGTGTATTATGGGAATCTTGTCACTCTTTCAAAGAAAACAGAAAAATACACAAGTAGTTCTAAAAAGTAATACTTCTTTGGAAAGAGCAGCAGACAGTATTCTTAGCCAAAGAGGAAAGCAAATAGTAGATGGACTAAACAAACCCACAGCAAGTACCGGAACTCCGATGGATAAATTACATGGTGGAGCAAAAAGGATGGCTCAAATGTCAAACATAGGTGGTGGCTCAAAAGCAACTGGTGGAGGTGGTGTTGATGAAGGAATGAAAGCAATGCTACAATACACACAGGCCAACACTGTGAAAAAGATGGTGTCGCAGAGCGAGAAGAAAAAGATTTCAGGTAAGAAGTAATATTGCCCTCACCCAAACACAGTGCTATACTTAAACCACTAAAAAGGAAAGAGGTTATCACCTATGCCCAGAACAAAAGGCAGCAAAAACCGTCCCAAAACTACCTATACCGACTACGCATCTCAGATCACGGAGAAGCAGGAATCTATCACTTCCCTGACTGCTGAGATTTCATCCATCACCGCAAACATTGACACTTTGAAGACTGCTCTGAAGAAGGCCGAAAAAGAAGTGGCATCCCTGGAATCGAAGAAGGCAAAGGCAGATGCTAAGGCCGCTGAAGAAGCTGCTGGCCAGCGGCATGAGTGCGGATGAAATCCTCGAAAAACTGAAATAAGATCGGTCGTGTGGACAAACTGAACTCCAGAAGTTCACACGGTTTTTTTGAAGGTCACTATATAGTTTATAACGGAAATAAAAGAAATGGAGTGTGACATAAAATGAATTTATCAAAAATACATCATATTGCAATCATCGTATCTGACTATAAAGCAGCTAAGGATTTCTATGTGAACAAGCTGGGCTTCTCTGTTATCAGAGAAAACTACCGTCCAGAGCGTAAAGATTGGAAGCTAGATCTGCGTGTTAACGAACACACAGAGCTGGAGATTTTTGCAGAAGAAAACCCGCCGAAGCGTGTGAACCGCCCGGAGGCCTGTGGGCTGCGTCACCTTGCATTTTGTGTGGAGAGCGTGGAGCAGACAGTGAATGAGTTGGCAGAGGTAGGAATTGAATGTGAGCCAATTCGTGTGGATGATTACACCGGCAAGAAGATGACTTTCTTCCATGACCCGGACGGACTGCCGTTGGAGCTGCATGAGTAAAATGAAGAAAACAAGAAAACCAGGCGGTGGCCGGAAGAAGTTGAAGCCAGAGTACGATGCCGGGAAAAATCTGAAAGAGCAGATGGAAAGTGCTGTGGCACTTTATGATTCTGAGATGTCCTTGCAGGCCATCGGCGAAGAACTGGGATTAAATCCAATCAAAGTAAGAAAGCTGCTCATCACGGCCGGTGTGTATGAATCTGAAGTGGCGGAGAAGGTGCAAGCTACCTTTCAAGAATACCGTGAAACACAAGACTACAAAACCTCCATACTCTCAACTGCAAACACTCTGAAACTTTCCAAAGCCTCCGTCACCTCGTACCTGCCATATCGGAAAGGTGTGTACTTCCCAAGCACAGCAGAAAAAGGGAAGATCAGTGTCGGAGCAGAGCGGCAACGGAGATACAGAGCAATGAAGCGGTGGAGGGGTGATCCGACAGAAGAAAACTTCTGGGGCATGGTTGTGTCCTATGCCGGGATAGGATTTAAAACCTACTCTGGATTGCCATTCTCTTACGAAATTAAAAAAGGCAGGAACGGTGAGTACACAAAAGAGCTGTGGATCGACCGCCGGGAGAAGAGTAAAAGTCTAGCGTGGAGTTCAGTGCTGCTGGCGCTGAAGAATATTAAGGGAGAAGTGGTAGACCGCCCGAAAGCTCTGGGCGATATCCGGGGAGTGACTTACATCTACGGAATGTTCTATCGGTTTGGATTGATCGATGTGCCGGATGAAGTGAAGGAGAAGATGGGGCATCCTAAAGACCGCAAAAAATAGGTTGCTATGAGCAAAAGTCTACGGTAAGATGTGCCGTAACTGAGGATGTGAATCTCAGTTGGGAAGGATGGTAGCATTATAGAAAAATTGAAGAAAATGCTGGAAGAGTATTTGAAGAAAACGGAACCAGAGTATTATCCGCCAGTAGAGAACCAGAGATGAACGGTATAAATATGCGTGAAACGGAATGATATCATCTAGGGGTACTTCGTACCGTTAAAAATGGAATAGCCGTTCCGCAGTAGCGGAACTGGCATTCCGTTTAAGCATAATTTGCAGGGAACGCCCGGGAGCACGTTTCTTACTCATAATGAAACCTCCAAATGTAGTAAATTTCTACATCCTATCAAGCGGAGTGTAGTAAAAATCTATTTACTATCATTATGAGTTTAAAAACGTAGACAGTAAAGCTACCCAAGATTTAAGCGCTTACTTTAAAACGGCAACTGGATTACCATTCCGATATAAATTAAAGGTCGGTAAAAACGGAGAGTATAACAGAGAGTTGCTGATAGACCGAAGAGAGAAGAGTAAGAGTCTTGCCTGGAGTAGTTAAGCAATCTGGTGACAGCTCATGAGAACAAGTTAGTGACATCTCATGAGGTCAGTAACAGTTTCTGACCAAGGCAGAAGCTCTTCCAGAAAATTGCTATTTTTATCATCCATATGTTTTGGTATCTCTGTCAGCAGATATTCAAAATACTCATATGGCTTCAGCTGGTTTGCCTTCGCTGTTTCGGCTATACTGTAGATGATCGCAGAACTGGTGGCTCCATTGACGGTATCGATCATTTCCCAGTTCTTTCGATTATGTTCTACAGAGCATAACAAGAAGAACTGGATGACGATCAACACAGTACGTGGAGCCCAGGCAAGTGCAATGATCTACAGTATTACCGAAACGGCCCGTGCGAATGGCCTGAATGTTTATTACTATGTAAAGCATTTGCTGGAGGGCCTGCTGGAGATTGAACTTGCCGATGGAAGCATTGATGAAAAAGAATTAGAACAGCTGATATGGAATTGAGAGAAGATATTCTGCAGGAATTAAAGGAACAAAAACAGAAAGCCATATATAATCAGGAAGAATGGTTGGCTAATGAATTATGGTGTCTGATAGAAGTATATAACATACACAAAAATTATCTTGCTATGTTTCAACTGTTGAAATCAGGTAAATATGAAGAAGCATGGCGGGTGATGAATCGAATTGATATATCAATGGGAAATCTCAGAATAAATTTTGGCGAGGGGATGAATCATTATAATTTGACGTTTATTAATCAAATTATAAAATATTATGAGAAGGTATTTCCGGACTTTGTATATACGAGCAGGGAAGGGATTATCAAGTCAGAAAAGTGTTCTATTTGTGGAGAAAAAGTATCATTACGAGGGGGATGCAGTCATGTCCCGGGGAAATTGTATATGGGGGAGCTATGTTTAAGAGAAGTAACAGATTATGAGATCATTGGCGTGGCAATCGTTAAGCATCCATTAGATAAATATGCTATATTAAAGCTGGAGGGGCAGGAGTATAATTATCAAGTATTGGATTATTTAATGAGAAAATTAGATAGTCCATTTAGACCATGGTATATAGAAGAATTAAAGAGAAAACGACCGGAGTTTATGAACGTTGGGAGAAATGAAAAGTGTCCCTGCGGTTCAGGAAACAAATATAAAAGGTGTTGTTATAACACTCCCAAAGAATACGGTCTTCATTATAGGATCACTTTGCTGGGTGGTGAAAAAATGAAAGAAGAAGCTATCGAATATTCAGGAAGATGGGTAGAAAAACAAGCGATAAAATAACAGTAATGAAAGGTGAAAGAAAAATGTTTCAATCTGACGTAGTACAAGACTTGAAAAAAATTTATAAACAGGCAGCCGAATACTCAAAACGAAAAAATCATATAGATTTTTATATTTGCTTAAAAAGTTTTTTGGAAAAAGAAGCGTGCGCTACTGGAAATAAGGATCAGACATTGCAACAATACATGATTGCATCAAAGGCTTATATTGAAAGTGATCTACTGACATTTTGTATTAGCGTGATAGCGTTACTCGTGTCTATTTTTACGATGACAAATATTAAATGGAATATGTCAAAGGGGATTAATATAATTCTTATGGTTGCTTTAATAATAATTGTTTCTGCTTGGACAATATATCATCATATACAGAATAGAAAATTAAAAGAAATCTATTTGGTATTAGAGAACGACAAGTTGAAAACATGTACAGTTATGAATACGATCTGAGTTTGTACATGGGAGTGTGAGCTCATTAGTGGGCAGTAATGCACAGGCAGAGCTTGGAAAGTTGTCATCAGAAGTAGATAGCTATGTTCGCAGGGCATTGAGAAAGGCATTTTCCGATGAAAATATTAATTATGAAGAAACAACGGAAGATAAGAAACGCGTGCGAGAGTATTTGAGAAACCATTGGCCGTGCTGAGAAACCAGAATGGATACTTTGGTGATGATGGAAGTCTGCTTTATGTTTGGGAAGATGTTCTTATATACATCTGGTACCAAGAGGATAAGAGAAATCTTTTACCGTCAGCATATTGACAATCGCAAATCATATTGCTATAGTAGATACAACATATCTGGGAAGCAATTCTTCAACCATTCGGTTATCTGATTCCCCATATGAAAAAAGAAAATCTGGAGGAACAGAGAACGGAATGTCTGGGCAGGAAGCTCTGTTCCTTGTAGAAAGGAAAGGAGCATGCCTATGGGAAAGGTGGATACAGTCACCAAGGCCTATATGAGAAAAAACAACATTTTTGCAGATGCATTTAATTACCTGATCTATGAGGGAAAACCGGTCGTTGATCCGGAACGGCTGAGAGAACTTGATACAACAGAGATTGCCCTGCCGTTTGGTTCGCAGGAAAAGGAAAATGGGCAGTCGGATGATCTGGTTCAGAAGTATCGTGATATTTTGAAATCCGCAGTTGTGATGCAGGAAGATGAGGTCGCATATATCCTGCTTGGAATCGAGAATCAGACAGACATCCACTATGCGATGCCTGTCCGGAATATGATATACGATGCCCTACAATACGGAAAGCAGGTCGCAGATACTGCTGCGAATCACAGAAAAAGTGATAAGAGTTTCAGAAAACGTACAAGTGGGGAATATTTATCCGGATTTTACAAAGAGGATGTATTAAAACCTGTAGTCACGCTTGTGATACATTTTGGAGCGGACGAATGGGATGCGCCGTTATCGTTACATGAGATGATGGGAAGCCAGAACGAAAAACTGATGCACTATGTCCAGGATTACCGGATCCATCTGATCGACCCGGCGAAGCTTACCGAAAAGGATCTGAAAAAGTTTACGTCCAGTCTGCGGGAAGTGATAGAGTATATTAAATATTCGAAAGATAAAGAAAAATTATCGAGAATCTTAAAAGGCAATTCACGGATGCTGATAGACCGTGAGGCAGCGCTGGTGATAAAAGCAATCACGAATACAGCGATAGAAATTTCAGAAAAAGAGGAGAAGATTGATATGTGTAAAGCAATTGATGATATGCTGAGCGAGAGAGAGGCTAGAGGAGAGATAAGGGGGATTGAGATCGGAGAACTCCGGATGCTGGTTAAACAGGTAAAAAGGGGACGGCTAACGATAGAGGAAGCGGCTGAAGATGTAGCAATGAGCGTGGAAAAGTTCAGAAATGTGACAGATGATATGTTGAAGGAAGGTTAGAGATGTGACACCATAAAAGAGTCTGAGTGAAAGAGTAACGTTGATTTTCTTTGCTATGTGTGATATCATGTTGGTAAATATACACGAACCGGGGAAGGTAGTGTAAAAGCAAAGGAAGATACCAGGGCCACGGGAAACCGTGGCCTTGATGTTTTTATACACGAAAAATTTTAAAATATATGATCGGAGGTATTGCCATGATCAGATGTCGTCTTTCAGAGATCCGCAGTTTGAGCGAATAAGAAAATATTTGGAAAATGATGAACTTTAGATAGCCAATGCAGCCCAGGCATCAGGGAAAGATAAAGGACGATTATTGCCATTTGGCATGTTGAATGGTAATATTAAAATATCTTATGAAAAATGTAGATTTTTATACTGACTGGAAAAGAGAAAACAATATGTGGGAAAAAACAATAAGAGGATTAAAAAATCCTAAAAAACGAATAAGGGTTTCACTGCTCATCTTATACGATATTCTGGTAATAGGGATATCCGAATATATGGCGCTTTTGATCCGGTTTGAATTTCGCCCGGGAATGATTAAAAAAGTATTTCTGGAATCGATGATTCAATATACACCGGTGAATATTGGGTGTACATTGGTAATATTTGCGTTGTTTAGTTTATACGAAAGTCTCTGGCGTTACGCCAGTGTGACAGAACTTTTAAATCTTACACTGGCATGTATTGTGTCGTCCATGTTGCAGTTGGTAGGAATGTATATGATGGGATATCATCTTCCAAGATCTTATTATATTCTCTATCTGCTGATTTTACTTCCACTGATGATGGCGGGAAGGTTTTCGTATCGACTGCTCCGAATTTTTAAACAGAGAGTATATACAGATCGTCTGGAAAAACCGATTATTACAATGGTAATCGAGGCTGGGGATGCAGGAACTCTGATTATTAAAGAACTGCAGTCCAGTTATCATCTGAGCAACAAAGTAGTCTGTATTATTGATGATAATCCGCAGAAAAAGAATACAAAATTGCTCGGTATTCCGATTGTCGGAGGCAGGGAAGAAATTCTGAATGCGGTAAAGCATTATAAAGTGCAGGAAATTATCGTGGCGATTCCAACCATGCATCCAAAAGATAAAAAAGAACTGCTGGAATGCTGCAAGGACAGCGGCTGTAAGCTAAGAATTCTTCCGGGAGTTTATCAGTTAATTAATGAAGAGGTCAGTATCGCGAAGCTGCGGGAAGTTGAGATTGAGGATCTTCTGGGAAGAGATCCGGTGGAGACAAACCTGGAATCGGTATTACAATATGTACAGAATAAAAGAGTATTGATTACCGGCGGGGGTGGTTCTATTGGAAGTGAACTCTGCCGACAGATTGCTGCGCATCATCCGGCGCTGCTGATAGTTGTGGATATTTATGAAAATTCAGTATATGATATTCAACAGGAACTGAAGAGAGATTACCCGGAGCTGAATCTGGTAGTCCTGATCGGGTCAGTAAGAAATACTCACAGAATAAACAGTATTTTTGAAAAGTATCATCCGGAACTGGTGTATCATGCAGCTGCTCATAAACATGTACCGTTGATGGAAAGCAGTCCTAATGAGGCAATCAAAAATAATGTGTTTGGAACACTGAATACGGCAAAGGCGGCATCAGAAAATGGATGCAGACGTTTTATACTGATATCTACAGATAAAGCGGTCAATCCTACAAATATTATGGGAGCCTCTAAAAGAATCTGTGAGATGATCATACAGACATTGAATATGACCAGCAAAACAGAATTTGTTGCTGTTCGTTTTGGAAATGTGTTAGGAAGTAACGGAAGTGTGATTCCACTGTTTCGAAAGCAGATAGAGGAGGGCGGCCCCGTTACAGTGACAGATAAAAATATTATCCGATATTTTATGACGATTCCGGAGGCAGTATCTCTGGTATTACAGGCTGGAGCGTATGCTAAGGGTGGAGAGATTTTTGTGCTGGATATGGGTGAACCTATGCGGATAGATGATCTGGCACGAAATTTGATAAAATTGTCTGGACTCAAACCAGATGAAGATATTAAGATTGAATATACAGGGCTTCGCCCGGGAGAAAAATTGTATGAAGAACTTCTGATGGCAGAAGAAGGGTTACAAAAAACAGCGCATGAAAAAATATTCATTGGAAAGCCTCTGGAATTTGACCGGGAAGAATTTTTGAAACAGTTGCAGGAGTTGAAAAAAGAGGCTTATCAGGATGGAGAACATATTCGGGAATCTGTAAGGGCAATCGTGAGTACATACAGATATCAGTAAAAAATAAAATGCAAAATAATGAAGATCTTATATCTATCCGATTTTATGGAAATTTGGTCTGATAAAAGTGCCGGAACAGACAGAAAAACAGATAGAAGCGTTGGAAGATGAAAATGTACAGGCTGATCAGGAAAGGTTTTGAATAAATTGCTTGACAAAAGAAGAAAGTTATTACAGAATAGTAATGCGTAATTTTCCATGGGTTTATTATGTTTACTTGTGGTATTGAAAAATAGTAAAATAAGAAGGGAAAGAGGTATGGATAACGGACGAGGCAAAAAATGGTTAGTTGCTTTGTTAGCAGTAATTACTGTAGCTGCTGTTGGAGCATGTCTGTATCTGGTTATGAACAGGGATAAGACCCCGCCTGTGATTTCAATTGCAGATGATGGATTTATATATAACCAGAGTATGAGCAGAACAGATTTACTTGCAGGAGTAACTGCGCAGGATGACCGTGACGGTGATGTAACTGATCAGATTGTGGTAGAACAGGTAACGGTTAGTGAGGATGGTGCAACGGCAAGTATTACATATGCAGTAACAGATAACAGCAAAAACGTTGCTAAAAAAGTAAGAGAAGTACCTTGTAGTGATGAAGTGACTCAGCAAACAGCAGAAGAGTCTGTACAGGAAGAACAGGAGACAGAGACAACTACAGAAACAACAGATAATACGGAAGCAGATGTCCAGGATGAGGAAACAGAACCGCAGACTAATCCGGAAGCACCGGTAATTACATTGACAGATAAAGAAATAACAGTAGAGAAAAATTCCAGTTTTACAGTTCTGAAATATGTAAAAGAAATTACGGATGATAAAGATACTCAGAAGCGACTGTATAATAATATTGAAGTAAAAGGACATGTAGATATATCGACATCTGGTGAGTATGATCTGATATATTTTGTGACTGATAGTGATGGAAACCGCTCCAATGAAGCAGAGCTGAAAGTGACTGTACAGTAGCAAAAAGGAAAAGTACAATAGATAAGGAGAAAAACCAGTGAATAAACTGTTTATAAACGAAGATGAAATAATGAGCCAGCAGGCAAGAGAAGCATTTCGTAGTTTTCGAAGTAATATTGAGTTTACCGGTGTGGATAACAGAGCAATCGTGATTACCAGCTGTCTTCCGGCAGATGGAAAAAGTACAGTTTCATTACGTCTTGCTATGACTTTTGCGGAGTCTGAGAAAAAGACTGTGCTGGTAGACGCAGATATGCGCCGTTCTGTTCTGATGCGGAGAGTTCGAGCAGAAGGAGACAATACATCAGTTGGACTCAGCCATGTGCTTTCTGGACAAAAAAGTGTTACAGAGGCACTTTACGAAACTAATTTAAAAAATTTGTATGTGATTCCATCGGGAAAATTCCCGACAAATTCGACAGAGCTTCTTGGAAATTCCAGATTTGAAGAACTGATTATTGCATTGAAAAAGACATTTGATTATGTAATCGTGGATACACCGCCGCTTGGAAGCGTGGTTGATGCGGCAGTTGCTGCCAAACGATGTGATGGAAGTGTTTTGGTTATTTCCGAGGGAAAAGATTCCAGAAAAATGGCAAAAAGCGTACTGGAACAGTTAAAGGCGGCAAATTCGAATTTTCTTGGAGTTGCAATGAATAATGTAGAAGTTCGAAAAAATAGTTATTATTATAAACGGTATTACAATTATTATAGCCACGATAAAAGTATGAAGGAGGACTAGAAGATGAAAGAGAATATGTACGATGAGGATACAATAGATCTTCTGGAACTTGCTCGTGTATTGTTGAAAAAATGGTGGCTGATTTTATTATCGGCTGTTTTTGGCGGAGCACTTGCATTGCTGGTTACAATAACAATGATCAATCCACAGTATCAGTCTAATGCAATGCTGTACATTCTTTCGAAGACAACGACAGTAACTTCTCTGGCTGATCTACAGTTGGGTAGTGAGCTGACAGCTGACTTTGAAGTGATTGCAAAAAGTAAACCGGTATTGGACAGTGCGATTGAAAAACTGAAAACGGAAAGTGATAAAAAATTTACCAGAGATGAACTGAATCAGATGCTTTCTGTGAGTAATAAATCAGATACACGTATTCTGGTGATTTCAGCTACCAGTACAGATCCGACAGACGCAAGTCTTGTAGCTAATGCAGTAGCAGAAGCTACTGCTGAGCAGATGGCATACATTATGAAATCAGATGAACCGACAACAGTGGAAAAGGCGGAAGTGGAAAGCACACCGGTAAGTCCGAGCCTCAAGAAAAATCTTCTCATGGGAATTCTGGCAGGTATGGTACTTGCATGTGGTGTTCTGGTGGTGGGCTACCTGATGAACGATACTATTAATACAGAAGATGATATCAAACGTTATCTGGATGCGCCTACGCTTATTATAATCCCGGCAGAAAAAGGTCTTGCTAAAAAAGAAAAACGAAGACGGAAATAAAGAGGGTGAAGTTCTATGAGTACAGGACGTAAAGTGCTGTTTTGTCTGTTTGCGATACTTTTTGTCGGTGCGCTTACTTATGGAGGTTTATATATCCATTCGCAGAGAGAACGGGAAAAAGTGTATCAGGATATGGAAACAGAAAAAGACCCTGTAGAAACAGAAGAAGAAAAAGTACAGATGACGGAAACAGAAGATATTGCACAGGAAGAAACTGTAAAACCGGATATTCCGGTGGATTTTGAAAAACTCCAGAAAGAGAATCCGGATATTTATGCATGGATTACGATTCCGGATACAGAGATTGATTATCCGGTTTTACAAAGTGAATCAGACGATACCTATTACCTTAATCATACGGTAGAAAAAAAGAAAGGACTTCCTGGTTCTATATACAGTGAAAGCCAGAATCGAAAGGATTTTTCAGATCCTAATACAGTTTTATATGGACATAATATGAAGAATGGTTCCATGTTTGCAGGGCTTCATAAATTTTCAGACGAAGATTATATGACAGAACATCAGAAAGTAATCATTTATACACCAGAACATATTCTGACCTATAAAGTTTTTGCAGCTGTAGTTTATGATAACAGACATATTTTGAATTGTTTTGATTATTCGAAAATATCTGGAAAGGAAGAGTTTTTGCAGAGCTTAAAAGACTCCAGAAATTTGTCAAATATATATATTGATACAAATATAGATGAAGGGGACAGACTTCTGACATTATCTACCTGTAACAGTAATACAGAGCAGAGATTTATCGTAGAAGCAGTATTGACAGATGAGCAATAGAAGAGAAAAACATAAGAAAAAAATATCGGGCAAGGCAGTTGTCTGTGTAACTTTGAGTCTTGTAATTGGTGTGGGTGCTGGATGGTTGACATGGAAATATAAAGATCAGACAGAAAAAGCAGTCAGTACAGAAACAGAGCAGGTACAGACCACTGGTGATAATGTGATTTACGAGGGGAAAACTTATCAGTATAATAAGAACCTCACCAATATTCTGTTTATGGGAGTTGATAAGGAGGCACAGGTGCTTACCGGCGATATTCCCGGAACAGCGGGGCAGGCAGATTGCATTATGATTTTGTCTTTGAATCAATCAGATAAGACATGCAAAGTTCTTCAGATTTCCCGGGATTCAATGACTGGTATTGATATTTATGACAGTTCAGGCAACTATTATACGTCGATCAATGCGCAGTTGGCAACACAGTATGCGTATGGAACTGGTGGTGAAAACAGTTGCTGGGCAATGAAAAAAACAGTAAAAGAATTGCTTTACGGATTGCCGATTGAAGGTTTTTTTTCTATGAGCATTGAGGGAATTGGTACGTTTAATGATGCACTTGGAGGTGTGACGCTTACAGTTCCGGAAGATTATACGAATATTGACCCTGCTTTTGAGCAGGGAGCGGAAATTACCTTGTCAGGATCTCAGGCAGAAAAATATGTTCGAAGCAGAGATACAAATGTGGAAGGCAGCAACAATGGACGTATGGAACGGCAGGTACAGTTTGTCTCGGCACTGTTTTCTCAACTGAAAGAAATGGAAACAGCAAGTCAGATCAGCTATGAGTCTCTGTATCAGACGATGGAACCGTATCTTGTGACGGATTTATCGGTAGAACAGATCAAAGCAATGGCATCGTATACATATTTGCCCGATGAGACTGAATATGTGCCGGGAAAGGTTGTGCCAGGAGAAAAAAATGAAGAATTTCATGTGGACGAAGATGCGTTACAAAAATTAGTGCTTAAAATGTTTTACAAAGAAATAAAATAGTGATATAATAGCAACATATAGAGTTTATGCGCAACGAATGAGGAGGTATGCGAGATGAAAAAAATTTTAGCAGTATTATGTAGTGCAGTTTTGACTGTAGCTATGACAGTTACAGCATTTGCACAGCCAAGTGTAGTTGCCAGTGGTGTGGTAACGGGTATCAACAAAGCGGTTGATGCAGATGGTAATACAATTGGTGAAATTAAAATTGATCCAATTGAATCAAGATTTGATAACCTGACAGATGAGCAGAAAAAAGAAGTAGAAGCTATCAAAACTCTTGATAAACTGAAAGAAGTTCTTGGCGACAAATATCAGGATGGAATGTCCGTGGTAGATTTAAAAGATGTTTATCTGTATGGAGATGCAGATGTAAAATTCCCGATTACCATTACTTTTGATGTCCTTGGTGTAACTTCTTCTTCTAAAGTTGAAGTTCTGCATTATGATACTACAGCAAGTAAATGGGAAGTTCTGGAATCTTCTGTAGGAGAAGGTACTATTACAGCAACATTTAATTCCCTTTCACCGGTTGCTTTTGTGGTTGATAATCAGACAGCCGCAGCAATCGACAAAGCAAATGCAGGAACAACTACCGGAAGCAACACATCCACTGTTTCTCCAAAAACAGGTGAAGGCAATACCATGATGATGGTTGCAATGTTTGCAGCAATCGGACTTGCTGGAATGACAGTTGTAGCTGCAGGAAGAAAAAGAGCATAAATAAGGCGCATACGAGGAGCAGGGCAGTCGATGTCCTGCTCTTTTTGTGATTATATGAGGTTGTAATTTGATGGATTCTTTCGTATAATAAGCGAAGTAGTATAGTGAAATTGTGTAAACGTCAAACCATGCGCCTGACATTAAATGAAACGCCGCTTTTTTATGAGCGGCGTGGTTTCCTGCATTCGTCTGGAAGTTCTGATGACCAAGGCATCAGATCATCTAATTCCGCAGGATCTATATTTCCTTGTTTATCGCAGCGTTTCGGCAGCTCTGTGAGGATATACTTAAAGTAGTAATACGGCCGCAGGTTGTTCAGCTTCGCAGTTTCTGAAATGCTGTACACCAGTGCACTGGCATTCGCCCCGTTTGCGGTGTTGTGGAACATCCAGTTTTTCTTTCCGATGCAGAAGGTCCGGATCGCCCGTTCCGAAGCCGAGTTGTCAATGGGAACATCGCCGTCTTCCAGGAAAACTTTAAGATATTTTTCCTGGTTGATCAGGAAGTTCAGTCCCTGGGCCGTTTTTGATTTCGGCGGTACAGCACATTCCGCAACCTGTTGTTTTACCCACGCAAAGAATTCCTCAACCATCGGCCGGATCACCTCCTGCCGCTTTTGAAGACGTTCTTCCGACGAGAGCCCTTTTAGCTCCGTATCGATATTATAGAATCCTGCGATCTTTTGCAGTGCCTGATATGCAACCGACTGTTTGACCGCCTGTGGGTCTTTTTTATCGGCTGCTTTTACTGCATCTGCAAAATCGCGCCTTGCATGTGCCCAGCAGTTCGCGTTTGTTACCTCTGGGAGTTTCCTTTCAAGTACGTGGTACTGCTGGAGGCTGTCTGTTACAAGGATCCCTTTATAGTCCCGGTAAAAATCCAGAGGTTTGTGGTGGTCGCGCCCTTTCTGGTATTCATAGATCACGATGGGGCGCTCCTTATACAGTTCACCGGAACGGTGCACCCACATGTAACACTTGCTGTTGGGATGATCGCTGTCTGCGATCACCTGCGTCGGCGTTTCATCAGACTGTGTGACATGCAGCGACAGCAGTTCTGATTTCATCCGCTCAACAAAAGGTGCAAAGTATCTGTCAGCACATTTGATGATCCAGTTGGACATGGTCTGCCGGGATATCTTTACACCATTGCGCTCGAATTCCTGCTCGATCCGGTGAAGTGCGGATGAGTTTACATACTTTACGTTCAGGATAGCTGCCAGCAGGGACGGGGTCACAATGCTGTTCCGGAGCAGATCCTTTGGCCTTTCTCCGCGGATGAATTCGTCCTGATGGTCACCGTCAGTCCCAACATATACTTCGACCGTATGAACCTCAACGGTCCATGATGCCGGCTCGTAGCGAAGCCTCTTATAGATCTCACTTGGAATCTGACGCCAGTTGCCATCGCCATAGAAGGCATCCAGTTCTTCTTTGGAAACATGATACGGTGGAAGGATCTCTACCGGGAAATCTTTCAGGTCCAGATCCCGTTTTCCTTTTTTCTTCTGACTCCGTTTGGTGGGCAGGATCTCATCTGCAGAAGGTTCTGGAACTGATGCATCATATGCGGCTTCTGCTTCATCAAAAAAGGAAAGCTGTCCGTCGATCGATTTTAAAGTTTCCGTATGTTTGCCAAAACGATAGCTGTTGGCGAGGCGTACCTGTTCGATCAGTTTTTCTATGTTCTGGTTCAGCATATCCAGCTGTCCCTGCATGGAAAGAACCATGGTAATCAGTTCCTCGCGGCTGCAGTTATTCAGTTCAGTAAGTGTATGTTTATGATCCATTGTCCCGCTCCTTTTCACTGTATCCATTATAACAGAAACAACGGAAAATGGCGAATTTCCAAGAATGACGTTTTCGTCATTATGCCTATGTGCCAAAAAGCCGTATAACGTCCATAAACATAAGAAAATATAGTATTTTCAAGGTTCAAAAAATTTATTTTCAATCATTCTCAGATGCACTGAGTGCGTCTGGAAAGAGTGAAAACCTATGTTACAACGACTGATTTTTGACCTGATGAAAACGCTGAAAAAATCTCTGTTTTGCACAAAAGTCAGAGTGCTCTTTTCGGATGGACCTCTTTGATCTTTGGATCCAGTGGGTTCAGTCCGAGCATCAGATACTGGAACTGTTCCTCTGTAAGTTCTGCAGCTTCCTGTTCTGTCCTGGGCCAGGTCAGGGATCCGTCTTCTAAGCGTTTGTACAGAAGCAGGAATCCATCTCCCATCCAAAGCAGACCTTTGATCCGGTCGGATCTTCTTCCGCAGAAAAGAAAAAGAGTTCCTTTTTCAAAAGGATTCTGATGGTATCTGTCACCGATGATCATGGACAGTCCGTCAATGCCTTTCCTCAGATCAACATATCCGCAGGCGAGTACAACCCTGCGGATTCCTGCTGCATCGTTAAGCATGACGGATCACCTGGAAGATCCTGTCAAGCAGGGCTTCCGAAATATCGTTAGATATCGCAATGGATAAAGCACCATTTTTGATGATGGCAGCCGGAGGTTGTTCCTGAAAGGAGTGTATCGGTTCTTCCTGCCTGCTTAACGGAACAGAGATCTCAGCAAACGTGATTTCCGGAGATGAAGTGGCTGGTGGCATCTGCATTTGCTCATACGCTTCTTTGCGGAATTTTCGGAGCCAGTAATAATAAGATTTTTCTTTGATACCATTATCGGCAAGCCATTGCTTCACGGTCATATTTTCCGGCCTTTGCTGACATTGTTCTATAATGTTCAGCCAGTTGGTGCGTCTTACATCATGAGTTGATTGGTCCATACTTTAGTCCTCCTCTAAAAAACTAGTTAGTTTTTTCGTACTTTTTAGAGTATCTCATAAATGCGCTGATCCGGCTAGGCGAGTGGTTTGACGTTTACGAAATTGTGAAAAAAGAGAAAGGATTACTGGCAGCGAATGAAAGGAATATAGACGGTGTGAATTTTTTTCTGTAAATTCAGATCTTCTATGATAATTGATGCGGCTTAACAGCAGATTTCTGGGTTAAGCCGTTGTTTATTTAATAGCAAAAAATGGTCTGGCGGCTATCATCAAATTAAAATTTCACCTCGACCCATACTCACGCTGCATGTTTGCGTTCTGCAACCGTCGGCGTACTTCTATAAAAATCCTTCAATGGGACGGATCCGGATTCTGGATCCTGATGAAACGGCTCGACCGTAATGCCTTCCACTGGCCGGATACTCCGGACGAACTCCGTCAGGTGACTCTGAAAGAGATCCACTGGCTGTGTGACGGGCTTTCCTTAAATCCCAGGGGTGCATTTGAGGAACACCATCCAAAGATCATCCTGTAAGCATAAGACAGCGGAGCTGTCAATCCCGTAAAAATCATGAAAAACATGGCATTTCCCAGGGTGTGCAACTTTTATTTTTCAGACACGCTCTAAAGCAAACCACCCGTTGGACGGGTGGTCCTGATTATAAGATGACTGGATTGACATGGGAATATATGTCGATAAATGTCGAGTGAATGTTAGAAATTATGTTGTATTAGGAGGGATGGAGGAGTAAGATGAAAAATAAGGTATAATTTAAAATCAAAAATGTCAAGTACACTTACGATTTCAATTTTGAGATTTACATTGCGTGTTTTGAATACTTTGAAATCGATAGTAGTGGATTGATTCCACTGGAATATAGAGAGGCGGATGCTAGATGAAGTACAATATTCCCAAATATTATAGATATGTAATTTTGTTTAAAAAAGAGGAAATGGAAGATGTAGAACCTATTATTAAAGTACCTAATTTGTCCGAACTGAGATCAATTAATAAAGGCAGACTGCATCTGTTTGATGAAGAATTACTCTCTATATTACCAGCGATAGAGTACTGTCTTCACATGCCACGAACAGAACTTGACACATATGATACAGATACGGAGATATTGGATAAGGAATATGATGTTTCTCATGATATAGTGATTGGACCAGAAAGATTAATATTTTCAAGGCTTGATTTATTTCAACCTACACTAATTATATATTCTGATGATTGTTCAGAAAAGATAAAAAATGAGGTGAAAAAGTGTAAGTCTGAATTGGGGGCTGTATCGGTATTAGAATTGTCGCAAAGATTGCTTATTAGTCAATGGAATACTCTTTTCGAGAATAGAGTTTTAAGAGACGGAGAAAAGCTGGAAGACATTAATAAGCAGTTTTTGTTAGATGGAGAAAAGCAATTAGTATTACCTGCGCTATATACAGCTAGGCAGTATGGAAAAGCAGATTCTGTGTATAACGATGTTTTTAATTCCACGAATGTATTTGAAACATGTGCAAAATTGATGTGGAATCAGCTAGTACATCACAATGCATTGATGTCCTGTAAAGATTTTGTGGGAACAGATGGGACAGAATTTAAAAAAATGTATGTAGAGGGTATGGAAAATGCAGAAAAGACAACAAGAGTAAATGTTGTTATTACAATGCCAGGTGTTCCGAGAAGACAGATAACTTATGGTGGTTTGGCATCAGAAGTGCCAAACGATGAAAAAAAGGTCATCAGATTATTAGGTGTACATCGGGCAATTGCCAAAAAAGCCTTGTTGATTGAATTGCCAATGGTAGAAAAAGAATTATTTGAAAAGCTTAATGAATTAGAGATTAATTGTATACAAGGAACAAATAATAAGTATGTGCATAAGATCCTGCGAGACATTGGAAAGATGCTTGAAAGGAAGTTTACGAAGGCGCAATTGTGGGTAATAAATTGGTCGAAACATATTACTGTGTTTTCGGATTTTCCAATTGGATTAGCAATAATAGGAAACGCTAATACATCGCTGCAATGCTATAAGGAGATCTCTTATAGACCGTTAAGTCCACTGACAAGGTGCTTCCAAAATGAGATGGTTAAGCATAAACAATTGTTTTATGGCGCTCAATGCAAAATTGCATTTGCTGAATGTGTACTAAATGATGAACAGAATCAGGGAATTAGAGCTTGCTCTGATGCCATTGTCAATGTGTTGAAAG
This sequence comes from Blautia faecicola, assembly GCF_004123145.1. Taxonomy (NCBI): domain Bacteria; kingdom Bacillati; phylum Bacillota; class Clostridia; order Lachnospirales; family Lachnospiraceae; genus Blautia; species Blautia faecicola. The sequence continues at coordinate 2,012,196 of NZ_SDKC01000001.1, read as the reverse complement.
GATTGATCAAAGAAAATAAGAAATTGCAAGTTTCATACGGTGAAACATTGACAATATCTGATTTGAAAAAGTTTATTGCTGACAACATGGATGCAGATATTTTGCATATATCAGGGCATGGTTATTATGATCAAAGGAGTAACATGGCAGGACTGATGGTAGGAAATGAATTTTGGATGGCTGACGGGAATGATTATACGGTTCCACCAGTTGTGGTTTTAAGTGCATGTCATGTTAGTCCGAGAGGAAGCGGAACGGTGAATGTTGCAGATATGTTTATTCGTGCAGGGGCAGAAGCGGTATTAGGAACTTTTATTCCGATAGATGCAAAGAGAAATACGGTGTTGATTAGCCGTCTTTATACATATATAGCTGAAGCACAAAAAGGAAGCGAGCAGTATAAAACTTTGTCAGAAGCGTGGTCAGGTGTGGTTGCAACTAATGCTATTCATGAAATGGCGGAGACATCTAAAAAATTTTCTGAATGGATTTGGGGGATAAACAGTAAAGGCAAGAGACGAATGATAGATTTTACGATGGAAAGAAGTGTTGGAAGACTACACGGTTCAACAATGTATGCAGATACTATTTTGATTGTAAAAGAAATGCTTCATGAAGAAGGTCTGGATGGGAAATTTGACGATGTTCTTAATCAAGAAAATTATTTTCCGGAGTCATTTTTTTATCAATGGGTAGGTGTTCCGGAGAATATTTTTTTGTATAATGAAGTGTTTGCAGAAACAATGGATTTATAGGAAACGGATGACTTGTTAAAGATTCTACGGCTTGCTAGTTGGCGTGGTGGATGGTAAAATTAAAAGTACAGAGAAAGAAGGAATATTAATGAAAACAGGTATGCATAAGATATTTATTTCACACTCCAGTAAAGATGCAGAGTATGTAAGAGAAATTGTAAATTTATTGGAAGTGTTGGGACTCAGAAAAGATGAAATTGTCTGTTCATCAATGCCGCCATATTGTGTTCCATTAGATAATAAGGTGTATGACTGGCTGATAAATGAATTTCAGCAGAATAAACTTCGTGTTATATATATTCTTTCTGAAAATTATTATGCGAGTGCAGCTTCGCTGAATGAGATGGGTGCAGCCTGGGCGCTGAAACAGGAATGGACAGGAATTTTGTTGCCGGGGTTCTCTTTTGATGATATTACGGGTTGTATAGATAAGACTCGGATAGGTATAAAACTTGATGATACAGATAAAGATACATTAAATTATCGACTGGAAGAATTAAAAGATATTCTTGTAGAAGAATTTGGACTGCGCAGTATGCCACCGATAATATGGGAGCGAAAACGGAATGAATTTCTGAGAAACATAGAATTAATTACAAAAGGTGCAGGTGATAATGGGAAAACATTATTGACACGATTTTCTGATTTTATCGAGAAAGGAAAAACCTTTGATCTGCTTGGAGACTATACAGAATTTTGCGATATCAAATCGTGTGTAAATAAGGAAGCCCAGAATATTATAAAGATAAATACATATCAGAATGGTTTTGATGCAAAGGTGGAAGTTGATGATGAAAAAGAACTGAATCAAGAGGGATTTGCTATGGCTTTCTTTAAATATGTGCCCTGTGAGAACTGGAGAGAGTTTCGGGAATCCGGCTATCATCTGGAGTTTGACGCTGCAGGTACAGAAAATCTCCATACAGTACAATTAGAGGTAAAAAACAGTGAGGGATATAAAATCATAGATGAACCGCTGTATGTCAGTACAATGGAAAGTCATTTCAGCATACCGCTTTCTAAAAAAATGAGAGACAGTTCAGTGTGGGAAAGCGTGTCAGAACTGTGTTTTACGATGCTTTTTAATAAAGACTGTGTTACTGGAAATAAGTGGACACTGAGTGTCAGAAATCTGAAACTTTCAAAATAATCCATTGATGGAAGACGGGACGGCGTGAAAGTACACATGCTCATGTAGTAAATCACCATAAAAACAATGCAAGCTTTTCAGTTAACTATCAATTATGAGGTTCCCCTTATGGATAGACTTTTACGAGACGACCTTGGTCGTCTCGTATTTCTTTACACATTTCTTTTTCCACATATATATTCAAAAGTGAATTCGTTAGTTTTACTACTAACTTTACTGTATTTTGGAGAAACAGAGGAATCTCGAAGAATACCAATTCCTTTGGTTTTGATATCTGAGGTTAAGGAGATATTTTTCAGGTTGGATTCTTCGAGTAGATAATATTCTTCAGGAACAGTGAGACTTTTAAAGTTCTCCAGAAACTCAGAAATAGGTTGGTTGTTCTCATATCGTTTCTGCAAGTTATCAAGCTCGGTTTTAGAAATCAGTATTTTGGAACTGTTTAAACGGAGCTGTCCTTTTACAAATTCTAAGTCAGAAGTATCATCTCCCATTATATTAAGCGGTTTTTGAGAGATTAAGATTCGTTGTACGACAGGTAGGCGATTTCCACCGCTGGAAGTAGAAGATATTGTTCCCATGCGACATTCCAAAGACTGATTAAAAAGAAACATATGCTTAAAATTCAGAAAACAGATTTCCCCGATATCGGTATTAGTAAGAAGACAGTAACAGGATCCCATAGTCAGAGAAATAATAAGTTCTCCTGAATAACATTTTTTAATAGGTTTATTATTAGAATCAGTCTTTCCGGTGTCCAATGTCATTTTTGCCTTGCAAAAAGAAGAGGTCTTTGTATCAAAGGAAAGTGTGCCGGTCAATAAAAAAGATTCAGAAGAAATAGTAGAATACAGATACATATAGAAGGATTTATCTTTGTATCCGTTAAACGCAGGATGATTCTTATCCCGAATAAAAATCTGTTCATTGAGAAACTGTTCATTTATAATACCATTTTCTGTGTACGGTTCAAAATCGAAAGAAGATAAATCGGAAGAGAGATCTTTATTAATAGCTATAAGATCCTCCGGAGCTATTTTTAATGCTGTACATATTTTGAAAATATGCTGCAACGTTAATTTCATTTCGCCCTTTAACAATTTAGAAAGAGAGGACTGCCCTATATTGCTGAGATTCGCCAGGTCTGATTGCTTTATTTGTTTTTGTTCCATTATAGAAAGGATTCGTTTGATAACAAGCTGATCATATACTTCAGGTTTTAATGCTTGGGTGTTCATATGGATGCTCCTTTTCGATGAAATATTGACTATATAATAACATAACTATTTGAAAAAATGAAATGATAACATTAAAAAAGAAGAAAACAAATTGACAAATTCAAAAAATAGAAAAATATATACGAAATTTTCAATAACAGAAATTTCTTAAAAAGATAATAAAGATAAAAATAATAGAAATTCCATAAAATGTTGAAATGATTGTAAAAATATGCTAATCTATAAATAAATTTAATGAGAACGTTTCAGAAGCAAGAGTTTTAGGAAGTAGAGGAAGGATATCTATGAAGAACGAAAAAGCAGAGAAGTGGGTAAATATAATAAGTACATTTGGGGGTATAATAGCAATTTTAGGGGTCATTTTCAATAAAGAGACAATAATGATATATCCGGAGTATCGGAAGAAAATTGTGTTCTTGGGAATTGTATGGATAGTTAGTGGCATTCTGAGAGTTGTTTGGAAAAAAGGGGTAGATGGTGGAAAATTCAATGCTTACATAAGAAGGAATAAGTTGGAACATTATATTTATGCTATAATTATAATTTTAAATAGTGTGGTATTGGCAACGATTTTTATAGAGTGGCTTAAATATTCTATTTATCCACCAGCTTTAAAAATTACTGAAAGTGATATGTTCTATACAGTAGTATATGCATACGAAGAAGAGGAAAAAGTCCTTTATCCTAAGGTTTATGAGATTGGAAAGAATGAAGAAAACCCGACCGCATATATGGAATTTATGATTACAAACGAAATAAACCAGAGTGTTTCAATTGAAAGTATTAAGATGAATATTTTAAATTATAAATATGAAAAAAATCTCTTTATGTTTGCAAGAAGCGTAAATGCGGGAGGCGATGGAGAACTTTCAGACCATGTGTATCACACGAAGCTGGATACAGACAAAAGGTATAAAAAAATGGACTATTGTGGGGATTATACTTTAGATGATATTGATGAGAATTATGTGTTTGAGCCAGTGTTGAGTCATGTGAGTATTAATGGGAATGAGACGGATTTTTTTGATATTACATTTAGCACTGAAAATTCAGGAATTTATACGTTTGAAATAGAGATAAATTATGTTGTTAATGGTGAAAGGCGTTCTCAAAAAACAAGGACATATCAATTGTATTTTCCGACTGCATCTGAAATAAATAGTCAGGGAAGTTTTGATTTGCTAGATCAATCATCGGAAGAGGCAGGTTATTTATATGAGCGGACAAAAAATGATTATGCTCATCCAATAGTGCTTTCACGTAAAATGGACGAATGTGTAAGAACATTAAAAGATTTATATAGTGTAGCAGAACCACCTGTAGCTGCAACAGGAGATTCTGCACAGATTCAAGGAGGATATGATCTGAAAGATTTTGAAGGTTACTATTATTTTGGCGTAGATGAGGAAACTGGTAACGGAATGTCGACAGAGTGGCTTGACTGATGCTGCATGGTGTCATGAACATGGGATATCTCCGAGCTGTTTTTATAAGACGATTATCCGGTTAAGAAAAAGGGCATGTCAGATACCTGACCACATAGGAAAAGTAAGTTGGAAGCATTTCGGCAGGCACGGCAAACGCATGAGTAAATAAATTGTAAACAACGCCTCTTTTCTGATAAAATAAAAGAAAAGGGGTGTTGTTATATGCAGGAATTGTTGGAATGGATGGAGTATATCGAAGATACGCGTCAACAAAGAAAAGTTAGACATACATTAAAAGATATTCTTGTTATCGTATTGTTTGCAACACTTGCAAATGCAGATGATTGGGTAGAGATGGCAGTGTTTGCAGATTATTATCAGGACTATCTTAGAAAGTATATTGAACTAAAAAATGGGCCACCATCACATGATACAATTCGCCGTGTGATGGGAATGATTTCCCCTGAGATTCTCCAGCAACTTTATGGGAAATGGCAAGAACGTTTAAATCAGAATGATGGAGAATTATTGAAAAAAATCATTTGTATTGATGGGAAAACTATACGATCAAACAAACGCAAAGAGGAAAAAGCGGCTCATATTGTTTCGGCATGGAGCAAAGAGGGCGGATATTGTCTTGGACAAAAGGCTGTTGAAGAAAAAAGTAATGAGATTACAGCGATTCCGGAATTGTTGGATAAGATCCAGATAAGAGGCAAGATTGTAACGATAGACGCTATGGGAACACAAACGGTAATCGCGGAAAAAATAAAGAAAAAACGGGCAGATTACGTATTGGCACTCAAGAAAAATCAAAGCTGTATGTATGAAGAGATAAGAGAATATTTCTCGGATGAAGAGTTTTTAAAAGTAATTCAAACCGAAGGAAATCACAGAAAAACCCAGGAAAAAGCACATGGACAAATAGAAATACGTGAGTACTATCAAACGGAAGATATTAAATGGTTAAACCAAAAGAAAAATTGGAAAGGGCTGAAAAGCATTGTCATGGAAAAGAAAAGATTTGTAATTAGCTTGCGACCAATTCAATTTTTAGAAGAACTTCTAGAAGTTTAAAAAAGGCATTAGAGAAAGAAAATAGAAAAATAATCATTCATGCGTTTGTCGTGTTCGGCAGGCTATAGTATTTGACAAAACATAACTTTTAGGGTATGATAATCGTAAGCATTTTATATTTCTATTTTCTTTACGGCAATCAGTTGTATCTATTTTATTCAAACCGCATTCGCGGACTTAGAAATTTCCAATGCAGAATTAAATAAGAAAAGAGCGGAGGAGGATTCTGAGGAAGCGAAGCAGAGGATCCTTCTCTCAAAAGTCAGGAAGATTTGTTATGGGTAATGTAAAGGTAGCAGATGCTTATAAAGATTGATTATTTCGGATGATCTTTAATGACAAAAAGAAATTATTAGAATTTTATAATAGAATGAATGGGTCGGAGTATAAAGATGCCAGTGAACTACAGGTGGCGACACTTGAGAAGGCGATCTATTTAGCGATGAAAAATGATGTGGCTTATGGCTGATTTTCTGAAGAGAAACAGGGCGGAGGTTGTAAAAATGTGTCTTTATGAATATGACGAAGAAAAACAGCGAGAGTTCGACAGGGAAGAGGGCAGGATGGAACTGCTGAAGCAATTATCTCTGCAATAACCATAGCAAAATAATATTGGAATTGAAAGATCAGTTATAGTTACAGTTTGTAAAGAAAGTGACAGAGAAATAGAGGTTGATTCATTAGTATAGAAAAATATTCATTGGTGCAGAAGGAAAAAGAGGTTACAGAAAAGTTCATGGTCCTCCAAATGTATGAATTGACGGTGATAAGAGGAGTAGAGTATACTAAATAATAAAACAAAGCTTATATATGGGTGAAATTGAATGTATAATAATGAACGAGTAAGAATTGATATAAGAAAATATAGCTTAGACGAGATGGTTTATCGATATAGTCAAAATAAGATTTTATTTTGTAATCATAGATATGGATGGACAAAAGGGAATCCGAAGGAAAAATTAAAAGAAACGGTGAAAGCTCTGGCAAGGGGGATACCATTTCCGTCTGTATATGCATCAGAATTACAGACGGGTGAATTGCTGATATTAGATAAAAGTGAAAAATTTAGAATTTTATTAGAACAATTAAACTATGAAAATCTCGACAGGGATATTATGGACAGATATATGCTTAAAGATGTTTTGTACTCTCAGATAATTATTTATGTGATTGACTATATGAACCCTAAATATATGCATATGGAAGTTGGAGAATTTATTGAGGAATGGCAGCCATCTCAGGAACAGTCTGTACGTAACATTCTGTATAAAGAAGATAAAATGGAAATATTAGCAGAATTTGTAAAACAAATTAAGAATACGAGAACTTCCGAATTGCTCTTACAGTATTATTTTATATATTTCATAATGGCTGCGTTTATTAAATCGAGAGGATTGCATATATACGAAAATATTGATAAATACCAATTGTTAGAAAAGGTAATAAAGCAGTTTCACTATTTAACAACTGTAGAGTGGAACAATTTGTATAATGAATTTGAAGATGCATACAGATTGATGCATCAAAAATTTGTAAAAGGATATAGATACAAGATGCATTCAACGGAAACCAGAATGAAAATTTTGTGTTTTTTGTATTTATGTAATGGCTTTCGTCAGCAGGTAGAAGATTATGGCGATGAGTCGATATTTCAAATAAAGATAAAAAAGGTATTGGAATCATGCGATATGAGTTATGAAAGCATTATGAAAACTGCTGATATTTTAGAACGAGGTAGATTTTAACATGTTAAGAAAAATAGAGATAAATAATTTTAAATCATTTGAACATGCAGAATTTGATTTGAAAAACTTTACATTACTGGCGGGCAGAAATTCTATGGGAAAGACAAGTGTTATCCAGGCGATTTTTGCTATGATTCAAAACGGGAAAAATCCATTTCGTGGTGAGTATATGAATATCGGAAAAGTACAGGAGGTAAAAAATGCAATAACCGGAAATGGTGATATAGAATTTAAGATTTGTTATAAGACGAGTGAAAAAGAAATAGAAGCATCAAAGGTGATAACAAAAGAAGGAGTTAGTGAGTCAGGGGAAATAGACAAATTAATAAATGTAATATATTGTTCTTCGGATAGAATAGGCATTGAAGATACCTATAAAAAGTATTTAGGGGACAAGATTATAATTGGAAAGAATTGCGAGTATGTATTTCATTATTTAAATGCTCATGATGAAGACCAGATGGATCCTGACAGGGATTTTGTATATGATGTGGAGTCTTCTAAGTTGACATTTGGAGGACAGGTAAGCTATTGGCTGGATAGAATTATGGGATATCGCGTTAAAGCAAGAGAGATAGAACAAACAGAATTTATACAGGTATTGTATAGCAACGATAAGGTACCATTTGAAATGCGCCCGAAGAATGTAGGTACAGGTGTGACATACATTACGGAGCTTATCATTGCAGCTTTGGCGTGTAAAGCTAATGATTTATTGGTGATAGAAAATCCTGAGATTCATCTGCATCCGTCAGGTCAATCGGAATTGGTGGAATTTCTTGCCTTTTTGGCACAATGTGGAGTACAGATTATTGTAGAGACTCATAGTGATCATATCTACAATGGAATAAGAAAAAGTATTCGTTTGGATCAGATAGACGATGATAAAGTAAGCATATATTCTTTTGAACAGGATGAAAGAGGATGCAGTATTCCAATAAGTATACCAATCAATGCGAATGGTAAGGCATTGAAAAATGCGGAAGGTTTTTTTGATCAGATAAATAAAGATTTAGACGTAATTTTAGGGTGGTAATATGGAATTTTTGCTAAATGAAAAGTCTTTATGTGGTCAATTTCAGAATGTCAGCTCTTTTTTATATGCAACAAAATCTATTGTCAGATGTATAAAGCTGATTCATGAAAATACGGATATCCCTATATATAAGACTATGAATTTTTATAATTGTAATGTGACAAAAGATGAAACTTTATGTGATTTGAAATGTTATGGGCTTACAGATGAATTGTTGCGTTTTAAATCAAGTTTGGATAGGGAAATATATGAAAAACCCTACTGGGATCAAGAACCTGTACATGATGTGTCACAAAAGTTCTTTTGGAATGAAGAGGATGTATCAGCTACATCTTTAGCGGAGGCTGCGGTAAAAGAAGGTTCGTTATTATCCTTTGATTTGGAACCATTCAATGATAAAAAACTAACAATTTTGAGCGGCGATACAAATTACATAGTTGATTCGGTGAATACACCGAAGTATCTGGTACAAAATTATAATACTTACTTGAATGTAAATCGAAAAAAATTACTTCAAATAATTTTTGAAAATACCAGAATAGATTGTAGTACAATAGAAGATAAATATGGTGCGGATATTCTTGAAAGAGAAGAATTTGATGGTCTTATAAAATCGTTAAAAAAATTCGTAGAGCATGAGTCCTGGGAAAGTATTGCCTTGGATGATGGGTTGGAATACAAAAAATACACACCAAAAAATGACGAAAAAAACTGGTTTAGAGGATTAAAATACTCAGGACAGACGATTATGAAATTTCGATTTAGTAGTAAAATGAGGTGTTTTGGTTATCGGAAAGAGAATAAGTTTATGGTATTAAGATTAGAAAGAGACCACAGCATAAGTGAGAACGGATAATCTTGTAAGAAACCGTACCTTCTAAGAATATAGGATCACATATGGACAATGGATTCTTGCGAAAAAGGATTGGTCAGTTAAGAAACTGATTAATCCTTTTTCTTACAAGCAGAAACGTAAATGTCAGACCGCTCTTTTAATCTAAAGCTATAAGCGCTCGGAAAGGGAGATTAATATAAATATGAGTAAAGTATTTGCGGTTAATGAAATTGATGCACAGCAGACAATAGACAGGTTTGTTTCGGAAAATTTTCCGGAGAGCTATGCAATATTTTCGCAGTATGGGAATCGTAGTCAGACAAAGACAGAACGATTTACCACAGTACCATTCATGATGCTGAACGGAAGTATGCAATGGAAGGTTCCGCTGAAAGCAGCTACAATGGGGGATTTCCTGAAAACATTTGAGATACAGAACCATGAGACTGTTACAGTAGAAAATGTATCGTATGCTGTCGGAGATGAAACAGATCGTCAGGAATTGCTGAAAGTGTTTTCGGGATTTTACCGGGAATGTATAAGAAAATGGGAACCAAAGGGAAGGCACCTGGATTACAGATATTTTAAGCGTTTTATACTTTCGAAAGGGGTATATGTTTCGGATGTACTGCATGCTATTTGGATAAAAGACAGTTACACAGTTCATGAGTGTTCGGGAATTTTTCAAATTTCTCCCAAACATGCAAAGATGTTGCTGCAGGCAGCAGGATATCAGAAAAGAACCTGCGAAACATATTTCTGGTGTGATTATGCGAGAAAAGCGGCAATTGAAGAGTGTGTAGAAAAAGCGTTTAGTGTGCTGAGAGATTTGCCGAATGTGGCGAAAGCAAAGATGCATATAGTGAACTGGTTGGGAAATCAAATTACAAGTTTTGGAGATCGGGTGGCTGATCGTGGTCGGAGAATGACTTATATGACGGCTCCGAATCGTGTTTGGAAGGAACCGGCGTATAGTGAGAGAAAATATAAAAGAGAAAAGTTCTTTTCTGTTATCTGTCTGACGGTGATGATTGGTTTTTCGTTTGCTGTGATTGGACTTTTTATAAAACAATTCCAGACTTTGCAGCAACAAGGGGCGCCGGGAGCAGATTTTGGAACATTGTATGGATTTTACGGAAGTATCGTAGGTTCGGTTATTGCGGGATTGGTAACGATTTTTACTACATATCTGATCATTAAGAGAAGTTATAAAGTAGATAATCATCAGGAACGAATGGGTGCCCTTCCTCATTTTCGACTGAATACGGTTCCTGTAGAAGAAGATCGAATAGAGATGATGGAAAAACTGGAACAGACAGCCCCATGTTATATCCGGGATTGTGGTCCGGAAAGTATAGTGCTGGCAGTGGAAAATGTCGGCAAAGATGAAGCGTTTGACGTAACTGTGATGGGGTACGGTTTGGATGATGGATGCATGATAACAAGTATGCACGTAGGGGAGAAAAAATACCTGATGTTTGAATACAGACCCTATTCTAAAATAAAGATACAATATGGGGATATCTATGGAAACAGATATTACCAGGAATTTGATCCGGAGGGGAATGAGGGTAAGATCTGGTTCAACGCCAGAATTCCGGAATTAGTGCTTCGGACAGATCGGGTGAGGTATCAGCAATAATTGAGCAGACTGATAGCATATGAATGTAAAGATGAAAGGTGTCAGATAACATAAACACACCGAAACTTTTTTGATATGTTACAATGAGGTTGTATGTTTGGCTTTTTTATTATAGAATGTTAAAAAGTTATACAGTGAATAAAACTTTGAAAAGGAGAAAGTGGAGTATGGATACAACATTGAAATTACCGGTTGGTATCGAAGATTTTCAGGAAATCCGTCGACTCGGCTTTTACTATATTGATAAAACAAAACTGATTGAACAGCTCCTTGAGCAATGGGGAAAAGTCAATCTTTTTACAAGACCGCGACGCTTTGGAAAAACCTTAAATATGAGTATGCTCCGCTGTTTTTTTGAAATTGGAACAGATAAGACTTTATTTGATAATCTTTATATTTCAAAAAGAAAAGATTTTTGCGAAGAATATATGGGAAAGTTCCCGATTGTATTTTTGACGATGAAAGGTGTAGAGGGAAACACATTTGAAAAAGCAAAAGCAAAGCTGAGTAAATTAGTTGCGCTGGAAGCAGAACGCTTTTGCTTTTTGAAGAATAGTGACAGATTGACAGACAATGAAAAAGAAAGATACAAGGCGTTAATTCGGATAAAAGATGGAAAATATTCGATGGATGAAGAAACACTGGAATCAGCTTTGCAGACATTGTCAGAACTGTTATTTCGGCATTATGGACAGAAGACGATTATTTTGATCGATGAGTACGATGTACCATTGGATAAGGCATACCAAAATGGTTATTATCGAGAAATGGTATCATTGATTCGAGCTCTTTTTGGAGATGCGTTGAAAACGAATAATTTTTTACAGTTTTCTGTTTTAACAGGGTGTTTGAGAGTTTCAAAAGAAAGTATTTTTACAGGTCTAAATAATTTTAAGGTACTTTCTATTACAGATGCCCGTTTTGATGAACAGTTTGGATTTACAGAAAATGAAGTTGAAAATTTGCTGAAAGCGTATGGGATGGCCTCGCATCTTGAAGAAACGAAGGAATGGTATGATGGTTATCGATTCGGAGATGCAGATATTTTCTGCCCTTGGGATGTTATTAATCATGTGGACAGACTGTGCAAAGAACCGGATGCAAAACCACAGTCGTACTGGTTGAATACGAGCAGCAATGAACTTGTAAAATGTTTTATTGATAAGGCAAATAAAACAACGCGGGATGAAATTGAGCGTCTGATTGCAGGAGAGCCGATGGAGAAATTTATTCGGTTAGAATTAACATACGATGAAATTGATACCAGTATTGATAATTTATGGAGTGTTTTGTTTACAACAGGATATTTGACGCAGGCAGGGGTAACTGAAACCGGAGCATATAAGCTGATGATTCCTAATAGAGAGGTCAGAGAAGTATATAAATTGCAGATTCAGGAATGGTTCAGGGAAAATATATTAAGGAATACGGAAAACCTAACAGCATTCTGGAAAGCTGTGGAAGAAGGAAATACAGAATGCATAGAGAACTATCTGAATAGGACACTCAGTAATACGATTAGTGTTTTTGACACGAAAGCACCGGATGCAGAGAAAGAAAATTCTTATCATACATTTTTAGCTGGACTTTTGGCAGGAAATTCCAACTGGCTGGTAAGATCAAATGTAGAAGCGGGTGAAGGATTTGCGGATATTATTATTGAACCGGAAGATCCGGATGCAGGGATTATTTTTGAGTTGAAGCATGCAAGGGTAGCCTCTGGTTTGAATAAATCCTGTGAGAATGCGATTACACAGATACGGAATCGAAGATATGAGGAATATTTAAAAAATGATGGAAGAAATAAAATAGTATTATATGGTATAGCATTTTATAAGAAAAGATGTAAGGTTGTTGTTGAGAGAATCAATGGAGAAAGAGATTGATGAATGGTTTAATTCTACACGAGAAGAATAAATTTTAGATGATACAAAATAAAATAATCCAGACAGATGAAAACATTCAAGCTTGTCTGGATTGTTTTATTTGATGGTAAAGTAAAAATAAGGACGGTGTGAAATTTTTTCTGTAAATTCAGATCTTCTATGATAATTGATGCGGCTTAACAGCAGATTTCTGTGTTAAGCCGTTGTTTATTTAATAGCAAAAAGAAGCTGATATGTCAAGAGCGCCCAGAGAATTCTGGGCGTATATTTACTCTTGATATTCCGGCTTTTATTGCTATATCTGCATTCTGTCCGGGTACATGATTTCGAGTTCACCACGGACTTTGCCCCAATTACGGATTGGCATTGTCCATTTTTTGGCTATTTCAAAAGTCCCCAGGTATAGTGCTTTCAACAGTGCCTGTGAACTCGGAAATACGCTTCTCTGCTTGTTTAGCCTGCGATAGCATGAATTCAACGATTCAATGGCATTTGTAGTATAAAACGCAGTACGAACCTCTTTGGAAAATTTAAAAATCGGGGAGATTGCGTCCCAGTTATCATGCCAGCGGTTCATGGCACTCGGATATTGTCCCGACCATTTTTCGGTAACGGTCTTTAACTGTTTTCTGGCAGCTTCTTCATCGGCAGCTGTATAGATTGTTTTTAAGTCTTTAGCAAAAGACTTCATATCCTTGTTTGCAACGTATTTGAGTGTATTTCTCACCATATGCACTATGCAGCGCTGTTGTTCCGTTTCAGGAAATGCGGCAGAGATTGCATCCTTGATTCCTGTCAGTCCATCAGAGCAGAGAATAAGAATGTCCTGAACGCCTCGATTTTTCAGACTATTCAGCACTGACAGCCAATACTTGCTGCTTTCATTTTCACCTACAACAATGCTTAATACTTCTTTCATTCCGTCTTCGTTAATTCCAAGGACGACATATGCAGCAAGCTTTCTGATCACACCATCGTCACGCACAGAAAAATGTACAGCATCAATAAAAACGATTGGATATACCGCTGACAATGGGCGAGTTTGCCATTCTTCTATTCTGGGAAGAAGCTTATCTGTGATATCGGATACCATTCCTTCACTGACTTCAAAACCATAAATATCCTCTATCGTTTCTGAAATCTGTCGTGTGGTCATTCCTTTTGCATACATCGAAATGATCTTGTCATCGATGGAAGAGATGTCTTTCTGGCGTTTTGGAAGCACCTGCGGCTCAAAGGAACTCTGGCGATCCTGAGGAACATTGACCTCAAATTCACCATATTTGCTTCGAACGGTCTTAGGCTTGGTTCCATTGCGATAGTTAGGCTCGCCGGATCTTTCATAACGATCATAGCCAAGATGATTATCCATTTCTGTTTCAAGCATATCTTGGATTGTTCCGGACAGAAGATCCTTTAATGCCTCCTGGATATCGTCAGCAGACTGGATATCATACTCTTGGAGCAATCCCTGAATCAGATTTCTCTTTCCTTCAGTCATTGGTTTTGGTTTGTAAACTTCTTTTTTTCTGTTTGCCATAATAAAAGGCCTCCTATGATTTTAATATTTTATCATAGAAGACCTTTATATTGTTTAATTTACAGAATTTTTTTCACAGGCTCAAAATAAGAATCAGTATAAATAGATAAATCTACAAAGCGTATATTTGCACTTACGACAGCACACCCACATGCTTCTTAATAGCCTCAAAACTCTCCTTACTGATCACATGCTCCATCTTACAAGCATCTTCCGTTGCAATCTCTTCCGGTACACCCAGATGCATCAGCCAGGAAGACAGCAGCTCGTGCCGCTCGTAAATCATCTCTGCAATCTCTCTCCCGGATTCAGTAAGATATATGAATCCAGCATCGGTGACTGTAATATGCTGATGTTCTCTCAGGTGCTTCATTGCCACACTTACACTGGATTTTTTATAACCTAATTCAGTGGCGATATCTACGGAACGAACAACTGGAAGTTTTTTACTCAGTATCAGAATCGTCTCCAGATAATTTTCTGCTGATTCATTTTTTGCCATAATACAAACCCCCTTCATGTACAATTCCACTATAAATAAGTAAATCAAAACTAATCCACCCGATCAATTGTTGATATACAAAATAATAAAAGCAACTATCCAGAAAACTTATCTGAAACTTCCAAATACCGGATAGCTACTCATTAAGTATATGTAAGTATACCACAAATATTACAATATTACAACCGAGTAAACTGCATTTTTCTGTCGGAAATCAATTAATGAAAAAAATTTCCAATTAGTACTTGACATCTAATAGCTATTAGCATATACTAACCCCAGTAAGGAACAAAATCATTGTGTTCACATTGAAGAAAAGAGGTTGATATGATGCCGTTATCTATGGTAAAACCAGGAGAAACTAACACAATCAAAAAAGTTGGCGGAAAAGAAGAAACAAGAAAATTCCTTGAGAATCTTGGATTCGTAACTGGAGGAGAGGTTACGGTCGTGTCTGAAATCGAAGGAAACCTGATTGTGAATGTAAAAGATTCACGTGTGGCAATCGGAAAAGACATGGCAAACCGCATCATGGTATAAGCAGGCGGATTATCAAGGAAAGAGGGAGAATGTTATGAAAACTCTGAAAGAGATTGCTGTTGGACAGACAGTCACAGTAAAGAGATTGCATGGTGAAGGCCCTGTAAAAAGAAGAATCATGGACATGGGTATCACCAAAGGCGTAAGTGTATATGTACGCAAAGTTGCACCGTTAGGTGATCCGGTGGAAGTAACCGTAAGAGGGTATGAATTATCTCTTCGTAAAGCCGATGCCGAAATGATTGAGGTTGAATAATTTTTTTGCCTGTGCGTTAGCGAAAGCTAATAAAAGATAGCGCAGACCAAAAATTAGTAGGAATGTATAACAACATTTCAACAAATAAGAAAAAGGAGCAAAAAAATGTCAGTTAAAATTGCATTAGCAGGTAATCCTAACTGCGGTAAGACAACATTGTTTAATGCGCTGACCGGTTCCAATCAGTTTGTAGGTAACTGGCCGGGCGTAACGGTGGAGAAAAAAGAAGGTAAGTTAAAAGGTCATAAAGATGTGACTATCATGGACTTACCGGGTATCTATTCCCTGTCTCCATACACTCTGGAAGAAGTCGTAGCCAGAAACTATCTGATCAATGAAAGACCAGATGCGATCATCAACATCGTAGATGGTACCAACATCGAACGTAACCTGTATCTGTCCACACAGATCATGGAACTGGGTATTCCGGTTGTTATGGCTGTCAACATGATGGACCTGGTAGAAAAAGCGGGTGACAAGATACATACTGACAAACTGAGCAAACTGTTAGGATGCGAGGTTGTGGAAATATCCGCACTGAAAGGCACCGGAATCCAGAAAGCAGCTGAGAAAGCAATAAGTCTTGCAGAGAGAAAGAACGAAGTCACACCGGTACATGAGTTCGACAGTAAAGTGGAAGATGCGATCACGGCTGTAGGAACCATGCTTGGCACGGATATCCCGGAAGCACAGAAGAGATTCTTTGCGATCAAACTTCTGGAGAAGGATGACAAGATCAAAGAACAGATGAAATCTGTTCCGGATGTATCCGCTGAGATCAAAACTCTGGAAGATGCATTCGATGATGATACCGAAAGTATTATCACAAATGAAAGATATGTATATATCTCCTCTATTATCGGAAAATGCGTAACAAAAGGTCAGAAGGGCGGAATGACCGTATCCGATAAGATCGACCGTATCGTAACTAACCGTTGGCTGGCACTGCCAATCTTCGCAGTAGTTATGTTTATTGTTTACTATGTATCTATTACAACAGTAGGTGGATTCCTGACAGACTGGACAAACGATGTTCTGTTCGGTGATATCATTCCTCCGGCAATTGAGAAAGCGCTGGTAGCTGTGAACTGTGCTGACTGGTTACAGGGACTGATCCTTGATGGTATCGTAGCCGGTGTTGGTGCTGTACTTGGTTTCGTACCGCAGATGCTGGTACTGTTTATCTTCCTGGCATTCCTGGAAGGTTGTGGATACATGGCCCGTGTAGCATTCATCATGGACCGTATCTTCCGTAAATTCGGTCTTTCCGGAAAATCTTTCATCCCGATGCTGATCGGTTCCGGTTGTGGTGTTCCTGGTATCATGGCATCCCGTACCATCGAGAGCGACAGAGACCGTAAGATGACAATCATGACAACCACCTTTGTTCCTTGTGGAGCAAAACTGCCGATCATTGCCCTGATCGCAGGTGCATTCTTTAATAACGCAGGATGGGTAGCATGGAGTGCTTACTTTGTAGGTGTTGCTGCTATTATCTGCTCTGGTATTATCTTAAAGAAAACAAAAATGTTCTCCGGAGAACCTGCTCCGTTCGTTATGGAGCTGCCGGCTTACCATATGCCAACAGTTGGAAACGTACTGAGAAGTATGTGGGAGCGTGGATGGTCCTTCATCAAAAAAGCAGGTACCATCATCCTGTTATCTACCATCATTCTGTGGTTCCTGATGAGCTTCGGATGGGTAGACGGAAAATTCGGTATGCTGGATGCAGAACAGTTAAATGACAGTATTCTGGCATCCATCGGCAACGTGATCGCTCCGATCTTTGCTCCTCTTGGCTGGACAAAAGCCGGTGAAGGATGGAAGATGGCAGTTGCAGCAATCACCGGTCTGATCGCAAAAGAAAACGTAGTAGCTACCTTCGGTATGCTGTTCGGTTTTGCAGAAGTTGCAGAAAATGGTTCTGAGATCTGGGGCAACCTGGCACAGGTTATGACTCCGATCGCAGCATACGGATTCCTGGTATTCAACCTGTTATGTGCACCTTGCTTCGCAGCAATGGGAGCTATCAAACGTGAGATGAATAATGCAAAATGGTTCTGGTTCGCTATCGGATATCAGTGTGGTCTTGCTTATATCGTATCTCTGTGTATCTATCAGTTTGGTAACCTGTTTACCGGTGGTGGATTCGGACTGTGGACAGTAGTTGCGGTTGTACTGCTGATTGCATTCCTGTATATGCTGTTCAGACCTTATAAAGAAAGTAAATCATTGAAAGTTGCGTAAGAAAAGTCTGATCTGACTTTAAGAAAGGAGACCTTTGCATGGGAACAGTAGTTGTTGGCGCGGTTCTGGTTGGTGTGGTAGCACTTATCGTCCGCAGTATGGTAAAAGATAAAAAGAACGGAAAATCACTGCAGTGCGGTGGTGACTGCTCACATTGCGGAGGACATTGCAGCCATTAAAGGTACTATTTGGAGGTGTTGACATTAATTGCAGAAAGAGCCAAAGAGTATCATAATTTCAAAATTAAGAGAGCGTGGCTGCCGGATCACCCGGCAGCGGCGCATCATCCTTGATATTATTCTGGATGAGGACTGCTCTTGTTGCAAGGAGATTTATTACAAAGCCTGCAAACAAGATCCCAGTATCGGGGCCGCAACCGTGTACCGCATGGTGAATACATTAGAAGAAATCGGAGTGATCAACCGGAAAAACATGTATAAGTTTACCGGTAATGCTGATGATGAAGAGATGGAATGTGTTCCGTATTGCAGAATGGAACTGGATGATGGCACGGTACTTCAGCTTTCCGACAGAAAGTTTCGTCAGGTATTAACCTGTGGACTGGAGAGCTGCGGTTATATGACTGGAAAAAGAATCGTAAAGTATACGAATAATCCCGGACAGGCTTCCTAGAGCGTGTCTGAAAAAGGCTTTTCGTGAGCTGTGAGTCCCAGTTTGTGGGAGATTTTATCCGAATGAGGGCGGCGTAGCGGGCTACGGCAACCGAATAAGGGTAAAATATACCGCAAAGTGGGGCTTACAGATTGCGAAAATGATTTTTCAAACACGCTCTAGCCCCTCCGGGATTTCTTTTTGAGAAAAAATCTCAATTAGAAAAAAGTTCTTGCGAAATTATCGCGGGGCGATATAATAGTAGGTAAACAAATTTGATAAACACAAAGGAGATAATATTATGACAAACATTTTTAAAAATTTCGATGCAAAAAAAACTGGTATTTTCGCAGGTGGTGTACTGTTCGGTACAGCAGGAATCAAGATTCTGGCAAGTGATGATGCGAAAAAATTCTATGCAAACTGCACAGCAGCTGTTCTGCGTGCAAAATCCTGTGTCATGAAAGTTGTAACATCTGTTCAGGAAAATGCAGAAGATATCTACGCAGAAGCTCAGCAGATCAACGAAGAGCGTGAAGCAAAAGCAGCAGTTGTAGAAGATGAAGAAGTAACAGAAACAGCTGAAGAAACAGAAGAGACTGAAGAAGAAGACTTTACAGAAGCATAATTAACTTGCACAAGGACAGTGTTATTCTATGAAATTTATAATTAAACATGAAATTAAAGGACGTATGCGTGTCCATCTTCTTCAGAATCGTATGACATTTGGACAGGCGGATACGTTACTGTATTATCTGAGCAGCCAGAAACTGGTAACAGGCGTAAAAGTCCGGGAGAAAACACAGGATGCCACGATTAATTTTGTAGGTGACCGTGAAGAAGTGATCCGGGCACTGAAGGCATTCCACTATGAGACTGCCAAAGTGCCGGAAGTATATCTGAAGAATTCCGGTCGTGAACTACAGAATGAATATTGGGAAAAACTGGTAAATAAAGTGGTCATGCGTATGGGAAGCAAGATGTTCCTTCCTGTATCGGTGCGTTCTGTGATCACAGCGATCAAATCAGTGAAATATCTGTGGCATGGCGTGCGGACACTTGCAAAAGGAAAACTGGAAGTTCCGGTTCTGGATGCAACAGCAATCGGCGTATCGATCTTCCGCGGTGACTTTGAGACCGCAGGTTCCACGATGTTCCTTCTGGGAATCGGTGAAATTCTCGAAGAGTGGACTCATAAAAAATCAGTGGATGATCTGGCAAGAAGCATGTCACTGCATGTATCCAAAGTATGGATGGTAAAAGACGGTCAGGAGATCCTGGTTCCGGCAGATCAGATCCAGGCAGGAGACGAGATTGTTGTCCATATGGGTAATGTCATTCCGTTCGATGGCGTGGTAACGGCCGGAGATGCAATGGTAAATCAGGCATCCCTGACAGGTGAGTCTGTTCCGGTACAGAAAAATGCACAGAAGTATGCGTATGCGGGAACTGTTGTGGAAGAAGGCGAACTGACCATCTGTGTCAAAGAAGTAAATGGCGGAAGTAAGTTTGAAAAGATCGTTACAATGATCGAAGAATCTGAAAAACTGAAATCCAACGTAGAAGGAAAAGCAGAACATCTGGCAGACCGTCTGGTTCCATATACACTGGCAGGTACCGGTCTGACCTATCTGATCACACGCAATGTTACCAAGACACTGGCGGTACTGATGGTAGATTTCTCCTGTGCACTGAAACTGGCGATGCCGATCAGCGTACTTTCTGCGATCCGTGAAGCAAGCCTTTATGATATTACCGTAAAAGGCGGCAAATTCCTGGAGGCAATTGCAGAGGCAGATACCATTGTATTTGATAAGACAGGTACACTGACAAAAGCAGAGCCGACGGTTGCAAAAATCGAAACATTCTGCGACCGTTCCGAAGAAGACCTGCTTCGTATTGCAGCCTGCCTGGAAGAGCATTTTCCTCATTCTATGGCAAAGGCTGTTGTTGATGCTGCCAAAAAACGGAATATTTCCCATGAAGAGATGCATTCAAAAGTAGAATACATCGTTGCACATGGAATTTCCACAACGATCAATGGACATAAAGTAATCATCGGTAGTGCTCATTTTGTCTTTGAAGATGAACACTGTGTGATCCCGGAAGGTATGGAAGAAAAATTCGCGGCACTGCCGGAAGAATATTCTCATCTGTATCTGGCAATTGAAGGGGAACTGGCTGCGGTTATCTGCATTCATGACCCGATTCGTTCGGAAGCATCTGCAGTGATCAATTCTCTGAAACGTACCGGTATCAGCAAAGTAGTTATGATGACCGGTGACAGTGAGCGTACTGCAAAAGCAGTAGCAGCACAGATCGGTGTTGACGAGTATTACTCTGAGGTACTGCCGGAAGATAAAGCCGGATTTGTAGAGCGTGAAAAAGCAGCGGGACGAAAAGTCATCATGATCGGTGACGGTATCAATGATTCACCGGCGCTGTCTGCCGCAGATGTCGGAATCGCAATCAGTGACGGTGCGGAGATTGCCCGTGAGATCGCAGATGTGACAATTGGTGCAGATAATCTTTACGAAATTGTTACATTAAAAGCAATCAGTAACGGACTGATGAAACGGATTCATAAGAACTACCGTTCGATCATTTTGGTCAATGCCGGACTGATCGCACTTGGTGTAACCGGTATGATCCAGCCGACGACATCTGCACTGCTGCATAACACTTCTACTCTGGTTATCGGACTGAAGAGTATGCAGAATCTGATTGATTAAGTGCAAAAAAGCCTGTAAATAAAGGGAATTTTCTAAAAAAGAGAACCGAAGAGAAAAGATCGGTTCTCTTTTTGCATGTGGAAAAGAAAAAATATGCAGTGCGATACACCGGAAGATTTCAGGAAAAAATCAACAAAATCCACTGAAAATGTGAAAAGTCTGTGAACATTTTGCAAATTCTGAGATATACTTCTTGCATTTACAGGGGGAACGTGTTAGTATGTAAAAAGTAACGAAATTGTTACAAAGTCATTAAAAACAAAGTAACAAGGGCAACAAAAAGAGAGGTTTTACATGAAAAAAAGAGTAGTATGTGCGTTTTTGGGACTTGTAATGATGGTATCTCAGTCATTTGCCGTTTTTGCGGATACGGAATCCGATATCAAACAGCAGAAGGCGCAGGCAGAGAGCCAGTTAAGTCAGACGAATGAGACAATCGCATCTCTGTCTGAACAGCAGCAGCAGATCCAGTCAGAAATCAATGCTATGGATGCAGATATGGTAGACCTGATGATCCAGATTGATGCTACCAAGACAGACATTGCAAGTACAGAAGATGGAATTGCACAAAAAGAAGCAGATATTACAGAAAAAGAGGGAGAGATCGAGACAACCACCAGTCAGCTGGAGGCTGCGGAAGCAGATCGCGACAAGCAGTATGCGGATATGAAGAAACGTATCCAGTACATATATGAAAACGGTGGCAATGAAGCATGGCTGAATATGCTGAGCGGTGCGGACAGTATCACATCTCTTCTGAATAAAGTGGAATATGCACAGAGCATGCATGACTATGACAGAAAACAGCTGGAAGCTTTTAAAGAAGTAGTACAGCAGGTGTCTGATCTGAAGACAGATCTGGAAAATCAGAAAGCAGATCTGGAAAATCAGAAGAGCGATCTGGAGGCACAGGAAGCATCTCTGGAAAGCCAGCAGGCAGATCTGCAGAGTCAGCAGTCAGACTTACAGGCGCAGATGGATGCGAAGAAAGCAACCAGCAGTGATTATGAAGCACAGATTGCAACGGCACAGCAGCAGGCCGCTGAGATCAGTAACCTGATCAGCCAGCAGCAGGCACAGCTGGATCAGATCGCAGAAGAAAAACGTCAGGCAGAAGAAGAGGCAGCCCGTCAGGCAGCAGCGGAAGAAGCGGCAAGACAGCAGGCGGCAGCAGAAGAAGCAGCCCGTCAGCAGGCAGCGGCAAGCGCAGCAAGTTCTTCTTCCAGCAGCAGTTCAACTTCACAGAGCAGTTCCGGCAACAGTAATAGCAGCTCCAACAGAAATAACAGTACAACAAGTAACAGCAGTTCAAGCAGTAGTAACAGTACAGCAAGCTCCAGCAGCACCAGCAGTTCCACAAGCAGCAGCGGAGTATCCGGAAGTGCTATCGTAGCTTATGCCGATCAGTTTGTTGGTAACCCATATGTATGGGGTGGAAATTCTCTGACCAATGGTATTGACTGTTCTCACTTTGTATATCAGGTTCTGAAAAATACCGGAGCATACAGTGGTGGATATACAACATCCGCAGGATGGAGAAGTCTTGGAAAGGCAGTATCCAGTCTGTCCGAAGCAAAAGCAGGTGATGTCATCTGCTATTCCGGACATGTAGCAATCTACGACGGTAACGGTGGAATCGTGGAAGCAAAAGGAAGTAAATGGGGAATTACCCATGACAGAAGCGCAAACTGCAAGACCATTCTTGCGATTCGCCGGTTTACCTGATTGTGATACAGGTACTTTGAAAGTATCTAACGGTTCAGCAGGTAATATTATAATAGGTAGAAACACAGTAGATGTATCGTCAGAAGGATTCATGTAATGACCAGATGATATATATTGTGATATAAAAGAAAAGTGATCAGAATCTAGAGTTCTGGTTGCTTTTCTTTTTTTGCGTGAACAATGAACCAAAATCCATGCCTGCATGTGAGTTTATATAACATAGCAGTTTGAAAGGTTTTCACGAATTTTACTTGCATTTTCAACAGAACGTGATAGAATAAAATATGAAAATCAGCACTCGTAAAGAATGAGTGCTAACAAAAGAAGAACAAGGAGGAAACATCATGATTACATTGCCCATTTCTGACCTGTTGTTACTGCCAGGTGTGACATTTTTCTTTAAAAAAGATGTGTTTCCCAGTGGAGAGATAACAGCAGAGTCTGTTGGAGAAGATATATTATTTGTAATGGAAAAAGAAGAGAAGGAACAGATGACACCGGATGATTTCTATCCGATCGGTGTGATCGGCGCGATCGACAGCGTGGATGACGAGGGAAATGTGCGCGTGAAAGTGAGAGAGCGTGTACAAATCTCTGATATCGAGCTGGAGAAAGACGGCGTGATCACGGCGGATGCTTCGATCCTTCCGGATGTGGACGATTTCCCGAAGGAAGAGGCGAAGGCTCTGTTTGAGAAAATGAAACAGGATATTCTTCGGTTTATCAAAGGATTTCCGTGGGGCGTCTGGGCGCGTGGCGTGATTCTGCACTGGAAGAATGTGGAAGAGATCGGATGTGCGCTTTCATCTTATTTTAATATCACATGGGAAGAAAAATATGGTATCATAGAGACAGATTCGAAGAGAGAACGGTGCAAAAAGATTGAGGAAGCTGTTTATGAATTTATGGAGGTCTTCCAGGTGGGAGAAGAAGCCGAGGAAGCCCAGAAAGAGATTCATGAACAGGTGTACCGGGAATCTGCCATTAAAAAACAGATCGAACTGTTGCAGCAGCAGCTCGATGAGATGCATCCGGAAAATATCTCGGATGTGCGGAAGTTTGAGACGAAGATCGCACAGTCCGGTATGAACGAGGAAGCCCGAAAAGAGGCGGAGAAAGTTCTGAATCGAATGAAACAGGAAGGAAAAGACAGCCACGAATACGGTATGCTGTACGATTATCTGGATTTTGTGACTTCCCTTTCCTGGAAGACAGAGGAACAGACCGAGATTAATCTGCAGGAAGCAGAAGAGATTCTGGACGAAGATCACTATGGTCTGAAAAAAGTAAAAGACCGTATCATCCAGCAGCTTGCGGTAATGGCACTGAATAAAAAACAGTCCGGCTCGATCCTGCTGTTCGTGGGTGCGCCTGGTACCGGTAAGACCAGTATCGGACAGAGCATTGCGAAAGCGCTGCACCGTGAATATGTGAGAATCAGTCTTGGTGGTATCCGGGATGAGGCAGAGATCCGTGGACACAGAAGAACGTATGTGGGAGCGATGCCTGGCCGGATCATGGAAGGCATGAAACGGAGCAAAGCACAGAATCCGGTTATGGTACTCGATGAGGTGGACAAGCTGGCGAAAGATTACGGCGGAGATCCGGCGAGTGCTCTTCTGGAAGTGCTGGATCCGGAACAGAACTACAGCTTTACCGACCATTATATGAATGTACCGTATGATCTGTCGAATGTATTTTTCGTATGTACGGCAAACAGTACGGATACGATTCCGGAACCATTATTAAACCGTATGGAAGTGATCCAGTTCCCGGGGTATACACCGGTGGAGAAGTTTCATATTGCGAGAAAACATCTGCTTCCGAAGGCGATGAAAGCGATGGGAATCAAGGCGCAGAATTTGAAAGTTACCGATGGAGCGCTGGAAAAAGTCATTGCAGAATATACCGCAGAGTCCGGTGTGCGTGGTTTAAAGAAACAGATCGATGTTCTTTGCCGGCATGCGGCAGTGAAACTGGTAAAAGGAGAACAAAAGAGTATTACCGTCAATGAAAAACGGGTGCAGGAGTTTTTAGGACAGGGAATCATTCACGATACGATCCTGAAACATCCGCAGCCGGGTGTGATGACCGGCCTGGCATGGACCAGCGCAGGCGGTGAGATCCTGTTTATTGAGACTTCCTTCACGAAAGGATCCGGCAAGATCATCATCACCGGACAGCTGGGAGATGTGATGAAAGAATCGGCACAGATCGCGATCACACTGGTGAAAAAACGCTACCCGGACAAAGCGGATTTATTTAAAGAAAATGATCTGCATATCCATGTGCCGTCCGGTGCGGTTCCGAAAGATGGTCCTTCCGCCGGTATTACACTGGTGACAGCGCTGACTTCCCTGGTAACGGACACACCGATCAACCCGGAATACGCCATGACCGGTGAGGTATCCCTGCGTGGCGGTGTGATGCCGATCGGCGGTCTGCCGGAGAAACTGATGGCAGCACAGCGGGCAGGCATCAAAAAAGTATTGATTCCGGCGGAAAATGAACGGGATCTGGAAGAAGTAGCAGAAGAAGTGAAAGAAAAACTGGAAATTGTCCCGGTAGAGACGGTGGAGCAGGTTATGAAACTGGTGTTTGCCTGAACGAACGGGAAGGAAGCAGACAGAAAAGAACAGGGTGAACAAAGAGATGGATACAAGAGAAGTATTGGAAAAAGTAAAACAGGGTGAGATTTCTATCGAGGAAGCGGAGCATTATTTTCGGAAGGCTCCGTTTGACGAGATGGGTTATGCAAAGCTGGATATGCACCGGCAGATCCGCTCCGGATTTCCGGAAGTGATTTTCTGCAGCGGAAAGGCAGATGCACATCTGGTGCCGATCGTAAAGCGGCTGTATGAAGCAAACGGAGAGGTATTTGGAACCCGGGCTTCCGAGCAGCAGTATGAGATGTTGAAAGAAATCTATCCGGAGATTCAGTACGATCCGATTTCACATATTCTGAAAATAGAGAAAAAAGAAAAGAAAGAGGGTGTTGGTCTGATCGCTGTGTGTACAGCAGGAACGGCGGATATCCCGGTAGCGGAAGAGGCTGCACAGACGGCAGAATATTTCGGATCAAAAGTAGAGCGGATTTATGATGTCGGTGTGGCAGGAATCCACCGTCTCTTTGCCAGACTGGATGCGATCCAGGATGCGAACTGTGTGATCGCAGTGGCAGGTATGGAAGGTGCGCTGGCAAGTGTACTGGGCGGTCTGGTGAACAAACCGGTGATCGCTGTTCCTACCTCGGTTGGCTATGGCGCCAGCATGAACGGAATCTCCGCACTGCTTACAATGATCAATTCGTGCGCGAACGGAATCGCAACCGTAAATATCGATAATGGTTACGGCGCCGGTTACATTGCGACACAGATCAACCGGATGGGTTTGAAAGAAAAATAGAAAGATAAAATAAAAAGAAGGAAGATATCGAAACCACGATCATTCTGATGGCTCGATATCTTCCTTCTTTAAGTTTAATAAGTACCACTTCGTATCTTTTCCCGGTACTGTCGGGGTGTCATACCAATCTGCTGTCGGAAGTGATAACAGAAAGCAGCAGAATCACGGAATCCACAGGAATAGGCAATTTCTGTCACGGTATAATCCTGTGTCTGCAACAGTTTTGCCGCCGCGCGGATCCGGTACTGGAGAAGATATTGTTTGGGAGAAATCTGTGCCTCCCGCATGAAGATCTTATACAGATACGTTCTGTCCACACCTATATAATCCGCAATATCCTGAATCCGGAGATTGTAGGAATAATTGTTGGTGATATATTCAAGTGCCCGCTGATAATACTGTTCGTTATGATCGCTTCGCCCGCCGCTTTCCGGCCGGGTCATACAGGAAAACAGCTGTAAGAATGCAGAAGCGAGTGCCAGAGGATTCTTCTCCGGGGAAAAAAACAGGGTATTCAGCTGGAGCATAGGCTGACAGCACAGATCCGATGGACTGTAAAAGACCGGTGAAGAGCGAAGGACAGTTGTATTCAGTATCTTTTCCACACAATTTCCGTCAAATCCAACCCAGGCATATTCCCAGGGATCCTCTTTATCTGCCTGATAATAATGTGTCTGCATCGGTTCGATCAGAAAGGCATCTCCGGAAGAAAGGGCATATTCTTTTCCATGATACAAAAAGGTCCCCTTTCCGTGCAAAATCACGTGAAGTAAATAATGGGGGCGGATAGCCGGCCCCCAAAAATGTCCGGGAGCACATTGCTCCCTTCCGCAATAATAGATACGAAGTGCAGTGGTATGTTCCGTATTTGGATGTTCCACAGCCATAACATTCCTCGCTTTTATTTATTACGATGTCCTCTGTATTTTTCTTCACAGTATTTGCAGCGGTATACTTCTTTCTCCGGATCGGTCAGGATAAATACCTGATCCAGTTCCTGTTCAATCGAAGTGATACAACGTGGGTTTTTGCAACGGATCACGTTGACTACCTGAGAAGGCAGATGCAGTTCTTTCTTTGAAGTGATCTTGCCGTTCTGGATCACGTTCACCGTGATGTTGTGATCGATAAATCCGAGAATGTCAAGATCCAGCATATCTACGTTACACTCTACTTTGATGATATCTTTTTTGCCCATTTTATTGCTGCGGGCATTTTTGATGATGGCAACACAGCAGTCCAGCTTGTCCAGTTTCAGATCATGATAAATTGTCATGGATTTGCCGGCTTTGATGTGGTCCAGAACAAATCCCTCTTCGATACGTCCTACATTTAACATACTTTTACCTCCAGTAACGTCAGGATCAGTGCCATACGGACATAGACGCCGTACTGTACCTGTTTAAAATATGCAGCTCGCGGGTCAGAATCTATCTCAGTGGAGATCTCATTGACACGTGGCAGTGGATGCAGAACCAGCATATCCGGTCCGGCGAGTTTCATTTTCTCTTTGTCCAGAATATAGAAGTCTTTCATACGGACATAATCGTCTTCGTTGAAGAAACGTTCTTTCTGTACTCGTGTCATGTAAAGAACATCCAGTTTTGGCAGTGCGTCTTCGAGACGGGTTACTTCCTCAAACTCATGACCGCTGGCTCTCAGAACATCTTCACGGATATAGTCCGGGATACGGAGTTCTTCCGGGGAGATCAGGACGAATTTTACATTCGGATAGCGAACCAGAGCTTCAATCAGAGAGTGTACGGTACGTCCAAACTTCAGATCGCCGCAAAGACCGATCGTAATATTATCCAGTCGTCCTTTCAGAGAACGAATCGTCAATAAATCAGTTAATGTCTGGGTAGGATGTTGATGTCCACCGTCACCGGCATTGATCACGGGAATTTTGGAAACTAAAGAAGCGACCAGTGGGGCACCCTCTTTCGGATGACGCATGGCACAGATGTCTGCAAAACAGGAAACAACGCGAATGGTATCAGAAACGCTTTCACCTTTGGAAGCGGAACTGGAATCGGCGGAAGAAAAACCAAGAGCCTTTCCACCAAGATTCATCATGGCAGCTTCGAAACTGAGACGGGTACGGGTACTTGGTTCATAGAACAAAGTTGCAATTTTTTTACCGTCACAGGCGTGCGCGTATTTTTCCGGGTTTCGTTCAATGTCATTTGCCAGATCCAGCAGATGCTCAAGCTCCTCAACGGAGAGATCCAGAGGACTCATCAGATGTCTCATCATATACCTCCTTGTATGTCATAAAACTATACAGAGTACCATCATTTTTTACTCTGCCTAACATCATATAATAAATACTTTTGGATTGCAAGAGAAAAATGAAGGATTTTGTCGGAACCATAACGGAACAACTGTTCCTTGTCAAATGGTGTCGTTTGTACTATAATAACAACAGTTTACTCGCAATAGGAGGTTCCATATTTTATGGATTATATAAAAGCAAGAACATATATAGATGAAAGTCATCGGTTCGGCGGTGAGATGGGTCTGGAGGCGATTACCTGTCTGCTGGAGAAACTGGGAAATCCGCAGGATGATCTGCAGTTTCTCCATATTGCCGGAACGAATGGAAAAGGAAGCGTGGGGGCTTATCTGGCAGCAGTTCTTCAGGAAGCAGGGTACCGGATTGGCAGATTTATCTCTCCGACACTGTATGAATACCGGGAACGGATCCAGATCAACGGAGGATATATCACAGAAGAAGCATTTGGCCGTCTGATGGATCCGGTAGTGAAAGCAATCGGGGAACTGAAAGCGGAACAGAAGCCTCTGCCGTCTCCGTTTGAGATTGAAACGGCACTTTCTTTTCTATATTATAAGGAAAAGCAATGTGATTTTGTCCTGCTGGAGTGCGGCATGGGCGGAAAGACCGATGCGACGAATGTGATCCGGAATACAAAACTAGCGGTGATCACATCGATCAGTATGGATCATATGGAGTATCTGGGGGATACTCTGGGAGCGATCGCCGGGCAGAAAGCCGGTATTATCAAACCGGGCAGCCGGGTTGTTACCTGCAGACAGGAAAAAGAAGCGATGGATGTTATCGAACAGGTCTGTAAAGAGCAGGGATGTCCGCTGTATGTGGGAGAGAAAACACAGGCAGAGCTTGTGACGGCAGATCTTGATCATATGGTATTTACCTACCGGGAAGAAACCTATATGATTCATCTGGCAGGTTCGCACCAGCTGGAAAATGCAGTGCTTGCGCTGGCGGGAATCCGTGCTTTGCAGGATGCGGGCTATCGGATTTCTTTCGAACAGATCCGAAACGGAATGGAAAAAGCACGGTGGAATGGAAGATTTACTATTCTGAGAAAGAACCCGTATCTGGTGGTGGATGGCGCACATAATCCGGATGCGGCGAAAAAACTGCAGGAGTCTTTGCGGATGTATTTTCCGGATCGGGAGTTTGTCTTTCTGATGGGTGTTTTTCGGGATAAACAGTACGACGCGATCGCAAAACGAATGGCGCCGATGGCAAAGGAAATCGTTGCGATGGAAACGCCGGACAACCCGCGGGCACTTCCGGCAGAGGAACTGGGAGAAGTTCTGAAAAAATATCAGTCACCGGAACATGTTCACGTAGCCGGCTCTTTGGAGGAAGCCTTGCAGCTGGGGGAAGAACTGGCGAAAAAAGAAGATGTGATCGTGGCTTTTGGTTCGCTGTCTTTTATCGGCGATCTGACAAAATTAAGCGAAAAAATGGGATAGGAAAAAGAAAGTATGGATAATAAAACATTGGATTTACTCGAGATCAGAGATCAGATTGATACCATTGACAAAGA
Source organism: Blautia faecicola (assembly GCF_004123145.1). Classification (NCBI taxonomy): domain Bacteria; kingdom Bacillati; phylum Bacillota; class Clostridia; order Lachnospirales; family Lachnospiraceae; genus Blautia; species Blautia faecicola. Next base: position 1,982,025 of record NZ_SDKC01000001.1, on the reverse strand, counting down.
AATCGTAGAACTTTTCGAGAAACGGATGCAGCTGAGTGCAGATGTGGCGGAATATAAGATTTCCAACAACAAAGAAGTGCTGGATCCGAAGAGAGAAAAAGAAAAACTAATGACACTGGAACACTATGCATCCAACTCCTTTAACCGGGTCGGCGTATACGAACTGTTTCGTCAGATGATGGCGATGAGCCGTAAATTACAGTACCGTATCCTGGCTGAGCACGGAAAAGCAGGAAACATTTCGTTCCGCAAAGTGTCTTCCCTGCCGATGCAGAAGGCAAAAGTGGTATTCCAGGGTGTGGAAGGAGCATACAGTTTTACCGCGATGCACAGCTTTTTCGGAGAGTCTATCGAGAACTATAATGTGGAAACCTGGCGGGATGCGATGGAAGCGATCAAAAACGGCGATGCAGATTATGCCGTACTTCCGATCGAAAATTCTACTGCGGGCATCGTAGCAGATATCTATGATCTTCTGGTGGAATATCATCACAGTATCGTCGGCGAGCAGATCATTCAGGTGGATCATGCGCTGATGGCACTGAAAAATTCCACACTTGAAGACATTAAGACGGTATATTCTCATCCGCAGGCACTGTCCCAGTGTAAAAAATTCCTGGAAGAGCATCCGGAATGGAAAGCGGAGAAATATCTGAACACCGCAATGGCAGCAAAAAAAGTAAAAGAAGACGGAGATCTGACACAGGCAGCGATCGCAAGTCCATATGCGGCACAGTGCTTCGGATTACAGATTTTAAAACCGCATGTATTCTCCAGCCAGCAGAATTCCACCCGGTTTATTATCGTATCCAAAGAAGAAATCTATCAGGAAGAAGCAGGAAAAATCAGTGTATGTTTTGAGATCCCTCATGAGAGCGGAAGTCTGTATAACACACTGTCCCATTTTATCTATAATGATCTGAACATGACAAAGATCGAATCCCGCCCGATCCCGGAGAAAAAATGGGAGTATCGTTTCTTTGTTGACTTTGAAGGAAACTTAAGTGACAGCGGTGTGAAAAATGCGCTGTATGGTATTTCCAGAGAGGTGAATAATCTGCGGATTCTTGGAAATTATTAATGATACATGAGAACTGTCCGGCTGTGAAGACAGGGAACAGCCGGAATAAGCAATTACATATTAGATGTAAGAAAGACAGGTAAAGACAATGACAGGAATAAGAGAATGCATTTTATATCGTGATTTTGAACAGGGCGAATTGCTGGAGAAGATGACTATGTTGATGGAAGATATCTCTCATCCGAAGGTGCTCTACGGAAAGGGCGGGGAGTATTTTGCATGTATTCACCAGCTGGTAGAGATGGCAGGAACCTACGGATTTGCGGGAAACCTGTGGCATGATTATCTGACCTATCTGCTGGTCAATCATGAAAATGCGTTCAGTACTGCCTGTGAGATTGTAGGTCCGGTGGAAGGTACGATCAATGCGTTTGCAATGCATGATTTTGAGATCTTTAAACAGCTGTATGATTTTGATCTGAAAGAACTGGAAAAGATTTATCCATCCGTGGACAGCAGCCTGATCACCAATTATCAGAATATCAACGAGGGCAGCAAGTTCTTTAACAAACGCATCCGCGACCGGATCTGCACACTGGCAGAAAAACTGGCAAAGGCAGAGTCCACAAAAGAGTTCATGGATGATATGGTACAGTTTTATAAGGAATTCGGTGTTGGTAAACTGGGACTTCACAAAGCATTCCGTATTGACGGAACGGTGACTCCTGCCCGGATCGTGCCGATTACGAATATCGCACATGTGCATCTGGATGATCTGGTTGGATATGAGATCGCGAAGAAGAAACTGATCGACAATACAGAGGCTTTCGTACAGGGACGTCCGGCAAACAACTGTCTGCTGTTCGGTGATGCAGGTACCGGTAAATCTTCCAGTATCAAAGGTATCCTGAATCAGTATTATGATCAGGGACTTCGTATCATCGAGGCGTATAAACATCAGTTCAAGGATCTGAACGATATTATCGCACAGGTGAAGAACCGGAATTACAAGTTTATTATTTATATGGACGATCTGTCTTTTGAGGAGTTTGAGATCGAGTACAAATATCTGAAAGCTGTAATCGAGGGTGGTCTGGAGAAAAAACCGGATAATATTCTGATTTATGCGACCTCCAATCGAAGACATCTGGTTCGGGAGAAATTCTCGGATAAAGAAGAGAGAAGAGATGATCTGCATTCTTCCGATACGGTTCAGGAGAAGCTGTCGCTGGTTGCACGTTTTGGCGTGTCTATTTTCTTCTGCGCACCGGATAAGAAACAGTTCCAGAATATCGTGAAGACGCTGGCTGAGAGACACCATGTGGAGATGCCGGAGGAGGAGCTTTTGCTTGAGGCGAATAAGTGGGAGTTGCAGCATGGTGGGCTGTCGGGTCGGACGGCGCAGCAGTTTATTGATTATCTTTGTGGCAAGACGGAAAATGAGTAAATAAAATATAGGTTTCGGCTTAGGGAACGCGGCTGAACTGGGATTCCTTGGGTGAACAACGTGGGCAGGGCAACTTTGAACTAGCCACTAACTTCGACTATATTCACGCGGGTCGGCTGACCCGCGCGAAAGTCTACGTAAGTGTCGGATTTCAAAGCTTGCCCTAACCGCCCACAAAGTGTTGTTCACCCAAGGAATCCCAGTTCAGCCGCTGTTTGTTAGCAGAGAACTGTTTGTTGGCGGAAACCAATGGGGACGGAGAGTTGTGGCTTTTTTCGGGGCTTGCCGGTGGGGACGGAGTTTTATGGTTCTGCTAGAGCGTGTTTGAAAAAGGCTTTCTGCAAGATGTGCGTCACAGTTTGTGGGAGATTTTTCCTGAATGAGGGCGGCGTAGCGGGCTACGTCAACCGAACGAAGGTAAAATATGCCGCAAAGTGGGGCGTGCAGATTGCAGGAATGATTTTTCAAACACGCTCTAGAGAAGGGTTCGTGAGATTTTAAGTTTTTGGTAAGGACTTTGGTGGGGGAATGATGGTACACTGTAGGGGAACAGGTGGGCGGGTTGCCCGGTGGAGTACGAAAAAATATTTGGAAGTGACTGTTCTGTTTGGCAGAGAGGATTCTGTGAGGCAGGGATGGGTAACATTCTGAGAAATACATAATGGGATATGGAGGATATGGGAGATGAAAGAGACCAGAATTTTAGTTGTGGATGATGAACAGGAGATTGCGGATCTGTTGGAGTTGTATCTGATCAGTGACGGGTATCAGGTGGTGAAGAGTTCGGATGCGCTGGAAGGGCTTGCGATTATGGAGCGGGAGAAGATTGATCTGGTGCTTTTGGATATTATGATGCCGAAGATGGACGGGTTGGAGATGTGCCGGAGGATTCGGGAGAAGCACAATGTGCCGATTATTATGGTAAGTGCCAAGACACAGGAGTTAGATAAGATTGTGGGACTTACGACCGGGGCGGATGATTATGTGACGAAACCGTTTAATCCGCTGGAACTGATGGCGCGGGTGAAATCTCAGCTTCGGCGTTACCGGGATCTGAATCCGGCGAATGAGAAGAAGGAGGAGGAGGACAGCACGATCCGACTGAATCATGTAACGATTATCAAAGAGACACATCAGGTGTTTGTGGATGGAGAGAGTGTCAAGCTGACTCCAATCGAATTTGACATTTTGTATCTGCTGGCTTCTCATCCGGGACGGGTGTTCAGCACCGATGAGATTTTTGAAAAGGTATGGAACGAGAAGGTCTATGAGGCGAACAATACCGTCATGGTACATATCCGTCGGCTTCGCGGAAAGATGAAAGACGACACCCGAACCGACAAGATCATCACTACAGTCTGGGGGGTAGGATATAAAATTGAGCAGTAGATTTATTCGAACATTTGAGGGAAGGATTGCCTGGTATACGATCATCAGTCTGGCGGTTACCGGTATCATGGAAGTTATCATGGCATTTCTGATCTATAAGGTGGCGGGAACGCTGCGCTACATGGGATATCGCAGTGCCATGCTGGGACCGGACGGGCTGTATCCGAATTATCGCCTGCTGTTCCTTGCGGTCTGCGGAGCACTGACCTTTCTTCTTACTTTTTACACGCTGATCCACAAATACATGAGTTATGTGCGAATGCTGGAGCGTGCGATGCGGGATATTGCAAACGGGGATCTGAATCAGGAAATCCCGGTAGAGAATCTGGATGAATTCGGTGAGATCGCCCGGTATATGAACCAGATGGAGCGACATGTCAAAGATCTGATGGAACGGGAACGGGAAGCGGAACGGACCAAGAACGATCTGGTAACCAGTGTGGCGCACGACCTTCGGACCCCCTTGACTTCGGTGATCGGTTATCTGGATTGGGTAAGAAATAAACCGGATCTGGATGAACAGGTGCGGCAGCAGTATTTGGATATTGCCTATCGGAAAGCCATTCATCTGGAACAACTGACGAATGAACTGTTTGGATTTGTAAAGATGGAACATAAAGAGATGAGCCTGCATCTGGAACAGCTGGATCTGCAGAAACTACTGGAGCAGTTGTTGGATGAAGCGTGGCCAAGTTTTGAAAAGAACGGTCTGGAAGCACAGTTCAGCTGCGCGGAACATGGAATCCCCCTGGAGGGGGACGGTAATCTGCTGGCACGCCTTTTTGAAAATCTTCTGAATAATGCGGTCAAATATGGAAAAGACGGAAAAATCATCCGTGTGGCAGCAAAAGTGGTACATGAACATGTTCTGGTACAGGTGATCAACTATGGGTATGTGATCCCGAAAGAAGACCTGGAAAAGTTATTTCAGAAGTTTTACCGGGTGGAACAGTCGCGTTCACAGAATACGGGAGGAACCGGTCTTGGACTGGCTATCGTTCATCAGATCGCAGTGCTTCATGGCGGAGACGTACAGGTGAAAAGTGATCTTGACGGAACGGTATTTTCTGTATGGCTTCCGTTGCAACAGACAAAGGAGAGACAGACATGAGAAAACATATCCGGGGAATAGTACTGGTACTGCTGATCTTGCTGCTGCCCTGCCTGGTATGGGCAGAAGATGAGCCGGAGAACGACATTGAGATAACATTAAACTGGGGATTTAACGGCAAGGCGGGAAACAGTGATGCCTGCCTGCCGGTTACGGCAACACTGACAAATCATGGGGAAGCGTTTGAAGGACAGCTGGAGATGGAAGTGCCGGTTGCCGGCAATCAGGAATCTGATCTGGGAGAGAGTCTGACGATGATCGGCAATGATATGGACTATACCAGAAGTAAAGTGTGCGTATGGAAGAAAAATATAGCACTCGCTGCAGGGGAAACACGGCAGGAAACGTTTTATCTGACCTTTCCATGGGCTAATGGTACCGTACAGGCGTATCTGAAAGATGGGTCCCGAACAGTACAGACAGCATCACTGAGTAAGAACTTTTCTGCAAACCAGGACATTGCACTGATCGGAGTTATAGGAGCACAGCCGGAAGACGTGCAACAGCTTGACGGGATACAGATTTCTGCGGAAACTACCGAAGGCATGGGTGATATTTTTGTGTCTGTTTATCAGATGGATGCATCGGAGATTCCGGACAGCTGGAAAGATCTGGATCAACTGGATGCACTGCTGATCGGACCGGAGGCTGCGATTTCCGGAGAACAGTGGGTGACACTCCATCGCTGGCAGCAGGAAGGAGGTATCCTGCTTACTGTTGAAGAAGGGCAGGATTTTTTTGAAGTATTTGAGAATTTTCTGAATGGAGAATCACGACCAACATTTTTTGACAGGCTCAGTGAAAAATGGGGCTATGTTGTATATACCGGCTATGACACCAGTCAGATTCCGGTACGAAAACGCCCCAGTCTGATCAAATATTTTATACTGATTCTTTTTTATGCCTGTGTGGCAGGACCGGGACTGTACCTGATCCTGAAAAGACAGGGAAAAAGAAAATATTTCTGGTCAGGAGTTACACTGCTTTCCGTTCTTTTCCTTGGTATTATGGCAGTGATGGGGACAAGCACCAGACTGACTGCTCCGGTACTTACCATGAAACGGATGTATACCCAGCAGGATCATATCTGGGGAGAAACGATGCAGCTGGGTGTACAGGCACCATATAACAGTACATATCAGCTCTATCTGGATAAAAGTTATCATCTGACAATGTCTTCAGAAAGCGGATACAGTGTAGAAGAGGTCAATACAGATATCACGGATAAAGTGGAAATCTACGAAAAAGAAGACTGCTACAAACTGACATTCAGCAGGCTGCCGGTGTTTGCAGGCAATGCATTTTTTTTGAACCGGGATCATGCGGTATCACCGGAAGAAGAAATACAGATCCATGCATCCGGGGACAATGAGCATATCGAAGGCAGATGGAAGAACCCTACAGGATACAGAATCGAGAATGCGATTCTTGTACTCACGAACCGTATCGTATTTCTGGGAGATTTGGAACCGGGAGAAGAAGGTACTTTTTCCGAAAAAATCCATTCCTATGGAAATGGAGGTCTGGAAAAGATTCTGAGAAAATATCTGGATCTGAAAGATGCAGAGTATCCGGATTATGCGGTGAACGCCGTGATGGAACAGGTATGGGATGCACAGAGAAAAGAAACGGAAGGCGTCTGCCTCCTCGGAACGATTTCCAACAGTGATACTTCTTTTGAGATGAATTCCGGTTATGAAGTAGACGGAATCTCACAGTTTTATATGCCGGTGGATATCAGCTGGCAAAAGGAAGAGGGAACCATATTCTGTCCCAACGCAGAAGTGCTGGCTTCTGTGGAAAGTGGAAGCGCGACCGCGGGAACGAATCTGATGTACGGACAGGATGCAGTCCTTAACTATGATCTTTCCGGACTGGGAGAAATTACAGAGATAAAATTCTTTAAACCGGAATATGATGATCCGAAATATTTTGAACCATTTCGTGGGCAGGTTGCTTTTTATTGCTGGTCCAGTGGAGAATATGAGACGATTTCAAAATGGGAAAAATTGTTTGACGGGACGGAACTGGAAAAATATCTGTCGGCAGAGGGGACGTTGCGGGTTCGCTATCAGGTGGCGGACGATATGGATGTTACAAATAAAAACTGTACACTTCCCTGTCTGCAGATCACAGGAAAGGTGGTGACCCCGGATGCTTAAGATTGAAAGTCTGACCAGAAGGTATCCTCACGTAACGGCGTTGGACGGACTGAATATGGAAATCGGGCATGGACAGCTGTATGGATTTGTAGGACCAAACGGTGCCGGAAAAACGACCACGATCCGAATCATATCCGGATTACTGCGGCCGACTTCAGGAAAAGTGTGGATCGATGGTATCCGGGCAGAAAAGGAGACACGCGTCTTAAAAAGCAAGATCGGCTATGTGCCGGATTTTTTCGGTGTCTATGATAATCTGACGGTGATGGAATATCTGGAATTTTATTCGGCTGCCTATGGAATCGATGAAAAAGAGGGGCGCTTAAGGGCTTCGGAGGTACTGGAACGGGTACATCTCTTTCATATTGAGGACCGTATGGTAGATGAATTATCCAGAGGGATGCAGCAGAGGCTCTGTCTTGCCCGTGCCATGATTCACCGGCCACAGCTTCTGGTGATGGATGAGCCGGCATCCGGACTGGATCCGGGTGCAAGGAGGATCTTTAAAGAAGTTTTGCGGAGTTTGTGTGAAGAGGGATATACGGTACTGATCAGTTCACATATTCTGTCTGATCTGGCAGATATGTGCAGCAATATCGGAGTTATCCATCAGGGGAAAATGGTACTGGAAGGTCCCATCGATGAAATCATGACCTCTATCGACAGTTCCAATCCGATCCTGATCGAGGTATATCAGAATCTGGAGACTGCCGTTCACCTGCTGAACCGGCACCCGCTGGTATCCAGAATAGCAATCGATAAAAATATGATTTCCATTCTTTTTACCGGAAGCAGGGAAGAAGAGGCGCAGCTTCTGAGACAACTGGTGGAGCAGAAGGTGCTGGTAACTTCTTTTCGCAGAGAACACAATAATCTGGAATCTGTATTTTTCCATCTTACAGATCCGGTACAGGGAGGAACGACAGTATGAGGAAGAATCCGGTTCTGGAAAATGAAATGAAACGTTATACAAGAAATATGAAATGTGCCTGGATTATTCTCGGCGTGAATCTGGTTCTGGCATTGTTTGCCCTGATCGCACAGATGGGATTGAGCGGAAGAGAAAATTATATGACGATCCTGCAGTACCGTTTTCCGATCCAGTGCTATGTCCTGATGGGATATGGTTTGTTCCTTGCCATCTGTATACTGATCCCGGGACTGGCAGGAGGTGCCATTGCGGGGGAACGTGAGAGAAAGACCCTGGATCTGCTTCTCACCACCCATCTGAGTCCCTGGAAAATTATTCTGGGAAAACTGGAATCTTCTCTCTGCCTGATTTTCCTTATTTCCTTTTCAACACTTCCTGTAATAGGACTGGTGCTGATCTATGGAGGAATTACTCTGGTAAATCTGTTTCAGCTGATCCTGAATCTTGTCATCACCGGTATATTTATAGGAAGTATCGCTATCTTTTATTCGGCGATCATACGTAAAACTACGGTTGCGGTGATTTTAAGTTATGTGACAGTGGTACTTCTGGTGTTCGGAACGATGGGTATCCTGTTTGGAACCGGCTATATTCAGCAGATGCGGGGAATGTACCAGGAAGGCTTTACAGGCATCCGGCTTGGCGGGCTGGTTTATCTTCTGTATTTTAATCCGGCAGTCACGCTGTATGGACTGATCGGACAGCAGACAACCAACGCCTACGGACTGGTACGGCTGTGTGATTATTTTGGAGATTACAGCCATTCTTTTGGGGTGGAGCATATGGTAGAACTGTCGATTCTGGTACAGCTGGGCTGTTCCGCTCTTCTCCTGATCGCTGCAGGACGGCATATTAACCCGATGCGGAAATGAAGAAACCATGCGAACTTGTGGTGATCGCATACATTTTGGCTTGTATGTCTCGGGAGTTTGGCATATTCATGCCAAAACACCTCGCGGTACAGTGACTATTGAATAGTTATTATAAATTTTACAATTATAATTTGTAACCGTGTCGGAAAAAGGTTATAATATCTGTAAAGAAAATAGTAATGACTATCTGCGAAAGCGCAAAAAGACAAGTCGTTATGAAAACTGTACGAAAAGGGGTGAGGGTATATGAAGTTCGATATGCATTGCCATACCAAGGAAGGTTCCATGGATGGAAAAGTCATGATCGAAGAATATATCAAAAAACTGAAAGAAAAAGGATTCGGCGGGATGCTGGTATCCGATCACAACTCTTATGACGGTTACCGGGAATGGAGAGATTCCATCAAAGGAAAGAATCATACAGATTTCGTGGTGTTAAAGGGTGTGGAATATGATACGATCGACTGTGGACATATGCTGGTGATCATGCCGGAGGGAGTGAAGCTGAAACTTCTTGAACTGCGCGGTCTGCCGGCTCAGATTCTGATCATGGTGGTACACAAATACGGAGGAATTGTCGGACCGGCGCATCCATACGGAGAAAAATACCTCAGTCTGATCAAAACCCAGGCGAGAAAGAAGTTTCACGAAGAACGGCTGAAAAGTCTGATGGAACAGTTTGACTTTGTGGAAGTTTTCAATGCCTGCGAATCAGAAGAAGTGAACGAAAAGGCCAGAAAACTGGCCAGAAAGTATCATAAACCCGGATTTGGGGGAAGCGATGCTCACAGACTGGAATGTATCGGAATGGCGTACACCAAATTGCCGGATAATATCCGCTGTGAATCGGATCTGATCAAATATGTAAAAAGTGTTTCCTATATTACCTGTGGCGGAACCCGGTACGATAAAACAACCAAGGACAAACTGGGTCCCTTTAATAAACTGCTGGTGGAATCGTTCTTTGTATATAATAAAAGCGGTGAACGTCTGCGCCGGAGAAAACGAATGAAAGAACTGGAAAACCTCCATTGAGCGGTAAGATAAATATTAAAATTTTATTAAAAAATATTGTCTTTCCGGTGTAAAAATGCTATAGTAGGCAACAGTGCGGTTCTGACCTGAAGATGGGAACCGCAAAACACAGGGAGGAAAAAACATGGAAACAACGTACAATTTTTTACTGGATCTGGCATTGATCCTGCTTACTACGAAGATCCTTGGACTGGTAACACGTCGTTACAATATGCCACAGGTGGTAGGGGCATTGCTGGCAGGTCTCCTGATGGGACCGGCCTGTCTTAATATTCTCCATGAGACCACTTTTATTCATGATGCTGCGGAGATCGGAGTTGTGGTTCTGATGTTCTGTGCAGGTATGGAGACGGATATCGACGAGTTAAAGAAGAGCGGAAAAGCCTCGTTTGTGATCGCATTGCTGGGTGTTCTGGTACCTCTGGCAGGCGGGTTTGCCGTGGCATATTTCTTTAACAAGCCCGGAATTATCGATTCTGATGCGGGAGCCAGTGCGTTTTTACAGAATATTTTTATCGGTGTTATCCTGACGGCAACGTCTGTAAGTATCAGTGTGGAAACGCTGAAAGAGATGGGAAAATTAAAAACTCATTCCGGTAATGCGATCCTGGGAGCCGCAATTATCGATGACATTCTGGGTATTATTGCACTGACAATTGTTACCAGTATGGCAGACTCTTCCGTAAGCCTCGGTATGGTACTGTTAAAAATCGTAGGTTTCTTTGCATTTGCGCTGATTGCAGGTGTGGCATTCTATTATGGTTACAAAAAATGGGAAGAACTGACAAACAGACCACTGCATCGCCATGCAATCATGGTATTTGTATTCTGTCTGTTGCTGTCATATTGCGCAGAAGTATTCTTCGGCGTGGCAGATATCACAGGTGCTTTCGTGGCAGGTCTGGTAGTATCCAAGACACAGAGAACACAGTGGCTGGCATCCAAATTCGATACGATTTCTTATATGCTTCTTTCGCCGCTGTTTTTTGCAAGTATCGGTATCAAAGTTGTACTTCCGGCTATGAACGGAAAAGTTGTGGGATTTACAGTTGTTCTGGTAATCGTCGCAGTGCTGACGAAAGTGCTGGGCTGCGGACTGGGTGCAAAAGTGTGTGGATATAAGAATTACCAGTGTGCCCGTATCGGTGTCGGTATGATCTCCCGAGGTGAGGTTGCACTGATCGTTGCTGATAAAGGATCGGCTCTCGGATTGATGGGATCTTCCTTCCTGGGACCTGTGGTTATTGTAGTTGTGATCACGACTATCATAACGCCAATCCTTCTGAAATTTGTATTTCGTTTCGGACCAAATGGTGCAAGCGGAACGGGTGCTCTTGCAAGCAACTATGAGCAGATTGAAAAATACCGTGAGGGTGAGATGGAAAAATAAACCAGTCAGTATATCGTTTTTATGCAAAAATCATGCGAGAGCATGATTTTTGTGCTATCTGGAGCAAGACATTATTATTGACATATGAAAATGAGAAATCTATAATAGGAGAAAAATGAAAAACCGCATATGTACAGTTATGCACAGAGGAGGAAAACATGAAAAAAGTAGTGAAGTTTGGTGGCAGCTCTCTTGCCAGTGCGGAACAGTTTAAAAAGGTAGGTGATATCATCCGTTCGGATGAAGCAAGACGCTATGTGGTTCCGTCAGCACCGGGAAAACGTTTTGATGGAGATATCAAAGTAACCGACATGCTCTATGAATGTTATCGGGCAGCTGAAAAAGGTGAAAAGATTGCAGGAAAGATCAAAAAAATCCAGGCGAGATACCAGGAAATTATTGACGGACTGGGACTGGATCTGAAACTGGATGAACAGTTTGCAGAGATTGAGAAAAACTTCATTGCGCAGGCAGGAAGTGACTATGCAGCATCCAGAGGAGAATTCCTGAACGGTATCGTGATGGCAAATTATCTGGGTTACACATTTGTGGATCCTGCAGAATGTATTTTCTTTGAAGATAACGGAAATCTGGACGGTGAGATGACTTATAAAAAGCTGGCAGAAAGACTGGGAGGAATCGATCATGCAGTAATCCCGGGATTTTATGGATCTCTCCATGATGGAAGTGTGAAGACATTTTCCCGTGGAGGTTCTGATGTAACCGGATCCATCGTTGCAAAAGCGATCCATGCAGATCTGTATGAAAACTGGACCGATGTTTCCGGTATGCTGGTAACAGATCCGCGTATCGTGGATAACCCGGCCGTCATTGAGACAATTACATACAAAGAACTCCGGGAACTGGCTTATATGGGAGCCACTGTACTGCACGAAGATGCTATTTTCCCGCTTCGTCAGGAAGGTATCCCGATCAATATCCGTAACACGAACCGTCCGCAGGATAAAGGTACGGTTATTGTGGAAAGCACCTGCTACAAACCGGCCTATACGATCACAGGTATTGCGGGAAGAAAAGGATTTGCTTCTATTAATATCGAGAAAGATATGATGAACTCTGAAATCGGATTTGGCAGAAAAGTTCTTCAGGTATTTGAGGATAACGGGCTGTCCTTTGAACATATGCCTTCCGGCATTGACACACTGACTGTGTATGTGCATCAGAGTGAATTCGAAGAAAAGGAACAGAACATTATCTCAGGTCTTCACCGTGCGGTAGCACCGGATGCCATCGATCTGGAAGCAGATCTGGCATTGATCGCGGTCGTTGGAAGAGGTATGCGAAGAAACAGAGGTACAGCAGGAAGAATCTTCTCAGCACTGGCACATAAGCATGTCAATGTAAAGATGATCGATCAGGGATCCAGTGAACTGAATATTATCATCGGTGTGGAAAACCGTGATTTTGAGACTGCGATCCGTGCGATCTACGACATTTTTGTAACGGCTCAGCTGTAAAAGAGAGAGAACCGGATAGGAAGATGGGAGATCCATCCAGTTGACAGATAATTCTGAAAATGTTACAATATGACACAGGGATGAAAAGAAATTGTAACATTTTAGTAACTGTACGGAACAGTTACACATTTTAAAAATAAAAGGAGTACTATATATGAAATTAAAAAGGGGATTACTTGCAGGCGTGGTACTTTGCTGTATGCCGCTGATGACAGCCTGCTCGGCAAAAGATACGATTGGTATTCTGGTAGGCAGCAACAGTGAAGAGACACAGAAAGAAGAGAAAACGGTGGATCTGAACGCTGCCAATATTGACGACAGTGTGGGGAAACCGGAGATTACTTCCGAGATGGGAGATCCGGTGACTTATGATCTGCATGCAACAGCAGATCCTATAACCGTGGAAGCTACGGTATCAGAAGGAACATTAAGCTACCAGTGGTATCGTAACAATGTTGATTCCAACGGTGGCGGAACCGCGATCGACGGAGCAACAGAAGCTACTTATACACCGCCGACTACAGAATCCGGAACACTTTACTACTATGTGGTAGTAACCAATACCGTAGGAGATGGCGTTCAGCTGACAGCCAGCGGAACAAAATGTGTAACCATCACGGAACAGGAAGCTGCAACCGATGATACGGAAGCCACAGAAGAAACCGGAAGCTGGCAGCAGAGCGGCGATAACTGGTGGTATCAGAGAGAAGACGGTACTTATCCGGCAAATGGTTGGGAAGAAATCAAAGGAAAATGGTATCTGTTTGACGAAAACGGTTATATCCGTACCGGATGGTATCAGTGGGGAGATAACTGGTTCTATTTTGATGAAAACGGAGCAATGGTATGTGATGCAGATATAGATGGATATCATCTGGGATCTGACGGAATCATGCAGTAAACAGAAAGAAATATGCAAAGGATCTGTCTGTGAAAGGCAGATCCTTTTTTTGTTGCTTTTTTGCAGAATGTCTAGTATCATATAGATAGTTATACGTTTCTTGTTCCGAAAAAGAAATGCCGGAAGAGAATACGCGAGGTTTATGAGAAAAGAGGACAGAATATGAGTGAATATATAAAAGTTGCCGTGGACGCCATGGGTGGAGATTACGCGCCGCAGGAGCCGGTAAAAGGTGTCATTGATGCACTGAATGAAAAACCGGAACTGTTCGTGTATCTGGTAGGACAGGAAGAGGTCCTGAAAAAAGAGCTGGAAAAATATTCCTATCCGAAAGACCGCCTGGAAGTGGTTCACGCGTCCGAGATCATTGAAACCGGAGAACCACCGGTACAGGCAATCCAGAAAAAGAAAGACTCCTCTCTGGTAAAAGCGCTGCGCATGGTGAGAAGCCAGGAGGCATCTGCTTTTGTATCCTGCGGAAGTACCGGAGCGGTACTGGTAGGCGGACAGGTTCTGGTAGGAAAGAGCAAAGGGGTGGAACGTGCACCGCTGGCACCACTGATCCCTACTGCAACCGGTGTTTCTCTTCTGATCGACTGCGGTGCCAATGTGGACGCCCGTTCTTCTCATCTGGTGCAGTTTGCACGTATGGGATCGATTTACATGGAATATGTTATGGGAGTCAAGAACCCGAAAGTAGGTCTGGTAAATATCGGTGCAGAAGAAGAAAAAGGAAATGCGCTGGTAAAAGAGACATTCCCGTTATTAAAAGAATGTAAAGACATTAATTTTATCGGAAATGTGGAAGCAAGGGATATCCCGAAAGGTGTCTGTGACGTTGTAGTCTGCGAAGCATTTGTGGGAAATGTAATTCTGAAACTGTATGAAGGCGTTGGTTCTACGCTGATTTCCAAAGTAAAGGCAGGTATGATGTCCAGCCTGCGCAGCAAGATCGGAGCACTTCTGGTAAAACCGGCACTGAAAGAGACACTGAAAAGTTTTGATGCCAGCGAATACGGCGGAGCACCGCTTCTCGGTCTGAAAGGTCTGGTGGTAAAAGCACACGGAAGTTCAAAAGCAAATGAGATTAAGAATTCACTGATCCAGTGTATTGCATTTTCAAAAGAAGACATCTGCGGAAAGATTCAGGAGAATATGAAGCAGGAGAAAAAGGGGGAAAACTAGAGATGGAACTGGAAAAATTACAGCAGATAATTGCAGAAGTACTGAATGTGGATGCTTCGGAGGTAATGCCGGGTACTACATTTACCGACGATCTGGGAGCGGATTCCCTAGATCTGTATCAGATCATTCTTGGCGTGGAAGATGCATTTGACATCGAGATTCCACAGGAAGAAGCAGAAAAAATCGTGACGGTTGGCGATGCAGTGGAACTGATCCAGAGCGTTGTCGAATAAGAGAAATTGGGAGATATTATGAGAGAATTAAAGGAACTGGAAAAAAAGATAGGATATCACTTTCAGAATCCGGAACTTCTGGAAAAGGCATTGCGTCACAGCTCTTATGCCAATGAACACAGAATGAACCGGATCGAATGTAACGAGCGGCTGGAGTTTCTGGGAGATGCGGTGCTTGAACTGGTAAGCAGTGAGCATTTATTCACGCAGTTTCCACAGATGCCGGAGGGAGAACTGACCAGGCTGCGTGCGAGTCTGGTATGTGAGCCGACACTGGCGTTCTGTGCCAGAGAGATTGAGCTGGGAAGTTTTCTGCGTCTGGGAAAGGGCGAAGAGATGACCGGCGGACGACACAGGGATTCGGTGACCTCCGATGCACTGGAGGCAGTGATCGGTGCGGTTTATCTGGATGGTGGATTTGCTAATGCAAAAGAGTTTGTGTTGGATTATGTGTTAAATGATATCGAACATAAAAAACTCTTTTTTGATAGCAAGACTATCTTCCAGGAGATGGTACAGGGAAATTTTCCGGGAGAAATTTCCTACCATCCGCTGGGTGAGAGCGGACCGGATCATGATAAGACATTTTCTGTGGAAGTGTGGATCGGTGAACAGTGCATGGGACAGGGAAGCGGAAGAACCAAGAAAGCAGCCGAACAGATGGCTGCATACCGCGCGATCTGTCGCCTGAAAGCTGCGGAAAACAAAAAACAGTAGGTGACCGTATGTATTTAAAGAGTATCGAAGTACAGGGATTCAAATCCTTTGCCAATAAGATCGTATTTGAATTCCATAACGGTATCACCGGCATCGTAGGTCCGAACGGAAGTGGAAAGAGCAATGTCGGCGATGCTGTCCGCTGGGTACTGGGAGAACAGAGTGCAAAACAGCTGCGTGGAGGAAACATGCAGGATGTTATTTTCTCCGGTACAGAGACCAGAAAACCGCTTGGTTTTGCGTCGGTTGCCATTACGCTGGATAATTCCGATCACAAACTGGATATCGAATACGAAGAAGTAACCGTTACCAGACGGCTGTACCGTTCCGGAGAGAGTGAGTATCTGTTAAATGGAACCAGCTGCCGTCTGAAAGATATCAATGAACTTTTCTATGACACCGGTATCGGTAAAGAAGGATATTCCATCATCGGACAGGGACAGATCGATAAGATCCTGAGTGGAAAGCCGGAAGAGCGAAGAGAACTTTTTGACGAGGCTGCCGGTATCGTCAAATTCAAGCGAAGAAAAGCTACCGCGTTGAAGAAACTGGATGAAGAACAGCAGAACCTGGTTCGTGTGACGGATATTCTGTCGGAACTTACCAGACAGCTGGGACCTCTGGAACGCCAGTCAGAGACAGCCAGAATTTATCTGAAGAAAAAAGAAGAACTGAAAATTCTGGATGTGAACATGTATCTGGCAGAGAGTGCTCACATCAGAGAACAGTTAAAGGAAACAGAGGAAAAATACCGGATTTCTCAGGGCGAATTACAGCAGACACAGGCACAGTTTGACCAGACGAAGGCAGAATACGAACGTCTGGAAAAAGAGCTGGAAGAACTGGATACAAAGATTCAGGAAGCGAGGACCCAGGCAGGGGAGAATGCTCTGAAAAAGCAACAGCTGGAAAACAGCGTGGAACTGTTGAAAGAACAGATCCGGGCGGCACAGCAGAACCATCAGCACTACGAAGAACGGATGCAGGCGATCCGGCAGGATCTCGAACGCAGACAGCAGGAAGCGCAGGGACATGAACAGGAGCAGGAAGCCCTGAAAGAAAATCTCGGTGAAGCAGCTGTCAGAAAAAAAGAAGCGGAAGAAAAACTGGCGATCCTGCATCAGAGTATAGAAGAAACCAGTCAGATCATCGAGGATGGAAAGAGTGAGATCATCGAGATCCTGAATCAGCGGGCATCAACAAAAGGTAAGATGCAGCGTTACGATGCGATGCTTGAACAGATCGGGATCCGAAAAGCAGCACTCAGTCAGCGTGTGCTGAAACTGAAAAGTGACGAGTCCCAGCAGCAGGAGATCATCCAGGGACATCAGGAAAAATACAAAGAAATCAGCGTCCAGATGGACGGTATCCAGATGGAGTACCGGAAAGTGGAGCGGGAAGTCACTTCTCTGCGAAGCCAGATGGAAGAGCAGAATAAAAAACTCGAACAGGGGCAGACCGCCTACCACAGAGAGGCATCCCGTCTGGAATCTCTGCGGAATATCGCGGAGCGTTATGAAGGATACGGCAACAGTATCCGGCGTGTCATGGAACAAAGAGACCGCCAGCCGGGGATCCACGGTGTTGTTGCGGATCTGATCAAGGTAGAGAAAGCGTATGAAGTGGCTGTGGAAACGGCACTTGGCGGAAGTATCCAGAACATTGTTACGGATAACGAACAGACTGCCAAAGGGATGATCGAATATCTGAAAAAGAACCGGTACGGACGGGCAACTTTCCTGCCACTGACCAATATGAGAAACAGCAATTTTCAGAGTCCGGCAGCTTTAAAAGAACAGGGAGTGATCGGACTTGCCGATACGCTGGTGACGGCGGAGAGTACCTATCGTACCCTTCTGTCCCAGCTTCTTGGAAGAACATTGGTGGTGGATACGATCGATCATGCGATCGCAATTGCAAGAAAATACCGTCACACTCTGCGTATCGTAACGCTGGAGGGAGAGTCACTGAGTCCGGGCGGTTCGATGACCGGTGGTGCGTTCCGAAACAGCAGTAATCTTCTGGGACGGCGCCGTGAGATCGAGGAACTGGAAGGAAAAGTCGGTGCACTGAAAGAAGAACTGCAAAAGATCCAGAAAGTGATCCTGGACAAGCGGGAGAGAAGAAATGCCCTGCGGGATGAACTGACAGAGATGACCCGGCAGTTACAGCAGTTACAGATCGGTCAGAACACGGAGAAAGTAGGGATTACGCAGGCGGAAGCCCGCATCCGCGAAGTGCGGACCGGTTACGGACAGCTGAAGGCAGAAGGCCGTGAGATTGAAAACCAGATCGCAGAGATCAAAGGCAGCAGTTCGTCGATTCGTGAGGAGATGGAACAGTCGACGACCAGAGAACAGGAACAGGAAACCCTGGTGAACAGTCATCAGGAGATCCTGGAGCAGCTGCAGGAAAAAGAAGCCGCTTACAGTCAGGAACTGAACCAAATCCAGTTAGACTATGCATCTCTGGAGCAGAAAGTAAGTTTTGCAGGAGAGAATCTGAGCCGTATCCATCAGGAAGAAGCAACAATGCGGGAAGAACTGCAGCAGATGCAGGAAGCACTGGAGGCAGGCGGCAAGGAAAAAGAAGAAAAAGAACAGGGTATTCTGACGATTCAGCAGACGATTCAGGAAGCCGAACGGATCCGCGAGGAAGATGAGACGCAGATGCAGAACTATCTGGCAAAGAAAGAGGAGCTGAGCAGCCAGCATAAAACATTTTTCAGCCGCCGGGATGAACTGTCCGCACATATCAGCCGAATGGATAAAGAATGTTTCCGACTGAACAGCCAGAAAGAGAAACTGGAAGAACGACAGGAAAATCAGATCAATTATCTCTGGGAAGAATATGAAGTTACGCCGGGACAGGCGAATACTTACCGGATGGAAGAGATGCCGGAACGCGGTGAGATCCGCCAGCAGATTGCAGAATTAAAAGATGCGATCCGAAAACTCGGAAATGTCAATGTCAATGCAATTGAAGAATATAAAGAGATTATGGAACGTCACACATTCCTGAATGCACAGCATACTGACCTGGTAGAAGCAGCGGAAACGCTGAAGGGTATCATTGCGGAACTGGATGAGGGAATGCGCAAACAGTTTACGGAGAAATTCCAGGAGATCCGTCAGGAATTTGACAAGGTATTCAAACAGTTGTTTGGCGGTGGAAAGGGAACGCTGGAACTGATGGAGGATGAGGATGTACTGGAAGCAGGTATTAAGATCATCTCCCAGCCACCGGGAAAGAAACTGCAGAATATGATGCAGTTATCCGGTGGAGAAAAGGCACTGACAGCGATCGCACTGCTGTTTGCCATCCAGAACCTGAAACCGTCTCCATTCTGTCTGTTAGACGAGATCGAGGCGGCGCTGGATGATTCCAACGTTACCCGTTTTGCACAGTATCTGCATAAACTCACAAAAAATACACAGTTTATCGTGATCACGCACCGACGTGGTACGATGAATGCGGCAGACCGTCTCTACGGTATCACCATGCAGGAGAAAGGTGTCTCCACACTGGTATCGGTCAACCTGATCGAGAATCAGCTGGATGAGTAGAATTGTTTGCAAATCGAAAAAGGACTTGCAGTCGTATATACATCATTCTATAATGAGATAGTGCAGTAAAGTGAAAAAGATACAATAAGGAAGAAGTAAAAAAATAAGAGAGGAAACCATATGTCAGAGGAAAAGAAAGGCTTTTTCAGACGTCTTCGCGAAGGTCTGACAAAGACAAGAGATAATATTGTAGCCGGAATCGATTCTATTTTCAGCGGCTTTTCCAGCATCGATGATGATTTCTATGAGGAAATAGAAGAGATTCTCGTAATGGGGGATATCGGTATCAATACGACCACATCCATTATTGAACATCTGAAAGAAGAAGTGGCAGAAAAGAAGATCAAAGAACCTTCCGAATGCAAACAGCTTCTGATCGATGAGATCAAACGACAGATGGATGTCGGTGACACTGCCTATGAATTTGAAAACAGAAAATCCGTTGTGCTGGTGATCGGTGTCAATGGTGTGGGAAAAACCACATCTGTCGGAAAACTGGCAGGAAAGCTGAAAGATCAGGGCAAAAAAGTCATCGTTGCCGCAGCGGATACTTACCGTGCCGCAGCCGGTGAACAGCTGACCGAATGGGCGCATCGTGCCGGTGTGGATCTGATCGGAGGACAGGCGGGTGCTGATCCTGCAGCAATCGTATACGATGCCGTGGCAGCAGCCAAAGCGAGAAATGCAGATGTACTGCTTTGTGATACTGCAGGACGTCTTCATAATAAAAAGAATCTGATGGAAGAACTTCGAAAGATTTACCGCGTGCTGGAGAGAGAATATCCGGATGCTTATCTGGAGACGCTGGTTGTTCTGGACGGTACGACCGGACAGAATGCGCTGGCACAGGCGAGACAGTTCAAAGAGGTGGCAAATGTCACCGGTATCATTCTTACGAAACTGGACGGAACCGCAAAAGGCGGTATCGCCGTGGCCATCCAGTCCGAACTGGATATCCCGGTAAAATATATCGGCGTAGGAGAATCTATCGACGATCTGCAAAAATTCAATGCAGAACAGTTTGTAAATGCACTGTTTGATGTAAAAACAGAGGAGGAAGAATCATAATGCTTACAATTGACAAATTTGAAGAGGCTTCAGAGGTTGTAAAAAGAGTAACCCAGGATACAAAATTGATTTTCAGTGACTATTTCAGCCAGATGACAGGAAATAAAGTATATTTTAAACCGGAAAATATGCAGAGAACCGGTGCGTACAAGTTAAGAGGTGCGTACTACAAGATCAGCACACTGACCGAAGAAGAGAGAGCAAAAGGTCTGATCACCGCTTCCGCAGGTAACCATGCACAGGGTGTGGCATATGCGGCAAAAGCATACGGTGCAAAGGCAGTCATCGTTATGCCGACAACAACACCGCTGATTAAAGTAGAAAGAACAAAAAGCTACGGTGCAGAAGTTGTTCTGTACGGAGATGTATATGATGATGCATGTGCGCATGCGTATGAGCTGGCAGAAGAACACGGATATACGTTTATCCATCCGTTCGATGATCCGGCAGTAGCAACCGGACAGGGAACGATCGCTATGGAGATCATCAAAGAACTTCCGCTGGTTGATTATATCCTGGTTCCGATCGGTGGCGGCGGACTGGCTACCGGTGTTTCCACACTGGCAAAACTGCTGAACCCGAACATCAAAGTCATCGGTGTAGAACCGGCAGGAGCAAACTGTCTGCAGGTTTCTCTGGATAAGGGAGAAGTTACCACGCTTCCTACGGTCAATACGATTGCAGACGGTACTGCGGTAAAAACTCCCGGTGAGCATGTATTTCCGTATCTGCAGAAGAATCTGGATGATGTGATCACAGTAGAAGATGATGAACTGATCGTAAGTTTCCTGGATATGGTAGAAAATCACAAGATGATCGTAGAGAACTCCGGTCTGCTTACGGTTGCAGCACTGAAACACCTGAATGTAAAAGGTAAAAAAGTAGTTTCTGTTCTGAGCGGCGGTAACATGGATGTGATCACAATGGCATCCGTTGTTCAGCTGGGGCTGATCCAGAGAGATCGTATCTTTACGATTTCTGTTCTGCTGCCGGACCGTCCGGGTGAACTTACAAAGGTTTCTCAGAAGATTGCGGAGCAGCAGGGTAATATTATAAAACTGGATCATAACCAGTTCTATAGTACAAACAGAAATGCAGCTGTGGAGCTTAAGATTACTATGGAAGCGTTTGGTACGGAGCATAAGCAGCAGATTATGCAGGAACTGGAAAAAGATGGATATCGGCCGAAATTGATTCGGACGAATCTGTAAAAATGAATAGACGGAGGCGTCTGGCCGGTATGGGGACGCCCGAAAGCAGACTGCACCATTTGCGGCAACGTGGGCAGGGCAACTTTGAACTAGCCGCCAACTACGACTATATTCACGAGGGTCAGCGGACCCTCGCGAAAGTCTACGTATGCGTCGGATTTCAAAGCTTGCCCTAAACGCCCACAAAGTGTTGCCGCAAATGGTGCAGTCTGCTTTCGGGCTGGGTATCGGCTGTTTTCTAAAGAATCCCACATGTATAACATACTTCCAAATCTAGAAAGCTAACAGAAAAACTTCCGTCCTTTTCTGGTGTAAAAATTGCCGGACATGCATATTTTGCTATAATTCTTTTCCTTTCGAGTAGATGAAAGAAAAGTCAAAATTGGAATCGATAAAAAATAAGACTGAGATGTTACAAGTAGAAAGAAATTATTTGAGAAGAATCAGAAACCATGAAACATGATAAGAATATTGTCAATGTTTCATGGCTTTTGATTCTCCTATGATGAAAATAGTGTATGTTAAAAATGTATAGTTTTATTTGTTACCGCTCAGCTCTCTGTCCTTACCCATAAAGAACAGTGCAAGAGTATCCGGGCCTACGTGGCTGCCGGTGCAGAAGTCGTAGGAGGTATTGATGAATCCGCGGACTTTCACTCGTTTTTGGATCTCTTCCATAATGTACAGAGATTCTTCGTAAGCATCTGCATGGGCGATACCGATGATCTGTTTTTCCGGTTCTACGATGTTGTTGCAGACCAGGGAGATCAGTTCGTGGATCACGGATTTGCGGCCGCGGCATTTTTTGTACTGGACGATGTAGCCGTCCTTGTTTCCGCGAAGAATCGGTTTGATACTTAAGACGTTACCGATGACAGCGGCAGTTCCGCTCAGCCGTCCGGTTTTTGCAAGATATTTCAGATCGCCAACGGTGAAGACACCGTTCATTTTTGCCGGGCAGGTTTCCAGGATGTCAGCCACTTCATCAAAAGCCATGCCTTTTTCACGCATCTCACTGGCATAGATCGCGAGGATTCCCTGTGCCAGGGAAGCGTTGAGGGAGTCGATCATACGGATCTTTCTGGTATAATTACCGGATTCCATCAGATCTTCGGCAGCGATTCTTGCGGAATTATAGTTTCCACTGATATTTTTACTGAGAGAAAAATAAAGCACATCTTTATCCGCCTCCAGAGCCTCCCGGAACGCATCTTCAAAGACACCACTGCTGATCAGTCCGGTCTTGATATCCGCACCGGCACGAACCATATCATAATAATCTTTTCCTTTCTGACGCTCCTCCTCCGGCGTAAGATCCGGATCAAAACAGGTCATTTCTTTACCATTTACAAGATTTACAAAAGAAAGCACTTTAATCTTAAATGCCTTCACAAGCTCCGCCGGAATATTCGCAGCAGAATCAACAAAAATTTCAAACATAATATAAATATCCTTATCAGAAAATCAAGGTAAAAGGGTTGCAAAAAGCAGTATAGGAAAAATGGTGAGGAAAGTCAAGATACGTTTTTGTGGATGCGTCGTATTTTTATAGAATTTTTAGAAAAATGAAATATTAAAAATAATCAGAGCGTTTTGGGACAAAATGTGGGATATCAGCTGACAATGGATAAGCAAATATGATAAAATATAATTTATATATTCTGAAATATTGGATATAGGAAGAGGTTGAAATGAGGAAAAAACGAAGGAGGGAGAATATGTATTGTGAGAACTGTGGAGAAAAATTAAATGAAGACGATGCGTATTGTGGCAATTGTGGGACGCCTGTTAAAAAAACACCGAATCCCAGAAAAAAGAATTGGAAATGGTTTGCGATTCTTGCGATGCTTGGATGTATTGTGTTCGTATTGGCAGTATTTGCAGGAAGCGCAATAGCCATCAGCCGGGACAAAAAAGGGGGAGATGGAAACAATACCGTATCTTCAGATGGAGACAGTCAGCAGGAAGAGAAGGATGTTGCTGATGATGAAAAAGGAGCAACGCACGTTACATGTGAAGCTTTTTCGGAAGATACAGAACTTAATGGTGAAAAAACGGAGGGGGAATATGTCGTTGCAACCGGTTATGATGATTTCGAAAAGGAAATCTGGCAGTTTAAAAGTGACACTATTCCGATGACAGAAATGCCGACATATTATGAAGTTGGTATTCAAAATAATAATTATTATCTGGAAGTTGGAGAAACGCTATATGCATTCGCATTGTCCAATGGAGAACAGCTTTGGTCGTGTGAAGTGGGTAGCTCTATTTCCGGCCATGTTTTTGATGAAAACAATAACCTTTATGTGTGCTGTTATTACGGTCCGGATTTTTGTCATATAAATGAAGATGGAGAAGTGGTAAAACAAATAGATGCTTTTTATACAGAACCGGATGCAATGTTTTGGCCAAGTAAGATAGAATATGACAGCAATAAAGTAATTGTCACGATGGATGGTTCTTCTGATGGTGAGGGTGGAACTGTAACAGTTGATCTGAAAGATTATTCTTATACCAGATCCGATGAAGAACTTGTTGAGAGAAGAGAAAGTGCGAAAAAAGCAAAATATAAGTTATTAACCAAAATACTGAAAGAATATAAAAATGATGAGGTTGCGCCGGCATACAGCGAAATGGATCTGGATGGAAATGGTATCCAGGAGATTATCATACGGACATTTACAGATCAGGCAACAGAAGGTGGAAAATATATCTATCAGATCTATGCTTACAATGATGCAAAAAATGCTTATACCTGTGATGTGGAAGAATTTTATTCGTTTCTTACAGATGTGGCAGTGCATTATTATTATGAAGACAAGATGATAAAACTGGCAGTGGACTGGAGTTTTGCGGATGAAGTAACTTTTGTGATTTATACTTATGATGGTTCCGGATTGACGGAAGAAGAGGTAACGGATGATTTGACGGATTATCTTTCTGTGGAATTTCAAGACATTACAGAACTTGGTTTGAAAATATATGAGAAAACTCAAAAAGAAGAGCCGGCTGATCCTAAGATGACATACGATGTGGAAGATTTTATCGGATATTATTGTATGGATGTAGATGAGGAGCTGTTGAATAAATATCCAAATATGAATCCGGAAATTATCGATTTGTATTTCAATGAGGATGGATCGCTGGAAGCAGCCAGAAAATATCGTTTTGGAACGACAGGTACTTCAAATTTTTATCCTTATGACAGCTACACAATTGAGGGTAATACTTTGATCTGTCAATACAGTAAAGTGGAATCATTCTTTGATGAGCAAAGTGAAACAGGTGAGCATCGATATCAGCTTACCAGTAACGGGAATCTGATAGCAGATCAGGAGGTATGGTTTCGACATAATATAGAAGAAACAAATTCACAGTCTGACAATTCGCAGTCCGACAGTTCGAAAAACACCCCATCTCCTTTTTACGGCATCTGGTGTGGTGCGGCAAAGACGGAGGCAGAGGCTCAGAAACAGGAAAAGAAAATTCGGGAAAATGGATTTGATGCGCAGATGTTTGTGACTACGGACTGGAGCAATCTGAATACTGAGAAATGGTATGTTATCACGGCTGGTACCTATGGAACAAAGGAAGCTGCCTCTGCGGTACTCCAGGATGTGCAGAGAGTTTGTTCGGATGCGTATATCAAATATTCCGGAAACTGGCAGGGATAAAAGGGAATCCCGTAAATCGATTTTATGAAAAGAACCGATAGTTTTTGAAAGATACAGAAAACTATCGGTTTTTGATTTTACGCGAGCAACGAGTCAAACAGCGTATCATGGCTGAAAGCCGGAAAAATACAGCTTCTCAATCCCCAGATATTTACTGATGCAAACCCTTGCCGCCCCAAGAAGCACCCCTGTATCCTGAAGCGTGGAAAGTTTCAGCTGACAGGTAGCGCGGAAACGTGCGGAAAGTTTCTGCAAAATCTCCGGGAGCAGTTGAGGGAGGTAAGCGGTCAGTTGACTGTTCAGGATAATACATTCCGGGGAGAACAGGTTCCAGAGATTGTTGATTCCACAGGCGAGATAGGTAGTGAATTCATCCACTACAGCCAGAGCATCAGCTTCCTTCTGATTATAGCTCCAGACCAGATCGTCGATCGAGACAGTGGTGCGACCGGATAATTCCTGGTAGCGGGAGAGAACCGCCGGTTCGGAAATATATTGTTCGAGACAGCCATGATTGCCACATGGACAGGAACGGCCGCCGGGCTGGACGATCATGTGACCGGCTTCTCCTGCTGTTCCGGCGAAGCCGGTATATAAATGGTGATCCAGAATAATTCCCGCACCGACACCTGTATGAATGCTGACATGAATCAGGTTTTTATGATTTTCCACAAAAGTCTTCTCGGCGAGGGCAGAAAGATTTGCCTCATTTTCCAGCCATACCGGAATATCGAGAGCGTCTGTCAGAACATCTACAATGGGAAGATCTGCCAGATGATAATTCGGAGTAAAAGTGATCTCATTCCGGCAGACGGTTCCATGGATGCCGATACCAATTCCCACGACACCAAAAGGAGTAGCGGGAAGAAGACGAATCTGATTCTGAATGATCTGCAACAGGAAATCGATTGCGGTGTCCCGTTCCAGCGTACAGTTATACTGATGAAGCCGGCAGTTTTGTCCAAGCAGATCACAGACCATCAGCACGGTGCATTCCACGCCGAGATCGAGGGTGATAATATAACCATTCTGTCGACAGAACTGTAACAGGATCGGTTTTCGACCATACTGAGTCTGGTCGCTTCCGATTTCTTCGATATATTGTTCGTCCAGCAGATCCTGCACGATAGCAGAGATCGTTGCTTTGGTGAGTCCCAGTTTTTTTGATATAGCCGCCCGGGAAAGCGGACCGTCATTGATGACCGTTTCTAAAACAAGCCGCCGATTCATCTCCCGGATCAGTTCTTTGCTTCCTGTGACCATGCAGGCATCTCCTTCCTGTAAAATCTTCTTTTTCTTAAACTAATATTTACCATACCACAATTTGTTTGATAAGTAAACAAATTAAAATAAAGAATGTTCCAGGACACATTTTTTCACAATTTTCAGTAAACTAAAAAATATCTTGACGAAAGATATAACAAGTGATACAGTGTGATTAGTTTAGTAAATAAACAAATGAAACGAAAAAGAAACTGCACGGAAGATCCGTCAGAATAAACAGTGAAAGAAAATCAAGGAGGAATAAGATCATGATGAACATGCCGGAAGTAAAATTAGGTATCGTGGCAGTAAGCAGAGATTGCTTCCCGATCACACTGTCCGAGTCCAGAAGAAAAGCAGTGGCAGCAGCTTATAAAGGGGAACTGTACGAATGTCCAACTGTAGTAGAGAGCGAGCTGGATATGCAGAAAGCGCTGAAAGAGGTACAGGAAGCAGGATGTAATGCCCTGGTTGTCTATCTTGGAAACTTCGGTCCGGAGACCGCAGAGACTCTGCTGGTAAAATATTTTGACGGACCTTGTATGGTAGTTGCAGCAGCAGAAGAACACGGAGATAATCTGGTACAGGGACGTGGAGACGCCTACTGCGGTATGCTGAATGCAAGTTATAACCTGCAGCTTCGTAACCTGAAAGCATACATCCCGGAATATCCGGTAGGAACACCGGAAGAAGTAGCTGAGATGATCGAAGAATTTGTTCCGGTTGCAAGAGCCGTTGTCGGACTGAAAAACCTGAAAATCATTACCTTCGGTCCGCGTCCGCAGGATTTTATGGCATGTAACGCACCGATCAAACAGCTGTTCAACCTGGGTGTGGAGATCGAAGAAAACTCCGAACTGGATCTGTTCGAAGCATTCCACAAACATGACGGAGACGAGAGAATCCCGGCAGTTGTTGCAGATATGGAAAAGGAACTGGGTGATGGAAACAACAAACCGACCATTCTTCCGAAACTGGCACAGTACGAGCTGACCCTTCTTGACTGGATCGAAGCCCATAAAGGTTCCAGAAAATACGTTGCCATCGCAGGAAAATGCTGGCCGGCATTCCAGACACAGTTCGGCTTTGTTCCGTGCTATGTCAACAGCCGTCTGACCGGAAGAGGTATTCCGGTATCCTGTGAAGTGGATATCTACGGTGCACTGAGCGAATTCATTGGAACGATGGTAAGTAACGATGCGGTAACCCTGCTGGATATCAACAACACCGTACCGGCAGACATGTACGAAAGCGAAATCAAAGGAAAATACAACTATACACTCAAAGATACGTTCATGGGATTCCACTGTGGCAATACCACAACCGGAAAACTGACTTCCTGCTCTATGAAATATCAGCTGATCATGGCAAGATCCCTGCCGGAAGAAGTAACACAGGGAACATTGGAAGGAGATATCGTACCTGGAGATATCACATTCTTCCGTCTGCAGAGCACCGCGGATGGAAAACTGCGTGCTTATGTGGCAAACGGTGAAGTACTTCCGGTTGCTACCCGTTCCTTCGGTGGCATCGGTATCTTCGCGATTCCGGAGATGGGAAGATTCTATCGTCATGAGCTGATCGAAAAAGGCTATCCACATCACGGAGCCGTTGCATTCGGACACTATGGAAAAGCATTGTTTGAAGTATTCAAATACATCGGCGTAACACCGGATGAGATCGGATACAACCATCCAAAGGGAGACAGATATCCGACAGAAAATCCTTTTGCATAAACTGACAGCAGTGGAATTTGAGGTTCAAAACGAGTGTGAAAAACATCGGGCAGTAATAGAAAACTGCGAATAAAATGCATAGGTTTGAGAGCGTGTTTCAAAGAAGTTTGAAAACACGCTCTCGTATGTTACAGAATGCTTTCTTGCTCATATACATGGAGGAAATTGAAGAATGAAATATTATATTGGAGTAGATCTTGGAACATCTGCAGTGAAACTTCTGCTGATGGATCAGGAAGGTCAGGTTGTCAATATTGTATCCAGAGAATATCCGCTGTCCTTTCCACATCCGGGCTGGTCAGAACAGAACCCGGAAGACTGGTGGGAACAGTCAAAAGAGGGAATCAAGGAACTGATCAGCAAGATTGATGCGACGGAAGTGGCAGGTATCAGCTTTGGCGGACAGATGCATGGTCTGGTTATTCTGGATGAGAACGATCAGGTGATCCGTCCGGCGATCCTGTGGAACGATGGACGAACCACAAAAGAAACCGATTATCTGAATCAGGTAATTGGGAAAGAAAAACTGTCCGAATATACGGCAAATATTGCATTTGCCGGATTTACCGCACCGAAGATTCTGTGGGTGAAAGAAAATGAGCCGGAGAATTTTGCAAAAATCTGTAAGATTATGCTCCCGAAAGACTATCTGGCTTACTGTCTGACCGGTGTACATTGCTGCGATTACTCCGATGCGTCCGGTATGCTTCTGCTGGATGTGAAAAACAAATGCTGGTCAGAACAGATGCTGGAAATCTGTGGCGTCAGCAGAGAACAGATGCCGGGACTTTTTGAAAGTTATGAAAAAGTGGGCACATTAAAACCGGAGGTGGCAAAAGAACTGGGACTGCCGGAAACCTGTCTGGTAGCAGCAGGAGCTGGAGATAATGCGGCTGCAGCTGTCGGAACCGGTACGGTAGGGGACGGACAGTGTAACGTGTCTCTGGGAACCAGCGGAACAATCTTTATTTCCAGTGAGAATTTCGGCGTAGACCCGCACAATGCCCTGCATGCATTTGCTCATGCAGACGGACATTATCATCTGATGGGATGCATGTTGAGCGCGGCTTCCTGTAATAGATGGTGGATGGATACCATTATTGGAACAAAAGATTACGGAAAAGAGCAGGAAGCAATTGAAAATCTTGGAGAAAATCATGTATTTTTCTTGCCGTATCTAATGGGAGAACGCTCCCCACATAATGATCCGCAGGCGAGAGGCACCTTTATCGGGATGTCCATGGATACCAGTCGTGCGGATATGACACAGGCGGTTCTGGAAGGTGTGGCATTTGCCATTCGTGATTCTTTTGAGGTGGCAAAATCTTTGGGAATTCATATCGAGAGAACCAAGATCTGCGGTGGTGGAGCGAAGAGTCCGCTGTGGAGAAAAATCATTGCCAATGTATTGAACATCAAAGTAGACCGGATCGCTTCCGAGGAGGGACCGGCGCTTGGCGGTGCGATGCTTGCTGCAGTTGCGGATGGAACCTTTGCATCGGTGGAAGCGGCAGCTGCAAAGATCGTAAAAGTAGTGGAAACCGTAGAACCGGACCCGGAGATCGCAAAAAAATACGAGACACAGTATCGGAAATTTGTGCAGATCTATCCGACGGTGAAAGCGTTATTCCCGAAGCTTTCCTGAATACAAACGAATGTACAGACAATAAAGTGATGGAAAAACGGGCAGGAAACTAGTTTCAGATAGTATTCCTGCCTGCTTTTACATTTGTGCTTTATACAGAAAACATATATAATATAGATAACTGTGAAGGTGTGGAGCAGTTATTGATAAGAGTAATTATATACACATGGAGGTTTTTACAAATGAAATACGATTTTACAACAATCATGGATCGTCACGGTATGGATGCGATTGCGGTAGATGGTCTCAGTGAAGACGGACAGGGAAGTCCGGCGAAACCAAAAGAGGGATTTGATATTATTCCGATGTGGGTGGCGGATATGAATTTTGCGACAGTACCGACTGTACAGGAGGCAATTGCGGAGAGAGTAAAGCACCCGGCATTTGGATATTTTGATCCGCGGGAAGAGTATTTTCAGGAGATTATCGACTGGCAGACGAAACGAAACGGTGTAGAGGGACTGACTGCGGAGGCAATCGGGTATGAAAATGGTGTACTCGGCGGTGTTCTGTCTACATTACAGGCATTTGCAAGTCCGGGGGATGCAGTGCTTCTGCATAGCCCGACTTATATCGGATTTACCGGAAGTATCGGAAATTATGGATATAAGATGGTTCACAGTCCGCTGAAAAAAGATGCGGAAGGAATCTGGAGGATGGATTATGAAGATATGGATGCGAAGATCAAAGAGCATCATATCCATGTGGCAGTCTTCTGTAATCCCCATAACCCGTGTGGCCGGGTATGGGAACGCTGGGAGATTGAAAAAGCGATGGAAGTATATAAGGCCAATGACTGCGTGGTTATCTCCGATGAGATCTGGTCGGATCTGATCCTGGAAGGATATCATCATACGCCGGCACAGTCTGTCAGCGAGGATGCGAGAAACCGCACCGTGGCGATGTATGCGCCGAGCAAAACCTTTAACCTGGCAGGCCTGGTGGGAAGTTATCATATCATTTATAATTCCTATCTTCGTGACCGGGTGATGGCAGCCAGCAGTAAATCACACTATAATGCGATGAATGTACTTTCCATGTATGCACTGATCGGTGCATATAAACCGGAAGGTTATGAGTGGGTGGATGAACTGTGCCGGGTACTGAGCGGAAATGTTTCCTATGCCTGCGATTTCATCAAAGAACACTTTCCCGGTGTCGCATTAAGCCGCCCGCAGGGAACCTATATGCTGTTCCTGGACTGTGAAGAATGGTGTAAGACACATGAAAAAACCATCGACGAGGTCCTCAAAGCCGGTTGGGATGTAGGTGTGGCATGGCAGGACGGCCGCCCGTTCTTTGCCCCGTACGGCATCCGCGTAAACCTGGCACTGCCACTCAGCAGAGTGCAGGAAGCTTTTGAACGGCTGAAAAAATATGCGTTTGTAGATAAATAATAATCTGAATATGCGGAGAGCCGTGAGAACGAAAAACCTGTCCTTTATCCGGCTATAGAATGGGACATAGACGAAAAGGTGAGGAAGATATCGAAAAAACACCAGTGTCAAGAAAAAGTACTTGACACCCATAAAAGATTGTTGTATGATGTCCAAGGTGATGAACATGGATAGGCTTGCGAGACAGGCATTGTTATATGATTTTTATGGCGAACTGCTGACGGAACATCAGCGAAATATCTATGAAGATGTTGTGTTGAATGATTATTCGCTCAGTGAGGTGGCGCAGGATCAGGGAATCAGCCGACAGGGGGTTCATGATCTGGTGAAGCGCAGTACCAGGATACTGGAAGAGTATGAAGAAAAACTGCATCTGGTAGAAAAGTTCGTAGCGGTCCGCGAGAAAGTACATGAGATTCACGGACTGACACAACACTATGAGGAAAAGAATCTGAATCAGGT
This sequence comes from Blautia faecicola, assembly GCF_004123145.1. Classification (NCBI taxonomy): domain Bacteria; kingdom Bacillati; phylum Bacillota; class Clostridia; order Lachnospirales; family Lachnospiraceae; genus Blautia; species Blautia faecicola. Next base: position 1,950,131 of record NZ_SDKC01000001.1, on the reverse strand, counting down.
GATGAGCCGGATCGAGACTTTATCCCACAGCATATTAGAGGAGTTATAATACATGGCATTTGAAAGTTTAACTGAAAAACTGCAGAATGTATTCAAAAACCTGAGAAGCAAAGGCCGTCTGACCGAGGCAGATGTAAAGGTAGCATTAAAAGAAGTTAAGATGGCACTTCTGGAAGCAGATGTCAGTTTTAAAGTGGTAAAACAGTTTATCAAAGCGGTGCAGGAACGTGCGATCGGTCAGGACGTTATGAACGGACTGAATCCGGGGCAGATGGTAATCAAGATCGTAAACGATGAACTGGTATCTCTGATGGGAAGTGAGACCACAGAGATTGCACTGCGTCCGGCAGGAGAGATCACAGTCATCATGATGGCAGGTCTTCAGGGTGCAGGTAAGACAACAACCACAGCAAAGATCGCCGGAAAGCTGAAAGCAAAGGGCAGAAAGCCATTGCTGGTAGCATGTGACGTTTATCGTCCGGCAGCGATCACACAGCTGCAGATCAATGGTGAAAAACAGGGTGTGGAAGTTTTCGCGATGGGAGACAAACAGAACCCGGTAAACATTGCAAAAGCAGCGATTGAACATGCAAAGAATCAGAACTTCAACGTTGTGATTCTCGATACTGCCGGTCGACTTCATGTAGATGAAGATATGATGCAGGAACTGATTCAGATCAAAGAAGAAGTTCAGGTAGACCAGACGATTCTGGTCGTTGACGCGATGACCGGTCAGGATGCAGTCAATGTGGCAGAGTCCTTCAATCAGAAGGTTGGCATTGACGGCGTCATCTTAACAAAGATGGATGGTGACACCCGAGGCGGTGCGGCACTTTCTATCAAAGCGATCAGTGGAAAACCGATCCTGTATGTAGGTATGGGAGAAAAACTTTCCGACCTTGAACAGTTCTATCCGGATCGTATGGCTTCCCGTATCCTGGGAATGGGAGATGTGATGAGCCTGATTGAAAAGGCGCAGCAGAGCATCGACGAAGACAAAGCCCGTGAGATGGAACAGAAGATCAAGAAAGCAACCTTTGGTTTCGATGATTATCTGGAAAGTATGAACCAGATGAAGAACATGGGTGGTATTTCCAGTGTATTGAACATGCTTCCCGGACTGGGAAACAAAGCAAAAGATATCGAGGGTATGATCGATGAGAAAGATATGGCGAGAAAAGAAGCTATCATCCTTTCGATGACTCCGAAGGAGAGAGCCAACCCGGATCTTTTGAACCCGTCCAGAAAGAAACGAATCGCCCAGGGCGCAGGTGTAGATATCGCAGAAGTCAATCGGATGGTCAAACAGTTTGATCAGACCAGAAAGATGATGAAACAGATGCCTGGTATGCTGGGTGGCAAAAGTGGTAAAAGAGGCGGCTTCAAGCTTCCCTTTTAAATAAACAAATAAAACTATAATAAACAAGGATAACCTTAAGGAGGAAATTAAAATGGCAGTAAAAATCAGACTGAGAAGAATGGGTCAGAAAAAAGCACCTTTCTATAGAATCATCGTTGCAGATTCCAGATCTCCAAGAGATGGTAGATTCATCGAAGAGATCGGAACATACGATCCTACTTGTGATCCAAGCGTATACAAAGTAGACGAAGAAGCAGCTAAAAAATGGCTGGCAAACGGTGCTCAGCCTACAGAAGTTGTAAGCAAAATCTTCAAATTAGCTGGTATCGAAAAATAATGCAGATCCGATAAGGACTGCGGAATCGTTTTTGCCTGGTATATCTTCTGAGAAAAGAAGATATACTGACAAATGCGTGGAGGTGCGTGATGAAAGATTTAGTAGAAGTAATTGCAAAATCCCTCGTAGACCATCCGGAAGAAGTGGTAGTAACCCAGACTGAAGAGAGCAATGCGATTTTGGTAGAATTGAAGGTGGCACCTTCCGATATGGGCAAGGTGATTGGCCGTCAGGGACGCATCGCAAAGGCAATTCGAACCGTGGTAAAAGCTGCTTCCTCTAAATGTGATAAGAAGGTTGTAGTTGAAATTCTGCAATAGCTGAAAATATGAGGATATAGCTGATGGGCTATATCCTTTTTCATTTTACGCGAGCAACGAGCCAAATTCGCGGAGCGTATTTTATCTCGTTGCGTTGCATATCAATAATTGGTCCAGTGGACCAATTTTGATACTATGCGAACAAAGAGGAGTACAGATATGGAACAATTGCTGCAGGTTGGAGTGATCTCCAGCACTCACGGGATTCGGGGAGAGGTAAAAGTATTTCCTACGACAGACGACCCGAACCGATTCAAAAAGTTAAAACAGGTCATTCTGGATACCGGAAGAGAACAGAAAGATCTGGAAATCGAAGGGGTAAAATTTTTCAAACAGTTTGTAATTTTGAAATTTAAAGGCATTGATAATATCAATGACATTGAAAAATACAAAGGAAAAAGCCTGTATGTAACGAGAGAACATGCAGTAAAATTAAAAAAAGACGAGTATTTTATTGCAGATCTGATTGATATGCAGGTGGAACTCGAAGATGGAACACTATTTGGTGTTCTGAACGATGTGATGCAGACCGGAGCGAACGATGTGTACTGCATCCAGACAGAAGAACACGGGGAAGTTCTGATCCCGGCGATCAAAGACTGCATCCTTGACGTGGATGTGGAAACCAGAAAAATGAAGATCCATCTGATGGATGGTCTGATCTGATAATTACAGGAAGGAAAAATTATGCATTATCATGTACTGACATTGTTTCCCGAGATGATCGAGCAGGGCATGGGAACCAGTATCATGGGGCGCGCCATGGAACAGGGGCTGATCCAGTTGACTGCTACCAATATCCGGGATTTTTCAACCAATAAACATATGAAAGTGGACGACTATCCATACGGCGGGGGAGCCGGCATGGTGATGCAGGCGGAACCTGTCTACGGAGCCTGGAAACATGTGACCGAATCGATCGGCTACAAACCCCGTGTAATCTACCTGACGCCGCAGGGAAAAGTATTTCAGCAGTCGATGGTGGAAGACTTTGCGAAAGAACAGGATCTTGTATTTTTATGCGGCCATTATGAGGGGATTGATGAGCGCGTACTCGAGGAAGTGGTGACCGATTATGTATCGATCGGAGATTATGTGTTGACCGGTGGGGAACTTCCGGCGCTGGTTATGATGGACGCGATCTCCCGTTTTGTACCGGGCGTACTGAATAACGAAGAGTCCGCGGAATTTGATTCGTTCCACGACAATCTTCTCGAATACCCGCAGTACAGCCGTCCGGCGGAATGGATGGGGAAAAAAGTGCCGGATGTCTTACTTTCCGGTCATCATGCCAATATTGAAAAATGGCGGAGAGAACAGTCTATTTTACGAACGCTCAGGAACCGTCCGGAACTTCTGGAAGATGCGGTGCTGAGTAAAAAGGAAAAACAATATCTGGATCAGCTGCGCAGGGAACTGGCAGCGGAACAGTCATCGACCGGAGACGGTGAAGAATAAAAATCCGGTATTAGAAGAAAACCTTCTCACATATACTGAGTAGTAGTATAGGTGAGGAGGTTTTTTATATGGAGCCATTTGCTGTCTACAAAGATATACAAGCCCGTACCAAAGGACAGTTTCTTCTGGGCGTGGTAGGACCGGTTCGCACGGGAAAGTCGACATTTATCCGGCGGTTCATGGAACTTCTGGCACTTCCGGGGATGGAGGAACAGGATGCGGCGGAGGTGCGGGATCAGCTTCCGGTCTCCGGTTCGGGGAAAACGATCACAACCGTGGAACCAAAATTTATTCCCAAAGAAGCGGTAAATGTCAATCTGGGAGAAGAGATTCCGGTGAAGATCCGGCTGATTGACTGCGTAGGATTTATGGTGCCGGAAGCCACAGGAGATATGGAGCAGGAAAAAGAACGCATGGTAAAAACGCCCTGGTACGAACAGGAGATTCCATTTCATCAGGCGGCAGAGATCGGAACCAGAAAAGTGATCCAGGAACATTCTACGATCGGCCTGGTAGTTACCTGTGACGGCTCTTTTGGAGAGATTCCGCGGAAAAACTTTGAGAACGGGGAAGAAAAGACGGTACAGGAACTGAAAAAGCAGGGCAAACCATTCCTGATCCTTGTTAATTCAAAAAAGCCGTACGGAGAAGAGGCGCAGAAGCTGGTGAAGGAACTGGAAGATAAATATCAGGCTGCTGTGCTTGGCGTAAACTGTGAACAGCTTCGAAAAGAAGACGTGATTCGGATCCTCGAAAAGATTCTCTATGAATTCCCGGTGCGCCAGATCGAATATTACATACCCAAATGGGTGGAACTGCTTCCGATTACCCATTATCTGAAAGAAGATCTTCTGAAACAGATGAAAGAACAGATGGGAAAAATGGAATATATCCGGGATATCCGGCAGGAAAACTTACAGATGGACAGCAGCTATGTCAAATCCATCACGCTGGAGGAGATCAATCTTTCGAACGGCGTGGTAAAAGTCCGCATCCAGATCGGAGATCCCTATTATTATCAGGTGATGAGTGAGATGACCGGTGTGCCGATCGAGAGCGAGTATCAGCTGATCCACACCTTAAAAGAACTGGCACAGATGAAACAGGAGTATGCAAAAGTCCAGCATGCGATCGAATCCGTCCGCGGAACCGGCTACGGGGTGGTGATTCCTGAGAAAAATGAGATCACCCTGGAAGAACCAGTTGTGATCCGGCAGGGAAATAAATACGGTGTCAAGATCAAGTCAGCCAGCCCTTCGATCCATATGATCAAAGCCAACATTGAGACGGAGATCGCGCCGATCGTAGGAAGTGAGGAACAGGCACAGGATCTGATTGCATTTATCAAGGAAAATGAAAAAACAGCCGATGACGGCATGTGGGAGACCAACATTTTCGGAAAATCCATCGAGCAGCTGGTAGAAGACGGCATCCGCACCAAGATTGCCCAGATTAGCGAGGAAAGCCAGGTGAAACTGCAGGATACGATGCAGAAGATCGTCAATGACAGCAAGGGAGGGCTGATCTGCATTATTATCTGAGGAAAAGTATCGGATAAGCGAAAAGAATTTGACAAAGTTCTGTAACAAAGCTATAATAAATTCTGTTGAAAATGACCAAAAAATAAGGGGAGAAACGAAAGAATATTTATGTAAAGTACATAATGTCTCTCTTTATGAGACAACCAAAATACGATGAAGGGACTTACATATGAAGAAAAAATACGTGAGCATATTGCTGGCTGGATGTATGGCAGTATCTATGATGACACCTGCAGGTGCGGTCTGGGCGGATGAAAATCCGGTGGTTGCAGCACAGGGAACGGTACAGGGAGAGAAAACAGCCGAAGACCAGGAAATGATAACGGATCAGCAGCCGGAAACGGAGGAAGAGAAACCGGCAGAAGAGCCCGTTGTATCCGAATCACAGGATATCGGAGAAGGGGAGAAGGAAACAGTAGCCGAAGAAGAAAAGTCGGGAGACAGCCTTTCTACAGATAATAACGCAGAGAATGAGCTGGAGGTACAGGCGGCAACAAACCGATGGGTTCGAAGTGGAAATCGATGGTGGTACTGTCATCGAGATGGAAGTTACACAAAAGATGACTGGGAAGCAATCAATGGAGTCTGGTACTATTTTGATCAAAGTGGCTGGATGGTAACCGGCTGGCTGAAAAAACCGGAAGGCTGGTACTATCTGAATCCATCGACCGGAGCAATGGCGACCGGCTGGGCAAGTATCAACGGGAAATGGTATTTCTTAAACAGCGCAGGACGAATGGTAACGGGATGGCTTTCGCGATCCAGTGGCTGGTATTATCTGTCAGACAGTGGAGCGATGGTAACGGGATGGCTGAAAAAGCCGGAAGGCTGGTACTATCTGAATCCATCGACCGGAGCAATGGCAACCGGCTGGGCGAATGTGAATGGGAAATGGTATTTCTTAAACAGCGCGGGACGAATGGTAACCGGCTGGCTTTCTCGTCCGAGCGGCTGGTATTATCTGTCAGACAGCGGGGCGATGGCGACCGGCTGGCAGTATATCCGGAATGCATGGTACTACCTGGAAGAAGGAAATGGAAACATGGTGACCGGCTGGAAGCAGGTAGGAAACAACTGGTATTACCTGCAGTCAAGTGGAGCCATGGCGGCAAATACATGGATCGGAGATTATTATGTAAATGGAAGTGGTGTCTGGGTTCAGGGATACTGGGTACAGAGTGGAAACCGCTGGTGGTACGCGAACCCGGATGGCACTTATCCGAAAAACGGATGGAAAACGATTCAGTCGAAACAGTACTATTTTGATAAAGACGGCTGGATGGTAACCGGCTGGCTGAAGATCGGAAGTACCTGGTATTATCTGAATCCGTCCGGAGAGCGCGCTTATGATCAGTGGGTAGGAACTCCGAAAGCGATCGGCAGCTGTTATATCAGCAAATACGGAAAAGCAGTTACAGGTACTACCTATAGTCTGGGAGATTACATCTATACGTTCGATGCCAATGGATACTGTACAAAAAAAGAGAACCGTTACAGTTATGCGACCGACAGCAAGAACGGAAAAACTTATAAAGTAGAAAAACAGTATGACACTGATGCGAGCAACATGTCGGAGGATGATTTCCTTGCGGCTGCTGTGTATGCGGAATCTGCCAACCAGGGACTTACAGGAATGACTGGTGTGGCTATGGTCATGCTGAACCGGATGGCAAATGCAGCGTATCCGAGTGATGCGAGAATTATGATCTATCAGGCATCCCAGTTTGAGGTGGCAAGAGATGGAGCACTGACAAAAGCGATTGCAAAGTTGAATTCATCGGAGACTGCGATGAAGAACGCAAAAGAAGCTGTTCGAAAAGCAAGAGAAATCCGTGCGGCGTATCAGAAAGACGGAACAGTAACACCGATTGAGGGGCTGAATGTACCGGCAGGTCATACGATTTTTGAATATCTGGGATTTATGACACCGGCTGCTTTTCAGAGTTCAAACCTTGATCCGGTAAAAACAGCTATGTTTACATATAAAAATACCGCTTTTTATACCAGTTGGATTAAAAAATCCTGATAGTCTTCCACATTGACAGCCTATAGGAAAACGTTTATAATATTGTCGTGAAAATTTGCCACATACAGGTGCAGGAAAACAGGTGAAATTCCCGTACAAGTCCGTTATCGTGAAAGTCGGAGCACTCTCTGTATTGTGTGGACTGTATGCATTTGCGGCAACCGAAGAATTACAGAATAGAAATGAGCAGGAAACCGTTGTCTTTTTTGACAGCGGTTTTTTTTTCGCGGGCAACGAGTCAAAGTCCGTGCTTGCACGAGACCTTGATGACTGCAGCGATAACGAATAAAAAGTGAGAATACTATGGACAAGAAAAATCATCATACCGGACTGGAAGGATATTACGCGGTAGACGAAAAAAACAGAAAACTTTGTTATGGATACACGACCGGTTCCTGCGCGGCGGCAGCGGCACAGGCGGCGACACGGATGCTGCTGACCGGTGAAAAAGTGGAAGAGGTGGCTTTGCAGACTCCGAAGGGGATTTTACTGCATCTGCTGATTGAAGATATTTCCCGGGAAGAAGGGAAGGTTCGCTGCGCCGTACAAAAAGACGGTGGCGACGATCCAGATGTAACGACGGGAATCTATGTGTATGCGAACGTTTCTTACAGCGATACTCCACAGATCACGCTGGACGGAGGGATCGGTGTCGGAAGAGTGACAAAACCAGGACTGTGGCAGGCAGTCGGGGAAGCGGCGATCAACAAAGTTCCCCGTCAGATGATCCTGGAAAATGTAGAGCAGGTCTGCAAAGAATATCACTATACCGGTGGACTGAACGTAGTGATCGAGATCCCTGCAGGAGTGGAACTGGCAAAGAAAACCTTTAATCCACGACTCGGTATCGAAGGCGGAATCTCGGTTCTCGGGACAAGCGGCATTGTAATTCCGATGAGTGAGGCAGCGCTGGTGGCAAGTCTCCGACTGGAGATGAAGATGCTAGTGGAAGGCGGCGGCTCTTATCTGGTGATCACGCCGGGCAATTACGGACAGGCATTTTCAAAAGAACAGACACAGCTGAATCTGACTTATTCGATGAAATGCAGTAATTATGTAGGAGAAACACTGGATATGGCGCGGGAGCTTGGTGTAAAAGGAATCCTGTTTATCGCCCATATCGGAAAGTTCGTAAAAGTGGCAGGCGGCATCATGAACACCCATTCCCGCCAGGCAGACAGCCGAAGTGAACTGATGGCAGCGAATGCGATCCGGGCTGGTGCGGATCTGGAGACGGCAAAAGAGATTCTGGATACGATCACCACAGAACAAAGTGTGGAGATCCTGCGACAGAAAGGTTATCTGGAAGCCACGATGAAGGAGATCAGCGACCGGGTAGAATTTTACCTGAACAAACGGGCAGGGGAACAGCTGGAAGTGGGAACCATTTTATTTTCCAATGTGTATGGGAAACTGGGAGAGACTTCAAAGGTTGCGGAACTGACAATGAAGATTAATGAACAGACAGCGAGTACAAAGAAAGAGTGATCTCCCGCAGAGACGGGATTACTGATAAATAAAAAACAGCAAAATAGAGGAGAAAACATTATGAGTGGAACATTATATGGACTTGGCGTAGGACCGGGAGATCCGGAACTGCTGACCTTAAAGGCACTTCGCCTGATCCGCGAAAACCGCGTGATCGCAGTGCCGGGAAACGATACAAAGAGCAGTGTAGCGTATCAGATCGTAAAAGGCGCCTACCCGGAACTGGACGAAAAAGAACTGATCCCGGTAGCGATGCCGATGACAAAAGATAAGGAGGTACTGGAAGACAATCATAATAAGGCAGCAGATGCCGTGGAATCCTATCTGAAACAGGGAGAAAATGTAGTGTTCCTGACACTGGGAGATCCTACCGTATATTCCACTTATCTGTATGTGCATAAACGGATCCTGGAGCGCGGCTATCAGGCAGAAATCGTAAGTGGTATCACTTCTTTCTGCGCGGTTGCTGCCCGATTAAATATGGGACTGGTGGAGATGGCAGAGCCACTGCATGTGATTCCGGCAACGTATAAGGCAGAAGAGATGGACAATCTTTTAAAACTGCCGGGAACCAAAGTTCTGATGAAGAGCGGAAAACGGCTGAAAGCAGTACGGGAAAGTATCTTAAGAAGTGGTCAGAAAGCGGTGATGATCGAAAACTGTGGAATGCCGGATGAAAAAATCTATGAATCAGCGGAAGAGATTCCGGAAGAGGCAGGATATTATACCCTGTTGATTGTGAAAGAAAAGTAAGAAAAAAGTAAGAGTGCCTGACACTAGGAGAACAGGAGGAAATGTATGGTACATTTTGTAGGAGCAGGTTCCGGAGCACCGGATCTGATTACCCTGAGAGGAAAAAAATTTCTGGAGGAAGCGGATGTTGTGATCTATGCAGGATCCCTGGTCAATCCGCAGCTTCTCGAATATACAAAAGAAAACTGTGAAATCTATAACAGTGCAAAGATGACACTGGAAGAAGTTCTGGACGTGATCTTCGCGGCAGAAGAAAAAGGTCTGACGACCGTGCGCCTTCATACCGGCGATCCATCTTTGTACGGTGCGATCCGTGAACAGATGGATGTTCTGGAAGAAAAAAATATTGCATTTGATTACTGTCCGGGTGTCAGCAGCTTTTGTGGCGCTGCATCCGCACTGAATCTGGAATACACGCTTCCGGATGTATCACAGAGTGTGATCATCACCCGTATGGAAGGAAGAACGCCGGTACCGGAGAAAGAGAGCATCCAGTCCTTTGCTGCACACCATGCAACGATGGTAGTATTTTTGAGTACCGGCATGCTGGAAGAACTGAGCAGACGGCTGATCGAGGGCGGCTATACCGCAGACACCCCGGCTGCTATTGTATACAAGGCAACCTGGGAAGACCAGAAAACCTTTGTCTGCACTGTGGGAACTCTGGCACAGACTGCGAAAGAAAACAATATTACTAAAACTGCACTGATGATCATCGGTGATGTGGTGGCGCACAGCCATTACAATCGTTCCGAACTGTACAATCCGGCATTTACCACGGAGTTCAGGGAAGCTACCGAATAAGATGAAAAAGACAGGAATTATTGCTTTCACGGAACATGGGTGCGTTCTTGGAGAGAAACTTCTGAGAGATCTGCAAAAACAGGATCAGGAAATATATGGATTTGTAAAAAGTAAATATGTGGATCTGCCGGAACGACATTCCTTTCAGAAAGTGACAGGAACGCTGCGGGAATGGGCGGAAGAATGGATCCCAAAACTGGATGGAATTGTATTTTTCAGTGCCACCGGTATCGCGGTGAGAACGATCGCACCGTTCGTGGTCAGTAAAAAGACAGATCCGGCGGTTGTGGTGATCGACGAACAGGGAAATTATGCGATTTCTCTTCTGTCCGGTCATCTCGGCGGAGCCAATGAACTAGCAAAATTTGCAGCAGAGAGCATCGGAGCCGTTCCGGTGATCACGACAGGGACGGATGTGAACCATACCTTTGCGGTGGATGTATTTGCCCGGAAAAATAACTTGGTGATCGCGGATATGCGGCTGGCAAAAGAGATGGCGGCATTGCTGATCCGGGGAAAGACGATCACCTGGGGAGCCGGGGAAGGATTTGTCTATCCAAAAGGACAGAACATTCCGTTACAGCTGCAATTTCAGGAAACAGAAAGCCCGGACGGAAAAAAAGGAACGTTGTGGTTTGCGATTCCGCAAAGCGACGGTAAAGAGGTGCAGATTCTTCATCTGTATCCGAAAAATGTGTATCTCGGCGCAGGCTGCAGGAAACATACGCCGGAAGAAAAAATCGAAACGCAGATCCGAACCTATCTGTCCGAAGCCGGAATATCCATAACACAGATCCTGCAGGCAGCCAGTATCGATCTGAAAAAAGAGGAGCCGGGACTGCTGGCGTTCTGTGAAAAGTATCAAATCCCTTTTGTGACTTACAGCAAAGAAGAGCTGGAAAGAGCAAAGGGAACCTTTACCCCGTCTGCATTTGTCAGCAAGATCACAGGTGTGGACAATGTATGCGAACGAAGTGCCAGCCTTTCCAGTGACGGCGGAGCATTTATCATGAGAAAACAGGCCGCAGAGGGAGTGACCGCTGCGTGTACGATAAAGAAATGGAGTGTGAACTTTGAATAAATTATATGTAATCGGCATTGGGCCGGGAGAATACGAACAGATGACACTGAAAGCGATCCACGCAATGGAAAAGAGCGAGGTAATTATCGGATACACCGTATATGTGGATCTGGTAAAAGAACATTTTCCAGGAAAAGAATTCATGACAACGCCGATGAAAAAAGAGGTGGACCGCTGTGTGATGGCATTTGAAGAAGCCAAAAAAGGAAAAGTGGTTTCCATGATCTGCAGCGGTGATGCCGGAGTTTACGGCATGTCCGGACTGATGTATGAAGTTGGTGTCAACTATCCGGAAGTAGAACTGGAAATTATCCCGGGTGTAACGGCAGCGACCGGTGGTGCGGCATTGCTTGGTGCTCCGCTGATCCATGATTTCTGTCTGATCAGTCTAAGTGATCTGCTGACTCCGTGGGAGAAGATCGAGGCACGTCTGCTGGCAGCGGCACAGGCGGATTTTGTGGTATGTCTGTACAATCCGTCCAGCAAGAAACGAAGCGATTATCTGCAGAAAGCCTGCGACCTGATGATGCAGTACAAGAGCCCGGAAACCGTATGTGGTATCGTGAGCTACATCGGAAGAGACGGCGAGCATTATGAAGTGATGGATCTGAAGACTCTGCGGGATACGAAAGTAGATATGTTTACAACCGTATGGGTAGGCAATTCACAGACCAAAGAAATCAACGGTAAGATGGTAACACCGAGAGGATATCGAAATGTATAAAGTTCTGTTGTTCGGCGGAACAGTGGAGGGACGCACTGTCGCGGAATATTTGAATGAAAATAAAATACCTGCTATGGTATGTGTGGCTACGGAATACGGCGAAAGCCTGCTGCCACAGGGCGAATATCTGGAACTCTCCCACGACCGTCTGGATGAAAAGCAGATGGAAAAGAAGATGTTACAGATGGAGGATGGACTGGTTATCGATGCGACGCATCCGTATGCACAGGTGGTGACGGAAAATATCGAAGCTGCCTGCGAACGTACCGGAACCGCGTATCTGCGCGTGGTACGCCAGGAAAGCCAGCGGCTCGAGGAAGAAGAGACGATCACCTATGTAAAAAGCATCCGGGAAGCGGTGGAATATCTGGAAGGAACCAGCGGAAATATTCTGGTTACGACCGGAAGCAAGGAACTGGCTTCCTATACGTCACTGACGGATTATCAGGAGCGTATCTATGCCAGAGTACTCTCTCTGGTGGAAGTCGTATCTTCCTGCGCAAGCCTTGGCATCGAAGGAAAACACTTGTTATGTATGCAGGGGCCATTTTCGAAAGAAATGAATGTAGCGCTGATCCACCAGTTTGACATCGCATGGATGGTCAGCAAAGAATCCGGAAGAGCCGGAGGATTTCTGGAAAAATACCAGGCGGCAAAAGAGACCGGCTGCAAGATGATCGTGATCGGACGACCGAAAGAAGAACATGGCGTGGAGCTGGAAGAGTGTATCGGGTATCTGAAACGTCGGTTTGTATCGGAAGAAAATGTCACAAATGATGCAAAAAACGGAATTACAGATACAAATGCAGACAATATAGAAAGTGCGGAGAATCCGGAAACGGAATCTGGAAAAATACAGGGAACCGTTGAACAGGAATCCGTTACGCAGGAAACATTCACGCGGGAAACGAAAGAAGCAGCCGAAGATATCCTTCTGGGGCAAAAAGTGTCTCTTGTTGGAATCGGTATGGGAACATCGGACACCCTGACACAGGAAGGAAAACAGGCGCTTGAGAGCGCGGATCTTCTGATCGGGGCAAGACGGATGGTAGAACATATCAAAAGACCGGGACAGGAAGTCTGGACCGGATACAAACCGGAAGAGATCTGTGCTTATATCGCTGCACACCCGGAACATAAAAACGTAGCGATTGCGCTCTCCGGGGATGTCGGATTCTACAGTGGAGCGAAAAAACTTCTGGAGACATTGCATCGGGAACTTCCGATGGTACAGAAAAAAGTGTACTGCGGCATTTCTTCCATGATTTATTTCTGTGCAAAACTGGAAACTCCATGGGAAGACGTTCATCCGGTGAGCCTTCACGGAAGAGAATGTAATTTACCGGGGCTGCTGCGCATTTACGGAAAGATTTTTGCAATTGTGGGAACTACCGACGGCATCGCAAAACTGTGTCAAAAACTGCAAAGTTACGGCATGGGCGATGTGCGGGTGGAAGTGGGTGAGAGACTCTCTTACCCGGAAGAAAAGATCACCCGCGGATATGCATGGCAGCTGACGGAACTTGAAACGGACAGCTTGAGCGTCGTTTTATTTACCAGAGAGGGAAAGGAAACGGTCGTGACGCATGGCATCCCGGACGAAGCATTTATCCGCGGGAAAGTGCCGATGACGAAAGAAGAAGTGCGAAGTATTTCCCTGTCCAAACTGCAGTTAACGCGTAATTCCGTCATTTACGATGTGGGAGCCGGAACCGGTTCGGTATCCGTGGAGATGGCGATGCAGGCGGTAGAAGGTCAGGTATACGCGATCGAGAAAAAACCGGAAGCTGTAGAACTGTTATATAAAAACAAAGAAAAATTCGCAGCAGACAATCTTACGATCATCGAAGGTCTGGCACCGGAGGCCTGTGTGGATCTGCCGGTACCGACGCATGCATTTATCGGAGGATCTTCCGGGAATATGAAAGAAATCCTGGAACTGCTGCTTTCCAAAAATCCGAAGATCCGAGTGATGATCAACTGTATCGCTCTCGAATCGGTCGGAGAAGCGATGAACTGTCTGAAAGAACTGCCATTGGAGCAGGTGGATATCGCACAGGTACAGGTCGCAAAAGGTAAAAAAGCGGGATCCTACCATCTGATGATGGGACAGAATCCGGTCTATGTGATCTCCTGTCAGGGAAAGGAAGAGACAGATGAATAAACAACGCAAAGTGCCGAGAATCCTTCTTGGCGCAGCGGCAAGCGGAAGCGGAAAGACGCTGATCACCTGTGGACTGTTACAGGCATTGAAAAATCGGAAGTTACAGGTGACTTCCTTCAAATGCGGTCCGGATTATATTGATCCGATGTTTCACAGCCGTGTGATCGGAACAAAGAGCAGAAATCTGGACAGTTTTTTCGCGGATGAGGATACCGTGCGGTATCTGCTGGAAAAAAATGCAAGAGACTGTGAGATTTCCGTGATTGAGGGCGTAATGGGTTATTACGACGGTCTTGCGGGAATTTCTCCGAAAGCCAGTGCCTACGATGTGGCAAAGATCACAAAAACGCCGGCGGTTCTGATCGTCAATGCGAAGGGAATGAGTCTGTCGGCAGCTGCGTTTATCAAAGGATTTGTCGAATACCAAGAAGACAGCCAGATCCGCGGAGTGATCCTGAATCAGGTTTCATCGATGATGTATCCGCGGTTAAAGCAGATCATCGAGGAGGAACTCTCGATCAAAGTCTACGGATATGTGCCGGTTGTGAAAGACTGCATGCTGGAGAGCCGGCACCTGGGACTGGTCATGCCGGAGGAAATTGTCGATCTTCAGCAAAAACTAATGGAACTGGCAGAGATCCTGGAAAAATCTGTGGATATTGACGGACTTCTGGAACTGGCAGAACATGCAGAAGAACTGCCGGTGCAGGAATCCCCGGTTGCTTATCATACCGGGCGAAAAATAAGGATCGCTCTGGCAAAAGACGAGGCATTCTGCTTTTTTTATCAGGATAATCTGGAACTTTTGGAAGAGATGGGAGCAGAACTGGTTCCATTTTCTCCGATCCACGATAAAAAACTGCCGGAACATATTGATGGGATGCTCTTTCACGGAGGATACCCGGAACTGTATGCAAAAAAATTAAGTGAAAATAAAGAAATGCTCGCAGCTGTCTGTGCGGCGGTACAGACCGGCATTCCGTACATGGCGGAGTGCGGCGGTTTTATGTATCTGCATCAGGAGATGGAAGATATGGAAGGACACAGTTGGCCGATGGCAGGAGTGATCCATGGAAAATCCTGGCGGACGCCACGGCTTACCAGATTTGGCTATATCACACTGGAAGATGGGACCTGTTTTGGTGAACATGTGGGAGCTATCCGCGCGCACGAATTTCACTATTTTGATTCGAATCACTGCGGTGAAGCGTATACGGCAAAGAAACCTCTGAGCAGCCGGTCGTGGAAGTGTATTCATAGTGATGGACAGGGAATGAGCGGATTTCCGCATATGTATTATTACAGCAATCTACGGGTGCCGGAGCAGTTTTTACGCGCCTGTGAGGAAAGGAAGGCAGAAGTATGACATTAGAGGAAACACTGGAGAAGATTCATCCGGCAAATCAGGCTGCCATGGCAGCATCACTGGAACACTGGAGCAATATTGCGATGCCGTTACACAGTCTGGGACGGCTGCAGGACACCGTCGTTCGTATCGCCGGCATGACGGGAGATCCGCGGGTGGATCTGAAGAAAAAAGCACTGGTGGTTATGTGTGCCGATAACGGTGTGGTGGAAGAAGGCGTGACGCAGAGCGGACAGGAAGTGACGAAGATCGTAGCAGAGAACTTTCTGAAAGAAAAGGCTACGGCAAGCATCCTCTGTAAGAAAGCAGGCGCGGACATCTTCCCTGTGGATATCGGAATTGCCACAGACAGCACGATCATCCAGCACAAAGTGATGTATGGAACGAAAAATATGGCGAAAGAACCTGCCATGACGAGAGAACAGGCAGTGCAGGCACTGGAGGTCGGCATCCATATGGTAGAAGAACTCAAAGAAAAAGGCTATGGAATCGCGGCAACCGGCGAGATGGGAATCGGAAATACGACAACCAGCAGTGCAGTGACCGCCGTTTTACTGGAACAGGATCCGGCAAAGGTAACCGGACGCGGCGCAGGGCTGTCCAGCGCGGGACTGGAAAAGAAGATTTCTGTGATTCGGGATGCCATTGCGTTACATAAACCGAAAAAAGAAGATCCGATCGATGTGCTCGCAAAAGTGGGAGGACTTGATATTGCCGGTATGGCGGGTGTATTCTTAGGCGGAGCAGCCTGTCAGATCCCGGTGGTTGCCGATGGATTTATCTCCTGTGTGGCAGCACTGTGTGCGATCCGAATCTGTCCGGCGGTAAAAGATTATGTAATTACTTCACATAAATCAAAGGAACCTGCGACGGTGATGATCCTGGAAGCACTTGATATTCCGGTATTTTTGGACTGTGACATGTGCCTGGGCGAGGGAACCGGCGCGGTAACAATCTATCCGATCCTGGATATGGCACTGGCGGTTTATGGAAGCATGTCTACATTTGCGGATATTCAGATGGATAATTATGTGCCACTGGTGTAATAAGAGAAAGTGAAGGAAATCAGAAATGTTTCATGTAGTAACAGGGGGAAGCGGCAGTGGAAAATCTGCCTATGCGGAACAGTGTATCCTGGATTTTCAGGGAGAGAATAGAATCTATATTGCGACGATGTACCCGTTTGATGAGGAAAGCCACCGGCGGATCGCGAGACATCGCGCCATGCGGGCGGAAAAAAAGTTCACGACGATGGAACGGTATACCGATCTGGAGCATCTTACGATACCGGCAGGTGCGGATGTACTGCTCGAGTGCATGTCAAATCTGGTGGCAAATGAGATTTATCAGGAGGGCGGAGCCGGGGAAAATACTGTGGCCGCAGTTCTTTCGGGAATCCGCCATCTGCTGGAACAGGCGGGAAATCTGGTGGTCGTGACGAACGAGGTGTTTTCCGACGGTATCACCTACGATCCGGAGACCGAAAAATATCTGGAAAAGCTGGGTGCGATCAACGGTCAGATGGCACAGCTGGCAGACGCAGTCACGGAAGTAGTCTACGGAATCCCGATTTCTCATAAAAAGACAGGTGAGGAGAGAAAAAATGAAGAAGTTTTATCATAGTTTTCTGATCGCATTTTCGATGTACTCGAAGATCCCGATGCCGCAGTGTGAATGGAATGAGGAAAATATGGCGTATGCGATGTGTTTCTTTCCGTGGGTAGGTGTAGCCATCGGCGGTGTCACCTGGCTGTGGGGAACATTCGGGGCGCGGCTGGGACTTTCAGCAGCTTTTTATACCGTGATTCTGACATTGATCCCGTGGCTGATCACGGGTGGAATTCATCTGGACGGACTGTTGGATACGGCAGACGCGATGAGTTCCTGGCAGGAGCGGGATCGCCGGCTGGAGATCCTGAAAGATTCAAATTCCGGAGCGTTTGCGGTGATTACGTGTGTGGTTTATTTCCTGTTCTACTACGGCGTATACAGCCAGATCAGTACACGGGCGCTTGCGATGATTCCGTTTACGTTTTGTCTGTCACGGACGTTAAGCGGACTGGCGGTTGTGACATTCCCGAAAGCGAAGAAGACGGGATCGGTATCAGCGATGGCACGCGGAGCGAAGGATCAGAGAGTGAAGGTTACGATGTGTGTGTATCTGGTGGTGCTGTTGATCGGGATGCTGCTGGTGGACTGGAAGGTTGGACTTCTGGTGTATGCGATCGCAGGGCTGGTTTATGTGCTTTATTATCGGAATGCGATGAAATATTTTGGCGGAACTACCGGGGACCTGGCTGGGTGCTTTTTGTCGCTTTGTGAGGTGTTTATGGCTTGTGGGGCAGTGCTTGGTGCGCTCTGGTTTTAAAAGATGAGATTGAATAACTGTATAGTAAAGTAAAAGGAGAACCAACAATGAAATTAGTAATCGGCGGTGCTTATCAGGGCAAACAATCTTACGCATCGAAAACATACAACCTGACCAATCCCGACTGGAAAGACGGCCAGACCTGCACGATAGAAGATCTGAAAACAGCAAAAGCAGTCCATCATTTCCACTCCTTCATCCGCAGAGAACTCGACGAAGGAAGATCCGTCCAGGATCTCGCAGAAACAATATGGAAAGAAAACCCCAATCTGCTCATCGTAACGAATGAGGTAGGCTACGGAATCGTCCCGATGGAAGCGAAAGAACGGGAATGGAGAGAAGCCTGTGGTCGTGTCTGTACGAAACTGGCGGCTTATGCGGATCAGGTAACCCGTGTATGCTGTGGGCTTGGAACGCGGATCAAGTGAGAAAAGGAGAAAAACAGATGAAAATATATCTGATCCGGCATGGAAAAACACCCGGGAATCAACTGCAGCGATATATCGGGATCACCGATGAACCCGTTCTGGAAGAAGATCAGGAACGACTGAAAACACAGAACTATCCGAATGCAGAAAAACTTTTTGTAAGTCCCCTGCTTCGCTGCCGTCAGACAGCCGCGTGTATCTATCCTAGACAGGAACAGCAGGTGATTCAGAATCTCAGAGAATGTGATTTCGGAAGATTCGAAAACAAAAACTGGAAAGAAATGACCGGTGATGCCGAGTATCAGGCGTGGGTGGACAGCAACGCAACGCTGCCATTTCCGGGAGGAGAAGATCCGCAGGAATTCCGCGACAGAGCATGTCAGGGATTTCTGGAAGGACTGAAGATCTGTGCAGAAGATAGAGCAGAATCAGCAGCGTTCGTAGTACATGGCGGGATCATCATGGCGGTGCTGGAACGGTTTGCGGAAACAAAAAAAGAATTTTATGAATGGCATGTAGGTAACGGATGCGGATATGAGGCGGAAGTAAATCTGGAATGGATGGAAGGAGCGGGAGAAAACCCAGTGCTACGTGTAATAACGGCGATCCAACTGACAGAAAAAGAAAAACAGTAGTAGGCAATGATACATAGTACAAACATAATAAATTCGAACAAACACATATTTTCGTATGCGAATGACTCGAGAAAACGAGGCGAAAATATGAGAACATAAACATAATGGAAGAAAAAAGAAAACACGCAACTGCAAAAAAGCAGGCGGTTACAGAAAGAGGAAGAAAAGATGAGATGGACATTACTGGCAGTAGTACTGGGATTTTTGCTGGATCTGTGTTTTGGGGATCCCAGATGGCTGTATCATCCGGTGCGTATCATCGGAAAGGGAATCACATTTTTAGAAAAAATCCTGCGGAACATATTTCCGAAAACAAAAACAGGAGAGCGGATCGCCGGAGGATTCCTGGTGGTGGGAATCGTGGCGGCTTCGTCTTTTGTTCCGTGGCTGATCTTGCATCTGGCGTATGGATTCCGTACCTGGCTGGGTGTGGCACTGGAAAGCTTTATGTGCTACCAGCTGCTTGCCGCAAGATCCCTTCGTGATGAGAGCAAAAAAGTCTACGATGCGCTGCAAACCGGAGATATCGAGAAGAGCCGTTACGCGGTATCGATGATCGTAGGACGCGACACGCAGAATCTGACCGAGGAAGGTGTAACCAAGGCAGCAGTTGAGACCGTTGCGGAAAATACATCCGACGGTATCATTGCCCCGCTTTTTTATATGATGATCGGCGGCGCAGTGCTTGGATTTGCTTATAAAAGCGTGAATACCATGGATTCCATGGTAGGCTATGTGAATGACAAATACCAGTATTTCGGAACGGCGGCGGCAAAACTGGACGATGTGTTAAATTATATCCCGGCAAGACTTTCCGCCTGGCTGATGATCGCGGGAGCCTGGTTGATCGGTATGGATGGAAAAAATGCAAAGAAAATCTATCTCCGCGACCGTAGAAAACATGCCAGTCCGAACTCTGCACAGACAGAAGCAGTGATGGCGGGCGCACTGGATATCCAGCTGGCAGGAGATGCATGGTATTTTGGAGAACTGCATAAAAAACCATTTATCGGCGATTCGATCCGGAAAGTGGAAATGGAGGATATCTTAAGATCACATAAACTGATGTATGCAGGAACAGTACTGTCACTGGTCGTATTTGGACTGGTGCGTGTTCTGGTCTGTCTGTTTATTTAAAATTATAATAAAAGGAGAAGCAACGGACTCATGAAAGAATACATACACGGCGGAGACATCTACCGCCACCCGGATGTGCTGGATTTTTCAGCAAATATCAATCCGCTGGGAACACCGTCCGCGGTCGTTCAGGCGGCAAAAGACAGCATGGAATGGATCTGTCATTACCCGGATGCCTGTCAGGAAAAACTGAAACAGGCACTGGCTGCATACGAACAGGTTCCGGTGGAATGGCTGATCTGTGGAAACGGGGCGGCGGAACTGATCTTTGCACTGGTGCAGGCAGTAAAACCGAAACGGGCGCTGGTCATGGCACCGACTTTTGCGGAATATGCCCAGGCACTGGAAGCCGTTGGATGTGAGGTGGACAGGGAAATTCTGAAAAAAGAGGATGGATTTACCTTACAGCGTACGATTCTGGAGAAACTGCAAAAAGAAGACTTGCAGATGGTATTCTTATGCAATCCCAACAATCCAACGGGAATACTGATAAATCCGAAGCTTCTGCGGGAGATTGTAACGATCTGTGAAGAGAAAAATATTTATCTGGTAGTGGATGAGTGTTTCCTGGATTTCGTTTCGGAACCGGAAGTGCATACGCTAAAGGGTGAACTGGAAGGAAAACAATATCTGTTTCTTCTGAAAGCATTTACCAAACGATACGCGATGGCGGGCTTAAGACTGGGATACGGAATCACATCGAGTGAAACACTGATGGAGAAAATGGAACAACAGCTGCAGCCGTGGAATGTGTCGATGCCGGCGCAGGAAGCGGGGGTTGCGGCGTTAAAAGAAACCGCGTATGTAGAAAAAGCAAGAGAACTGATCTTTCAGGAACAGGCATTTCTGAAAGACGGGCTGAAAGCGTGTGGATATCCGGTGCTGGACTCCCAGGCAAATTATGTGTTCTTTGAGGGAGAGCCGGATCTGTATGAAAAACTTCTGGAAGAAGGCGTGATGATCCGGGACTGCAGCAACTATCCGGGCCTCTGGAAAGGATGTTATCGGATCGCGGTGAAGCTGCATAACGAAAACGAACAGTTATTACGGAAGATTCGGAAAGTGAGGAGATGAATCATGGCAAAAGCAATTATGATACAGGGAACCATGTCAAATGCGGGAAAAAGCCTGCTGGCAGCCGGACTGTGCCGGATCTTTAAACAGGATGGTTATCGGGTAGCACCGTTTAAATCACAGAATATGGCACTGAATTCCTTTATCACCGAAGAAGGACTCGAGATGGGACGAGCACAGGTCATGCAGGCGGAAGCGGCAGGCATCAAGCCTTCCGTTCTGATGAATCCGATCCTGTTAAAACCGACTAATGATGTAGGCAGCCAGGTGATCGTAAACGGCGAAGTTCTTGGAAATATGAGCGCACGCGATTATTTTGCCTACAAAAAGAAACTGATCCCGGATATTATGAAAGCGTATGATACTCTGGCGGCGGAAAATGATATCATCGTGATCGAGGGCGCAGGAAGTCCGGCGGAGATCAACTTAAAGCAGGATGATATCGTCAATATGGGTATGGCAAAGCTTGCAAAAGCCCCGGTGCTTTTGGTTGGAGATATCGATCGCGGCGGCGTATTTGCCCAGCTGATCGGTACGGTAATGCTTTTGGAAGACGATGAAAAAGAGATGGTAAAGGGTCTGATCATCAACAAATTTCGAGGGGACAAAACCATTCTTGATCCCGGTGTGGAGATGCTGGAAGAACGAAGCGGCATCCCGGTAGTTGGTGTGGCACCGTACCTGCAGATCGAGGTGGAAGACGAAGACAGTCTGACGGAGCGGTTTGACAGTCAGCAGGAGGTGGGACAGATCGATATCGCGGTGATCCGGGTTCCACGGATCTCTAACTTTACAGATTTTAATCCATTTGAAAATATTCCGGGTGTGTCTCTTCGATATGTAAAGCATATCCATGAACTGAAGCATCCGGATATGGTGATTCTCCCGGGAACAAAAAATACTATGGGAGACCTGCAGTGGATGCGGGAGAGCGGAATGGAAGCGGCAGTCCTCAAACTGGCAGCAGCCGGAACCGTGATTTTCGGTGTCTGTGGCGGCTATCAGATGTTAGGGGAAACCCTTTCCGATCCGGATGGCGTGGAAGCGGGTGGAACCATGAAAGGTATGGGACTGCTTCCGATGGATACCGTATTTGCAGACGGAAAGACCAGAACCAGAGTCAGCGGTACATTCGGACAGGTAGAGGGCGAACTTTCCCAGCTTTCCGGCGTGGAGCTGGAAGGGTATGAGATTCATATGGGTGTGACGACTTTGCATAAAGGGGCATCCCCGCTGACAACGATCCGGGATCATGCAAAGACCACAGAGGAAAAACAGGATGGTGCGTATACTTCCCGTGTCTATGGCACCTATGTTCACGGTGTATTTGACAAAGAAGGTGTGGCGGAGGCTGTGATCCGGGCACTGGGGAAAAAGAAGGGAATTGATACCTCAGAGATGAAAGGTGTGGATTTTCAGACATTCAAGGAGACACAGTACGATATTCTGGCAGCAGCGCTGCGGGAACATCTGGATATGAAAGCAATATATGAGATTCTGGAAGCAGGGGTATAAGTTATGAAAATAGAACTGGAAAATGTAAAACCAAGAGATATTGAACGCAGAAGCTTTGAGATCATCACGGAAGAACTGGGCGACCGGAAACTGGACCCGGACAAAGAACTGATCATCAAACGCTGTATCCATACAAGTGCAGACTTTGAATATGCGGACAGTCTGTGTTTTTCTGACAATGTCGTGGCAAAAGCCATGGATGCGATTCGCCAGGGTGCCTGTATCGTTACGGATACCCAGATGGGCAGATCCGGCATCAACAAACGTGCCCTCGCCCGTTACGGCGGAGAGGTTTACTGCTTCATGTCCGATGAGGATGTGGCAGCCACAGCGAAGGCAAACGGAACCACAAGAGCCACTGCAAGTATGGATAAGGCAGCACAGCTGGACAAACCACTGATCTTTGCGATCGGTAACGCTCCGACTGCTCTAGTACGTCTCTACGAACTGATCGAAGAGGGAAAACTGAATCCGGCACTCATCATCGGTGTCCCGGTAGGATTCGTCAACGTGGTACAGTCCAAAGAACTGATCATGAAAGCGGATGTCCCATATATCGTGGCACGGGGAAGAAAAGGCGGAAGCAATATCGCAGCGTGCATCTGCAATGCGTTACTGTATATGATCGATGATCGGAGAGATTAGACGATAACAGAAAAAAACAGAAATGTGCTTGTATAAAATACCATATGTGTGATAAAATATTATGCAAGAAAAGCACCCATGACAGGGTGAGGTAGCCTCCCGAGGTTATGGTACCGTTTGACGGAATACATAAGAAGGGAGGTGGCGCGATGACAGCTTATGAAATTCATTCGATTGTTCTTGGGATATTGGCATTATTGATATCTCTTGGTAACATGTTCGTAGCGTTGCTTACCTTTTTCGATAAGAGAAAGAAGCGAAAATAAAAAAGCCTATCCTGTCAGCCCACAGGATAGGCCGCATCCTTAAGGACATAAGTTAAAGCCTAAACTCGGAGCATCCACCATTGGAGTGGGTGCTTTCTGTTACATTGCAAATCAATAATTGATCCAATGGATCAGTTTTGATTTAATTAAATACTATCACTTTATATCAAAGAATTCAAGTGTTTTATATGTGAAAGATTGAAATAGAAGATAATGAGGTTGCTGAGAACGGAGTGAACAGTAACGATAGTGAGGGACAGGCGATAAAGAATATGAAACAACAGCTACAAAGAAAAGCAATCAACCAATTCCCATACGGCGAAGCCCACATGCACATTTTTATGAACGGCACAGACTATAAAAAAGCCGTAGCCGACCAGAAAAATGGCGTCTGCGACCGGGTGATCCACGCGCATCTTGCGGAATACCGGAAGCGCGGAATCACCTGGCTGCGGGAAGGCGGGGATATCTACGGAACATCAAAACGGACGATGGAACTGGCACCTGCCTATGGGATCACCTACCGGACACCGATCTTTGCCATTCACAAAAAGGGGCACTACGGAGGCATCGTGGGAAGAAGTTATGAAACCATGCAGGAATACTGCGAATTGATCCGGGAGCTGCGCAGGCAGGGAGGCCATTTCGTGAAAATTATGATCTCCGGGATCATGGACTTTACGCATGGAGGTCTGACGGAACCCTCACTTGCCGACAGTGAGATCCGCGAACTGATCCATATTGCCCATGAAGAAGGTTTCCCCGTTATGGCACATACAAACGGCAGTCAGGCAGTTCGGGCAGCAGCTCTTGCAGGTGTGGACAGCATCGAACATGGAAATTTCTGTGATGAGGATGCGCTTCGGGCACTTGCTGCTTCCGATGCTGTCTGGGTACCTACGATAGTAACAGTAAAAAATCTTCTCGGAGACGGACGGTTTCCGGAACAAGTAGTGAAAAATATCTGGGAAGGACAGAAAAAAGCATTACTCCGCGGGTATCAGCTCGGAGCAAAACTTGCTCTCGGAAGTGATGCCGGAGCCTATCGTGTCCTCCACGGTCAGGGACTTCTTGATGAATACCGGGCTTTCCGGGAGATTCTGGAAGAAGACTTCCCGGACTGGGAAAAGCGGATCCGAAACGGTGACCGGCTGATAAAAGAAAGATTCTCATAGCAAGACAAAAGGAAAAAGAATCTTACAGGCAGAAATTCCCGGTTGCAAAAAAATAAAAAGCTGTTATAATAAAGAAGATTTTAATTAGTATAAAAATGCACTCACTCTGTATAGATATGCAGAAGGATGAATCAGACGGAAAACTATATGCAGATTCGTGAGTACACAAGAATAACAGGAGGATAAGAGTATGAAAAAGGCAGTTGTATTTGCACTGACAGGTATTATGGCAGTATCCATGTTCGGATGCGGCAGCAAAAAACAGGTAGAGGTATCCAGCGTAGATGATCTGAAAGATCTGACCATCGGTGTGCAGACCGGTACTATCGGAGACAGCAATGCCAGCGATGCAGTAGCAAGTGATTCTCAGATGAAACGTTATAACAAAGGTGCGGATGCCATCCAGGCTCTGAAGACCGGTAAGATCGATGCGGTTGTGATCGACTCTCTGCCGGCTCAGAAGTTCGTAGATGCCAACGATGATCTGAAGATCGTAGAAAATATCTGGGAACCGGAAGAATATGCGATCTGTCTGAAAAAAGGAAATACAGAACTGACAGAGAAAATGAATGCGGCCATCAAGGAACTGAAAGAGGATGGAACTCTGGATAAGATCATGGCAAACTACATCGGTGATGACCAGGGAAGCTACCAGTACGAGACTCCGGAAGGAACCGAGTATACCAACGGTACTCTGACCATGGCTACCAACGCAGAGTTCGAGCCTTGGGAGTATAAAGAAGGAGATAATATCGTAGGAATCGATGCAGATATGGCGAAAGCAATCTGCGACAAGATGGGTTATGATCTGAAGATTGACGATATGGCATTCGAATCCATCCTGGCAGCAGTTTCCAGTGGTAAGGCTGAATTTGGTGCGGCTGGTATGACTGTGACAGATGAGAGAAAAGAGAGTGTTGATTTTACGGATACTTATGCGAATGCGTCTCAGGTTGTGATTGTTAGAAAATAAATATTTGGATACCCGGGTGGGGTTCGCTTGATATTTCAATACTCCGACCCGCTCCCGCTCAGCTGACACTGGCAGCGGTACTAAGGCAGCAAAATACGCTGCCTAAGGACCGGCCGTGTCAGATGGTCTGCGTATTGAAATATCAAGCGAACCTTCGCAGGCGGGAGGTAAGAAAATATATTTTCTGACAATGGGGGATGGCTTTTATGTTAGTGAGGTTTAGTAAGGTGAAAGATAATCCCCGGGATATGAGAGATGAAGTAAAAAATATACGAAAAGACCTTGTAAAAGGAGTGTAAGGGAAACGATATGGGATCTTTAAGTCATTGGGTTCACAGGTATTTTGTGGATAATGGGGCTTCCAGTTGGTGGTTGACGGGTTTGCGGAATACGTTGCTGATTACGGTGCTGGCACTTTGTATTGGTGTGGTGCTTGGGTTTACGGTGGCGATTATCCGGTCGACTTATGAGCAGACAGGGAAGCTGAAGGTGCTGAATGCGATCTGTAAGGTGTATCTGAGTGTTATCCGTGGTACGCCTACGATGGTTCAGGTGTTGATATTTAACTTTGTTATATTTGCTTCCATCGCGGTGAATGAAGTTATCGTTGGTGGTGTGGCATTTGGTATTAACTCCGGTGCGTATGTGGCGGAGATCGTGCGGTCGGGTATCATGTCCATCGATAAAGGACAGATGGAGGCCGGACGGAGTCTGGGACTTAGTTCCGGACAGACGATGAAGCTGATCATTATGCCCCAGGCATTTAAAAATGTGCTGCCGGCACTGATCAATGAGATGATCGTGCTGCTGAAAGAGACATCTATCATCGGTTATATCGGTATGACAGATATCACGAAAGCAGCGACACTGGTACAGAGTCGTACATACGAAGCCTTTGTACCGTTGATCGCAGCAGCAGTATTTTACTGGGTGCTGGTAACGATTCTGACATACTTTATGGGTAAACTGGAGAGGAGGTTGAGAAAAAGTGACCGCAAATAAAGGAAAAGTTTTATTGCAGGTACAGGGACTGGAGAAGAAGTTTGATGATAACCAGGTTCTGGACGGTATCACCACAGATATCTGTCAGGGTGAAGTGGTAGCAGTCATCGGCCCATCCGGTTCCGGAAAATCTACGTTTCTTCGTTCTCTGAACCTTCTGGAAGTGCCTACCGGTGGTCAGATCCTTTTTGAAGGTGTGGACATTACCGATCCGAAAGTCGATATCAACCGTCATCGCCAGAAAATTGGTATGGTATTCCAGCAGTTTAACCTGTTTCCACATAAGACCGTTAAGGAAAATATTATGCTGGCTCCGGTTACGCTCGGACTGACGAAAGAAGACGAAGCTGCAAAAATAGCGGAAGAACTTCTCGCCCGTGTAGGACTTCCGGATAAAGCGGATGCTTACCCGGACAGCCTTTCCGGTGGTCAGAAGCAGCGAATCGCAATCGCCCGTGCACTGGCGATGAATCCGGATGTCATGCTTTTTGACGAGCCGACTTCAGCGCTTGATCCGGAGATGGTTGGAGAAGTACTGGAGATCATGAAAGAACTGGCACAGAGCGGTATGACCATGGTGGTTGTTACCCACGAGATGGGATTTGCAAGAGAAGTTGCAACCAGAGTTCTCTTCATTGATGAAGGAAAGATCCAGGAAGAAAATGTTCCGGAAGAGTTTTTCGCACATCCGAAGAACGCGAGACTACAGGAATTTTTATCGAAAGTATTATAAAATAATGAGCAATGACTGGAAATGGTCATTGCTCATTATTGCGTTGAACATATTTCTGTACAGGGGGAAATTTATATGGACAAGATAATGATGTGGATCATGGCAATCTGTGCTCTGATCGGTGGAACGGACCGGTTGCTGGGGAATCGTCTTGGGCTGGGAAAACGATTTGAGGACGGATTTCAGCTCCTTGGACCGACAGCGCTTTCCATGGCTGGACTGATTTGCATTACGCCGTTGGTATCACTGGGATTGGAATACACGATTGTGCCATTTTATCGTATGCTTCATCTGGATCCAGGTATGCTGGGTGGGATTCTGGCTCTTGATATGGGAGGCTACCAGCTTTGTAAAGAACTGGCACTGGATCCTGCGATTGGAAGATACGGAGGAATTATCGTCGGTGCTACGCTTGGCTGTACGATTACTTTTACGATTCCGGTAGGGATGGGAATGTTAGGCGAGCGGGAGAAGCCATTGTTTGCAAAAGGAATATTAGCAGGTTTGAGTGCGCTGCCTGTCGGAATTTTGGTGGGCGGACTGTTGTGCGGTCTTTCTATTGGGAAATTGCTCATTCAGAGTATTTCGGTATTTCTTCTGGCGGTACTGTTGATACTGGGACTTTCCCGATTCCCGGATGGGATGATTCGTGGATTTCGTGTTTTTGCAGAAATAATTCGTGGTGCAGGAACAATTGGCATTGCTCTGGGAGCATTTTCCTACATGACCGGAGTGCAGCTGCTTCCGGAGATGGCAGGTCTGGATGAGGCACTGGGGGTAGTTTCCTCTATTGGGATTGTTCTTTTGGGCAGTCTGCCATTTGCAGAGATTCTGCAGCGCCTGCTGAAAAAACCGCTGGAATGGGTGGGCGAGAAGATTGGTCTTGGACGACTTGGTACTGCGGGACTTCTTGTGGGAATTGTCAGTGCCTTGCCTGTGATAGCAGATATGAAACAGATGAACGAGAGAGAAATTGTGATGAATGCAGCTCTTCTGGTGTGTGGAACATCCATGGTGGCAGCACATCTCGGATTTGTCCTGGGTGTGGATGCTCCGGCGACAGGAGCACTTCTGGCTGGAAAACTGACCGGGGGCATTGCAGGAGTCTGGATGGCATGGCAGATCATGAAAAAGACTGAAAGCAGCAGAGACAGATAGATACAAATCTAAAATACAGGTATAGAAATACAGAATTTTAAGTTGAGTTTTTCTGACAATATGGTATACTAAATATTATGACGCATGTGACACGGAGTAGAAAAGACTGAAATTACATATACAACCGGCATCCGTATAGAAAAGTCAGAAATACGAAAGGATATAGAACTATGAATCAGGAAAACTTACAGACAGGAAGACAGGAGGCAATCCAGGGATTCGATATTGAGGGAATATTTCTGGAATGTACACCTTGTGGAAATGGTCATATTAATGATACTTTTATGATGTCATTTGACAGAAACGGGGAAACACATCGGTATTCTCTGCAGCACATGAACCGGTCCGTATTCAAGGATCCGGTTTCTCTGATGAATAATATTCTTCATGTGACTGCTTATCTGAAAGAGCAGATTAAGGCACAGGGTGGAGATCCGCAGAGAGAAACACTGGATTTTGTATGTGCCAAGAATGGAGAAGCGTATTTTGTAGACAGTTTTGGAGAGTACTGGAGAGCCTATCATTTTATAGAAGATGCATATGCACTGGATGAAATAAAGGATCCGCAGGATTTTTATGAGAGTGCTGTGGCATTTGGAAATTTTCAGAGAATGCTGGCAGATTTTCCGGCAGATACACTGACAGAAACTATTGCCGGATTTCATGATACCAAGGCACGGTTTGCAGCGTTCGAAAAAGTAGTAGAAGAGGATGTATGCGGAAGAGCAGCTGAAGTGCAGAAAGAGATTCAGTTTGTGAAGGATCGCTATGATGTGGCATGTGTGCTGGGTGATTTGTTAGAAGCTGGTGAACTTCCACTTCGTGTAACGCATAACGATACCAAGTCAAACAATGTTCTGATGGATAATGCGACCGGCAAAGGTCTTTGTGTCATTGACCTGGACACAGTAATGCCGGGACTGGCGGTAAATGATTTTGGTGATTCCATTCGTTTCGGCGCGAGTACAGGTACGGAGGATGAAAAGGATCTTTCCAAAATTTCCTGTGATATGGAACTGTATGATATTTATACAAAAGGTTTCGTAGAAGGATGCGGCGGTGCGCTGACGGATATGGAGATTGAGTGTCTGCCGATCGGAGCGAAGGTTATGACCTATGAGTGTGGAATGAGATTCCTGACAGATTATCTGTCCGGGGATACATATTTTAAGATTGATTATCCGACACACAACCTGGATCGCACGAGAACACAGCTGAAACTGGTGTGGGATATGGAACAGAAGTGGGAGCAGATGCAGGAGATTGCTAGGAAGTATAAAAATAAATAGAGTTGTGGTAACGGATAGACAGGACTAACGGACGAAAGGACGAGCCTGCTCCGTAACCTCAGACAACCGTTGGCAATGCAATTTTGAACTAAATTCCCATGCGCGCTTCGCGTGCTACATCATGAATAAAACCGGAGTTGTATCCGGAAGTTTTTTACAAAAAGATATTGTTTCCTATGTAAGTGTGTTGCATCGAAAATGATATCTTTTTTGTTTAGAAAAGATTGTGGAATAAACATATCGGGCAACTTTGGAAAGAGAATTCTGGCAAAAGCGAAGTACGATGTTGTAAAAAGAAATTAAGGCAGAATGTTGCAAAAATGTAATATTCTGCCTTCTTTTTTGGCGTCACCTGAAAAAATGTTACAAAATCATCAGAAATGTTAAAAAACAATTAAATGTATCGAAAAATAGAAAAAAGTGGGTTCTTGATATCAAAAATACTGTCGTTTTTCATGAAAAAGTGGGAGCAAATTCGTGAAATAAGTAGAAAAAACATAGATTCTTTTGACTTTATTTAGAAATGTGAATAGAATATTACAAAAGTATGAAAAAATAGAAGAACGAAGAGGAATAGAAATGGAACGATTAAAGAAGGCCTGGAATTCTCTTCGGACGATGCTTCTGCGGACAGTCAGAGAACGGAAAAAAGAATGTCTGGCAGTGGGAGCAGGCGCAGCGGTGATCATCGCGGGTGCTGGAAGTCTGATGGGCGGCAAACCGACGATCATAAAGCAGACAGAGGGAGTGGAAGTTACGCAGGAAGCAGTCGGACAAAAAGAGGAAGAGTCGGATACCGGAGACGATGACCCTGACGGGTCGATCCCCTGTGGCTATGCAGGGGTAATCGATGGTATTCAGGCTACGAAAGGGCTGACGAAGAGTTATCGGGCTGTTGGAGGTCCGTGTGAGACGGTTCTCGTGGGACAGTGGATGATTCGAACCGAAACAGTGGCAAAGTTGGATGTGGGAACCCGAATGATCCAGGCGGTGGAGGCTGCAGATCAGCAGACGGAAGATTTGACGAAACAGATGCGTATGTCAGATAAAGACTATGAAAATCTTCTGTCGATCGTGGAGGCAGAAGCCGGTGGAGAAGATCTGGAAGGAAGAATCATGGTTGCGGATGTTATTTTAAACCGTGTGGCGAGTGATCAGTTTCCGGATAATGTAACTTCCGTGATCTGGGACCGGACAGGAGGAAGCCCACAGTTTTCGCCGACCGAAGATGGAAGAATCTATACCGTAACGGTTTCGGATGATACGAGAGAAGCAGTAAACCGTGCGATCGATGGGGAAGATCTGTCGCAGGGGGCGTTGTATTTTATTGCAAGAGACCAGGCAGACGAAAAAAACGTAAAATGGTTCGATGAGAAACTGACTTTTCTGTTTGAACATGGCGGGCACAGTTTTTATGCCTGATATCAGTGATATGTTTTGAACGAAACGATGGAAGCATATTTTGCGATCGGAAATCCGAGAAAATAGGATTGCCAGAAAAAGTGACCTGTGCTATAATTCTAAACTATAGTGATTTACTACATAAAAGCATAAAAATATGTGAGGAGTGTACAGAATGGAAGTATTATACAGAAGTACCAGAGGAAATGGAAGTACAGTAACTGCATCAAATGCAATCTTAAAAGGTCTTTCCGAAGATGGCGGGTTATTTGTACCGGATCAGATTCCGGCACTGGAGGTTCCCATGGAGCAGCTGGCACAGATGTCTTATCAGGAAGTTGCCTATGAAGTAATGAGTCGTTTTCTGACTGATTTTACAGAGGAAGAACTGAAAAAATGTATTCAGTCTGCTTATGATCAGAAATTTGATACCGATGTCATTGCACCTCTTGTAAAAGCAGATGGCGCTTATTATCTGGAGTTATTCCACGGATCTACCATTGCTTTCAAAGATATGGCTCTGTCGATTCTTCCATATCTGCTGACAACAGCAGCAAAGAAAAACGGTGTGACCAATGATATCGTGATCCTGACCGCAACCTCCGGTGATACCGGAAAAGCAGCGATGGCAGGTTTTGCAGATGTACCGGGAACAAAAATCATCGTATTTTACCCGAAGGACGGTGTAAGCCCGATCCAGGAAAAACAGATGGTAACTCAGAAAG
This sequence comes from Blautia faecicola, assembly GCF_004123145.1. Lineage (NCBI taxonomy): Bacteria > Bacillati > Bacillota > Clostridia > Lachnospirales > Lachnospiraceae > Blautia > Blautia faecicola. Next base: position 1,918,185 of record NZ_SDKC01000001.1, on the reverse strand, counting down.
GTGACAATACTTACGTTGTTGCGATCCGCGGAAACTTTGATGACGCGCAGACCGGCGTGAAGAAAATCTTCAACGACAGTGAGATGAAAGCAGAGCTGGCAGATGCAGGTTATCAGTTTTCTTCTGCAAACTCAATCAATATCGGTCGTCTGGTTCCACAGATTGTATATTATGTATACGCATATGCAAATCTGTATAAAACAGGACAGATCCAGCCAGGTGAAGAGATTAATGTAGTGGTTCCTACCGGTAACTTTGGAAATATTCTGGCAGCGTACTATGCAAAAAATATGGGACTGCCGATCAAAAAACTGATCTGTGCATCCAATGATAATAAAGTTCTGTTTGACTTCTTTACTACAGGAACTTATGATAGAAACAGAGAATTTATCCTGACAACATCACCGTCTATGGATATTCTGATCTCCAGCAACCTGGAACGTCTGATTTACAGAATTGCAGGAAATGATCCGGAGAAAAATAAAGTTCTGATGGAAGAGTTGACAAAAGATGGTGCTTATCATATCACAGACGAGATGAAAGCACAGCTGGCTGATTTCTATGGAAACTATGCGACAGAAGAAGAGACTGCGGAGACGATCCGAAAGATCTACAAAGACTGTGGTTATGTGATCGATACACATACCAGTGTTGCTGCAACCGTATATGGTAAATACACAAAAGAAACCGGTGATACAGCCAAAACTGTTATTGCATCTACCGCAAGCCCGTATAAGTTCACAAGAAGCGTGATGGAAGCAATTGATGAAGGCAAATATGCTTCCATGGGTGATTTTGAACTGATCGATCAGCTGTCTGAGATTTCTGGCGTTGCTGTACCGAACGCGATCGAAGAGATCCGCAATGCAGAAGTGCGTCACAATACCGTTGCAGAGGTGGCAGAGATGCCTGCTGTTGTGAAGAATATTCTTGGTATTAAATAAACTAAATATTCGCTGAAAATTTGATATTTTTGTACATTATTCCTTGAAATACAACATAGACTAGGGTATAATACAATAAGAAATAACACCTGGGGTGTACGATCCTCTCTTTATTTTGAACCTACATTTACGTTTATGGGACTCCTATATTGTTGATTGGATGTCAGGCCGTCATTACGCAGCGGAAGACAAAAGAGATACTGCGGTCACCCACCTAGCAGTCGCTAGGCGTCAAAAAAAGGGAAACGGCACTCCGGGGTTATAAAAAAAGAAAATGAGGAGTCAGAAAATGACTCTTTTTTTATGTGATTACATAGTTGCTCGGCAGAAAATCAGGAAGCGGCTGGAATGGAGGATAAGATGAGTGTAGAGAAACAGAGTTTTGGAACAACGAAAAAAGGGGAAGCCATTTCTTTGTATACGGTAACCAATAAAAACGGTATGGTAATGAAAGTGACAGATTTTGGTGCGATTCTGGTAAGCGTGCTGGTGCCGGATAAAAACGGAGTTCTGACCGATGTAGTACTCGGATATGATCACGGAGAAGATTATCAGGTAAATCCACCACATTTCGGTTCTACGATCGGAAGAAACGGAAACCGTATCAACGGAGCAGCTTTCATGCTGAATGGAAAGAAGATCCAGCTGACACCGAATGAAAACGGAAACAACCTGCACAGCGGTCCGGATGGATTTGAATTTATGATGTGGGAAGCTGAGACAAAAGAACAGGCAGTTGCCTTCCATCATCACAGCCCGGACGGAGAACAGGGATTTCCTGGAAACTTCGATGTGACAGTTACTTATACACTGACAGATGACAATGCTGTAGAGATCCATTACGAAGGAATTTCCGATCAGGACACCGTAGCCAATATGACCAACCACAGCTACTTTAATCTGGGTGGACATGATTCCGGTAATGTATATGAACAGACTATGCAGCTGAATGCAACCACATATACACCGGTGATCGATTCCAAATCCATTCCTACCGGTGAGATCGCTCCTGTAGTCGGAACTCCGATGGATTTCACACAGCCGAAAGCAATCGGTAAAGAGATCGATGCGGACTTTGAACAGCTGCAGATGACAGGCGGATATGATCATAACTTTGTACTGGACAAACCGAAAGGAGCTTTTGACTGGATGGCAAAAGCATACTGTGAAAAAACTGGAATCGCGCTGGAAGCTTATACAGACTGCCCGGGTGTTCAGTTCTACGCAGCAAACTTTGTAGATAACGAAAAAGGAAAAAATGGTGCGGTATATGACAAACGCCATGCATTCTGCCTGGAATCCCAGTACTGCCCGAATGCGGTCAACGATACGCATTTTGCACAGCCATTCCTGAAAGCAGGAGAAAAATACGATACAAAAACAGTATATCGTTTTCTGGTAAAATAAGAAAAGAAGAATAAGAGGACGCTGTATCCGGTATAACATTCCGAATACAGCGTCTTTTTAACTTGTTTTACTGTCTGTCAGTCATTGTTCAGTGAATCAACTTTGATCGACAGAAAAAAACACAACCCGTCCCGCTGGATAATTTTTTGAAAAATGCCATATACTGAAATATGGGAAAAAATGGTGAAACAAATAAAAATATTCCATGGAAATGGATGCTGACGATTGCAGGAACGGTACTGTTTTTTATTTTACTCTTTCTGATGGGAATACGGGAAGGGAGACAGAAACGGGAAGAGGAAAATGATTATCTGGAGAAATTACAGGCGGAACAGCAGATGGCAAAAGTCGGGACTTCCGGGGAAAATATAGAGGAAGAACAGACGGAAAATGAAAGAAAAGAAAATCAGGATGTATCACAGGAGGATTTCGCAAATCTGGAAAATGAAACGAAGACGGACAGAAAGGAGGATACGATCCGGGTACTGATCTCCGTCGACGGAACGGAACATTATGTTCATTCAGAGGTGCGGATATCCTGCGCGGGAGCCTACTGTGTGAAGGGAGATTTTACGGTGCAGGAGGAGGCGGGCACGGAACTTTGCCTGTCGGAACAGATGCAGCCGGGGCAGACTGTCTGGGTAGAACCGACAGAAGCGACAACACCGCTGACATTGGAATCTGTCAGAAGAAATCAGGGAGCACCTGCCTATCGGGGAATCCTGGAAGTGACAAGAGAGGAAGAGGGATTTCGGATCATTAATCAGGTGGATCTGGAATCGTATCTGAAAGGAGTTGTACCAAGTGAGATGCCTGCTGATGCACCTGTGGAAGCGCTCTGTGCACAGGCGGTCTGCGCGCGAACCTATGCGGTACGCCAGATCAGAGAACAACGAATGGCAGAATGGAATGCAGATGTGGATGATACGGTTTCCTGTCAGGTGTATAACAATATTCCGGAGCAGGAAACAAGCAATCAGGCGGTGGATGCTACCTGTGGGATGGTGATGCTCTGTGGTGGAGAGCCGATCGAAGCCTACTTTTTTTCGACTTCCTGGGGATATACCGATACGGATGAAGTCTGGGATGCAAAGAAAAGCGCGTCTTATCTGAAAAGTGTTGCAGTGAGCCATCAGGCAGTGGAAGCTATGGCAACCGGGAATGGCGCAGAAGAGCAGACAGGAACGGCAAAGCAGACAGACATGTCAGAAACATATTTCCGGGAACTGATATCACAGACAGAAGCGGGAGATTATGAAAAAGAAGATATCTGGTATCGATGGAAAGTGAGTATTCCCTGGGAGGTGCTGAAGGAGCGAAGTGAGAGACAGTATCCCCAGATTGGCACATTTACCGGTTTAGCGATACAGGAAAGAAATCCCGGCGGAGGGGTAAAAATGCTGGAGATTCAGGCAGACAAACAGAGTGTGACACTGGAAAATGAATATGCGATCCGAAAGTTTCTGTCAGTAAAAGGGCTGTCTATTATCAGAAATGATGGAAGTACCTGTAACACGATGGAACTGCTGCCGAGTGCCTGTTTTGTGATCGATACCGGGAACGAACAGGGAATTGATTTGTTGGTATTTACCGGTGGCGGTTATGGGCATGGCGTGGGGATGAGTCAGAACGGAGCAAAGCATCTTGCGGAAGACGGAATGGGTTGGCGGGAGATCCTGCAGGTTTTTTATCAGAATATTACGATAGAAAACTTGCAGGATTTCTGAAAAAATAGTATGATAAAAATAAGTATATAAAAAATAAATATTGCGCAGAAAGGAAAACAAAATGAAAAAGTTCATAAAAATCATGACCGGATTCATGAACCGCATGAATCAGGATCATGTGAGTGCGTTTGCTGCACAGGCAGCATTCTTTATTTTGATGTCCTTTGTGCCCTTTTTGATGCTTCTGCTTCCGCTGGTCACCTACGTTTCGATTACGAAAGATATGGTTGTGGAGATGATTTTACAGGTGATGCCGGATGCAGGGGATTTTCGAAGTTTTCTTTTGAGTATTATTCAGGAAGTTTATGATAAGTCGACTGCAGTGGTACCGATCAGTGCGATCTTTACCCTGTGGAGTGCGGGAAAAGGTCTGCAGGGACTGACGAACGGGGTAAATGCGATTTACCATGTAAAAGAGACAAGAAATTATGTGGTAACCAGGATCCGGTCCGCTTTGTATACGCTGGTTTTTATCCTCGCCGTTATCGGAAGTCTGATCCTTCTGGTATTTGGTAACAGTATCCAGAAGCTTCTGACACGATACATTCCGGCGCTGGCGCGAGTGACAGCTTATATCATTGGCATGCGTACCGCGGTTTCTCTGGTCGTACTGGCACTGATTTTCCTGATGGTCTATAAATTTCTGCCGAACAGGAAAACATCTTTTCGAAGCCAGGTACCTGGTGCGGTGATTTCTGCGGTGGCATGGTCGCTGTTTTCCCTGGGATTTTCCGTTTATCTGGACTATTACGACGGATTTTCCAATATGTACGGAAGCCTGACAACGATTATTTTAATCCTTTTATGGCTGTATTTCTGTATGTATATCGTTCTGATCGGGGCAGAGATCAACGCCTACTTTGAAGAACGTCTTCGCAGACTGCACCGGGTGGCGAGCGAGCGGATCCGCAATGAGTATCAGGGACTTCTACGGGGAATCCGGGAAAATGATCCGGAAGAAGAGAAAACAGAGGAAAAGAAAGAGCAGTAGCAAAAAGGGCGGGAATCGGAAATAGAACTTGACAGATAAGAAGATTCATACTATAATTGATGCCGATAGAAAAAAGCTGTGAAAGTGTCAGTAGATATGTATTTTCTTACAGAGAGAAGGAGTCACCGGCTGCAAGCTCCTTTAAGTTCAGATGCATATTGAGATTCCCACCGGAGCTGCTTCTCTGAAAATACAGTAAGAGAAGACGTACAGACGCGTTAAGTCTTAATGAGTGTCCGTTAATTTTTTAATCGGAAATCAGGGTGGTACCGCGAGATTATGAGATAGTTGCCTCGTCCCTCCAGGAAACTGGAAGGACGGGGCTTTTTTTGTACTGCATATCAATAATTGGTCCGGTGGATCAATTTTGATTCGCGAGCAACGAGCAAAAGTTCGTGCTAGTACGAGACTTTGGCAACTGCTGCGAAAACGAGTGAAATTCGCGAAGCGTATTTTACTCGTTGCCTTGCATCCGCCCCAAACAAATAGAAAAGGAGAACTGCCATGAGCAATAGTATCAAAGAAACATTACAGGCGATTCTGGATGAAGCTTCTGAGAAGATTGAACAGTCCGATGCCCTGGACAAACTGAATGATGTAAGAGTAAATTTCCTTGGTAAAAAAGGACAGCTTACTTCTGTACTGAAAGGTATGAAAGATGTAGCTCCGGAAGACCGCCCGAAAGTAGGACAGATGGTCAACGAGGCCAGAGCAAAGATCGAAACCATGATGGAGGAGACAAAAACCCGTCTGGAGAAAGAACTGCGGGAAGCAAAGATGGCAGCAGAAGTCATCGATGTGACTCTGCCGGCTAAGAAAGCAAATGTAGGACATCGTCATCCGAATACCATTGCTCTGGAAGAAGTAGAAAGAATCTTCATCGGTATGGGTTATGAAGTTGTAGAAGGACCGGAAGTAGAGTATGCGGACTACAACTTCACCAAACTGAATATTCCGGAAGATCATCCGGCTCGTGACGAACAGGATACCTTCTTCATCACAGACAGCATCCTGCTTCGTTCCCAGACCTCTCCGGTACAGGCGAGAACCATGGAACAGGGCAAACTGCCGATCCGTATGATCGCTCCGGGACGTGTATTCCGTTCTGATGAAGTGGATGCAACACATTCTCCGTCCTTCCATCAGATCGAAGGTCTGGTTATTGACAAACATATCACATTTGCAGACCTGAAAGGTACACTGGAAGAATTTGCAAAAGAACTGTTCGGACCGGAAACAAAAACAAAATTCCGTCCGCATCATTTCCCGTTCACAGAACCGAGTGCAGAGGTTGACGTATCCTGCTTCAAATGCGGCGGCAAAGGATGCCGTTTCTGTAAAGGATCCGGCTGGATCGAGATCCTTGGCTGTGGTATGGTTCATCCGCATGTACTTGAGATGTGTGGCATCGATCCGGAAGAATACACTGGTTTTGCATTTGGTGTAGGTCTGGAGCGTATCGCACTTCTGAAATACGAGATCGATGATATGCGCCTTCTGTATGAAAATGACTACAGATTCTTAAAACAGTTCTAGGAGGATAAAAAGAATGAATACATCTTTATCATGGATTAAAATGTTTGTCCCGGATCTGGACGTTACAGCTCAGGAATATACAGATGCGATGACACTGTCCGGAACAAAAGTAGAAGGATATGAATTACTGGATGCCGATCTGGAAAATATCGTGATCGGACAGATCGAAAAGATCGAAAAACATCCGGATGCAGATAAACTGATTATCTGCCAGGTCAATGTAGGAAATGAAGTAACACAGATCGTTACCGGTGCTCCGAACGTAAAAGAAGGAGACAAAGTTCCGGTTGTTCTTCCGGGCGGAAGAGTTGCAGGCGGACACGACGGTAAGAAAACTCCGGGTGGAATCAAGATCAAAGCCGGAAAACTGCGTGGTGTGGATTCCTACGGTATGATGTGCTCCATTGAAGAACTGGGTTCCACAAGAGAAATGTATCCGGAAGCTCCGGAATACGGAATCTATATTTTCCCGGAAGATGCTATCGTTGGTGCAAGCGCGATCGAAGCACTGGGATTGAACGATGCAGTGATCGAATATGAGATCACTTCCAACCGTGTAGACTGCTACGGTGTACTGGGTATCGCAAGAGAAGCAGCAGCTACTTTCCAGAAAAAATTCGTTCCTCCGGTTGTAACAGCTACCGGTAACGACGAAGATATCAACGATTATGTAAAAGTAACTGTAGAAGATAAAGATCTCTGCCCACGTTATTGTGCAAGAGTCGTAAAAAATGTAAAAATCGGTCCGTCACCGAAATGGATGCAGAGATGTCTGGCAGCCAACGGTATCCGCCCGATCAACAACCTGGTAGATATCACAAACTATGTCATGGAAGAATATGGTCAGCCGATGCATGCCTATGATCTGGATACGATCGCAAACCATGAGATCCATGTACGCCGTGCCGGAAAAGACGAAAAATTTGTTACTCTGGACGGACAGGAACGTCAGATGGATGAAAATGTCCTGATGATCTGTGATGGAGAAAAATCCATCGGTATCGCAGGTATCATGGGTGGAGAAAATTCCATGATCACAGACAATGTAAAAACCGTTCTGTTCGAAGCGGCATGCTTTGATGGTCCGAACATCCGTCTGTCTGCAAAGAGAATCGGACTTCGTACCGATGCTTCCGGAAAATTCGAGAAAGGTCTGGATCCGAATAATGCGCAGGCAGCCATCGACCGTGCCTGCCAGCTGATGGAAGAACTGGGAGCCGGTGAAGTTGTCGGTGGTATGGCTGATGTATATACCAAGAAAAAAGAGCCGGTAAGAGTACCGTTTGAGCCGGAAAAAATCAACAGCCTGCTGGGAACCGATATTTCCAAAGAAGATATGCTGGAGTATCTGTCCAGAGTAGAACTGGCGTATGATGAAGCAACTAACGAGATCGTTGCTCCGACTTTCCGTCATGATATCTTCCGTACCGCAGATATCGCAGAAGAAGTTGCACGTTTCTACGGATATGACAATATCCCGACCACACTGCCAAGTGGTGAGGCAACAACAGGAAAACTGCCATTTAAATTGAGAATCGAAGAAGTGGCAAGAGATGTGGCTGAGTACTGTGGATTCTCCCAGGGATACTGCTATTCCTTCGAAAGCCCGAAGGTATTTGACAAACTGCAGATTCCGGCAGAGGATGAACTGAGAAAAGCAATCACAATCTCCAACCCGCTGGGTGAAGATTTCAGTATCATGAGAACCATTTCTCTGAATGGTATGCTGACTTCTCTGGCAACCAACTATAACAGAAGAAATAAAAATGTCCGTCTGTACGAACTGGGCAATGTATATCTGCCAAAAGAACTTCCTCTGACCGAACTGCCGGATGAACGTATGATGTTCACTCTGGGTATGTACGGAGATGGTGATTTCTTTGATATGAAGGGTGTGGTAGAAGAGTTCTTCGATCAGATCGGTATGCATAAGAAAACTGAGTACGATCCGAAAGCCGGTAAGACTTTCCTGCATCCGGGTCGCCAGGCTCTGATCAGCTACGAAAATGAAGTGATGGGTTATCTGGGCGAAGTGCATCCTGCAGTAGCTGATACCTATGGTATCGGAACGCGCGCATATGTGGCAGTTCTGGATATCCTGAATGTCGTAAAACATGCATCCTTCGACCGCAAATACGAAGGAATCGCAAAATTCCCTGCAGTAAACCGTGACATCTCCATGGTAGTACCGAAAGACATCATGGTTGGACAGATCGAGCATATGATCGCACAGAGAGGTGGAAAGATTCTGGAACACTTCGAACTGTTTGATATTTACGAAGGTGATCAGATCGAAAAAGGATTTAAGTCCGTTGCTTATTCTCTGACCTTCCGCTCCAAAGAGAAAACTCTGGAAGAAGCAGAAATCAATGGCGCTATGAACAAGATCCTGAATGGTCTGGAAGGCATGGGAATCCAGCTTAGAAAGTAAAAAAGATGAAAATATATCTGATTCGTCATGGAGAAACTCCATGGAACACACTGGGACGGCTGCAGGGAAGAACGGATATTGAACTGAACGAAAATGGTATCCGCCTTGCAAAAATCACCGGTGAAAAATTAAAAGATGTGCATTTTGACCTGGCAATCGCAAGCCCGTTAAAGCGGGCTTACGAGACCGCCAGACTGGTACTGGGTGACAGAAATATACCGATTCTTACGGATGAGAGAATAGAAGAGATCAGTTTCGGAGAATGGGAAGGGCTTTGCTGTCGAAGGAAGAATTATCAGATTCCGTCAAAAGATTTTGAACAGTTCTTCACGGATCCCTTCGGTTACAAGCCACCGAAAGACGGCGAATCTATTCAGCAGATGATTGACCGCTGCGGTGCCTTCTACGAGGATCTGATCCACAACCCGGACTACCAGAATAAAACAATTCTAATAGCAGCACACGGCTGCTCGACACGGGCCTTTCTCTATTACATTGACGGCCGGAAAGACGACTTCTGGAGAGGTCACGTACCGCCAAACTGCGCGGTAACGATTATTGATGTGAAAGATGGAAAAGCGACGATAGAAGAGCAGGATAAAGTGTACTATAATCCGGAAGATGTTGTAGATTTCTACAAATAAGATATTCAAGGCGTACGCCCCAAATTGCAAAAAGCTCCCCTGCAAAAGCAGTGGGCAGGACGATTTTAAGCTATGTGTTAAGTGCGACTTGTACATCTTATGAAAAAATCCCCATATCACTCGCTTGTCTGCAAATCCGATTGCACAGACAAAAAAGCCTCAGCGTAGCCCGCTACGCCTACGTTTTTTTACCTGTACACTCGAATCTGCATCCTGCGTGATTGATATGGGGAGTTTTTTCAACGATGTACATGATTCGCGGAGAGCCGCTCATCGCCTAGTCTTACTAAACACAGGATCTTAAAACTCGCCCTAACCGCCCGCAAAATGCTTTTGAAAGGCATCTTTTTGCCCTGCTGGGCTGGGTATCGATAAAAATTGTCATTGCGTGCAACTGGAAAGATATGACGAAAAATTAACGGTTGTTTCAAATTTGTTTTGCCAGGAAACAGCCGAGAGCTGCGGGAAACCGGGGTGGACAACACTTTATGGGCGGTTAGGGCAAGCTTTGAAATCCGACGCTTACGAAGACTTTCACTTGGGTCAGCTGACCCAAGTGAATATAGTCGAAGTTAGCGGCTAGTTCAAAGTTGCCCTGCCCATGTTGTCCACCCCGGTTTCCCGCAGCTCTCGGCGTCCCTCTAGCCAATAAAAAATATTACTTCATCAGCTTACCAAGATCCGCATAAAACTCCGGATAAGAAATATCCACACAATCCGCCCGCAGTACTTCCACTCCCCCTTCGGAAACCAGACCGGCTACTGCAAACGACATCGCGATCCTGTGATCCAGATGACTGTCGATAGAAGCATGATGCAACGGTTTGCCACCTCTGATGATCATACCATCATCTGTACCCTCGATATCACATCCCATAGCTCCCAGACTGTTCACCATAATATCCAGTCGGTTCGATTCCTTCACCTTCAGTTCTTCCGCATTTCGAATCACCGTAGTTCCATCTGCATAAGCAGCCAAAACCGCCAGAACCGGAATTTCATCAATCAAAGTCGGGATCAGTTCCCCCTCAATGACCGTACCGTGAAGTTCACTGTGTCGAACCAGAAGATCAGCAACCGGTTCGCCGGCGGCTGTCCGTTCGTTTAACAGGGTGATATCAGCCCCCATTGCCTTGCAGACACGAAGAATCCCATCTCTGGTAGGATTGATTCCCACATCTTTGATCAGCACTTCAGAACCCGGAACCAAAAGAGCAGCCACGATAAAATAAGCAGCGGAAGAAATATCTCCCGGAACAGAAATATCCAATCCGTGAAGTTCCGGATCCGGAGCAATCGAAGCCGTGGTTCCCTCACTGGTGACCTGTGCACCGAAGTGGGAGAGCATCAGCTCCGTATGATTTCTCGAAAGATAAGGTTCCGTAACCGATGTGACACCGTCCGCATACAGTCCGGCAAGCAGGATGCAGGATTTGACCTGCGCAGAGGCTACCGGAGACTGATAATGAATCGCAGTCAATGGGTGTCCCTGAATCTGTAACGGTGCACATTGGTTTTCCTTCAGACTCTCGACCGTAGCACCCATCATAGAAAGCGGTTTGATGATTCTTCCCATCGGCCGGCTCTGGATCGATGCGTCACCGGTAAGTGTTGTGGTAAAATTCTGACCGGCAAGAATACCGGAGATCAGTCGTGTTGTAGTTCCACTGTTACCGGTATCCAGAATCTCTGTCGGAGCAGTAAGCCCGTGAAGGCCTTTCCCATGAATCCGGATTTCCTCCTGTGTATTTTCAATATCGATTCCTAACTTGCGGAAACAGGAGATCGTAGAAAGACAATCCGCTCCCTGCAAAAAATTCGTCACTCTTGTCGTACCGTCAGCCAGTGCACCAAACATCACAGCGCGGTGGGAGATCGACTTGTCTCCCGGAATCTTCACCTCTCCGCGAAGAGGCATTTTTGCCTGCATAAGTTCCATATGTACATCCTCCTTACCGAATATGAAGTGTATAATTCCGTTCTTTCAAAACACCCTGTGCCTTCACACAGGATTCCTCATCATAAAACTCGATCCGAAGAACACCTTCCTCGAATTCTCTGTTGTGAATGATGCCGATATTTTTAATACTAATTGAATTCATCGCAAGCAGTGTGGCAATTGTAGCGATACCACCGGCTTCGTCATAAATATCACAGTAAAAGGCATAAATCTTCTCGATTACCCCTTTGCTCGCTTCCGGAAGAGAATTGCGGTATTCTCTGGAATTACTGAACATATTATAGATTTCATCTGAATCACCATTATCCACCCAGCATTTTGCCTGTACGATCAGGCGGATATACTCGTCGAGCACTTTGGAGATCATTGACCGGTTTTCCAGGCAGATCTGCTGCCACATCACAGGAGAAGAAGAGGCAATACGGGTAATATCCTTAAAACCTCCGGCTGCGATCAGTTTCATATTTTCCTCCGGCGTATCCATCTTCTGTACGGCGTTGACCAGCGTAGAAGCGATGATGTGTGGCAGGTGGCTCACAGCTGCGGTGATGTAATCATGCTCTTCATAAGTAAGTACCAGAGGGATCGCTCCCAGAGAAGAAATCAGCTCCATAAACTGTGTCAGGCGTGGGATATCAATCTGTCCGCCCGGCGTCAGAATATAGTAAGCATTTTCAATCAGCATGTCGGTAGCATTTTCAAAACCGGTCTTTTCGGAACCTGCCATTGGATGTCCTCCGATGAAATGATCGTCCAGACCAAGTTTCTGAACCGCCTGATGGATCTCACCTTTTACACTTCCCACATCCGTAATAATACAGTCCGGACTTATATGATCCTTCAGCCATTCAAGATAAGAAATATTGTCGTGAACCGGCGCGCAGAGGAAAATATAATCGCAGGAAGCAAATGCCTCATCTTCTTTCGTACATTTTACATCCACAATACCCTCAGACACGGCAAGATCCAGCGTAGCTTCCGTTCTGGTATATGCAAAAATTCTAGTCTGCGGGTGAAAACGTTTCAGAGATTTGGCGATGGATCCGCCGATCAGCCCCAGACCGATAAATCCTATATTCAGTGAATCACTCATAGTTGTCTGTCAAAATCCTTTCTCCGTAATTACGCGTGTATTTTGCGTACTTTCACCATTGTAAAACACAGGAGGGGAAAAGTCAATGATTTAGCACTTTAAACTATGGAACTTTAACGCCAAAAAGCATAGAAGGAAAAGAGAAGAGAAAAAGGCACACAGTATAGAAAAAACAGTTCCTCTGAGAAAAATTTCATAAAATGAAGATAAAATATACAAAAAAGAAACAATTTATACACAAAAAACATAAAATATACAAACATAGATCAAAAAAGTTCGGAAAATAATTGTCAATATTTCATAAATAACTTGAAATATTCGAAGAAATTTAGTAATATATAACCATACTAATTTTTGGGAGGTATTACATATGGACGTTTTTAGAACTGACCGAATAAGGAATGTAGTGCTGCTTGGTCATGGCGGAGCAGGTAAGACTACACTGACAGAAGCTATGGCTTATCTTTCAGGTATTACAAATCGTTTAGGCAAGGTGACAGATGGCAATACCATCAGTGATTACGACAAAGAAGAGATCAAGAGAAAATTCTCGATCAGTACTTCCACCGTGCCGGTTGTATGGGATAAGGTAAAAGTAAATATTTTAGATACACCTGGATTCTTTGATTTCGTAGGAGAAGCTGAAGAGGCAGTTGCAGCCGCCGACGCAGCAGTGATCGTGATCTCCGGTAAATCAGGCGTACAGGTAGGAACCCAGAAAGCATGGGAACTGTGTGAAAAATACAGACTGCCGCGTATGTTCTTCGTAACAGAGATGGATATGGATGATGTCAGCTACCGTCAGGTAGTAGAAGATCTGACCGAGCTGTATGGCAAGCGGATCGCTCCGCTGCACATGCCGCTTCGTGAAGACGGAAAATTTGTCGGATATATCAACATCGTAAAGAACAAAGGTCGTCGTTACATCGAAAAAGACAAAAAAGAAGAATGTGAGGTCCCGGAATATTCCAAAGAATATCTGGAAAAATACAGAGAGATCTTACTCGAAGCCGTAGCAGAGACCAGTGAAGAATTCATGGATCGCTATTTTGCGGGCGAAGAATTCTCCGTAACCGAGATTTCCGCAGCATTATCCATGTGCGTAGGTGATGGAAGTCTGGTTCCTGTATGCATGGGATCTCCGGTCAATCTGCAGGGTGTTAAGATCCTGTTAGACGATATCTGTGGATACTTCCCGAGCCCGAATCTGAGAGAACGCGCCGGTATCGTAAAATCAACCAGTGAAATTTTCGAAGCTGACTATGATTTCACCATGCCAAAATCCGCACAGGTCTTCAAGACGATCGTAGATCCGTTTATCGGAAAATACTCACTGTTGAAAGTTTGTTCCGGTGTTATCAAGTCCGGAGATACCTTATATAATGTAGAAAGAGAAGAAGAACTGAAGATCGGCAAGCTGTATGTTATGGAAGGATCAAAACCGATTGAGGTTCCGGAACTTCATGCAGGTGATATCGGAGCCGTAGCCAAAATTAACGAACTGCGTACTGGCGATACTCTGGCAACAAAAGCTGTCCCGGTATTCTACGGCAAACCGGAGATTTCCATTCCATATACCTGCAAACGCTACAAAGCAGTGAACAAAGCAGATATGGATAAGATTTCCCAGGCACTCTCCAAGATGTGTCAGGAAGATCTGACAATGAAAGTAGTCAATGATTCTGCAAACCGTCAGACTCTTCTTTATGGCATGGGTGACCAGCATATAGACGTGATCGTCAGCAAACTGCAGGAACAGTATAAAGTGAATGTGGAACTTTCCAAACCGAAAGTAGCTTTCCGTGAGACCATTCGTAAAAAATCAGATATTGATAAAAAATATAAAAAACAGTCCGGTGGACATGGCCAGTATGGTCATGTAAAGATGACCTTTGAACCATCCGGTGATCTGGATACACCATATGTATTTGAGCAGATCGTTGTCGGCGGAGCCGTTCCGAAGAACTACTTCCCGGCAGTAGAAAAAGGTCTGCAGGAATCTGTAGTATCCGGTCCTCTGGCGGCATACCCGGTAGTCGGTGTGAAAGCGGTTCTGTATGATGGATCTTATCATCCGGTAGATTCTTCTGAGATGGCATTCAAGACAGCAACAAAGATGGCATTCAAAGACGGTTTCCTGGCAGCTTCGCCGGTTCTGTTAGAGCCTATCGTAAATATGCAGATCCGTGTACCGGATAAATTTACCGGTGATGTTATGGGTGATCTGAACAAACGGCGTGGTCGTGTGCTTGGTATGAACCCGGATAAACAGGGATATACCATCGTAGAAGCAGATGTTCCGGAACTGGAGATCTACGGATATGCAACGGTACTTCGTTCCATGACAGGTGGAGCCGGTGATTTCTCTTATACATTTGCCCGTTACGAGCAGGCACCTGGCGATGTACAGGAAAGAGAAATTGAAGCAAGAGCCAGCAAGGTAGACAAAGGGGAAGAATAACCCGACAGTATGAAATAAAGAATAAAAGTGTAAGGGAGAACATCCTGTACAGTTTTAAATGTACAGGATGTTCTTTCTGCTTGCGAAAATATCCGTGAGATTATATAATTCACATAGCTGTGAAAATATTTCATAAAAATTTAATGGTGCCTGACACCATCGACGACCGGCGGTCGAAGGGGCCAGCCAGAAAGGATTATAGAATTATGTACGAAAATGGATATAAAAAACTGCAGGACAGTCTGATCGATGTGATTGCAGAGGAACAGGCAAAGCTTGGATATATGAAAGAACCGATCCGGCTGTATTATCCTTTGAGTTCTCTGCATCATTTTTTTGAAAGCGAAGGTGATGCGGAGGCGATGCAGGAGTCACTGGAAGGATTTCCGAGGGCAACAAAAGAAATATTCGGGGAAGTACAGGTATCGCACAAAGGAGATCGTTTCTGCTTCTTTCTGTCGGAACATGCGACAGAATATGTGCACGAACACCGGGACGAGAATGCATTTATCTTTGCACTGGTACAGTTGCTTACAAAACACGGAACGACGTTGGATGAGGTAAAAGAATTATTCCGCAGTCAGACATCTGAGTGCGCGATGGAACCGATGGACAACGGAGAATTTGACCTGATGATCCGCTTTGTGGACTCGGAAGATCCATATTACTACTGTTTTAAAGATGAGGGCTGCCATATCATTTACCACAGATTTCTTCCGGAGGATTATGCAGATTTCGGATTCTAAAAGAAGAATCATTGGTTGTAAAATATCAGAAATGAAACAGAAAGTTGATATTTTGGAAAAAATATAGGAAAGAAGAGAAAAAGAGGATGTCTGAAAAACAGAAAAAAAGGCAGTGGCATACGCCGGCAGAAAGAATTATGATGACCGGATTTGGTGTAGTGATCATACTGGGAACGCTTCTTTTGTGTCTGCCGGTTTCATCGGCCAGTGGAAAGGGCGTATATTGGCTTGATGCGTTATTTACGGCGACTACATCTGTGTGTGTAACCGGCCTTGTGACCGTGCCCACTGCAACCACCTGGAGCGTGTTTGGAAAAATTGTGATTCTGGGGCTGATTCAGTTTGGCGGGCTTGGAATCATGGCATGTCTGATCATGATATTTCTGGTTTTGCGAAGAAAAATCAGCCTGCAGAGTCGCAAACTGATTCAGGATACCTATAATCTGCCGGTGCTGAAAGGAAGCGTGGGAATTGTCAGAAGACTCCTGATCGGAACAGCGGTGGTTGAGATTGCAGGAGCGATATGTTATAGCTTTTGGTTTGTTCCTCATTATGGATTGTGGAGAGGAATCGGGTACAGTATTTTCCATTCGATATCCGCGTTTTGCAATGCAGGAATCGATCTGGTAGGTGAATCTTCTTTTGCGCCTTTTGTAACCAATCCTCTGATGAATGTTACAACCATGGGACTAATTATCTTGAGCGGACTTGGCTTCCCCGTCTGGTGGGAAGTGATCGAGCATGTGCAGGATCTGCTGAGAGGAAAACGAACCAGAAAAAATTTTATCCGCGGATTTACCCTTCATACAAAACTGGTATTGACGACGACAGTAATCCTGATCACAGGCGGGGCACTTCTGATCCTCCTGTTGGACTGGAATCATACAGGGTCTCTCGGAGATCTGAAACCGGGAGAGAAAGTGATGGCTGCTTTTTTTCAGTCCATAACAACAAGAACAGCCGGATTTGAGACGATTCCACAGAAAAATTTTACGGATGGGTCTGCGATGGTGAGCATGATTCTGATGTTTATCGGCGGTTCACCGATGGGAACAGCCGGTGGTGTGAAGACAATTACGGTTGCTCTTCTTATCGTGCTGGTTACTTCTTATATCAGTGGAAATCATGATACGGTAGTATGGGGAAGAAAAGTTGTGGAAGAAAATATCCGCTCTGCGGTGGTGATTTTCTTTTTTGCACTGGCTACTGCTCTTACGGCCACAATCCTTCTGGTTGCCGTCAGTGGTTATCCGCTTCTGGACTGTGCCTATGAGGTTGTTTCGGCGGTGGCGACGGTGGGACTGACCCGTTCTCTGACTTCACAGCTTCCGACAGCAGGGAAAATCATTGTTATACTTGTTATGTATATGGGACGAATCGGGCCGATTACACTTGCGGTAGCCCTTGGGCGCAGAACAAGACATGTGGATGCGGATATTCAGAGACCGGAACAGAGGATTCTGATTGGATAAAAGAATAGGGGAGAACAGATTAACAGAAAGGAAAATTAAAATCATGGATAAACAATATGCAGTAATCGGACTTGGAAAATTCGGTTATGCTGTGGCACAGACACTGTCACAGGCAGGAAAACAGGTTCTGGCAGTGGATAAAGACCAGGAACTGGTGCAGGAGATAGCAGATTATGTGACTTATGCTGCAAGGGCAGATGTGACGGACAGCCGTGTATTTGAATCGCTGGGAATCAGTAACATGGATGTGGTGATCGTAGGGATCTCAGAAGATATGGAGTCAAGCATTCTGGCGACATTGCAGGCAAAAGAGGCAGGTGTGCCACTGGTAATCGCCAAGGGGATGAATCAGATGCATGCCAAGATTCTGAAAAAGATCGGTGCAGACCGTGTAGTGATGGCCGAAATCGAAACGGGTATCCGTCTTGGTAAAAACCTGATTTCAGGAGGATTTCAGGATTTCTTTATGCTGTCAGATTCCTTTTCGATGGTAGAACTTGCGGTTCCGGATAGTTGGATCGATCATAATCTGGAAGAACTGAATCTTCGAAAAAAATATGAAATTAATGTTATTGCAATCAAGAGGGGGGAAACGATTTGCGTCAGCATCAATCCGGAAGAAAACCTGTGCAGAGGAGAGATTTTGATTCTTGCAGGAGAAAATAAAGCACTGGCTAAATTAATGAAAAAATATAAAGAGGGAGATATTTGAAGCTCTTATACGAATAGAAAAAGAGAACGATAGGCAGGATTTGAAAATATTACACGGATTTTGGCAAAAGAGGAGAATGACGGGGATGAAAAACAAGGAACTGCAAAAGAAGAGAGAGGATGAGAAGTTTTGTCCGGAAAAAATCGGTTCGTATTTTCGGGTAGAATGGAAAGTTCTTCTTACAATTACAATCTCCGGCCTGATCTATAACCTGGGACTTCTGGCGGAACCGTGGTTTGAGGGACGGATGACGGGAATGTTGGTGGATATTCTGAGAGGCAGCGGAACTTTTGCCAATATGCTGTTTCTTGTAATCGGTTATGTGGCAGCAATCGGGATCGTACAGGTATCCAGATATGTCAAACGTTTTTATGTACGCAGGTTTGCAAATAATGTAAACCGGAGAATGAAAGAGATCCTGTATCACAGTCTTGTGACCAGGGGGAGGGCGAGTCTTCGGGAAGAAGGGGAAGGAACCATCATGACAAAAGCCATCCTGGATGTAGATGATTGTGTGGAGGGAATGCGTAAATTCACGACGGAGATTTTTGATACCGGTGTGGCTCTGACTGCCTATGCAGGCATGCTTTTGTGGTATGACTGGCGGCTTGCTCTGCTGTGTATGATCTTTCCGCCGATTTCATATATTACAGCGGAGAAGATGAAACGGATGATCCAGAGAACCGGAGCAGCATATAAAAAGCAGTGCGGAGTATTGAGCGCAGTGACTCTTGATCGTGCACAGAACGCTGTCACCTACCGGGTGTTTGGCTGTGAGAGAGACCGGCAGATGGCTTATGAGAAGAATCTTACCGATTATGAAACATCCGCGGTAAAGGCAAATATCTGGAACAGTGCCATGCCTCCGATTTATAAAGTGATTTCTATGACCAGTGTATTGTTTATTCTGTATTTTGGTCAGAAAAACATACTGGGAAGCGGATGGAGCAGCTGGTCAATCGCAACATTTACCACGTTTCTGGCATGCTTTGTGAAGCTTTCTACAAAATCATCCAGTGCGGCAAAACTCTTCAATGCCGTACATAAAGCGCAGGTTTCCTGGAATCGTATCCGTCCGCTGCTTGACTCGGTAAACGAGGAAGAAGACGGAAAAGAATGGAGACCTGGATATCTGGAAGTAAAAGATGTCTCATTTGCTTATCCGGATGGAAAGCGCGTGCTGGAACATGTGACTTTTTCAGCAAAACCGGGACAGATCATCGGCGTGACCGGTCCGGTAGCCTGTGGAAAATCAACTCTTGGGAAGTTATTTTTATGTGAATGTCCATATGAGGGAACGATACGATTTGCAGGAAAAGATTTGCTGCAGATGGAAGAGGCAGAACGTAAGGGTATCGTAGCCTACCTGGGGCATGATCCGGAGCTGTTTCATGACAGCGTCAGAGATAATGTGTTGTTGGGAGACGAAAAAGATTTGAAAACCTATCTGAAAGCAGTGTGTATTGACCGGGAAGTTTCTGATATGGAAGAGGGAGAGGATACCTTGATTGGAAATGGTGGGGTTCGCCTTTCCGGAGGTCAGGCACAGCGTGTGGCACTGGCAAGAACACTGTGCCATAAAAAGCCGTTACTGGTACTTGATGATCCGTTTTCTGCACTGGATAAATCGACGGAGAAAGAAGTGTTTGCCAATGTACGGGCGATGACCCGTGATTCAATCGTGTTGCTTTTGTCACATCGACTGTATCTGTTTCCACAGATGGATCAGATCATCTGGATGGACGAGGGAAAAACAGTCGTAGGAACACATGAGGAACTGTTGCAGAAAGTACCGGCGTATACAGCATTATTTACCACACAGGAAGGAGAGGACAGTCATGAAGCATAAAGGAAATGTACGAAATATTCTGATTACTACAGTAAAAAGACAAAAATGGCTGTCGATCGGGATCCTGATCGCGGTACTTGGAGCCATCGGAGCCTCTCTGATCCCGCCGCTTCTTCTTGGAAAAATCGTGGACAGTATTACGGAAGGAGATGCGGTAGCGTTTTCGTTCTTTGTCCTCTATTTTGTTGTGCTTGCCCTGACCGGTTTTATGGATACGGCGCGCGAGAGTCTTCTGACTGTTTTCGGACAGAAGATCACGCATGCACTTCGAAGCCGCCTGATGGAAAAGTTTCTCGGCCTCAGTGCAGATACGATCAATCAGCAGGAGCCGGGAACGATGGTATCTAGGTTTGTGGGAGATGTGGATACGGTAGAGAACCTGTTTACTTCCGGAATCATCAGTATGTTTGCGGATACGTGTAAGATCTTGAGTATCCTGGCTGTGATCTGGTTTCGGAATAAGGGATTGACGTTGGTTTTACTGTTTTTATTGCCATTTTTGTTCTGGTTTACCAGACATGTACAGAAAAATATGTTAACCGCGCAGATCGAGAATCGAAGAGCAGTAGGCCGTGCCTCAGGTCATGTGCCGGAGACGATTCACAATATTCGGACGATCCATTGCTTTGGAAAAGAAAAATATATGGAAGAGCGGTATGACAAATATATCAGCGACAGCTATCGGGCGATGGAACGAACGAACTTCTATGATGCGATCTATTCACCGGTGATTCTGATCCTGAACGCGGTTGTGGTTGCTGTTGTGATGCTGTTATCTGCATCTGGCGATCAGCAGATTCTGACATTCTTTGGAATGTCTGCCGGAACAGCAGTAGCCGTGATCAATTATATTTCCCAGATTTTCACACCGGTAGAAAGCCTTGGTATGGAGATTCAGACGATCCAGTCAGCGATGGCAGGTATTCACAGAATCAATGAGTTTTTCAATCTGGAGGCGGATGAAGCAGACAGAGCGAGCGGAAAACGACAGGGTGTCCGGAAAACAGCAAAAGATATCAGTGAACAGAAAAAACAGGTTACAATAGATAAGATACATACGGCAGATGCCGGAGATCAGACCGCGGTATCCTTTGAAAATGTAGTCTTTGGCTATGACGAACATCTGGTTCTGGAAGGTGTGAGTTTTGAGGTGAAAAAAGGCGAACAGGTCACATTGTCCGGGCGTACCGGTGCCGGAAAGAGTACGATCCTGAAGCTGCTGCTTGGTCTGTATGAGCCGCAGAGTGGAAGCATACGGATCGGTAATGTTTCTGCTACAGAAGTTCCGGAAGAGGAAAGGAGATCGCTGTTTGGCTATGTGGAGCAGTCTTTCCATATGGTGCCGGGTACGGTGCGTGAGCAGATCACACTGTATGATCGGAGCATCACGGAAAAACAGGTGCAGGCGGCAGCAAGACTGACTGGTCTTGAAGATTCGATCGCCAGTCTGGAAAATGGCTACGATACCGTGTGTACCCCGGAGATCTTTTCGCAGGGGCAATGGCAATTGTTATCCATCGCCAGGGCAGCAGTTGCAGAACCATCGATTCTGTTGCTGGATGAGATCACGGCAAATTTGGATGTGGAGACGGAAAAGGAAGTCTTACAGGCACTGCGGCGCGTATCGGAAAACCGAACGGTAATCTCGATTTCCCACAGAACTTCAGCGGAAATGGGACGGATCATAATGGTTTAGTAACGTTTTCACTTTTTTTTTTCGGAAAATCATGGTAAACTGTTAAAGTGTGACAGGGTAACTGTTCAGTACCTTCACAGTTACGAGCAAAAAAGGAAATCGAAAAAACAGAAGAACTGTTCCGGTGATGAGAGTTAAAAACGGAACGGTGATAAAGGAGAAATTACAATGCCAGTATTTGATTTTAATAATACCCCGGATAAAGACAAACCGTTGACCTGTACTTATACAACCTTCCGCTCCGACGAATCCACCGCTACACCGGAACGCCCGATGCTGGTGCTGGATAATAAAAAACGGCAGTGGAAACATCATTCCAGCGGATTCTTTTCCAATCCGGCGAAACAGACAACTTTTGAATTTGAGGAGGAAGACGGTATCGTATCCGCGGACATCCTGCAGATCGATGCCCGTTTTGTCAGTCTGTTAAAATGGCTCGGCGGCAATCATATTCATATCCGGCTGTCCGGTGAGAACCGAGAAAATGGGTATGCCGTTTATAAGATCCGTGAGATCGCTTTCGGCGGCGGCACCAAACTTTCGGCGGAGGATGGTTTTTTACAGTTTATGATCGAACGTCTTCTGGCAAGCAATGCACCGGAAGAAATCGAGGAAGATGAGGATGCAGAAGAAATCGGCGATGATATGAAACTGACCAGTATACAGAGCATCACCGACTTTATGACCTGCGCCGGAAAAACACTGCCGGATAATATTCGTCTCTGGGCGAGAAGAAACCTGGCGGTTGCAAAATCCCATGAGGTATCTCCGGAAGAGAGACGGCATGCACAGAGAGCACTGTCGATTATGATGAATGTACAGTGGAAGAGTAATTACTTTGAGTCTATCGACCCGCAGGAAGCAAGAAGAATCCTCGATGAAGAACTGTACGGCATGGAGAAGGTAAAACAGAGAATTATCGAGACGATCATCCAGATCAACCGTACGCATACGTTACCGGCATACGGTCTGCTTCTGGTAGGACCTGCCGGAACAGGAAAATCACAGATTGCCTATGCGGTTGCAAGAATCCTGAAACTGCCGTGGACAACCCTGGATATGAGTTCCATCAATGATCCGGAACAGCTGACCGGAAGCTCCCGTGTCTATGCCAATGCAAAACCCGGTATCATCATGGATGCATTTTCGATGGCAGGAGAGTCCAATCTGGTATTTATCATCAACGAGCTGGACAAAGCAGCCTCCGGAAAAGGAAACGGAAACCCGGCGGATGTTCTGCTGACCCTGCTTGATAACCTGGGATTCACCGATAACTATATGGAATGTATGATCCCTACGGTAGGTGTCTATCCGATCGCCACCGCCAACGACAAATCCCAGATCAGTGCACCGCTGATGTCCCGTTTTGCGGTGATCGACATTCCGGATTATACAGATGAAGAGAAGAAAATTATTTTCTCAAAATATGCACTGCCGAAAGTACTGAAGCGAATGAGTCTGAAAGAAAATGAAATTATTCTGACAGCTGAGGGGCTGGACAGAATCATTCAGAAACATGCGAATACCAGCGGTATCCGTGATCTGGAACAGGCCGCAGAGCATATCGCAGCCAATGCTCTGTATCAGATTGAAGTCAATCATATGCAATCTATAACGATCGATGCACAGATGGTAGAGAAAGTGCTTGAGTAATAAATATGAAAGAAAGTGTGACAGATGACTGGGTACACTAAAATTGCCCAAGGAGGATAAGTGTTATGTGGAATGGAAAGAAAAAAGCAGTAACATTCAGTTACGATGATGGTGTGACACAGGATCGCCGTCTGGTGGAAATGATGAATACTTATGGTGTAAAAGGCACCTTTAACTTAAACAGCGGTACGCAGTCTTATGCAAATGTATGGGAACATCCCAAGGGGCTTCTGATTCATCGAATGAACACTGAAGGTTTAAAAGAACTGTATCAGGGACATGAGATTGCAGCACATTGTCTGACGCATGCAGATCTTCCCAAATATGATGAAGAGACGATCCGCAATGAGATTCTGGAAGACAAGAAAAATCTGGAAGAACGGTTTGGGCAGCCTGTTGTGGGAATGGCGTATCCGTTTGGTACTTATAACGATACAGTAGTGGATATTGCGCGTGCCTGTGGTATCCGTTATTCCCGTACGGTAGAGCGGACCGGAAATTTTGGAATTCCGGAAGAGCCGCTGACACTGAATCCAACCTGCCATCATAATGATGCGGATGTGATGGATCTGATTGACCGTTTTCTGGCATCTGACAGTGAGGAACCACAGCTTTTCTATCTGTGGGGACACAGTTATGAGTTTGACGTGGATCAGAACTGGGATCGGATGGAAGAGATCCTGAAAAAATTGTCCGGTCATGATGAAATCTTTTACGGAACAAACAGAGAAGTGTTATTTGGTGAATAATAACTATCTCGTACATAATATTATGATTATGTTCTGAATACTATCAGAATCTGTGGCAGATGCAAAGAAAAAAGGAGAACACAAATGCAATATGCAATCATAGGAGCCGGAGGAACCGGCGGAGTTGTGGGATATTTTATGACAAAGGCAGGAAAAGATGTGACACTGATTGCCCGTGGCCGTCATCTGGAAGCTATGAAAGAGCATGGATTGACTCTGGAGCGTCTCTGGGATCCGAATCCTGAGACAATTGCTGTGAAAGCAACGGATATGGAACACTACAAGGAACAACCGGATGTGATCCTGGTGTGTGTAAAAGGGTATTCACTAGAAGATACCGTCCCGTTTATCCGCCGCGTGGCAAAACCGGATACGATCGTGATTCCGATTCTGAATATCTATGGAACCGGTGCAAAACTGCAAAAAAAACTGCCGGAACTTCTGGTGACAGACGGATGCATCTATGTATCTGCCAACATCAAAGAACCGGGTGTGTTATTGCAGCATGGAAAGATCCTGCGGATTGTTTATGGAGTGCGAGAAAAAGCAGACTGGAGACCGGAATTCGAAGAGATCCGTCAGGATTTTGCGGACAGTGCCATCGACGGTATTTTATCCGAAAATATCCGCAGAGAAGCACTGGAAAAATTCTCCTATGTCTCCCCGATCGGAGCAGCAGGACTGTACTGTAACGCAGTAGCGGGGGATTTTCAGGAAGAGGGCGCTCCGCGGGAACTGTTTTGTTCGATGATCCAGGAAATCGCAGCACTTGCAGATGCTATGGGCGTTCCGTTTCAAAAAGACATGGTAGATGTTAATTTACATATTTTGTCTACTCTTGCACCGGAAACAACTACTTCTATGCAGAGGGATGTAATGGCTGGGAAACCATCAGAAATCGACGGACTGGTATACGAAGTGGTTCGCATGGGAAAACTGTATGGTGTGCCGGTTCCCTCGTATACGAAAGTAGCTAATCGACTGGCTGAGAAAAAAGGGATCATTTTTGATATGGATGGTGTTCTGGTCAATACGGAACCGTTGCATTTTCGGTGTTGGCAGGAAGTGCTGAAAGAGGACGGAATCACGCTGGACTATGAGATTTACAAACCGTGCATCGGTTCTACCAGAGAAGTTTTCCGGCAGCTGATGGTGGATGCTTACGGTGATATTTTCGAGGATTATCCGACGATGAACCGGAGAATGGAAGAAAAGAAAAAGGAAATCGTGGAAAAAGAAGGATTCCCGCAATGTGAAGGAATCCGGGAAGTTCTGGAAAAACTACATCAGGAAGGATATCTGCTGGCAGTCGGATCTTCTTCTCCGGAGGATGTGATCCAAAAAGTGTTGAAGGATCTTGACCTGGCTCAGTATTTTTCTGCTTTTATCAGTGGAGAAAATATGGCACATCCAAAGCCGGCACCGGATACGTTTCTTGCTGCGGCAGAAGCACTGTTATTAGATTCTTCCGCATGTATGGTAGTAGAAGATTCCACTAATGGAGGAAAGGCGGCAAAAGCAGCAGGAATGTCCTGCGTCTGGTTCCATAATCCAGATTCCGGAGATCAGCAGATTCCGGATGCAGTTTTGGAGATTTCTTCCTGGGATCCTTCCAGTGCAGAGAAAATTATGAAAGTATCGGAACAATGAGAAAAAACAGAACAGCCATGCAAGTATTTTGGATAAAAGGAGCAGATGGAAATGTGTACAGCAGCTACTTATAAGACAAAAGATTTTTATATGGGACGGACGCTGGATTATGAATTCTCCTATGGAGATGAGATTACAGTAACACCAAGAAATTATCCGTTTCATTTTCGCCATATGGAAGAACTGGAAAATCATTATGCGATCATTGGTATGGCACATGTAGCGGACGATTACCCGCTGTATTACGATGCGGTCAATGAAAAAGGCCTTGGAATGGCAGGGTTGAACTTCGTAGGAAACGCTGTCTACCAGGAAATCCAGGAGGGACGGGAAAATGTGGCTCAGTTTGAGTTTATTCCATGGATCCTTTCCCAGTGCGCGTCCGTGGAGGAAGCGAAGAAAATGCTGGCAGAAATGAATCTGGTGGGAACCGTATTCGCCCCACAGTTTCCGGCGGCACAGCTGCACTGGATTCTGGCGGACAAATATGCGTGTATCACCATCGAATGTGTCCGGGAGGGACTGAAGGTTTATGATAATCCGGCAGGTGTACTGACCAATAATCCGCCATTTGAACAGCAGATGTTTTTATTGAATCAGTATATGCATCTGTCACCGAAACAGCCGGAGAATCATTTTTCCGAGCAGTTGCCATTACAGACCTACAGCCGCGGCATGGGTGCACTTGGACTTCCGGGAGATCTTTCTTCTACTTCCCGCTTTGCAAAAGTGGCATTTACCAGAGCACATGCAGTATCGGGAGATTCTGAGGCGGAAAGTGTCAGCCAGTTTTTCCACATTCTGGGATCGGTGGACCAGCAGAGAGGATGCTGTGAGGTGGCAGACGGAAAATATGAGATCACGATCTACACTTCCTGCTGGAATGCTCAGAAGGGAATCTACTATTATAATAGCTATGAAAATCATCAGATCACTGCGGTTGATATGCATCGTGAGAATCTGGACGGAACCATACTGGCACGGTATCCACTGATTCAGAAAGGTGAGATCCGGTGGCAGAACTAGAGCGTGTCTGAAAAATCATTTCCGGAGAGCCTTTTTCAGACACGCTCTAGAAGATGTGAAAGGTATTCCCGGGATTTTTTTACTCGTTATTGCGATAG
The DNA here is from genome assembly GCF_004123145.1 of Blautia faecicola. Classification (NCBI taxonomy): domain Bacteria; kingdom Bacillati; phylum Bacillota; class Clostridia; order Lachnospirales; family Lachnospiraceae; genus Blautia; species Blautia faecicola. Next base: position 1,891,340 of record NZ_SDKC01000001.1, on the reverse strand, counting down.
TCGTCAGGGTCTCGTGCAAGTACGGACTTTGAATCGTTGCTCGCGTAAATAAAAAAGACAGAAATCTGTTTCAGACATGTACCAATGGTACGGGACGATTCCGATTTCTGTCTTTTTGTGTTTATTGCTCGAATGATTCTATTACAGAATCTATGGTGATTACTGCGCCTTCTTCATGCGATAACTTCCACTACTGGTGCGGAAAGCGTCGATGATGCGCCGTACACTACAGAGTAAGGTAAGTCCGTATCCGATGAACAGATCGCTGTAATAGCTTCCGGTGAGTTCGGAAAGATCCAGAATGTTATCCAGATACTGATAACACTCGGAAAAGGTGTATCCTTCGTCTTTCAGTGCATCGTAAGCATCCCAGGTCCAGGAAAGCCGATTGGCAAAGAAAATCATCACCAGCATCATCACAGTGGAAATGATCACACCCTTCCGATCCAGATGACCGCCAAGCAGTTCATATCCACGCAGTGCGCAGATTGCAGTGACTGCACCGGCAATACCCGCGATGTATCCGAGCCGATAGATCAGTACCCAGAGCACACATCCGATCAGAGAACCGACGAAAGCACCTACGAGTCCGGCAACCAGATTACTCTTTTTTGCACGGGTTGTCTGCTGATTTTGCTGAAGATTCTGCTCGATCTGCTGTGCACAGGAAGTACACAGATAATGGTAGGAACCATTAACCTCATAATTTGACAGATATTCCTGTGTGCTGCCACAGGACTCACAGCAAGGCTGATAGTTACCGCCATGAAGATACTGAATCAGAGGATCTACGACACTGTTGATCATATCCGGAACTTTGTTTCCGTTTACTGCCGGCATTTTTATGGTCAGTAAGGCGGAAGTAGAAGTACAGGAATAGTCTGCCAGGTGTTTGACATTTTGCTTCTGGTATTCCAGATACTGTGCCAGCTGTGCGTTGTCCGGATCCTGTGTGGAGACGGCATTGATACGAACGTGGTAAACCGTCGATTCCGTTGTAATGACAACCGGATATCCCTGATAATTGCCATCTGCATAGCTGCCGTGATCCGTCAGACTTCCCCCGAGAAGTAGTACACGTATTTTTTCCTTAAACATATTGAAATCCTCCCTCAAAATTTATATGTTCTACCCGTATCATAACAAATTCTGACATGTTTTACCACAAACTTCAGGATTTTGTAAGAAATAGAAGGAAGGTATTATATAGACAGAAAGATATAGTATAATTCATGAAAATGTAATGATTATTTCACGCTTGTAATGATAGGAATTTCATGTTAAAATAATTCAAAAATGAACATTCTAAAAATGAAAGAGAGGTATAGAAGGCATGATAAGCATTGAGTATATACATAAATTGCTGGATGTCTATAATCAGCTGTGCCGACCGTTATGCCAGCAGACCGGCATTCCGCAGACATCCCTGGATATCCTGATGTTCCTGAAAAATAATCCGCAGTATAAAAATGCCGCAGATATTGTAAAGATCCGCGGGATCAAGGCGAATCTGGTATCCATCCATGTGGAACGGTTGGTGCAGGAAGGATATCTCGAACGCCGGGAGGTTCCGGGCGACCGGAGAAAGACAGAACTAATCTGTACCCGGAAAGCGGAGCATGTCTGGAGACAGGGATGTGAGATTCAGAAAACATTTATCGAAACCTTATTTTCCGGTGTGCCTGCGGAGTCCAGAAAGATCTTTGAACAGGTGATGGAACAGACAGAGGAAAATCTGAATACATATCAAAAGGAGAACAAAAAGAAATGAGTATTTTACTGACAGTAATTGTTACATTTTTTGCAGGTATGGGTGCAGGTCTCGGGACCGGATTTGCCGGCATGAGTGCGGCGGCGGTCATCAGCCCGATGCTGATCACATTCTTGGGAATGGATCCCTACATGGCAGTGGGAATCGCATTGTCCTCGGATGTGCTGGCAAGTGCCGTATCCGCATATACTTATGGGAAGAATAAGAATCTCGATATAAAAAATGGTCTGATCATGATGGTTACCGTGTTGTTGTTTACCATAGTGGGAAGTTACGTTTCCAGCCTGGTACCGTCCACAACGATGGGAAATTTCTCCGTCTTCATGACCTTTCTGCTCGGTATCAAATTCATCCTTCGCCCGGTCATGACTACAAAAGAAGCCATGGCACAGGTGTCTGCGAAAAAACGTGCGATTCAGTCTGTGATCTGCGGAGTGATGATCGGCTTTATCTGCGGATTTATCGGTGCCGGTGGCGGTATGATGATGCTTCTGATCCTGACATCCGTTCTCGGATATGAATTGAAAACAGCCGTGGGAACCAGTGTATTTATCATGACGTTCACCGCCCTCACCGGAGCCGTATCCCACTTTGCCATCGGCGGCACACCAGACTGGACAGTATGGATCCTGTGTGTGGTCTTTACCTTCCTCTGGGCAAGAATCGCAGCCGTATTTGCCAATAAAGCAACGCCAAAGACTCTGAACCGTGCTACAGGAGTGATCCTGGTGGTGTTGGGAGTTGCGGTTATGGCGTTTTCGGTGTTGGGATAGAGTACCAAATGTCTGCTGGTCGGATGGCTCTTTGAAAATATTATGCACAACCACGCAGACTATACCCGAAAATGATATCAGCTGCGAAATGGAAAGAAAAAAGTTAATAGATAATAAATTGGAGGATACAATATCATGATAATCAGAACTGCAACCATAGATGATCTGCCACAGATCGCCGCCGTAGAGTCCGAGTGCTTCCCACCGGCCGAAGCCGCCACAAAAGAGGAATTCGCCGACCGCCTTATTCATTACGCCAACCATTTCTGGCTGATGTTCGACGAGCAAAATGACAACAAACTGGTTGCGTTCGTCGACGGTTTTGTCACCAACGAACCGGATCTGACGGATGAAATGTATGAAAAAGCTTCCATGCACGACGAAAGCGGTGCCTGGCAGATGATTTTCGGGGTGAATACAATCCCGGCTTATCGAAGACGCGGGCTGGCAGGAGAACTGCTGGAGCGGGCGATCGAAGATGCCAGAAAACAGGGAAGGAAGGGTCTGGTGCTGACCTGCAAAGATGCATTGATCCATTATTATGCAAAATTCGGTTTCCAAAATGAAGGAGTAACAGACAAATCTGTCCACGGCGATGCTGTCTGGAATCAGATGCGCCTGACCTTTTAACTGGAGTTAACAGGAACTAACTACCAGCTTTACACAGATTTAACGAAAATCATACAATACCATGATAGAGCCATATGCGTTCTCCCACTATACTGTAAACCGTAAATGAATTATACAGATTCATAACAGAGATTTTACAGATGATTTCAAGAATCGAGCAGCAGACAGCTGTCGGAAAAGGGAGAACACAAAATGAATGAAAATGTAAAAGTAGTATTTGGGCTGATTGGTGGGTTGGCGCTGTTCCTTTATGGAATGAACAGTATGAGTGATGCGCTGCAAAAGGCAGCCGGAGAAAAGATGAAGAAGATTCTGGAATTTCTCACGAAGAATCCGATCATGGGAGCGCTGGCCGGAGCCCTGGTTACGGCTGTGTTACAGAGCAGTTCGGCAACTACCGTTATGGTCATCGGCTTTGTAAGTGCCGGACTGATGAGCCTGCCACAGGCGATTTCCGTTATCTTTGGAGCCAACATCGGTACGACGATGACTGCCCAGCTGATGGCATTCAAAATCAGTGATTACATTTATCCGTTGATCTTCATCGGATTCATGCTGAACTTCTTAGGGAAAAAAGAAAAGGTTAAAAATATTGGTATGGTTATCTTTTCTTTCGGACTTTTGTTTGAAGGAATCGAGATCATGGGCAGCGTTATGAAACCACTGGCAGGAAGCCCGATCTTTGTAGATCTGATGGGAAAAGTATCTTCTGTTCCGGTGCTGGGTGTTGTCCTCGGTGCGGTGATGACTCTGGTGGTACAGAGTTCCTCTGCAACGATCGCAGTCCTTCAGAGCTTTGCTTCCCAGGCAGGACCGGACGGTGTCAGCAGCGTGATCGGACTGACAGGAGCGATTCCGATTTTGCTTGGCGATAATATCGGTACGACGATCACAGCACTTCTGGCATCCATCGGACAATCCAAAGATGCAAAACGTACCGCAATTGCACACAGCTTTTTCAATATCACGGGTACCTGCGTATTTATCTGGATCATTCCGTGGTTTGCACAATTTATACGTTATATCTCTCCAAAAGGAAATGAGATCGATGTGATCTCCCGCCAGATTGCCAATGCACATACGACATTCAACGTGGTCTGTACGCTGGTATGGCTGCCGCTGATCCCGATTATGGTGAAGATCGTTACCACGATTATACGCGGAGAAGATAAGAACACAGGTGTAGTTTATGAACCGAAGTATCTGGATAACAAAGTGATTGATCAGCCGGTGGCTGCGATGTATCTGGTATCTCAGGAACTGGAGAATCTGGCAGGATTTGCCGTACATATGCTGAACAGCCTGAAAGGTTCTCTGAATCAGAAAAAGACCTCAGCTGCATATGAAAAATTCAAAAATCAGCTGGATATCGTCCAGCACCTGCAGGAAGAAATCACGGACTATATCACCAAATTGTTTTCCAGTGGTAATCTGACAGAGCTTCAGTCTGAACAAACAGCAGGACTTCTGTATGTAACCAACAATATCGAACGTATCGCCGACCGGTGTCAGGATATCGACAGCATCTGGATGAAAATCCAGGACGATGGCATGAGCTTTTCCGAGGAAGCCGGTAAGGAGATTGAAAATTGTATCGATGTCCTTCTGTCTCTGCTGCGTCAGGCGATGACAGCGGTAAAACAGGGCAGCGAAGAGGAAGCGGAACTGGTATTTAAAAATAAAAAGAAACTGCATAAAGCAGAAAAGAAATTCAACAAAGCCCACTTGAACCGCGTAAAGAATCAGAAATGCGATCCGGCGATGACCGGCTACTTCTCCGGCATCCTCTACAACCTGGACCGAGCTGCAGACAACTGCGTAAGTATCGCAGAAGAAGCTCTGGATAATCAGGGATATGTAAAATTAGGCGAAGCTGCCAGAAACTTTGCAACACCGTCTGCGGTTGTGGAGGCTGTGTAAAAGATAATAACAGTGATAAGAAATATATAATTTAAGAGAAACAGAGTATTTTTGATTTTGAGATACAACAAAATTTGAAAATACTCTGTTTTTGGTTGTTCGAGCAATGAACGAAAATCTTTTCCTTCATAAGAAACTGGTGATTAACGCGGTGGCTGAAGATGGAATTAAAATTGCAAATTTTATTTGATGTGATATGATTTTTATAGATAACATATTATCCAAAACAAGTAAAAAATCCAGATTTTGGATAATATATGATCCATAGAAAGGAAAAATCGACATGTCAAACTATGAAACGATGAAAGACCGTATGTCCTCCCATTTCCTGGAATACGATCAGGAAAAAATGATCCGGAAATTTGCTCTGGAGCATGATGAAAAGTATCTCTATATTTTCTTTGTAGGAAGAAAATACCGGATTAACCGCATCACCGGAGGAATCACCTGGTCTGTGGATGAATTCCAGACGGAAGAAAATGCAAATTACAACGAAGCCATGACAATTTACGATGTCCTGTGTAATTCCAAAGAATACTGTCATCCCGCCCATGAATGGGTTCATATCGGCAGCCTTTCTACGGTGCGGGGAGGAAATCTGGCAAATGACAGTAACTTTTTCAAGGATGCAGGAAAGAAATTCGATGGAAAGACTGCAGAACTTGCAAAAGCCTGCGAGCGGCTGCATGGGATTAAGATGGAAAAAGACGATGTGGCTTATCAGCTGGAAATGTTTTCGTTTCTGCTTGTCGTACTGAGATTCTGGGAATCCGATGACGAATTCCCAGCGAGTTTGCAGGTGCTGGTGGACCGGAACATTCTGGAGTATATGCATTATGAGACGGTGATGTTTGCAATTGGACATTTGCTGGAGAGAGTGGGAGAAGAGATGGAGCGAAAGTAAAGAACAGGTTGCTATAAACCGCTATTATCTGGAAGAACGGTAATAGCGGTTTTATTGCATTTCATATCGATAATTGATCCAGTGGAGCAATTTTGATTATGGAAAGAAACATCTGGAAAACAATATGAATTGGAAAAATAAATAATAATTTGTCGAGAAGTGTCGAATAAAATAGCAAAATACACTATAAAATGTCGAAAAGCTTTGGAAACATTACCTGTTATATGCTATAATATAAAATAATGCATCATTTTTAATACGGATTTAAAATAATGGAGACAGAGAATATGGTGAGAGCAGCAGATAGCGATAATTTTCTGATACAACATACAGATTTTTCTTTGAGAGAACAGGTGAACTACCCGAATGGTGGAATATCAAGATTTTATGATAATGGCATCGATATGGTCATTATTGATGAAAATATTTGTGACCATAACCCGGGTGAGCCTGTTTTTTCTTATATGCTTATTACAAACAAACAGAACAGTTATATCCATCAGTTTAAAAGAGTTTTTCGTTTCTTAGGTTATATACAGTCTGAAGTTGACAGCTATCTTGCTAACGATGAAATGACATTACCTGAAGATTACAGGATAACCGTTGGGGACCGGGCAGAACAGGCGGATGCATCACCTCTGGAGATCCATTTTGAGGATAGCTTTTCAAATACCTACGGTATGAATGCGCTCAGATATTTGACACGCGAATATGGAATCTGTGATGAAAACGGAAACAATTATTTTCTCGATTATTTTATCAGAACACAGAATGAAAGATACGCTGTAGAAGAAAATGGACTGAGTTTTCATCATCCACAGATTATCGGAGAAGAAAAATACAAAAAACAGTTGAAGAAACAGAATACCTGTGTTTTATGGGGAATCAAACTGTTCCGATTTTCAAAAGAAGATTGTGCGTTTCAAAATCGAATCGAAGATGATATCAAACAATATTTCGGAAAAGATACCACAGCATTTGTCGATGACGGATTGAAAATCGACAGAAAAGTGGAATTATATGAACACCAGACGATCAGTTTACAGGAAATACAAAAACGTAGAATGGCAGGTATCAAAGCATTTTTGATCGTATTACCAACGGCATCCGGAAAATCCAGGATTGTAGAGGAAGACCTGCGCGAATTTGCAAAAGAAAAACCGGGATTCAGAGGACTGATACTGGTTCCGGGAATCAATATTCTTGCGGACTGGAGGGCAAGAGTACAGGAATCCGTACCGGAACTGGCAGAGAAAATTGAGATCAGAACCTATGCCTATATGTGCAGACATTATACGGAATTTCCAGCAGATTATTACAATTATATCGTAGTGGATGAGGCGCATCATGCGGTTGCACCGATGCTGAAAAGAGTGATTCAGTATTATGAGGCGGATTTTACGGTTGGACTTACCGCAACGGATCAGCGTCCGGATAAGAAAAAACTGGAAACAGTTTTCGGAACATACTCCACTTCGTTATCCTTAAAAGAAGCCATGGAAAAAGGAATCGTTGCCCGGGCAAATGTTTACAGGATCGAAACAAATATTGATCTTTCAAAAGTCCGATTCAACGGAAAAGACTATATCAATGCAGATCTTGAAAAAAGAATACGGGTTACTTCAAGAAATGAGCTGATTGTCAATGTCCTTCAGGAATATTTTGGAGACGGAGAAGCTGCCAGACGGCAGGGAGTCATCTTTTGTGTCAATGTTGCCCATGCAAATGAGATGGCAAAACTACTCAACAAAGCCAATATCACTGCAGCCAGCTACACCAGACAGACAAAGAATCCGGCGGCTGTTATGGCAGATTTTAAACAGAAGAAGATTCGGTTTTTGTGTGCCTGTAATATGATCTCCGAGGGCTGGGACTATCCGGAACTGGGAATTCTCGTTATGGCAAGACCTACGCTTCGCTGATTGTCAAGGTAGTTGTCAGTAAAAATTTATATTTTTTGTTCGTGCAGGTTATCAGATATTGTTCTGTACCTGACGTGAGTATCAATAAATGATCTAATTTATTGGCAATCACGTCAGGCACAGAACCCTGCTTGAGCGCTAGCATTTTGAATGAATTGATTTTTATGATACAGCAGTCTTTTCAGCTTCTGTTTCAAGCTGCTCCGGCATCTTATCCGGATTCAGATACACTGTATCTGGAAGACTCCAGTCACGGGTTGCACGTCCATTCCAACGTTCTGGATGCTCTGCTTTGGCAGCTTCGTAGACCTCTTTGCGTTTGGCCAGTATCTTATCAGACAAGCCGCTGCGGCGCTGGTATGGAGTAAGAAACTTCAACCCACTGTGATGGTGATCGTGGTTATACCACTTTACAAACAGGCTGACCCATTCCCGTGCCTCTTCCAGTGTTCCAAATCCTTTGGGCTGATAATTCGGACGATACTTCAGCGTTTTGAATAGGCTTTCGGCGTATGGATTATCATTGCTCACACGCGGTCTGCTGTTTGAAGGGGTGATTCCAAGCTGATACAGTGTCGCCAGCATTGTTGCCCCTTTCATGGGTGAGCCGTTATCAGAATGTAACACTAACGGTTCTGTAGTGAGCCGGCCTTGTTTCAGACAGATCCTTTTGATCAAGCTGCTGGCACAGTCTGCACTTTCTTCTTCGTAGACTTCCCAGCCAACGATACTACGGTCATAAAGGTCTGAAAAAAGGTACAGGTAATAAAACATCCCTTTATGTGGTCCATTCAGATAAGTGATATCCCACATATACACCTGATTCGGAGCTGTTGCGCTGTATGTAGATGGACGGTTGTGTTTTGGTGCTTCGCTGCGTCCACGATGATTTAACATTTTTTCTTCCCGCAATACACGGTAAAAGGTTGATTCAGAGGCAACATAAATCCCCTCATCGGCTAATGCAGGAACGATCTCACATGGTGCCATGCTTGCGTATTCTGGCCTGTTACAGATACTTATGATCTCCCGGCGTATCTCTGCCGATATCTTATTTGCAGGATCCGAGTGATCTGCTGAAGGACGTCCATCCCCATAGGAATCCGTATCTGTCTTTCGTTTTTTCCAACGGTAGAAAGTCCGTTCCGTGATCCCGAGACGGTCACATGCCTTTTTGCAGGTAGCCCCCGATGCAATGGCCTCATCGATCAGCAGTACAGCAGTTTCGCGGTCTGGGGCGCTGATCATTCGTCCTCTGGATCCCCCCAGATCGCATTTGCTTTTTTTGACAGTACAAGTAAAGCTGCCGCTTCCGCAAGAGCTTTTTCCTTGCGCTGTAATTCTTTTTCAAGTTTTCTGCGTTCTTTTTCAGAATCCTTGAGTTCACGGTTAAGCCGGGAAGCTTCCTTCGCGATACCGCCATTTGCATTCATGCAGGCATCTTTCCAGGCTTTGATCTGTTCAATATAAAGTCCTTTTTTACGGGCATACTCAGCAAGTTCCGTCTCATTCATGCTTGCTGTTTCAACGACAACTAAAAATTTGTCCTGTGTGCTCCAGTCGTCAGGGACAGCATCTGTACCAGGAGCGGCATAACCTTCCTTTCTGGCTTTATCCCGCCAGTTACGAAGTGTCTGTTCAGAGATACCTTCTTCCCTGGAAATCTTGGTAATGGATTCATTGTTTGGTGGAAGCATCCTTCTAAGGAGTGCATCCTTTAATTCTGGACTATAGTTCATAGTGAAAGCTCCTTCCTGTGATGGCTCTATACTACCACAAAAGTAATTATCTTTCACTGACAACTATCCTAACACACAGGGGCTTTCCAAAGTGCTCTATCTGCAGCAGATTGGAAGAGGACTGCGGAAAACGGATACAAAGAAAAATATTATCGTTATCGATGTGGTGGACGAGTATGGTGCAATGATCAAAGCCTGTAATATGCACACGATCTTTGCCAATTCATATTATGTGCCGTTTGGAGATATTATAAAAACAGATTATACACCCGGAGATATGGTTGTTATCGATGGGCTGAAAGAAAGAATTGAACGTATCATGGAAGTCGATATCAATTCTTTCGAGGAAAAATATGGCGATTATCTCAGTCAGGAACAGGTTGCCAGAGAATATTTCGTCAGTACTGGAACCGTGACAAGCTGGGTCAAAAAGAAAAAGATCGTGCCGAGTGTAGAATACCGGTTCGGCAACAAATCCATTTACCTGTTCAGTCCGGACGATGTCGAAAAATACCGGAAAGAATTAAACATCAAAGAACATAATGACAGTACGATCAAAGAAGATTTCTTTGAATTCCTGGAAGAAAGAGATTACTCACTTTCGTATAAAATGCCGTTCCTGCTGGCGATTGTGAAACATATAGATGCTATCGGAGACGCGAAAATAGAAGATGTTCTGGATGATTATATTGCCTTTTATCAGGACAGATTGGCCAGAGGACTCCAGGTGGATCGAAGCACCTGCCCGTATGATGAAAAAATGCTGAAAGACCGAAAAGCGGTGCAGAGAAATATGCTTACGAATCCATTTGAAAAATTTGAAAGAAAGAGATTTCTGTATTATTCGAAAGATTTGAGCGTGATTTCGATGAACCATGCGCTGTTTGGACAAATGAAAGAGGAAGACTGGGAAAGAGTGCGGAGACAGATGAGGGAAGATTTGCGGAAGTATTATGACGGGATGGGCGGAGTTTAAATGATTTTTAAGCAAAAATAAGTTCATTACACATGTTGCCAATGTATGTGATATAGTGGGGGAAAAACAAATGACAAATAGTGAATATCCGGAAAACAGAGAATGGAAACAAAAAGCATTTGGAATGCCAAAACTGCCCAGTGGAGATATGGGGCAGGATAAAGTGTTGTACTATATTCTGAAAATGGTCAAGGACGGTAAATCAGCAAATATAATGCTTAATATTGAAGGAAGCAACAGCACAGCCACCTTAGGTCGAATGTGTGAATGGATCCGTCCGATTGGTCTGGTTAATAAAGAGAAACAGGTGTGGACGCTGACAGAATTAGGAGAAATGGTTTTGGAACGACAGGATAGTTGCTTTTCTACCGCTGTTTTCTGTTCAACAATTGTATTTATGGGAGAAATATTATTCTATCTTCAAAAACCAAAAAACTCACAGGAACTCCTGAAAATTGCAGAAGAATATCATTTGAACTGGAAAACAAATTCTGAAATTCATAACCGGATCAAATGGTTTCGGGATGTGGATATGGTTCGGTTTGAAGAATATAAACTGGAGTATAGTCTGACACAAAAAGGACAGGAATTTCTGCAGCAGATAGAGGTTACTATGCCGTCAGAGACAGAGGAAGAACCGGACGAAACACTTCTGGAAACCCAGCTTCCAATGTCAGAATGGGCAAGTGCCTTAAAGCCTGCACCAACAGAGAAAAAAAGAATGGCGATCGGATACATGCCGGGAAAAACAGCCGATGCATGTATAACAATCAGCGCATATTTGCAATTGATGAATCAGGCGATTTCTATCGAGGAGATTCGGGAATATTCGAAAATCAATTATCAGATTGCAGTGTCATCGTCGAATATGTTTCTTTCATTTCTGGAAAAAATAGGATTTGTTGATCGTATCAGTAAGAATATGTATGTAACCTCTGAACTTGGAAATACATGGATTGAAAAACAATCACCGGTTGATCTGATCGCATGTCTGGAAGCAAGATATTTATTTGTCTATGAATTGCTGGCAGAGCTCAGAAAAGAACCGAAAAATGCAAAAACGCTTTCTATCATAGCTAAGGTATCTTACGGATTCGACAGGGAAAGTATTGATGAAACGCGTAAAAGACTGATTCTTTTATCTGCCGCCAAGCTGATTTACAGTGTGACAAACGATAAATATGGACTCACTGCCAGAGGAGAAAAACTTCTGGATACTTTTGGCATTGTGGCGAAAGAGAGTGTGAAATCATCCGAAATAAAGAAAGAGGAAAATGCAGGCGATTGTTACGATGATTCCTGTGAAAGCCTTATTACAGAATTAAGACTGTCCAGTAAAGATTCCTACAATCCCAACAGATTTGAAAAAGCCATAAAAGCAGCATTCGATTTTATCGGCTATGATGCAACCTGGCTTGGCGGTTCCGGAAAAACCGATGTCCTGATCAAAGCAAGAACAGCCCCCAAATTATCTTATGCAGTCGCGGTAGATGCAAAATCTACGCAATCTGGAAATGTTACGGAGGATCAGATTGACTTTGACACTTTGAAAGACCACCGAAAACTTCATCATGCGGATTATTCTGCAATTGTTGGATGCTCTTTTCGAGGTGAACGACTTTTAAACCGATGCAAAGAACATAAAGTTGCACTGATTGATGTGGACACACTGGAACAGTTGATTCGCAACCAGGTAGGGATTCCATTAACCGGAGAAGATTACAAAAAGATCTTTGAACAGACAGGAATCGTAGATATCAGTGTCCTGGACGAAGCCAGAAACCGAACCGAACGCTACGGTTTATTGGTAGATGCAATTGTGGGATGTCTTGTAAACGAAAGCAAAGACGAAGTGACAGAAGGGATCCTTACTTCCCGTGAGATTTATCGGACAGTGAGGGATGACGAGAGATTTTCGATAAATCCTAATCTGGATGAAATTGAAGATATCCTTAAATTCCTGGCATCTCCGTTGATAGGGTGCGTGGGGAAAAATAAGGATGGGTATTATGCGATTGGATCGTTGAATGAAGTGGCGAAGAAGTTTCAGTTTTATGCGAAGAGTTGCAAGCGGACGAGTTAAGAGAAATGTATAGTGACGGAATGTAGGTCGACTTGAAAAGGAAAATAATATATTCACTGCTGATTTTTAGCACTGAAGGAAACTACTCTTAGATAGCTTAAGAGAATTAGTGAATGGATAAGAAAATATGGATGATTATTGAAAAAGAGAAGCTAACAAAAAATACAGTAAATAAACTTAAAAAATAGGAGAGCATTTGCACGAAAGCAAAGAGTACAGAAACTAACGATAATTGTTTGAGGGAGACGATATATATGTCAGATAGAATAGATTTAGTTAAAGGGTTAATTATGCAAAATAGAATAAAAACATATTCAAAAAAAGGAGATAAAAAACAAGCATCGAAAATATTAATACAGATTAAAAGAATTTTTAATGATATATTGAAAGAAACAGATGAGAAAATATTCGAAAATGATATGAATAGATTAATTTCATCGCCTATAGCTAATCCTTATATTTCAAGCAATTTTTTCCCTGAAAATATATCAGAATATGGGAGATATAGGAACATTATTGAATTCACAAATGATTTACGTTTAGAATTGCGTTGGATGATTTATTGTTTACGATTCTATAGTGAATCGATTTCCATCTTTGTAAGAGCAAGAGAATTATACGATAATTACATTTTGCAGAATAAATATGAGGAGGCGTTAGGCGTTGTAGAAGATGTAGAAAAATCTCTGGGAATTTCACTGTGGAGTTTAGAATGCAAATATTACCTTTCATCGAAACTAAACCTAGATAAAACTGAACTTAAAAAGACCACTCCAGAAACAGTCCTTGACGCAATAATGAATTTTTATGAATTGAAAAATAGAAACAACGTTACAAGTGATGAATATTTTTATATTGCTAATAAAGAAATTAATATTGTCAAGAAATATTTTGTAGGCGATAAAAATATTGTAGAATTTTATGCGTATAAAATAAGTTCTTTGGTGTATGAATTAGATAAAGATAAAATAATACAGATAATTAGTGTAATGCGGCAAACGAGTTTAATTGATAGATATATATTTTTCATTGATGTGTGTGATTATATAGTTACGTTGCCTGAAAATAATGAAATACGAATGATACTAAAGGAATATGTGTTATTATTAGACGATATTGAAGATGATCATTTGAATGCATTACGTTTTGTTTTAGACGACACGGATAATAGAAAAACAAAATATATACCAAAAACACGGCTGGATTATGCTAGATGTGAATTTATAAAAGGGAATATATTAGAAGCAAAAAAAGAAGCGGTTGATTTATTACAAAAATTTCCTAATAATATAGGAGCCATGAATCTTTATATTGAATCAAATATATTGCTGGGTAATGAAACAGAGATATGTGGAGATAAAAATTTAGGTATGCTTTTGAAAAATTTAACGAATGTTTATATGTTAAATAAAAATCGAGATGAAAGTATGGAAAATGTGAGGCAGTTTGCAAATGCTTGTAGTCAATCGACATGGTCAAAAGGAATTTTAAGCAATATTGTATATCGTTGCCAAACGCGAGATGAACAGAGGTCTATGTGTACAGATATTATCTCGAACATTCAGCATTTAGATATAGAGACGATGATAGCATGTTGGAGAAAAGAGAAAAATACTAATTTTATTAAACAAATGAATCAAGAAGAAGATTTATATATTAAATTTAGATGTGCACTACTAAATGAAAAGTACGATATTGCTTCACAAATATGTGGTATAGATCAGATAAGAGATTTGATTATTGTATATAATAAAAATATTTCTATTTCGAAAAAAATAAAGCATTTAAGAAAAATACAAGGAAAAGATGCTTTGATTGCTATTAGATCAATGAGTAATTTTTTAGGTGATATTGATCTAGATAAATATTTGGAAATTGCGATGCAAATATCGTCGGAGCTTATTATAGATAATGTTTTCACTTCATTATTTATTCCATTAGAAAAGATAGTTAGATATATTGAAAAAAGTGGAGAGACGGTAAGAGCTAATATTTGCACTCCAATCTTATATTATGTTTATGCAACATATTTTAATAAAGAGAAATTTGATGATTTAGGAATTATATGTGAAGATTTTTTCCTTTTTAGAGATATAGAAAAGCCAACTAAAATGGATATTTATAACCAGGAATATAAAAGAGAGGAATTAATATATTTTTTAAAAAACGTTTGTAGCACTAAGATATTAGATATTTCGATTCCAATGTTTAAAAATTCACAAGAAAGAGATCAAGAACGGCTAGAAATATGTAACATATTAACTCAATTAGATCCGGATAACTTGAAAGAATATGAAAAGGAAATTCGTGAAATAACACAGAAATTAATGATTAATGCTGAGTTGAAAATTATAGAAGAAAATAGAATTCATGTTAATGTTGATGGAATGAAAGATCGTTTAGAAAAAGCTTATAAGAGTGATTTCATTAGATATCAGTTTTATCAGGACGAGAGAATTAAGCAGGTAACAATGGGATGGGATGATAATACTGCAGAACGATTACGTGTGATTCAAAATACCCCAGAAAGAATTCTTAAAGAATTGATTTTACATATCAGAGATGCATTTGTTTCAAGTGACGAATATGGATTAAACGGATATCTTAGTTTAAATATACGTCACGGTACGTTAGAAGATGAACTAAGGAGCCCATTATCTAAAGCTTTTTTAAGTGCAAGGAAAGATGTACATACAGGAAAATATATTTTAGATCCACATTGGAATAATTATTCAAATCGACAGGATTTAATAATAGTAGAAAAGGCTATTACGGAATTTTATATAAAAACTGAAGCAATAATTTCAAAATTAAAGGGTACATATATACAAATCAGAACAGAAGAAAAGGTTACGGATGGTATATTTGACTACAGACTAAATAGTTTAGACTATCTTGAAATAACACTTGAAATGCAAGAAGTCGCAACTTTTGAAGAATTTTTAGATATTGTTATAAATCATTTATGGGAAATAACAGAAAAAAATTTATGTGAAATTAAAAAAATAATAAAAAATGAAATAGCACAGGATTATAATACTTCTTTTGAAGAGTTAAAAAATGCAGTATCAAAAATCAATAATAAAGCTCAGTTACGTGATTTGCAACAAAAAATAGCTGAAGCGTCGACAGATATGTTGAATACTCTTGATAAAATATGTTATTGGTTTCAAAGAAGTACAGAGAGTAAACATAATGATTTTGATTTACAGTTTGCTTTTAATTTGGGACTTCAAACAATTAGAAATATGCATCCAGAAAAACGCTTTATTGCAAAAGCGCTAAAGCCAGTTGAGAGTGAAAAGATTTCAGGTGGATATTTGAAAAATTTTGATGGAATATTTTATAACTTGTTTGATAATATATATAAAAAAGCTATCTCTTCGGATGGAATAAATATTGAAATTCGATATGAATTACAATATAAAAATCAGAAGTTTTATATTTACATTGAGAATGATTATAATTGCTCTGCTAATATTTCTGAGGATGAACTAAAGGTGGAGCAGGCTAAAGAGCTAATTCAAACAGGGAAGTATTTGGAAAAAGTGAAAGGAGAGGGAGGTACTGGTATACCTAAAATTGTAAAAATTATAGCATATGATTTAAAAAGAGAACCAGATATTGATTTTGGTTATATAAAGGAGAAAAATATATTCTTTATGAAAATTAGATTTTGAGAGGTGTAAATGCAGATATTATTAATTGAAGATAATTCGAATAAATTAAAACAAATAAAAACCGTACTTATAGAAATATATCCACAGGCAAGCATAGAAGAAGCATATTCTTTTAATAGCGGGGTGCGAAAAGTATATGAAAATAAATGGAATTTAATTATTTTAGATATGTCATTGCCAACTTACGATATTACACATACTGAAAGTGGTGGTGATAAAAAACCTGTTGCAGGAAAAAATATTATGAAAAGAATGTTAAATCGAAAAATTATTGTTCCCGTGGTTATTATTACACAGTTTGAAACATTTGATGACGATAAAATTTCATTAGATTCTTTGAATGCAGAATTTCAGGAGGGGTTTAAAGATATATGGAAGGGAACAATTTTTTATGGAAATGATGATTGGAGTATGGAACTGAAAGATATATTAGAGAAAATATAGGAGAAGAACATGGTTAATATACTAATTGTAGACGATGCAGCTAACAAAATACAAGCAATTAGGCGTGTACTAGAACCCCTAATTACAGAGGATATTGAAATAATTGTTGCCAATTGTATTAATTCTGCAAAACGGGAGTTAAAAAAAAGAAATTTTGATATTATGATTTTGGATATTTGTTTACCACAAATTTTTGGTGAAAATCCGCAACAAGACGGTGGAATGCGTTTGTTAAAGACAATAAAAGATTCAAAATTTTATTCGTATCCCAGATACGTAATTTCTGTATCTAGATATGAACAAAGTACAGAAGTATTTAGTAGTTCTGAAGGAAAAATACATACGGCAATCTTTTATGATGAGGGTTCAAATGCATGGGAAAATAAATTGAATTCTTGTGTAGAAGCAGCAATTTCTATCGTGAAAAATACCACTGTCCATAGAATATATGATTTTGATATAGCAGTTATTTGCGCATTAGAAGAAGAAGCAGAAATGATCAAGAATTCCTTAGTTAGCGTTGAAAAATATCAAGTGGAATATGACGATGATATATACTATAAAGGTTTTTTTGATACAGAAGATAAAAAGATTTCAGTCGTATTGTCATTTGCAAACCAAATGGGTATGGTGGCAGCAACATCATTAGCAACAAAAATGATTAATAATTTTGCACCTAGATATATGGTTATGACTGGAATCACTGGTGGAACGAAACCGGATAAAATGAATTTTGGTGATGTAATTGTTGCAAATACTTCTTGGGATTATAGAGCTGGAAAGGATATTAGAAATCAAGATAGTGCTTACCATTTAAATTCAATTAACGCATTGACTATAGATACCAAAATGACAAGTTATTGTAGAAATTTAAGTCAAAACAAAACTAAATTAAGAGAAATAAAAGATAATTTTAGAATGGGAGATGTTCCAGGAACAGAATTACAGTTGCTAATTGGACCTGTTGTGTCGGGAGCTTCCGTAGTAACTGATCCTGAAATCGTTAAGGATGTGTTGGAAAATCAGGATAGACAAGTGTTAGGAATTGAAATGGAAATATATGGTATGTACTATGCAGCCAATTGGGGAATAAATCCAAGACCTAAATTTGTTGCGTTAAAAGCTGTGAGCGATTTTGCTGATTCAGCTAAAGGAGACAAATATCATAAATATGCTTCTTATACAAGCGCCAAGGTATTTGAAGTACTGGCAAAAGAATATTTCGAATATGAAGAATAAATATTTCTATAAAATATTATCTGATATTTGTGAAATTTTATAAAAATTCAATAATACCAAATAATATGGATTATGCAGTATAAAAGATGACATTATTAGAGTAATAATAGAAAAATACAAATAAATATACTTGATGAAAATAGGGGAACTTAATGAATGATGTATTAAAAATAGCTGTGGAAGAATATTATAACCAAAAGAAATATGAACGGGAAAACTATGGACAATGTTATGCTGCTTTTGTAAAGTTTTTTAAAGATTTTGAATATTCTGGATTAAAAGATTTATTCAATAATGTGATAACGGAATATGATATTGTGCATTCTTGTATGTTATATTGCCAAAGTAGCAAAAAAGTAAAGGGAGTTGAAGCGGTAAATAGATATTTAAGTGCCATTGATTTGTTTTATTCCGAATACATTTCAAAATTAGGAGGAATATGTTGTCCAGCGTTAGAACGAGGGTGCCGAAATAAACACTTAATTACAAATATTTGCCGAAATCTTAATCAAGAATTGGAACGTGAAATATATGTTCCTATTGATGAGAAAGAACTTGCTTGCTTACATACAATTATAGATCAACTAAATGTGAATAATTTTTATCAATATGGTCAAAAGGTTATTTGTGAGTTATTGTTAAATTATGGATTTAAATTAAACGTTATTGTTGGTTTAGTTAGAACAAATGTAGATTTGGAAAATGGTATTATGACTATAAAAAATCGCAAAGGTGTTTATAAAATAAAATTATATGATGAAATACTAGAGCATATGAATTATTACAATTATCTACAAGAATATCATAACAGAACGTACTTTTTTACAAATACAAAGGGAGAAAAATTGGATTCTAATTCTGTTTTACAAACTGTAAAAAGTAAATTTTCAACAGAAAGCCAAAACAATATTACAGCAACAACAATTGCCTTGAACGGAATAGCTAGACTTATTGCCCAAGGATTAACTGTGAGTGAGATAATGCGCATAACTGGATTTGAAATCCAAAAAATAGTTGATGTATCAGAATATTTAATAGAAGAAAATGACATAAATAAAATATTTTGCGAGAAGTTGTTTAATTACTAATTGATATTAAATATAATAAGACAATACAGTTCAAGAAAAAATTGAGTTTATATATATTTGATTTGATAGTGAGAAGATACTAAAAATGAATAAAATAAAAATAACGAATTTGAATTATGCGTTAACCACAGCTTTCATCGACCACACCGTCTCCTCCAACCTGGCTTACCGACCGCAGTTTGTATCCAACAATTACAAAGAGGGACGTAAGGTAATCTCATCCATTGAGGATGAATTATTATCCTGTGAGCAGTTTGCCATCAGTGTGGCATTTATCACGATGAGTGGAATTACACCGCTGCTTCAGACATTAAAAGAACTGGAGAAGCGGGGGATTCCGGGGCGGATTTTGACAACGGATTATTTGACATTCAGTGATCCGAAGGCGTTGCGGAAATTAGAAGAGTTTTCCAATTTGCATGTAAAGATGTATGTAACAGATCAGACAGAAGAAGGATTTCACACAAAAGGGTATATTTTCAAAAAAGAAGAGATGTACCGGATTATTGTGGGAAGTTCCAATATGACACTCAGTGCGCTTACTGTGAATCGGGAATGGAATACGAGGATTGTTTCTACGGAACAAGGGGAATATGCGCAAAGTGTACTGACAGAATTTGAGGATTTGTGGAATTCTCCGCAGGCGGTGGAATTTGAACAATTTATTGACAGTTATACGGAAAACTATACAAGAAATAAAATTATCCGTAAACAGAAGGAACTGGCGCGCCAGGAACAGATTCCGTCGTTAGAGGCGTATCGGTTACAACCAAACTCCATGCAGACCGGATTTATCAATAATCTGCAGAAAATATATGATGCAGGGGAAGATAAAGCGTTACTGATCAGTGCGACAGGTACGGGAAAGACGTATGCTTCTGCCTTTGCCATGAGAGAGCTTGGCTTTCGGAAGGTATTATTTTTAGTACATAGGAATCAGATTGCAAAGCAGGCAAAGAAATCTTACCGTAAAGTATTTGGCTGCAGTGTTTCGATGGGAATGGTTACCGGTCAGTATCAGGAAATGGACAAAGATTATATATTTGCAACTATTCAGACTATCAGTAAAGAACAGACATTGCATGCTTTTGAACGGACAGCATTTGACGCGATTATTATTGATGAAGCACATCATAGTTCTGCCAACAGTTATAAAAAAGTGATGGAGTATTTTACACCAAAACTGTGGCTTGGTATGACTGCGACACCGGATAAGCGAGATGATAATCTGGAAGGCAGAAATATTTATGAGATTTTTAATCATCAGATTGCCTATGAGATTCGGTTGCAGGATGCTATGGAAGAAGATTTGCTATGCCCATTCCATTATTTTGGAATTACAGATCTGGAAGTGATTGCGGATGAGGCGAAGGGAGCAGAGGAAAAACTGGAGAATTTTCGGTGTTTGACTTCGGATGAGCGTGTGACAAATGTTATGAAACAGGCGGAGTTTTTCAGCTATAGTGGTGATCGGGTGAAGGGTTTGATTTTCTGCAGCCGGATTGATGAAGCAAAAGAATTATCAAAGAAATTCAATAAGCGTGGTTGGAGAACACAGGTATTAAGCGGAAATGATTCTGAGTCAGCAAGGGCAGATGCAATTGAACGGCTGGCAGCAGATGCTGGAGAAAATATACTGGATTATATTATTTCCGTGGATATTTTCTCAGAAGGTGTGGATGTGCCGGAAATCAATCAGGTTATCATGTTGCGTCCTACGGAGTCTCCGATTGTATTTATCCAGCAATTGGGTCGGGGACTGCGTAAAGCAGAAAATAAGGAATACGTGGTGGTTCTGGATTTCATTGGAAATTATCGTAATAATTTTATGATTCCAATTGCGTTATCCGGAGACCGAAGTTATAACAAAGATAATATTCGTCGGTATGTAACCGAAGGCGGACGGGTGATTCCGGGAGCAAGTACCATTCACTTTGATGAAATTTCCAGGAAAAGGATTTTCCAGGCGATTGATACGGCGAATTTTAATGATATTAAGCTAATCCGAGAGAATTATACAAATCTTAAAAATAAACTGGGACATATTCCGAAGCTATCGGATTTTGACCGATATGGCGAGATGGATGTGTTGCGGATTTTTGAGAATAACAGTCTGGGTTCGTATTATAAGTTTCTGGTGAAATACGAGAAAGAATATACGGTACGGCTTTCCGAAGAGGAAGAAAAGGTTATTGAATTCATATGTAAAAAATTAGCCAGCGGGAAAAGAATTCATGAGTTGGAACTTCTGAATCGTATGCTAAAGTATCATCATGGACTGTTGAATATTTTGCAGCAAGCGCTGGAGAAAAAATATCATCGTGCTATGACAGAAAACTGCGCGGAAAATGTAGTAAATATCATGACGAATGAATTTCCAACCAGTGCGGCAAAGAAAACGTATGCTTCCTGTGTTTTTCTTGAAAAAGAAGGGAAAGATTATCGGGTTTCCGAAAATTTTGAAAAGATGTTGGAAATCGGGAGTTTTATAAGATACTGGAAGAAGTTGTGGAGTTTGGTATCGCCCGGTATCAGATGAACTATAGTAAGACATATCAGGATACGGATCTGGTATTATATCAGAAATATACGTATGAGGATGCCTGTCGGTTGTTAAACTGGGAGCGTAATGAAGTTCCGTTGAATATCGGTGGGTATAAATATGATAAGAAGACAAAAACATTTCCTGTATTTATCAATTATGATAAACAGGAGGATATCAGCGATACAACAAAATACGAAGATCATTTTCTCACAGCGGATCGTCTGATTGCTATTTCGAAAAGTGGGCGAAGCAGGGATTCAGAGGATGTGCAAAATTTCCTGAAAGCAAAGGAACGGGGGATTGATGTACAGCTTTTTGTGAGAAAGAATAAGGATGATAAGATTTCCAAAGAATTTTATTATCTTGGTCGGATGACAGCTACGGGTCGAACCGAAGAATTTGTCATGGCTAATACGGACAAGACAGCAGTAGAGATTGAGTGGGCGTTGGATACGCCGGTCAGAGAAGATATTTATGAGTATATTATCAATGGATAAAGGAGACGCAGGATGAAGACAATTAAGGTAGTGGCAGCGATTATTATAGACAACGGAAAAGTATTTGCAACGCAGAGAGGTTACGGTGAATTCAAAGATGGCTGGGAATTTCCGGGAGGTAAGATTGAAGAAGGGGAAACAGCCAGAGAAGCAATCGTAAGAGAGATCCGGGAAGAACTGGATACGGAGATTCAGGTGGAAGAACTTTTGGATACCGTGGAGTATGATTATCCGAAGTTTCATTTGTCGATGGATTGCTTCATCTGCACTGTGAAGTCTGGAGATTTGGTGCTGAAAGAGCACGAGGCAGCAAAGTGGCTGACAAAGGAGACACTGGGGAGTGTGGAATGGCTGCCGGCGGATGAAGGGTTGATTGAGAAGATCAGGGAGTATATCCAGAAAAATTGAAAATTTCTTCCGCCCATGATACTATAATGAATAGTTAGGCAGAATAACTGGAGGATTCATAGTGAAAGAATATTTTATCAGTGAAATTAATATAGAAAAGTTGTATCATTTATCAAATATAACGATCGAGTTGGATACAACAAAACGGCAGCATTTGCTGTTGACTGGAAAAAATGGTTCGGGAAAAACATCGTTACTGTTAAGATTAGTGAGATATCTGAAAGTTCTTAAGGATGGATATCTTATGTCATTAACGGGGAATTGGCCACGATGGGTAGCAGATGCAAAACAAGAAATAGAAAATGCTTCAAGTGAGACTGAACGATTTAAAGCAGAAAAAGAATATAAGAAATGGTCTAATAGAATTCAAGAGTATAATGATGGTATCAGGGTTACATGGAATGAAAGTGATGGACTTGAAGGTGTATATCAAAAAGGAGAATTTATAACCGCGTATTTCCCGGCAGAACGGAAAGCGGAATTTGCGAAACCGAATGGTGTGGAAAATATTAAACTGGCTGAGGTATATAATACCACAGAGAACGCCGGAAATATTCTTCTTAAATATATGGTTCACATGAAAACCCAGCAGTCTTTTGCAAGAAACGAAGGCGATAAGGAAATCGTAGAGCGGATTCAACAATGGTTTGACAGATTTGAATCTGCGCTGCAGGTTTTGCTGGACGAAAAATCGATTCATCTGGAATATGATTATAAAAATTATAATTTTAAAATCAGACAGGAAGGCCGGGAGCCTTTTGAATTCAGTGAACTGTCAGATGGCTATTCATCTGTAATCTATATTGTATCCGATTTGATTCTTCGAATGGATAAAAACTGGTTATTGGATGAAGAAATCAGTCAGTATAATGCACAGGGAATTGTTCTGATTGATGAGTTGGAAACGCATCTTCATATTGAACTGCAGAAAAAAATTCTTCCATTCTTAACAGAATTTTTCCCGAATATTCAATTTATCGTGACAACACATTCGCCATATATTTTGAATTCTATTTCCAATGCGAAAGCATATGATCTGGAAAAGCATGTGGAACTGGAAAATCTGGCTGCTTTTTCATCAGATGAACTTGCGGAAGGCTACTTTGAGGCAGATGAATATTCAGATACATTAAAAGAGGAACTGGAGCGATATGCACAGTTGTGTTCTGGAAAAAAACTGACGGAAGAGGAGAGGGCTGAACGGGCAGAATTAAAAATAAAATTTAAAAATCTGTCAACAGATCTGTCAGGAGCTGCCAGAGAAAAGTTTGAGGATATCGAACGGAGAAGGGGAACAAATGATTAAGATTGAGAGGAAAACAACCCGGCATACACAAGAGGCAATGGATGATTTGCAGGAAGCATGTAATACAGGACATTCATACAATACAGAACATGTGAATCAGGCTTTACGGGAAGTATTCCATGGAAAATGTTATATTTGTGAAAACAAAGAAGCAACATCCTATCAAATTGAACATCTGATTCCACACCGGGGCAATAAGAAACTGAAATATGATTGGAATAATCTGTTTTGGGTATGTGCACATTGCAACAATATTAAGTCAGACAAATATGAACCAATATTGAACTGTACAACAGAGCCTGTAGAACACCTGATTGCTTTTCGGAAAACAGGTTATTTTGGAACGGATGAAAAACTGGAGTTTGTGCCGGTGAAGGATGATAATGTAGCGATCAGAAATACCATTTTGCTGTTAAATGATGCATATTATGGAACGACTCCTCAGAAGAAAATGGAAGCAAGGATTATACGTAAAACGTTGCGGAAAGATCTTTCAAAGTTCAAAGAATATGTAAGGGAGTATCAGGAAGCAGAGAACGAAGAGGAAAAAGAGGATATTGCGATGCTTCTGAAGAGGGAACTGAAAGACAGTTCTGCGTTTACGGCATTTAAGAGATGGCTGATATGGGATAATGAGGAAAAGTATGGGGAATTGGAGAAATTTATTCCTGAGAATCAGAAGAAAAAATTATTTGACATTTAAAGGTGGATGGCGCTAACCATCCACCGCTCTGGAAAACCAGAGAAACCTCGTCGGTCAAAGTGTTTTTAATGTATGGTCTTGTCGACCAAAATACTTGTTGATTTGATTATACATGATTTTATGAAAAATCCACAGGAAAATAAAAGAAATTGGTGCAATGAATGCAAGATGAAAGGTGGATATGAATACATAAAAATTTGCACATCCGTCTTTCCAGTGCTATACTTATCTCAAACATATCACCACAGAAAGGGGCATAATCATGGAGACAGTATTACAATTTTTAAAAGACGCAGAGACATATTATCTGGCAACTGTAGAGGGTAATCAACCGAGAGTTCGTCCTTTTGGAACAGCTCATATTTTTGAGGGCAAGCTGTATATCCAGACCGGAAAAGTGAAAGATGTCTCAAAACAGTTACATGCCAATCCGAAAGCTGAGATCTGTGCTTTTAAGGGTGGTGAATGGATCCGTGTGGCTGGCGAACTGGTAGAGGATGATCGTGTGGAAGCAAGACAGTCCATGCTGGATGCATATCCGAGTTTACAGAAAATGTATGCCGCAGATGATGGCAATACAGAAGTTTTTTATTTTAAGAATGCAACCGCAACGATTTCTGCATTTACGCATGAACCGGAAGTGATTACTTTTTAAAAAATAAAAAATTCTGGAAATTATATGAATACGGAATTGAGTAACGATGAGCCGGTAGCCGATGGTTATCGGCTCATTATGGGATTATAATATAAAGATATTGTGTGAGCTGGATAAAAGTTTTGTATAGAATAAAAAAGAAACGAGCAACCCGCTTGGATCCTAAGACCGTACACGACACAAAACCCATTTCTTAACTTCATTATAAAGTATTTCTATCAAAAGTCAATCAAAGATGTAAGAAATAAAGGAGAACAACCAATGAACAATCACGATAACAACCCCAAATACATCCAAATCCGAGGTGCCAGAGTCCACAACCTGAAGAACATAAACGTAGATATCCCCCTGCACCAGATCGTAGGCATCGCAGGTGTGTCCGGCTCCGGGAAGTCGTCGTTGGCGTTGGGGGTGTTGTATGCGGAGGGATCCAGGAGGTATCTGGAATCGCTTTCTACTTATACGCGAAGACGTATGACGGGTGCGGCGAAGGCACAGGTGGATGAAGTTTTGTATGTACCGGCGGCACTTGCGCTGCATCAGCGGCCGGGAATTCCGGGAATCCGGAGTACGTTTGGCACGGGAACGGAGCTTTTGAACAGTCTGCGGCTGATGTATTCGAGGCTGGCTTCGCATCGGTGTCCCAATGGGCATTATGTGGAGCCGACATTAAAAGTGGCAGCGGAGCAGGAGATTCTTTGCCCAATCTGTGGGGAGCAGGTGCAGCCGCCGAGTGCGGAAGAACTTGCGTTTAATTCTCAGGGTGCATGCCCGGAATGTGGTGGTACCGGGCGAGTACGGACGGTAAATATTGATTCTCTGGTACCTGATGATTCGATCAGTATCGATGACGGGGCGGTTGCACCGTGGAACAGTCTGATGTGGTCACTGATGACGGATGTATGTCGGGAAATGGGTGTGCGCACGGATATTCCGTTTCGCGAGCTGACGGAGAAAGAAAAAGATATTGTTTATCACGGGCCGGCGGAAAAGAAACATATTTTTTATAAAGCAAAGAATTCGAACCAGGCAGGAGAACTGGATTTTACCTATTATAATGCGGTGTATACTGTGGAAAATGCCCTTGCTAAAGTAAAAGATGAAAAGGGCATGAAACGTGTGGAAAAATTCCTGAAAGAAGAGATCTGCCCGCAGTGTCAGGGAAGCAGACTTTCCGAAAAAGCGAGAGCACCGAAACTTCGAGGCATCGGACTGGCGGAGGCGTGTCAGATGACTTTAAAAGATTTGGTTGTGTGGGTTGCCGATGTTCCGGATTCTCTGCCGGAGGAAATGCGTCCGATGGCAGAGGCAATCTGCGAATCTTTTCAGACAGCTGCAAAAAGACTGATAGATCTGGGACTTTCTTACCTGTCTCTTGACAGAGCCGCCGCTACATTATCTACTGGGGAGCGGCAGCGGATGCAGCTGGCGAGAGCTGTGAGAAACCGTACGACAGGTGTGCTGTACGTGTTGGATGAGCCTTCGATCGGATTACATCCTTCCAATATTAATGGATTGAATGCCGTAATGCATGATCTGATCGCAGATGGTAATTCGGTTCTTCTGGTGGATCACGATACGCAGATTCTGTCGGAAGCTGACTGGATCGTGGAGATGGGACCGGAGGCAGGAAATGGCGGCGGATATGTGATCGCAGAGGGAACGATTCCGGAGATTACAAAGAATCCGGCTTCCATGATTGGTCCGTTTTTAGCGCAGAAAACGAATTTGCCGGTACGGGAACAGACGCATGCTGAAAATATGTTTGATCTGGGAGTTATCCATCTTTCTACCAATGCGATCCATACGGTAAAACCTCTGGAAGTCGATATTCCAAAAGGCAGGCTGACCGTTGTGACCGGTGTGTCCGGCTCTGGCAAGACTACGATGGTACTGGAAAGCCTGATTCCGGGACTGGAGGCAGCATTGAACGGAGAGACATTGCCGGAACACGTGAAAAATGTTTCTGCGGAGGGGATTTCCCATGTGAAACTGATCGATGCGTCACCGATTGGAATCAACATTCGTTCTACCGTGGCAACGTATGCCAATGTGCATGATGAACTTCGAAAGATTTACGCAAAAACTGACGATGCAAAAAGGATGAAATACAAGGCAAAGGATTTTTCCTATAATACCGGAAATCTCAGATGTCCGGCATGTGATGGAACAGGGCAGATCACACTGGATGTACAGTTTTTGCCGGATGTAGATGTGGTGTGTCCGGAATGTAAAGGATCTCGGTATGCGAAAGCGGCATGGCAGGTTTGCTATGAAAAGAAACCGGGGAAAAGGTATTCGCTGCCGCAGATGATGGCGATGGATGTGAACACAGCACTACAGGCGGCAGGAGACTGGAAAGTGGTGCGGCAGCGGCTGGAAGTACTGCGAGATCTTGGGCTTGGCTATCTGACCCTGGGAGAGGCGACACCGGGACTGTCCGGTGGGGAAGCACAGAGACTGAAACTTGCCAGTGAGATGGGAAAAGGGCAGTCCGATTCCGTCTTCGTGTTCGATGAACCGACGATTGGATTACATCCATTGGACGTAAAGACACTGCTTCAGGTGTTCCAGGCACTTGTGGATCAGGGGGCAACCGTAATCGTGATCGAACACGATCTGGATGTGATCCGAAACGCAGATTATATCATAGATATGGGTCCGGAAGGCGGCGAAGCAGGCGGAAGAATCGTTGCCTTGGGAACACCGGAGCAGGTTGCAGAAAATAAGAATAGCGTTACCGGGGAATTCATACGTCGAAGATAATTTTGCTTTATGCGAATTACGGGTCAAAGGCTGTAATTGTACAAGACGGATTTACGGTTTCCTAAGTCCGGACCGCAGTGACACGGAGCCCGGATTATTCACTTGGAAGCATAACCCTATAAACATCATTGCCGCCTGAACTCAGGCGGGGACGGATGACAGAAAGTTCATCAATCTGATGACAATCCATGTGAGCAAGTCGGTGACAGCTCATGAGGTCAGGAACATGAAAGAAATATGAGAGGATGTAAAAAATGGTAGTGTTTTACGAAAAAAGCTCTTTGGGATGGAACTATCTGAATACATATTCAGCTTGGCCATATGATTGAAAAAGATGCGGTTTATTTTGAAATGTCA
This sequence comes from Blautia faecicola, assembly GCF_004123145.1. Lineage (NCBI taxonomy): Bacteria > Bacillati > Bacillota > Clostridia > Lachnospirales > Lachnospiraceae > Blautia > Blautia faecicola. Next base: position 1,862,934 of record NZ_SDKC01000001.1, on the reverse strand, counting down.
AATGGAGGGGTTACATTTGGCGGAGGAGAGCCACTATTATATGCTGATTTTATTCGAGCATTTCATCAACAATATCCAGAATGGAACATAGATGTTCAAACCTCTCTAAATGTATTGGCATATGAGATAGAAAAGCTTATTGATGTTGTAGACGTGTGGCACATTGATGTTAAAGATATGAATTCACGAATATATGAATTTTATACTGGATGTTCTAATGAAAATGTAATTCATAATCTAAAGATGTTATGTACACAAATTCCGCAATCCAAGATAAAAGTGAGAGTTCCTCGGATACAAGGATATAACTGTGAAAAAGATATTGCATACTCTATTCAAGTATTAAGAAAGATGGGGATTGAAAATATCGAAGAATTTGATTATCTAGTTTGTTAAATAAAAAAGAACTGAGCAATCTTTTCCGAGCAAATAATAATAATCTCCTTGATTTATTTTATATAAAAAAGGCAATCCTTCGCTATTGTTGTGAATTTTGTGCATTTGCCATAAAATGTAAAAAACAATCCATGGCCAGAGTATATTCTCTGGCTTTTTTATATGCAAATCCAATCCGGAGTACCGGTGATTCTTCCAACGGAACAGATATCACGCCCTCATGTTGAAACAGACGAAAATTGCTCTCTGCAAAAAGGCTGATACCTTCTCCGACAGCAACGGCACTGATTAAAGACTCTACGCGTGCAGTGCGAAGAATCGACGGATGAATACCTGCATTTTGAAAAATCTGCATACACAGCTGATAAATGGATGTGTATGGGTGCATCAGCAGAAAAGACTGATCGGTCAGTGCTGTAACAGAAAGCTTTTGTCGTGTTGCCAGTGGATGATCTGCCGGAAGCATGACACAGATCCGGTCGGTTGCAATAGGAAAAAAATGATAATGTTCCGTATCGATCATAGATTCTCTGGCAAGAATCATGGCAAATCGCTTTTTTTCGATGCCTTCCATTAATTCGCTTTCTTCCACCTCGGTAAGAGCAAGAGAAATCTCTGGGTGTTCTTTCTGAAACAGGCGGAAACTTCCGGTAAGATGATACTGAGAGAGTACAGGAAGCGTTCCCACAGATAATTGCTGTTCCTTGGCAGTCTGATACAGAGACATCCGGTAAAGCATCTGCCGGTATTGCCGGGAAAGTTCCTGGGCTTCCTGATAAAAAAGTTCTCCGGCGGGTGTCAGCACTGCATTTCGACGGCTGCGGTCAAAGAGTTGAAGATTCAATTCTTTTTCCAGCTTCTGAATCTGTTTGGAAAGAGTAGACTGGGTTGTATGGAGCAATTCTGCCGCATCAAAAAAGGTATCTGCGTGTACGGCAGCAATAAAGCAGTCAATCTGTTCAAAAGTCATGTAAAATCCTCCCGATTTCGTATTGTATTGTTTCGTTTCATTCCATTCTGGAATTAATCATATCACAAAAAGAATTGATTCGCTATGAGAATCTATTTAAAATAATTTATCAGAAAATGCATTTTATAAAGAAAATAAGAGAAAGGCAGCAATCCTATGGAACAGAAAGTAAGAGATTTGAGAAGTGCCCTGAAGCTTCTGGAAAGTATGCCGGGGCAGCTGGTTGAGACGGATGTGGAAGTAGATCCAATGGCAGAACTGGCCGGTGTGTATCGTTATGTGGGAGCCGGTGGAACCGTAAAACGACCGACAAAAGAAGGTCCGGCGATGATATTTAACAAGGTAAAAGGTCACCCGGACGCAAAAGTAGCGATCGGACTTCTGGCGAGCAGAAAAAGAGTGGCAGCACTGCTGGACTGCCAGCCGGAAGATCTTGGCAAGATGTTATACGAAAGTGTGGCAAATCCAATTCCTCCGATAGTCACGAAGGCGGCAGCACCGTGTCAGGAAGTGGTACATAAAGCGACAGATCCTGATTTTGACTTGTACCGTCTGGTTCCGGCACCGACCAATACACCGGATGATGCAGGTCCGTATATCACTCTTGGTATGTGTTATGCCACCCATCCGGATACCGGCGTTCACGATGTGACGATTCATCGTCTGTGCATTCAGGGCAAAGATGAATTATCGATTTTCTTTACACCGGGAGCAAGACATATCGGAGCGATGGCAGAACGTGCAGAGGCACTGGGACAGAAATTGCCAATCTCGATCAGTATCGGTGTGGATCCGGCGATTGAGATCGGATCCTGTTTTGAGCCGCCGACAACACCGCTTGGCTATGATGAGCTTTCGGTTGCCGGAGCTCTTCGGAAAGAACCGGTTGTTCTGTGCGACTGTGTTACCGTAAAAGAACGTGCCATTGCCAATGCGGAATATGTCATAGAGGGTGAAGTGATTCCGGGTGTCCGCGTACAGGAAGATCAGAACAGCCATACCGGATATGCGATGCCGGAATTTCCGGGATATACCGGACCGGCAAGCGATCAGTGCTGGCTGATCAAAGTAACCGCTGTTACCCATCGGAAGAACCCGATCATGCAGACCTGTATCGGACCAAGTGAAGAACATGTTTCCATGGCAGGTATTCCGACAGAGGCAAGTATCTACGGAATGGTAGAAAAAGCGATGCCGGGCAGATTGCAGAATGTATACTGCTGTTCCGCAGGTGGTGGAAAATACATGGCAGTTTTGCAGTTTAAGAAACTGACAGCCAGCGATGAGGGAAGACAGCGACAGGCTGCGTTGCTGGCATTTTCGGCATTCAGTGAGCTGAAACATGTATTTCTGGTGGATGAAGATGTTGACTGTTTTGATATGAGTGATGTACTGTGGGCGATGAATACCCGTTTTCAGGGGGATGCAGATATTATTACGATTCCGGGGGTTCGCTGTCATCCGCTGGATCCGTCCAATGATCCGACCTGTTCTTCCAGCATCCGGGATCATGGAATTGCCTGCAAGACGATTTTTGACTGTACCGTGCCATATGATCAGAAACATCGGTTTGAACGTGCAAACTTTATGGAAGTGGATTCGGAAAAATGGCTGAAACACACCGATAAATAACCGGAATCTATCATGATGCAAGGAGTAGAAAAATGAAAAAGCGAATCATCGTAGGCGCTACCGGAGCCAGCGGTCAGCCGCTACTGATCAAATGTCTGGAAATTATCCGGGAATCGGAAGAATTTGAATCGTATCTGATCATGACAGAAAGTGCGCGTCTGACGCTGGAATCAGAAACAACGTGGAAAGTAGAAGAAGTGGAAGCGCTGGCGGATCATGTGTTAAAACCGGAAGAAATAGGAGCCGGACCGGCCAGTGGTTCGTTCCAGACAGCCGGGATGGTGATCGTTCCGTGTAGTATGAAAACGATTGCCGGCATCCACAGCGGCTATGCGGAAAACCTTCTTCTTCGTGCAGCCGATGTGACGATCAAAGAACAGCGACCGCTGGTACTTGCAGCAAGAGAGGCACCACTCAGTCCGATTCATCTCCGGAATCTGCAGGAACTTTCGATGATGCCGGGCGTTCGGATCATTCCGCCGATGATGACTTTCTATCATTGTCCGGAGAGTATTGATGAAATGGTCTATCATCTGGCTGCAAAATTGCTGGAACCTTTTGGCATCGAGGCAAAGGAGTATCGAAGATGGACGGGATTATAGAACTCACAGAAAAAATTTTTACAGTCCAACGTGAAGTATGCGGATATATGCTGCAGGTCAGTGCAAAGAAACTAGGGCAGGATCTTCTGGTAAGTGTGGAAGGCGGGCAGAAACCGCATATTGGCTGCGTGATCCAGTCTGTTCCACGCACCTCCCTGACAGGCGATGGTAGTTACAGTGCCACGTCTTCCGTACTGAATCTGACCGGACACAAAGATGAGTATCTGTGCCGGAAACTTTCCGAGCAGATCTGTGCCGCATGCAAGACTACAGTGGTATGTACCGGAGGTGTGCATATTGATCAGATTACAAAAGACGAGATTCAAGAAATTATGCGAACCGTAGAAGAAATGGGAAATATTGTCATTCGACACATTAAGAAACGGAATGAGGATTCTAAATAACAGACGGGTTCGGAGATCCATTAGTTTACCCGGTATAGCAAATATCGAACTGATACTCTACGGCAATATCTCGTACAGTGTGTCAGCGAATTTTGAATAACCGGCAACAATATCAATAATTTCTCTGATAATCACAAATTTTCCCGTGACAAGTCATATATTTTAACGTATAGTAATAGATAGAAAACAAATGTCAACCGGCGATGGAAAACCTTTGGGACGCCCTTTTCCATCGTCGGTTGTACTATGAAAGAGAAGGAGAAAAAGATGTATACACTATTACTACTGTTGATTTATCTGGCATTTATCAGTCTCGGACTGCCAGATTCCCTTCTGGGTTCTGCCTGGTCGGTGATGCACAAGGCTTTTCAGGTTCCGCTGTCTTATGCGGGTCTGGTAACTATGATTATTTCCGGAGGAACTATCTGTTCCAGTTTGATGTCTGAGCGTCTGACAAAGAAATTCGGTACACAGATTGTAACTGTGTTCAGCGTGATGCTTACTGCAATCGCATTATTCGGATTTTCAACGGCAAGCGCCTTCTGGATGCTCTGTCTATGGGCCATTCCCTATGGACTGGGTGCGGGAGCGATTGATGCTGCACTGAACAACTATGTAGCGCTTCATTATAACTCCAGGCATATGAGCTGGCTGCATTGTTTCTGGGGACTGGGAACCATTATCAGTCCGTATGTGATGAGTTATGCACTGACCACATCGGTGTGGCAGAACGGATATCGCATGGTATCTTTCATCCAGATCGGAATAACATTGATTCTTTTCGTGACACTGCCGATATGGAAGGTGAATAAAAAAGAAACTGCGCAGGAAGAAAAGGCAGAAGAAGAGATGGTAGGAATCAAAGGTGCACTGAAGATCAAAGGCGTTCCGAATCTTCTTCTTGGATTTTTCTCCTATTGTGCACTGGAATCAGCAGTGATTCTGTGGGGAAGCAGCTATCTGGTAGGAGCAAAGGGAATCTCTGCGGAACGTGCAGCAGCCTTTGCGTCCCTGTTTTGCATCGGTATCACACTTGGAAGATTTCTGGCAGGCTTTATTACAGAAAAAATGGGAGACCACAAGATGATTCGTCTGGGCATCGCTATCATTCTTGTTGGATGTATCGGTATGTTGTTACCGGTATCCATCGATGAATTTGCACTGTTTGGTCTGGTTATTATGGGACTTGGCTGTGCACCGATTTATCCATCTATCATCCATGCAACACCGTCCAATTTCGGAGAGAAGAACTCCCAGGCGATCATCGGTATCCAGATGGCAAGTGCTTATGCCCTGTGTGTTAGGATAGTTGTCAGTGAAAGATAATTACTTTTGTGGTAGTATAGAGCCATCACAGGAAGGAGCTTTCACTATGAACTATAGTCCAGAATTAAAGGATGCACTCCTTAGAAGGATGCTTCCACCAAACAATGAATCCATTACCAAGATTTCCAGGGAAGAAGGTATCTCTGAACAGACACTTCGTAACTGGCGGGATAAAGCCAGAAAGGAAGGTTATGCCGCTCCTGGTACAGATGCTGTCCCTGACGACTGGAGCACACAGGACAAATTTTTAGTTGTCGTTGAAACAGCAAGCATGAATGAGACGGAACTTGCTGAGTATGCCCGTAAAAAAGGACTTTATATTGAACAGATCAAAGCCTGGAAAGATGCCTGCATGAATGCAAATGGCGGTATCGCGAAGGAAGCTTCCCGGCTTAACCGTGAACTCAAGGATTCTGAAAAAGAACGCAGAAAACTTGAAAAAGAATTACAGCGCAAGGAAAAAGCTCTTGCGGAAGCGGCAGCTTTACTTGTACTGTCAAAAAAAGCAAATGCGATCTGGGGGGATCCAGAGGACGAATGATCAGCGCCCCAGACCGCGAAACTGCTGTACTGCTGATCGATGAGGCCATTGCATCGGGGGCTACCTGCAAAAAGGCATGTGACCGTCTCGGGATCACGGAACGGACTTTCTACCGTTGGAAAAAACGAAAGACAGATACGGATTCCTATGGGGATGGACGTCCTTCAGCAGATCACTCGGATCCTGCAAATAAGATATCGGCAGAGATACGCCGGGAGATCATAAGTATCTGTAACAGGCCAGAATACGCAAGCATGGCACCATGTGAGATCGTTCCTGCATTAGCCGATGAGGGGATTTATGTTGCCTCTGAATCAACCTTTTACCGTGTATTGCGGGAAGAAAAAATGTTAAATCATCGTGGACGCAGCGAAGCACCAAAACACAACCGTCCATCTACATACAGCGCAACAGCTCCGAATCAGGTGTATATGTGGGATATCACTTATCTGAATGGACCACATAAAGGGATGTTTTATTACCTGTACCTTTTTTCAGACCTTTATGACCGTAGTATCGTTGGCTGGGAAGTCTACGAAGAAGAAAGTGCAGACTGTGCCAGCAGCTTGATCAAAAGGATCTGTCTGAAACAAGGCCGGCTCACTACAGAACCGTTAGTGTTACATTCTGATAACGGCTCACCCATGAAAGGGGCAACAATGCTGGCGACACTGTATCAGCTTGGAATCACCCCTTCAAACAGCAGACCGCGTGTGAGCAATGATAATCCATACGCCGAAAGCCTATTCAAAACGCTGAAGTATCGTCCGAATTATCAGCCCAAAGGATTTGGAACACTGGAAGAGGCACGGGAATGGGTCAGCCTGTTTGTAAAGTGGTATAACCACGATCACCATCACAGTGGGTTGAAGTTTCTTACTCCATACCAGCGCCGCAGCGGCTTGTCTGATAAGATACTGGCCAAACGCAAAGAGGTCTACGAAGCTGCCAAAGCAGAGCATCCAGAACGTTGGAATGGACGTGCAACCCGTGACTGGAGTCTTCCAGATACAGTGTATCTGAATCCGGATAAGATGCCGGAGCAGCTTGAAACAGAAGCTGAAAAGACTGCTGTATCATAAAAATCAATTCATTCAAAATGCTAGCGCTCAAGCAGGGTTCTGTGCCTGACGTGATTGCCAATAAATTAGATCATTTATTGATACTCACGTCAGGTACAGAACAATATCTGATAACCTGCACGAACAAAAAATATAAATTTTTACTGACAACTACCTTGACAATCAGCGTATGTGGGATCTACTTTTATGCCGCCGCTGTTCGGACTGATCGCAAACCATATTTCTGTCGGTTTACTTCCGGTTTATGTATTGTTCTTCCTGATTCTGATGTTCTTTATGCTGGAAAAGACATTTAAACTGGTGAAATAGTAATAATCAAACAGCTTCCGGGTTACGTGTCAGTTTCCTGAAAGCTGTTTTTGATTTGCATAATTTTATTTGCAACAGAAAAGGATATAAATATGTATAAAGAAAACAAGGATATAACATTACAATATTATAATCAAAATGCCGGTTCTTTTGTCAGCGGTACAGTTCACGCAGATCTGACAGATACATTGAATCGTTTTTTAAGCAGACTGGAACCGGGAGCGGCAATTCTTGATTTTGGCTGCGGTTCCGGCAGAGATACCAAATATTTTCTGGAACATGGATATCAGGTGGAGGCCATAGACGGATCCGAAGAACTGTGTAAAATCGCCAGTGCCTATACAGGAATTCCGGTACGCCAGATGTATTTTCAGGATCTGGATGTCCGGGAGCAGTATGACGGTATCTGGGCGTGTTCTTCGATTCTGCATCTGGAAAAAACAGAATTAAGATCTGTGCTGAAAAAAATGGCGGATGCCCTGCGTCCCGATGGATGGATCTACACTTCTTTCAAATATGGAGAGTATGAAGGGATGCGAAACGGCAGATATTTCACGGATTTCACCTGGAGCAGTTTCCAGAGATTCATCCGTGATACTGAGTCACTTTCCATAGAAGAATCCTGGGTGACCGGTGATGTGCGTCCGGGAAGGGAAGAAGAAAAGTGGCTGAATCTGCTGTTGCAGAAGCGATAATAGAGAATGGCACAAAAACCATCCGTTGTATCAGTGAAATCCTTATTTATTCCGTGCAATTTCAATAAAATCCCTGGCGTATTTGGGAAGATAAGTTCCCCTGCGAAAAGCGATGCTCAGTGTTGTAAAAATTCCTTTTTCATCGACAGAAAAGCAAGCCGGTTTTCTGAAAAAATCCATATTTTGTAAATATGTTTCCGGCGTAAAACACATGCCCATTCCCTGCATACAAAGTTTTACACAGGTCTCCGTGTTCCGGCTTCGAACCGGTACACGGGGCTGGACACCGGCGCGATCCAGGGCTTCAAGAACCAGTTTTCCGGTGGTTTGTTCCGGAAAATGGAGAATAAAAGGTTCGCTGGCAAGCGTGGACAGATCGATTCTCGGGTACTGGTCGGAGGGAGACTGATATCCGGAAGATGCCAACGGATGATCCGGTGGCATAACCAGAAGAATTTCCTCTCTTTTCAGCAGTTCGTATTCCAGTTTTGGATGTTCCCTCGTCTCATTAAAAATCCCAAAATCAAGCTGATCATTCAACAGAAGTTTTTCCTGAATAGAGTATGCCTCTTCCCAGATGCTGACATTGACATTCGGATATTTTTTTGAAAATTCTGCCATAATCTGTGGAATCATACAGCTACTTCGCATCAGTGGAACAGCAATATTCAATTCCCCTTCGTTATTTTCCGTCAGATCTTTCAGTTCTTTTTCCCAGTCTTGTTTTACCTGAAGAATTTTACGGGCGTATTCCATGTATTTTCTTCCGGTATAGGTCGGCACATAAGTATTTCCATTTCGGCTGAAGAGTTTCGCTCCCATTTCCCGTTCCAGTTTTTGCAGATGCTTGGTGAGTGTGGGCTGGGAAATGTAGAGTTCCTGCGCTGCTCTGGTAAGATTCTGGTGTTTGGCGATACATAAAATATAGTGCAATTCACTGTAGTTCATAAAATCCCCCTGACTATTCTGTTTTGGCATAAAATTTATGTAAAATATGAATTTGACTTCCTGCACTGCCTATTTTACAATATTTTCTATCAGCTTATCAAGACATATCTTATTGAGGGAGGAAAAACAAATGAAAAATTGGCTGGAAAAACAGTTTCGGTTGTCAGAATTTCATACGGATGTCAAAACAGAGATTCTTGCCGGACTGACTACTTTTGTTACTATGGCATACATTCTTGCTACTGTACCAAACATCATGTCCGGAGCCGGATTTGACAAACATGTAACTCTGACAATTATGATTCTTCTGATTATCGTGACTACCTGTGCGATGGCATTGTATACCAACCGTCCGTTTGCATTAGCACCGGGACTTGGAAGCGTGGGTATTATCGCGTCTATGATTACGAATGAGGGTATCAGCGCACCGATTGCTGCAGGCGTTATTTTCTGGAGTGGTGTACTTTTTATCATCATTTCTTTTCTGGGACTGCGGGAAGCTGTTGTGCGTGTGATTCCAGTCAGCCTGAAACAGTCAGTAAGTGCCGGTATCGGTCTGTTTATTGCGCTTCTGGGAGCAAAAAACTGTGGGCTGATCGTAGCAAATGATGCGAAAAACTGCCTGTCTTTTGGTGATCTTGCTTCTCCGTCCGTTATCGTGGCAGCCATTGGTTTTCTGATTCTGATGGTTATCAAGGCACGGAATGTTCCGGGTGGTATGATTCTGGCAATTGTGCTGACTACGATTGTGGGAATTCCGTTCGGTGTGACACATGCTCCGGAGCAGATTTTTTCTCTTCCGGCTGGTATTGGCAAACAATTTATGAATATTGATTTTCTTGGAGCGCTGAATTTTGCTTATATTCCGTTCCTGATCGCCTTGTTTGTACCGGATTTCTTCTCTACTTTTGGTACGGTTCTCGGTGTTGGAGCGAAAGCAGGATACCTGGACAAAGACGGCAATCTGCCGGGTATTGATAAATGTTTTAAAGTGGACGCTATTTCCACAAGTCTTGGAGCACTGTTCGGTATGCCGAGCATGACCACATATCTGGAATCTTCTGCGGGTGTGGAAGCAGGTGGTAAGACAGGACTTACAGTCATCTTTACCAGTATTTTCTTTGGAATCTCTCTGTTCCTGGCACCACTGGCTCTTGTGATCCCGTCAGCAGCAACCGGTCCGGTACTGATCTTTATTGGAATCAATATGTTGAGTGCAATGAAAAACATTGATTATTCCGATATCACAGAGTATATCCCGGCATTTTTGTGTGTGACCTTCACAATTTTTGCCAACAACATCGCAAATGGTATCTGCGTGGCACTGCCGGCATATCTGGTAATGAAGATTGCAACCGGTAAGATTAAAAAAATCGATCCGGTGATGTATGTTCTTGTGGCTGTCTGTCTCTTATATTTTTATTCTATTGTATAAATGAGGTGAAAACAGATGGAGAAGATTCAGCTGTTGATAAAACATGCGAAAGTATTTAATTCGTATCTGAAAAAATTTATCGATGCAGATGTCTCTGTAAAAGATGGGAAATTCTACTATATTGACAGAAAGCACGAAAATCTGTTTGATGCGGAACATACAATCGATGCAGATGGGCAATACATGATTCCCGGCATGGTTGATATCCACATGCATATTGAGAGTTCTATGACAACGCCGGGCTCTTTTGGAAACTGTGCAGCGAAAAATGGTGTCACCACAGTGGTTTCCGAACCACATGAGATGGCAAATGTCAAAGGGGTTCGCGGAATCCTTGAGATGATATCTGCGGCAAAAGATGCACCCATTGATATTTTCTACGGGATTCCGAGCAGCGTTCCATCGACCAGTGAAAAACTGGAAACCACCGGCGGTGTGATTGATTTTGAGGCGATGAAGCATCTGCTTGGTGAAAAAGATGTGGTCTGCGTTGGCGAGATTATGAATTATCGGGAAATTATCCAGGAAAATCATCTGGAAATCACAAAATTTCTGGATTATCTGCGGCAGGAACATCCGGGATATGTGATTGAAGGACATTGCCCGTCTCTGATGGATCTGGATCTTGCAAAATTCCTGTATCTTGGCATTAACGGAGATCATACAGAACATACCTTGGAAGAGGTAAAACAGCGGATCGAAAATGGAATGTTCTTTGAGATCCAGGATAAGATGTTGAAGCCGGAAGTGTTATCGTATATCTGTGAAAATCATTTATTTGAATATTGTTCTTTTGTGACAGATGATACGATGGCAGATGTTTTATATGAACAGGGGCATCTGAATACTGTAGTACAAAAGGCGATAGAGATGGGCTTCCCAAAGGAACAGGCGATTTACTGCGCGACCTATACCCCGTGTCAGAGAATGCATTTTTATGACCGGGGTGTGATTGCTCCGGGAAAACTGGCAGATTTTATCCTTCTGAAGGATCCGGCAAAATTACTGGAGCCTGAAACGGTGTTTAAAAATGGAATTTCCATCTATAAAAAAGAGGACAGACAGGCATTCCCCGTAGAACCGTATGCATTCCCGGAAGATTTTTATCACAGTGTTTCCATTCCGGAAGTAACACTTTCGGATTTTGATGTTAAAGTTCCGGTCGAAGAAGGGGAAGTAACGGTCCGTGCGATGGAAGTACATCCGGATCGCACCCAGACCACGGAGAAACTGGTAACCATGCAGGTAAAAGAGCACAAGATCTGCTGGCAGAAAAGCGGATGTCTGCTGGCGATGGTTCTGGAACGCCATGGGAAAAATGGGAATATCGGTTATGGATTTCTGACAGGTTCGTGTCAGAGAGAGGGAACCGTAGCAACTACATTTTTTCATGATCACCACAATCTGTTTGTTGCGGGAAATGATCCGGAGGATATGTTGTTCGCCGTACAGAGAATCGGAGAATTGCAGGGCGGTTTTCTTACAGTAAAAGATGGGCAGATTCTCTCGGAACTTGCATTACCTGTCTGTGGAATTCTTTCGGAGGCATCCATTGAAGCAACAGGAAGCGCGCTGAAAGAAGTGCGGGAAAGCCTGATCGATCTGGGATATGAGCATCATAATCCGATCATGTCTGTGGGAACGCTTGGACTCCCTGTAAGTCCTGCATTGAAACTGACCGATCATGGATTGATCGATGTAAAAAGAGGAGAAATCGTGCCTCTGGTGTTATCCTGTTCTTGATTTTTTCACAGGATTTGCTATATACTGTTTCATAGTTCATCGGAGGGTAATTTGTTGCATTGCATATCGGGGATCGGTTCAGAGGAATGATCCTGGGTTCATTGGAAGCAATAGCCGGATAAGATGTCAGGTTGAGATACCTGCCTCTTATCCGGCTTTTTCCATGGAGATCTTCTGGCGAATATCCTTTCTTCCGATTCCGAAGTGATCCTGGCAGCGATCGATTATCTGAAAGCTCAGGTCGGCGGCAGATAGCTCTTGTTCCCGGAGCTTTTCGGAGATAAAATCGGCAAAAGAGCAGCTGATATGTTCCTGTTTTAACGTTTTTGTATAAGCCTGTAATTCCTCGGGCGTTTTTGCAGAAGAAAGAATCTGCATCAGTTCATTTGTATTTTTGGATTTCTCAGATGGTTTCATAAATTTGGCAGCTTCTTGCATTATAAGTGAGGGTATTATATAATTTTTCCTGTACGAATGCAAGAGGGGGAGTTTTATGACACGGGCAGAAGAATACCGTTTATCGCAGTATCAGCATCTGGGCGCATTGAGAGAAGATAAATCCATTGACCTGGTAAGAAATCAGCAGACAGGTCTTATCGGAGTACAGAAAGTGATTTCTTCGGAGCTGTATCCGGTGTATTTGTTTTTAAAAGAATATACGAATCCGTATCTTCCGGTCATTTATGAATGTATCCAGCTGGACGGAACAATATCTCCCGGAAAGAAAATGGATGGAATGGTCGGCTTCGAAGTCCCAAAAGACTGGAAGACGATGGAGATCCATTTTAAGGATGATGTCTGGAGTAACAGTAAATTTAAGTTTGAGATTGAGAAATAGAAACAATAGTTGAATATATCAAAAAGTTTACAATCGTGTAGACAACTACTATAATATCTACACGATTGTAAACTATAGTAAAACACGAAAAGTAGTCGTTCTTGTACACAAATCTTTTAAAACAATTCTCTATCCTGTACGTTTTGAATTGAGAAAGTATAATGATCTTATACTTCATCAAAAGGAAATGAGACGGATATCATATGAAAACTCAGATGAAAGAAATTTTAAGTATCATATGGAAATACAGTCGCTTATGGGGCTGTATGAAATTATTGAATTCTGTTTTAACAGCAATCATTGTTCCGGTGAATACTGTGCTTCTTCAAAGGATAGTAAACGATATTTTAATTTTATTACAGGAGAATCATTTCCACTTCATATTGAATACGCATTTGGTAATATTTATAGCTGGTGTATTTTCAGAAGTGCTTTTGACGGGGTTGGATCGCTATGTGGAAATTCGATTCGATATGCAAATAACGGATCGGTTGGAAAAAGAGATTGTGCGGAAATACAGAAAGCTGGATTACAGCTGTTATGAAGATCCGCAGACTTATGACAGTATTTCGAGAATTTCGCAGAATCCAGGTGAGAAAATAAGAATGATTTTCTGGAAACTGTGTGAAATGGTCAGAATTATAATCTTGCTGATCGGGTATCTGCTGATTTTTCAACAGGCATCCCCGTTGTTGGTGGGTATCTTTCTGCTGTTTTTACCCCCTATATTGTATGAAAATTATAAGGCAGGATGTCTGTGGTATGATTTATATTCCAGGCAGACGGCAGATGAACGAAAAATTGCTTATTATGAAAGATTGCTGACCGGAAAGACAAGTCTGGCGGAACTGAAAATATATCAGGCAACGGATTACATAGAAAAACTTTGGAAAAAACAAAGCAGTAAACTGAGAAAAGAAAAAGAGGAGACGCTGATCAGAGTAGAGAAAACTTTGTTAAGAAAAAGTACATTTGCTGCATTGTGGTATCTGTGTTCCGGAGGGTTCCTGCTATATGGTGTGATTACCGGACGGATTTCTGTTAGTATGTTTCTGGTCTTATTCCAGACGATTCTAAACATTGTCGATACGGTCAATGGTTTACTGGAAACTTTTGGAAATTTTTCCAGAGAGATTCAGGAAATGTCGTATCTTCATTCCTTTTTTGCGTTAAAAAATATTCCGGAACGAAAAGGATGCATAGACAGACCTGTCCGCCGGATCCGGTTTGAGCATGTTTGTTTTTCTTATCCAAACGCGGGAACGGAAACTTTACATGATATCAGTTTTGAACTGGATCTTTCAAAAAGTACTGCCATTGTAGGTGAAAATGGTTCCGGAAAAACCACAATCATAAAATTATTATGTGGGCTGTATCAGCCGACCAGTGGGAGGATTTTGTTTGATGAATATGATATAAGAAATCTGAACAATGGTGAGATTGGAAAAGCTATCAAAGTGGTATTTCAGGATTTTTTTCAGTATGAGCTGACAATTCGTGAAAATATTGGTTTTGGAAATTTAGCCAGGATTTCTCATGATCTGGAATTGCAGGAAGTTCTGGATGCGGTGCATCTGGAAGAACTAAAGAAACTTGGACTGGATACCAGTCTCGGAAAACTGGAACATGAGGGGATAGATTTATCCAGAGGGCAATGGCAGCGATTGGCTGTCGGCAGGATTTTCCTGAATGATACCGGTTATGCAGTCCTTGATGAGCCTACGGCATCTGTGGATCCGGTATCAGAATATAATATGTATCAGTTATTTTATTTGCTGTTACGATCCAGAGGAAGTCTGATGATTTCACATCGTCTGGCAAGTGCAAAGATGGCGGATCATATTCTGGTACTGAAAAACGGAACAATAGCAGAACAGGGAAACCATACAGAGTTGATGAAAAATCAGGAGTTGTATCATGAACTATTCTGCAGACAGGCAGAATGGTATCAGTAGGAGAACTGAAAAATGAAAAAACTATTATTACGCTCATTGAGAGATATCCACCGAATTGTTCCGCGTACACTTGTTCTTCAGATCATCTGTATGATGTTACAGTCGCTGATGGCGGCAATAACGATCTGGTTGACGTCCGTTTTTCTTAATCTGGTTTACCAAAAAGATTTCAAAAGCAGCCTGATCTGTTTCTGTATGATTCTGGCAGTTTTTGTTCTGTCAGAAGTAGCAAACAGTATCTTTTATTCTTGTATGGTCAGAATTGATTTTCAGACAGGACAGCAATTACAAATAGAACTTGGAGAAAAAGGAACCCGGTTGTCAATGATCTGTTATGAAAATACAGAAACAAATAATATGCTGAAACGGGCAAAAAACTGTATTGAGCAGGAACGTTTTTCGGATCTGAGTTTATCGGTATTTAATATACTGGCAGAATTTCTTAAAGTAAATGGCACGTTGCTTGTACTGGCTGGATTTCATCCGGTTCTTGTGGGGATATCTTTGTTGAGCGTGTTCCCATATCTCATTGTGCGACTGGTCCGGGGAAAAGAATTTTATGAGTTAAAAAGATATCAGGCAGCAGGAGAACGACGCAGAAATTATCTGTATCATCTGTTTGGAGATAAGCAGGCAGTAAAAGAACTTCGAATCTTTGAAATCGAAGATTATATTGAGCAGAAAATGTATGCGGCGCGGGATAATATGAAGCAGGAAGTCTGGAATTTTAAGAAACGTGATATGCGTAGTTTACTGATATGTGAGATTTTCTGTGAAAGCGGATATCTGCTGAGTATTTTTAGTACAATACTACTCTTATTACATCAGGTATTGGATGTGGGAATGATGGCGGCAGCCTTAGCAGCATTTACTTCATTTCAAACAGCAGCAAAGTATTTTCTGGTCAGTCTTGGCCGGATTCCGGAATGTGCAGCATTCGTAAAAGATTATTATGATTTTATGGATATGGAAGAAGCGGAAAAGGGAACGGAAAAACTCTGTTCAGATTTTGACAGCATCAAAGTAAAACAATTAAGTTTTTCTTATCCAGGGAGAAAAACTCCGGCAGTTTCGAATCTTTCTTTTACAATAAAACGAAACGAAGTTGTCGCTATTGTAGGAAATAACGGTAGTGGGAAAACAACACTGGTAAAATTACTGACGGGCTTGTATCAAGCACAAAAAGGACAGATATATTACGGAAGGCAAAACCTGCGATCTCTTGATCCGGAAGAATTTTATAAACAAATTTCTTTTGTCAGCCAGGATTTTATAAAGTATGAATTGACTGTAAGAGAAAATATTGGGATTGGCGACTGGAAGCAGATGGAAAATACGGATAAAATATACATGCTTTTGCATCAGGTTGGGTTAGAGACATTCATTTCCCAGGCATCTGTAAATCAACTATTGGGAAATGAATTCGGCGGCAGAGAACTTTCTGTAGGGCAATGGCAGAAACTTGCAATTGCAAGAGGAATGATGAAAGACAGCAGTGTTATTTTTCTGGATGAGCCAACAGCAGCTCTGGATCCGCTTATGGAAACGAAAGTATTAAAAATGTTTCTGAAAATTGCCAGAGAAAAAACAGCAATCATCGTATCGCACCGAATTGGAATCTGTAAAGAAGTGGATAAGATCATCGTCATGAAAGAAGGAAAGATAGCAGAGATTGGAAATCATGAGGAGTTGTTAGCTGAAAAAGGAGAATATTACAGGCTTTATACGATGCAACAGAAATGGTATGAAGAATAATTCATTTACTTATCTTTTTCAGTATATTATAATAACAGTATCAAAATCAGCGAGGAAGCAGACAATGTGTAAAATACTTATACTTATAAAGAAATCAAATAATATGATAGGATCCGAACTCTATATATCGCAAAACATAAAAACGGCGATTGGATATGTAGAGTAAGAAGAGATCGCCAGCAAATATGTTTTGTGATATCTTATGAAAATTCATTTCAAAAGGAGAAAACGCATGACATATTTGAATGGAAAAGATATCCTGCCTGAGGAACTTTTCATACAGGTTCAGGAATACTGTGCAGGAGAACTGATCTATATTCCGAAAAAAGATGGTACAAGACAAAGCTGGGGAAACAGCACGGGAATAAGAAAAGAACTAGATGAAAGAAATCAGATGATCCGTGAGAAGAAGAAAAATGGATGTTCTCTGAAAGAACTTACGGAGGAATTTCATTTGTCGATATACAGTTTAAAGAAAATTTTGTACCATTGATTTTTTTAAATTAATATTGTATTATATCTGTAACAGGACTCCCCACACCTCTCACGCAAGTGATGTGTCCCATGGGGAGATATTTTGTATTATGGAGGAGTAGTATGGTAAAACCAATTATGAGAGATATCTTTTTTCTGAACCAGCCATCTGAGCCTGCAACTGAGGCGGATCGGAAGACGGGGATGGATCTGTTGGATACTTTGAAGGCACATGAAGAAGAATGTGTCGGTATGGCGGCGAATATGATCGGGGTACGGAAAAATATCATTGCTGTGCATATGGGATTTATGAATGTTTTGATGTATAATCCGAAGATCATCAAAAGGTCCGGGGCATATGAAACGGAAGAAGGGTGTTTATCTCTGGCAGGGGTGAGAAAATGTATGCGGTATCAGGAGATTGAAGTGCAATACCAGGATATTAATTTCAAACAACAGCGACAGATGTATTCCGGCTGGATCGCGCAGATCATACAACATGAAATAGATCATTGTTGCGGAATATTGATATAAATAGAAAGACTAAAATCTGTACCATATACATGGTAAAAGAGTAATTACGCTTCCAGCTATGTGAAAAATCTGATTTTTCATATGAGCATTAAAGTGAAATTATCTAATGGATCAAAATGGGTAATTATGAAAGTATGGAACAGTTACAAAATCAAAATAAATGAATGATAGTAGAAAAGGAAAAAACAAACATGAAAAAAGGAAATGGAATTGCATTACTCCCTATCGGCGTGTTCCTGGTATTGTATCTGGGGCTTGGAATTTTGTTTGAATATGTGTTAAAGATTCCGATGGGATTTTATAACGTGCCGATCGTCGTAGCGTTTCTGGCGGCGATTTTGGTGGCGTGTGTACAGAATCGGAAAGTAAATTTTGATAAAAAACTGGAGCTGATGGCGCAGGGGGTGGGCGATAAGAATATCATTACGATGTTATTGATCTTTCTGACCGCCGGCTGCTTTGTCGGCGTTGTCGGAAGAAGCAGTGCGGAGAGTGTGGCCTATTTTATGCTGGCGCTGATTCCGGCGCGGTTTTCGGTTGCAGTGCTGTTTATAGTGGCCTGTTTCGTGTCGGTGGCAATGGGAACCTCCGTGGGAACGATCACCTTGCTGACACCGATCGCAGTTGCGGTATCTGCTGCATCCGGGTTTGATCTTCCGTTTTGTGTCGGAGCGGTCATGGGTGGTGCAATGTTCGGGGACAATCTTTCCTTTATTTCCGATACAACAATCGCAGCCTGTAACGGACAGGGCTGCGAGATGAAAGATAAGTTCCGGGAAAACTTCTGGATTGCATTTCCGGCGGCGGTGATCACACTGGTTCTGATCCTGGTTCTGTCTTTTCAGACAGAGATTCACGGAAGAGTCGATCAGTCGTACCATCTGCTGCAGGTACTTCCCTATGTGCTGGTTCTGATCGGTGGAATCATCGGTATCAATGTATTTGTGGTACTTCTAACCGGCATTGCCTCCGGTGCACTGATCATGCTGCTTGGCGGACATACCACACCGACCGATCTGTTGGCAAATATGGGTTCCGGCGTCTCGGGTATGTTTGAGACCTGTATGGTGGCGATCCTTGTTGCAGCCATGTGTGCGCTGATCCGGGAATATGGCGGATTTGATGCGTTGCTCGGCTGGATCCACCGGATCTTTAAAGGAAAACGCGGCGGGCAGCTGGGTATGGGACTGCTAGTCGGAGCGATGGACATTGCAACTGCCAACAATACTGTTGCAATCGTAATGGCGAATCCGATTGCAAAAGAGATGGCCCAGGAATATTGCGTGACACCGAAGAAAACAGCTTCGTTACTGGATACTTTTTCCTGTATCTTCCAGGGAGTCATCCCTTACGGTGCACAGATGCTGGTAGCCATCTCGGCGGCACATGAACTGGGATACGAGATTTCCGCCTTCCAGATCATGCCACGGCTGTTTTATCCGATGTTTCTGCTTCTGTGTTCTTTGATCGCTATCTTCGGAGTCGAGAAAAAACAGAAGTAACATCCGATATAACCGGCAAAGCATCGGAAAGAGGACAGCATAAAAAGCAGCGCTTGCAATATAAGAAGAGTGACAGAAAACACATTTCACGCATATGGTAAATCAGATAGATAGCTGGGTATCGTCTCACAGATGCGGTGGGACATATCAGGAAGTGGGGAATGCGATATGAGCAACAAAACATATGATCGATTAAAATGGCTCGCCATGTATTTTCTGCCGGCACTGGGAACGTTGTATTTTGCACTGGCTGGCATCTGGGGGCTTCCCTACGGAGAACAGCTGGTGGGAACCATCACGGCAATTGATACGTTTCTCGGTGTGATTCTTGGAATCAGCAAATCAAAATATAACAAATGCAGTCAATAACAACTTCATACCAGAGCGTGTCTGAAAACACGGGAACTCTTGCAGGCGGACAGAGCTGGCAGGAGTTCTTTTTATGCTGCGATGTATCTGAAAAAGCTGGCAGTCACTGGTTTCTCAGTCAAATCAACGATCTTCATATTCCTTTTCGTGCAGGTTTGTAGTAAAATATAAAAACGATTGTCGATGCAAACTGGTATATTTGCAACTACAGGAAAAGAACAGACAAGGAGTATAAAGAATGATACAGGCAGTAATTTTTGATATGGATGGAACACTGATTGACACAGAAAAATATTACCGGATCTGCTGGCCACAGGCACTGGCGCATTTTGGTTATACGATGAGTGATGAGCAGGCACTTTCCATGCGTTCGCTGGGACAGCCATATGCGCCGGAGCATCTGAAAGAAATGTTTCAGGATCCCGATCTGGACTATCCGGCGATTCGTGTATATCGGAAACAGCTGATGGAAGAATATCTGGAACGGGATGGAATCCAGATCAAACCGGGAGCTGTAGAACTTCTTGAATATCTGAAAGAAAAGAAGATCCAGCGTGCGATCGCTACGGCAACTGATACGGAACGCGCGGCACGATATCTGAAACAGATCGGACTGTACGAGTACTTTGACCGGATCATCTGTGCAAATATGGTCAAATGCGGAAAACCGTCACCGGATATTTACATCTATGCCTGCCAACAGCTGGGACTCGCCCCTTCTGCATGCATGGCGGTAGAAGATTCACCGAACGGAGTGACCAGTGCGTACCGGGCAGGCTGTCAGGTTGTCATGGTGCCGGATCAGACAAAACCGGACGCGGAACTTCAGAAGATGCTGACCGCGTGTGTAGATTCGCTGGATCAGATGAAAACACTGTTTGAATAAGAATCATAAATAATGTAAACGTAATGTAACTATTCAGTAGGTAATATTCCGCGAGGCGTTTTGGCATGAATATGCCAAAATCCCGAGACATACGAGCAAAAATGCCATCACCTAAGGTGATCTTAAATGCATTTTTGCCTGTAACTGTGAAGGAACTGAACAGTTACAAAAATACGAGAGATCTGCAGGGGATGGGCACTGTCGTATGTGAGAATGTATAGGAGAAGAGCTATGGCAGAAAAAATGAAAAAGGATGCAGCAGAACTTCCCGGTACCAGCCGAGAAGCGGAAGAACAACAGCTTGCATATGTCATCGACATTGCGCAGGAACATCTGGTGCAGGCGCGTAAAGCCATCCGGGAGGCAAATGAGGATCTTGCCGATCTGATGGAAGTCTACGATGCAAAGGATAAAGAAGGTCTGACACTCTGGAACAATGCAACAGCGCGTCTGAAGGAATATAAACAGAATATGGTGCGCCTGGAAAAAGCCAGAAAGAAACCGTATTTTGGCAGAATTGATTTTCTTGCAGAAGAAAAACAACAAAAAGAAGCGTATTATATCGGTCGTGTTGGAATCTCCGGGGATGATGCGCAGCCGTTAGTATTGGACTGGCGTGCACCGATTGCTTCTGTTTATTATGAAAGCGGTCTTGGTCCCTGTTCGTATACCGTTCTTTCCGAGGGGACGCATACGATCGATCTGGAGAGAAAACGGACGTATGAGATTGAAAATGACCGGCTGAAAGACTATTTTGACTCGGATGTGGTGGCAAATGATGAACTTCTGACCAAATACCTTGCCAAAAGCAAAAAAAACGTACTTGGAGAGATCATTGCAACCATTCAGAAAGAACAGAATCTGCTGATCCGTCGCTCCCCCAGGACTAATCTGATTGTCCAGGGTGTGGCGGGTTCCGGAAAGACCACAGTGGCGATGCACCGTATTTCCTATATTCTTTATAATTACAAAGAGGATTTCCGCCCGGAAGATTTTTATATTATCGGGAGCAATAAAATTTTGCTGAATTATATCACCGGTGTTCTGCCGGAGCTGGATGTATACGGGATTCGTCAGATGACGATGGAAGAGCTGTTTATCCGCCTTCTGTATGAGGAATGGAATGGAAAAATATACAGCGTTCATCCGGTATCTCAGGAGGCTTGGCAGGAACAGAAAGGAAGTACTGCCTGGTTCGAAAAACTGGAAGCGTACTGTCAGGCATACGAAAATCAGGAGATTCCACAGGAGGCGATCGTGATGGAAAAAACGGGTGTGCGTCTGATGCGTCCTGCGATGATCCGGGAGTATCTGCGTGACAATCCGCTCCTTTCGATGGAAAGCAAGATCCTGATGTTAAATAAAATGCTGTATGCCCGCTATGAAAATGTGATCACGGGAAAAGTGATCTCTTTCACAGAAAAAGAGCGGAAAATACTGGACAAAAAATACAGCACTTACTTTGGCAACGGAAAATGGAATGGTTCTGTGCGAACTTTTTATCAGGATTTTCTCCGTGCACAGCAGCAAGAGGGAATTCCTATCGAAATACCAGATACATCGTTTGATGTGTACGACCTTGCGGCGATGGCATATATCTATAAACGGATCAAGGAAACCGATCCGGTGAGGGAAGCAAGCCATGTGGTCATCGATGAAGCACAGGACTTTGGTATGATGGTATATCGCTGCCTGCACTACTGTATGCGGGGATGCACCTATACTGTTATGGGAGATACTTCTCAGAATATCCATTTTGGACAGGGGTTAAATGACTGGGAAGAACTTCGTGCGCTGATCCTGCGGGGAACATACGATGCATTCGGACTGCTTCGGAAAAGCTATCGAAACACGGTGGAAATCTCAGAATTTGCCACAGAGATCCTTCGGCATGGAGATTTCCCGATTTATCCGGTGGAACCAATCATTCGTCACGGGGCGCAGGTGAAGGTGGAAGCCAGTGCGGACGCGGCTGCTATGAAAGACGCAGCGGTAAATCAGATTCAGGAATGGAAGAAAAACGGATACGAAACGATCGCCGTGATCTGTCGCGATGAGGCGGAAGCCGAAGCCGTGTCGGAACTTTTGCGGGATAGTCTGGATCTAGAGGGCTATACACCGGAACGCAGTCAGTTCGGAGAGGAAATTATGGTTCTTCCGGTCGTGTATACGAAGGGACTGGAATTTGATGCAGTACTTCTGTGGAATCCAACAAAGAAACAATACCCACAGGATAACGGTCACGTCAAACTGTTGTATGTTGCCGCTACCCGTGCGCTCCATGAACTGACCGTGCTGTATCAGAATTCTCTTACGGACATTATAGGAACCGAAGTGCCGAAAGAAAAACATATGCAGGAATTTCAGACCGAAAGTCTGCAAAAAGCGAAAGAATACGCAAAACCGGTACACACACAGAAAGAGATCGAACAGCAGCGAAGAGAAGAGGGTGACAGGGAACGACAGGCAAGAGGCTATCTGGGTCCTCGAAAGATCCAGTTGGAAAAGGAACAGGAAATTGCCGGAACAGAGACACCGGTGCTAATTCCAAAACCGTTTGAAGTACATCAGGCACTGATTCCCAAAAACAGAAATCTGTTAAAGAAATCAACGGATAAGAGATTAAAATCTTCCGCCATCGACGGACTGGTGAATCCATCCCCGTATACATATGGAACCTTCCCACCGGAGAGTCATCTTCAGGTCAAAGGACATTCCAGAGGAAATTTTTCTGTAAAATGGGTGAAAAAGACAAAGCAGTATCTGGAGATCGCCAGTGCAGTCGGACTTCTTCGGCTGACACCGGTCACACCGTCGACGATCCGTGTCAGCTTTGTAAAGGGCGTTACCGGCACGATCCGGGATACGAACTGGAAAGCACAGGCAGATACCGCAGTAACATGGAGCGCAAAAGAGTCGCGTTCCGAGGTGCAGCTTCTGACCGATCGTATCCTGATCCGGGTGCAAAAAGCCAATGGTGCGGTGCAGTTTTTAAACAGAGACGGCAAGAAACTGCTTGCGGAAAATCCTTCGGAACCCCGCCTACTTCTGGACAGTCAGACCTGGAACTTTTTCGCCTGGGATAAAAATGAGCGCCTGAAATCCAAAGGTGTTCTTGCAGATGATTTTATGGATCTGAGCACGAAAGCGCGGTATATCTCTTTTGGACAGAAAAAACTTCGGATGCCACTGGTACTGTCCAATAAGGGATATGCCATCGGTGTTGCGGCGGGAAGTACCGTATTATTCTGTAACGTGAGAACCTATGGACAATATATTTATACCCAGGGAACCGGTCAAATCGATTATTATTTCATTTACGATGAAAATCAGGAGAGAAACATCGAGCAATACCGCACTCTCCCGGTGTAGTTTCTTTCCCAGCCGTTTTGAATTCATGTACGGAAAACTAATTTTCTGGAACTGTCAGATTTATCTTTTATCAGATCAGAGTCTATAGTATAATAACCATAAATGGCCATATTTCTCAAAACATAATTGAGAAATCTACATAATAACTGATTTTTATACAAGATGAAGTACAATGGAGGTTATGAACATGAGAATCTATGTAGATGTGAATGCTGTACGTAACGGAAATGGAACCGAACAAACTCCTTTTCGAAAAATCAATGATGCTGCAAAGATCGCACAACCGGGTGATGAGGTTTTAGTGTTCCCGGGAACTTACCGTGAATATGTAGATCCAATCTATGCCGGACGTGAAGATGCCCGGATCACCTATCGCAGTGTAAAGCCACTGGGTGCTGTGATTACCGGTGCGGAGGAGATTAAAACCTGGACACCGTATCAGGACAACACCTGGGTATGTCGTGTGGCAAATAGTGTGTTCGGTTCTTATAACCCATATACGACTGCAGTATATGGTGACTGGTATTTTGCAAAGGCAGACAAACATACCGGCTGCGTATATCTGAATGGTCGTGCGATGTATGAGGCAGTAACCCTGGACGAGTGCCTGCGTGGGGAAGTTTATTCATGCAGTTGGGTTCCGGAAGAATCCGTATACAAATGGTATGCCGAACAGGATACCGAAAAAGACGAGACCGTGATCTACGCCAATTTCCAGGGAAAAGATCCGAATGTGGAAAACGTGGAAATCAATGTTCGTCGTGAGTGCTTCTTCCCGTCAAAAACAGGGGTAAGTTATATTACAGTCAGCGGATTTACCATTTGCAAGGCAGCAACCACCTGGGCACCGCCGGCAGCATTTCAAGACGGTATGATCGGTCCGCACTGGAGCAAGGGATGGATCATCGAGGACTGCGATATCTCCAACAGCAAATGTGCAGGTATCTCCGTAGGTAAATATCTGGATCCGGATAACGATCATTATTTTACATATAAACAGGTAAAAAGTCCGACACAGATGGAACGTGACGCTGTATGCCGCGGACAGTATCATGGCTGGCTGAAAGAAAAGGTAGGAAGTCATATCATCCGCAGAAATAACATCCATCACTGTGAACAGGGTGGTATCATCGGTCGTATGGGCGGCGTGTTCAGCGTGATCGAGGACAACCACATTCATCACATTAATAACATGATGGAACAGGGAGGTGCAGAGATTGCAGGTATTAAGATGCATGCAGCGATCGATGTTCTGTATCAGCGCAACCATATCCATCACTGCACGATGGGAATCTGGTGTGACTGGGAAGCGCAGGGAACACGAATCACGCAGAACCTGCTCCATGACAACCAGCGTCCGTCCTATGCACAGAACTTAAAAGGCGGCATGATGTCTCAGGATCTGTTTGTGGAAGTGGGACATGGACCGACACTGATCGACAACAATATTCTTCTGTCTGATGCTGCCCTTCGTTTCGCAACACAGGGTGTAGCAATGGTACATAACCTGATCTGTGGTTCTCTGACCTGTGTTGGTGAAGGAACCGGCTGGAGATATACACCGTATCATATTCCGCACCGTACAGAGGTGATGGGATTCATGACGATTCTTCACGGGGATGACCGTTTCTATAACAATATTTTTGTACAGAAATGGCCGAAAGAAGATGTGATTACCCCTCACGATTCCGATGATGGATATGACACGGAAAATCGTCTGGCTGGTACCTGGACATTCGACGAGTATCCGACATATGAGGAATGGATCTCACAGTTTGACTTTACAAAACCGGTGGATATGGTAAAACTGGAACCGGTACACTTTGGTCATCTGCCGGTATGGAGCGAGGGCAATGTGTATCTCGGAGGAGCAAAAGCATGGAAAAAGGAAAGAAATGGTCTGACCGTAGCAGAGAACAGGGAGGATGTGAAGGTTGAACTGGTGGAAAAAGAAGACGGATATCATCTGGAAACCAATATCTATGAGTTCCTGAAGGGCTTTACCGGAAGAATGATCAACACTGAAGTGCTTGGAAATGCCTTCGAACCGGAACAGCCGTTCGAAAATGCAGATGGAACACCGATCCGGTTTGACGAAGATTATTTCGGAAATCACCGCGGTGTGGCAACTGTGCCCGGACCATTTGCCGATGCAGAAGATGCTGAAAAAATGCTTTATGTAAAATAGCAAATATTTCTACAATTAAGAACTGTACGGAATCCTGGAAAATATTTTTTCCGGGATTTCTGTACTTTTTTTATTTTGTATCGTATTACTATTGACATTTCATACCGTATAGGTTATCATATAAATATCACATACGGTATTGATAAAAACATGAAAGGAAAGTGAAAAAATGGATTATATCATTATGGAAAACGGAGAAAAAATTCTTTTGGAAACTCAGCAGAAAGTGACGATTCAGCGAACCGTCGACATTTACAAACAGTACCGCAAAGAACTGGGACTGACGCAGAGTGAACTTGGAAAACGTGCCGGTATCTCTCAGCCGAACATCACCCGTTTTGAGAGCGGAAATTACAACCCCAGTCTGGAATTCCTGGTAAAGATTGCCGGAGCTATGGGTAAAAAAGTGAAAGTTACTCTGGAAGATTAATCAGGGGGCAGTAGCAATGGTAGAAGATATTTTGAAGAAAGACGGACTGTCTTTTGCCCTGCTGCGAAAGTTGTCCTTTCGAACCAGACTGGAAGAGAACCTGGCTCAGGCAATCAGCTGTCTGGATGAAGCGTTTCTTACAGAAGAACTGAAAAATATCGTCGTCTGGTATGATTCCAGTGATATTTTATCCGGACTTCCGATTGATTACCGCATCAAAAGTCTTCAGGCGATCCTGCGGAAATATCAACGGGCATCCGGGGAAAGCCGGGTAGAGCGGGTATTTAACGATATCCTCGGTTTTCGGACATTATGCGATAATTACGAGGAAATTTTACGTCTGAGAGAAGCAAAGAATATTTCCGTTGCAGACATGTCCAACGGGAAAACACACGATGACGGATACCGCGGTGTGTATATCTATTATCAGTATGGCCACCGACATTATCCGATCGAGATTCAATATAATACTTACTATGACCGTCAGATGAACAACTGGCTGTATAAATATGTATGGAGTAAACATTATCCGGCAAATGTAGGAATCACCCTGCGAAGAGAGTACGAGAGAGGAAGAATCCGAACAGAATGTGAATGTGAGGAGGTGCTTTGGGATGTGTTATCTGATTGCAAAAAATAATCAGGGTGGGAGCAGTCTGGCAATTCAGATGATGCATGGAAAAGAACTGGCAAAATTAAAGCAGAAACTTCTCTCGGATCTTCCCGGTGAAGAAATACAGCTGCTTACTGTCAGCCGTCCGTCTGCATACACGGAGTATGAACCGTTTTGCTTTATGGATACGCCGGATCATTTTGCACAGGAAGTGAAAAACAGTTTTTCCTGATATATATACCCACAAAGGTATTGATTGAAAAAGCTTCTGTTTTTGAAGCGATTTCGTGTTATAATGCATTTATGCGTGAAATCATCTCAAAAATATTTTTAAGAAATCTATGAATTACAAATGGTGTGTTTCAGGCGCAGTGCACACCGGACAGGAGAAAGAAATATGGACTATATAGCAAGAGAAGATGCACTGGCATTATTAAAAAGATACAATCAGGATCCGTTTCATCTGCAGCATGCATTTACCGTGGAAGCTGTAATGAAATGGTATGCTAACGAACTTGGATACGCTGAAGACGCAGAATACTGGGGTATCGTAGGACTTCTGCATGATATTGATTTTGAACAGTATCCGGAAGAGCACTGCCTGAAAGCACCGGAACTTTTAAGAGAGGGAGGCGTTGGTGAAGATATCATCCACAGTGTAGTCTCCCATGGATATGGTATCACGATCGGATGTGGTGTTACTCTTGATGTAGCACCGGAACATGAGATGGAAAAAGTACTGTTTGCAGCCGATGAACTGACCGGACTGATCTGGGCGGCAGCGCTGATGCATCCTTCCAAAAGTACAAAAGACATGGAACTGAAATCCTTAAAGAAAAAATACAAAAGCAAAGGATTCGCTGCAGGATGCTCCAGAGAAGTCATCCAGCGCGGAGCCGATCAGCTCGGCTGGGAACTGGAAAAACTGCTGACGATGACAATGGAAGCAATGAAAGCAACCGAAGATACGATTAATGCGGAGTGTGAATCTCTGTAAAACAAATCGAGATACTTAATCCGAAAGTGAATCGGCTATTTGACAACTGGTTTACTTTCGGATATTTTTATAATTCCTGTGACCGCGGTTTCCTTAAGAATTCGTGAATTCTTGTGGGTTATACTTGCGAAAAACAGCGTATACTGATATAGTACAAAAAACAACAGTTCCAAAGAGGAGAGCAAACAATATGAAAAAAGGAAAAATCAAAGCGCTTCTAGTGCTGCTGGTGATCGTTCTTGCGGGGATTTATTATTATGTAACAATCCCGGCGATCAACATTCATTCTACGGGAATCTGGATTTTTATCCTGTTGGTACTCGTATTGATTCTGGCAGCTTATGCAGCTAAAAAGAAGTTTACCAGCATCCGTGAGGTGAAAAGCAGCAAGTTTCTGAAAATCGGAGGCATTGTACTGATGGTTGTACTGCTTGTATTTGCAGCAGGAAGCATCTTATCTTCCCCCATCGTAAACGCAAAACAGTATCGAAATCTGCTGACCATCGAGGAACGCGACTTTTCGGAAGATATCCAGCCAGTGAATTTCAGTCAGATTCCGTTGCTTGACAAAGACAGCGCGATGATTCTTGGAAACCGAAAAATGGGAAGTATGGTAGATATGGTTTCTCAGTTTGAGGTCAGCGATCTGTATTCGCAGATCAATTATCAGGAAAAACCGGTTCGCGTGACTCCACTGGTCTACGCAAGCCCAATCAAATGGCTGACCAACCAGTCGCAGGGAATCCCGGCGTATATTATGATCGATATGACGACACAGGATACCTCGCTGGTAAAACTGGACAAACCGATCCGTTATTCTGAGGCAGAATATCTGAACCGGAATATTTATCGCCATCTGCGTTTTCATTATCCAACCTATATCTTCGATCAGTTAAGTTTCGAGATTGACGATAATGGCACTCCTTACTGGGTCTGCCCGGTGCGGAAGTATACAATTGGACTTTTTGGTGGTGCAACAATCGGCAGAGTTGTCCTGTGTAATGCCCAGACAGGAGAGTGCCAGGATTACGCGTTAAAAGACTGTCCGGAATGGGTAGACCGTGCCAATCCGGCAGATCTTCTGATTCAGCAGTATAATTATTATGGAACACTGGTACACGGTTATATCAACAGCATCTTCGGACAGAAAGGCTGTCTGAAATCTACAGACGGATATAATTACATGGCGATGGAAGACGATGTATGGGTATACACCGGTGTGACTTCTGTCAGCGGAGATCAGTCCAACGTAGGATTTGTTCTGATCAATCAACGTACCAGAGAGACACGATATTATAAGGTAAACGGAGCAGAAGAGTATTCGGCGATGGGATCTGCGGAAGGGCAGGTTCAGAACCTTGGGTACAAGGCAACTTTCCCGATCCTTCTGAATATTTCCAATGAACCAACATACTTTATGGCATTGAAAGACGGTGCCGGACTGGTAAAAAAATACGCGATGGTAAATATCCAGAAATACCAGAATGTTGCCATCGGAGATACCGTATCCGCCTGCCAGGACGCTTATGTGAAACTCCTGAATACCAGTGGAATTACTGCTGGAAATGAGAGCGATTTCAAAACTGTCACCGGAACGATCCAGCGGATCGCGCAGAGCGTTATCGACGGCAATTCCCATTTTTACCTGGTATTAAACGGACATTCCGAGATCTTCGATGTCCCGGTTCAGGATTATCTGCAGGTCGTAACATTGCAGGAAGGAGACACGGTTACCGTAGAATACCTGGAAGGAACTCCGGTTTGTACGGTGTTGAACCTGGAGTAGAAAATTTTCACTTGGCGGCAAAAGAATTTCATGTTATAATAAGAAAAATCAACTGATAAACAAAATATAGATGAGATATGTAAGTCCAAGGGCGGACATCCGAGAGGGTGTCTGCCTTTTTTCGATATACAGGAAATTATCTTCCTGCATATCAAGATCGCGAAGCCTATGTTATCTTATTGTCGGCATAATATTCCGCTATATGCCATAAACTGATATATCCTGTACAGGAATCAGAGCACCTGGAAAACGTACAGAATCTTTTAAACGCTCAGCAACTATGAAGTTTATGAGATTTACATATCTACACCACAGAAGGGAGAACAAACATATGGAAAAGTTCAGTCAACTGGTAACCTGGGTGGACGGAAAAGTCTGGGGCTGGGGGATGATTCTGTTACTTCTCGGAACTCATCTTTTCATGACCGTCCGAACCGGGTTTATCCAGAGAAAAACAATCACAAAAGGAATCAAGCTTTCCGTATCCAAAGAACCGGATGCCGACGGTGAAGTCAGTCAGTTCGGAGCACTTGCCACTGCGCTGGCATCTACGATCGGAACCGGAAATATTATCGGTGTGGGAACTGCCGTTGCCTTAGGTGGTCCTGGTGCCGTTTTATGGTGCTGGCTTACCGGTGTGTTCGGTATCGCGACGAAATACAGTGAATCACTGATTGCAGTAAAATATCGCGTCAAAACCGAAGATGGACGAATGCAGGGTGGTGCCATGTACGCACTGGAACGCGGTTTGCATATGCGGTGGCTGGGGCTGATCTTTGCTGTATTTGCCGGGTTTGCTTCGTTCGGTATCGGATGTGCCACACAGGTTAACGCCATCGCTACTGTCTGCAATGAGAATCTTCACATCAATAAAGCAGTTGTCGGAATCATCGTTGGCGTTCTGACAGCAGTTGTCATCTTTGGTGGAATCAAAAGCATCGCAAGGGTCTGTGAACGATTGGTTCCGTTTATGGCACTTTTCTATGTGCTTGGCTGTATCGTGATTCTTGGAATTAATTATGACTATATCATACCTGCAATCACAACTATCTGTCGCCTGGCATTCCAACCGGGAGCAGCAGCCGGCGGTCTGGTAGGAAGCGGTATCATGCTGGCGATGCGTTACGGAGTTGCCCGTGGACTGTTTTCCAATGAATCCGGTATGGGTTCTGCACCGATTGCCGCAGCGGCAGCACAGACTCGAAACCCTGTACGCCAGGCACTGGTATCCTCCACCGGAACTTTCTGGGATACTGTAGTTGTATGTCTGATGACCGGTCTGGTACTGGTTTCTACGATTATGAAAAACCCGGCTATCAATGCCAATGAGATCACCGATGGTGGTGTACTGACCTCCCTTGCCTTCGATCAGATTCCGATCATCGGACCTTTGATCCTTGTCGTTGGAATTATTTCCTTCGCATTCTCTACGATCCTTGGATGGGCATATTATGGGGAACGTTGCGTGGAATACTTTGCAGGGAAAAAGGGACTGATACCTTATCGTGTGTTATATATCGCCGTGGCTGTGATCGCCCCGGTAGTAGCCCTTGATGTAGTATGGGACATCGCCGATATCCTGAACGCCCTGATGGCAATCCCGAACCTGATCGCCGTACTGCTCCTTTCCCCGATTATTGTGAAAGAAACGAAAAAATACTTGGATGACCTGGATGCGAAAGATGATACGGAGATTCCGGTGATTAAAAAATAGCAAAAGATGATGATGAGTAAATAAGCGAGCATATACCGATTATTTTGTCGTGGTGTATGCTCGCTTTTTTGCTTGTATGATAGAGATTGTCGCTTAACTGTAAAATAATAATATTAGTCTGCAAAACCAATAGTATTTGACGAATCATAACTTTTAGGGTATGATAATTACAAACATTTTATATTTCTATTATCTTTACGGCACTCAGCCACATCTATTTTATTCAAACCGCGTTCGCGGACTTAGAAATTTCCAATGCAAATTAAATAAGAAAAGGGCAGAGGGAGATTCTGAGGAAACGAAGCAGAGGATCCTTCTCTCAAAAGACAGGAGGATTTATATGAGTAATGTAAAAACAGCGAAGGATTACAAAGATCGTTTGTTTCGGATGATCTTTAATGGCAAGGAGAAATTATTAGAGCTTTATAATGCGATGAATGGTTCGGATTATAATGATGCCAGTGAACTACAGGTGGTAACGCTGGAGAACGCGATCTATTTGTTAATGAAAAATGATGTGGCTTATGTGCTGCATGATGAATTGTTTTTGTATGAGCAACATTCTACAAAAAATGCCAATATACCGTTACGCTGCCTATTTTATGCAAGTGACACATATTCGGTATTGGTGAAAGATAAAAATATTTATGGTTCGAAGATGCTTCCGCTTCCATCGCCTACGTTTGTAGTGTTTTATAATGGAAAACAGAAGATGGATGAGGATGAGGAACTGAGACTTTCGGATGCCTTTGTGAAGAAACAGGAGCATCCGAATCGGGAAGTGATTGTGAAAGTAAAATTATTAATTTGGGAAACAGCCGTAAACTTTTCGATAAATGCAGACCGATGCGGGATTACATGATCTTTGTGGATAAGGTAAGAAGGTATTCACAGGAGCAGACATTGGAAGACGCAGTGGGACGGACGATTCAGGAATGCATGGAAGAAGACGTGATGACTGATTTTCTGAAAAGGAACAGGGCAGAGGTTGTGAAGATGTATCTTTCTGAGTATGGCGAAGAGAGGCAAAGGGAGTTTGATCGGGAGGAAGGCAAGATGGAACTGCTTGAAGAATTAATCAGAAAAAAATTGAAAAAGGGATATTCAAAAGAAATGATTGTGGATTCTCTTGAGATTGATTCCGATACCGTTGAAACGATTATCTCTGCAATAAACATATTAAAATAATATTCCAGGGGGTTTTTAATGAAAAAAGCAACTACAACTTATGCATTAGGACTTGATTTTGGTACATTATCCGTACGGGCGGTACTTGTCAGTCTGCTGGATATAGTGGTTCAGTTGTCAAGACAAAAAACTAAGCTTTTTATAATGAACTGATATATGTAACTGGGTAGGGGAGAAAATCCCCCCTTAGGCTGCATGATCATCCAGTAACAGAATCGGATAATAGCAGGATGCAGGTGTCTGATTATTGAGTGCAGAATGACAACGTTCAAAGTTGTAAGTGTGCACATATTTACCGATTGCCTTCCGTGCTTCTCTGATATTGTTATATTGGGTCAGATATGCTTCCTCGTACTTGAAGCTTCGGAACCATCGTTCAATCATGATATTGTCAGCCCACCGGCTTTTACCATCCATGCTTTGACGGATCTGGTTCTCTTTGAGGAAATTCATGTACTCATTGCTTGTAAACTGACAGCCCTGATCTGAATTCAGGATAACAGGTTTTGCCACTATAACGCCTTTTTTAACGCAGTTATGACCATTCTGGTATCCAGAGTATCATCGACTTCCCAGCCAACGATACAGCGGCTGTACCAGTCAATCACAGCGGTCAGATACAGGAATCCACGCTTAATGGGGATGTATGTAATGTCGATTGACCATGCCTGATTTGGACGGTCGATAACGGCGTTACGTAGCAGATACGGGCAGACTTTAGCCTGTTGCATACGTTTAGAAAGGTTCATTTTTGGATAAATTGGATCAATCCCCATTTCATTCATATAACGGCGCGTTTTCCGGCGGCCAACCTGATGCCCACGCTTCTTCAGTTGAGCAGACAGTTGTCGTGCTCCCCAGGCCGGGTTATCTGTGTGTAATCGATCTATGATCGATTTGCAATCTAACTCCTCCTGAGATATGGGCGTGCCCTTGTAATAAACACTGGTACGATTGATATCAAGAAGCGCAGCTCCTGTTTTAACTGGAAGTTCTTTAGTCTTCAAAAGGTTTTGGACTAAATTTACTCTCGTAGTCAGGTCCAAGTGTTTCTTCAGATTTTTTTTTCAACCAATCCACCTGCATGGTGAGCTGGCCAACTTTTTTCGCATATTCAGCTTTTTCCTTGCGCTCTAAAGCGAGCTTTTCTTTCAGGTTATCCTCTCGTGTGTCATCAAAAACCACAGATGC
This sequence comes from Blautia faecicola, assembly GCF_004123145.1. Lineage (NCBI taxonomy): Bacteria > Bacillati > Bacillota > Clostridia > Lachnospirales > Lachnospiraceae > Blautia > Blautia faecicola. The sequence continues at coordinate 1,829,059 of NZ_SDKC01000001.1, read as the reverse complement.
TTTATCGAGGAACTCCTTCTTCCAGTTGCGGAGAAGATTCGGCTGAATATTGTTTTCGGTTGCGATTGTATTTAAGTCTTTTTCTCCTTTGAGCAGTTCAATCACTAATTCTGATTTGAATTTGGCGGAGAAATTTCTTCTTGTTCGAGACATAATAATAATCCTTCTTTCTGTAGTGTTTACAGTATATCAGATTCATTAAGAAATGTCTCTTGAAGTGTCTTAAATTACGATACCATTATAGGACGGGCAGATTGTTGCCAGCGAAACCTGTGCGTATGCACATGGGATTCTTGATCCGACAGGATTTGATTATGGAAAAATCGATGCAAGCTGTGCCCTGCAGGAGCCGGACGATTATCTGAAAGCAATGCAGGAAATTGTTACGCATGCAATAAAAAGCAGTGGACTTGCATCGGAACAGATCAAATGTATCGGTGTGGATTTTACTTCCTGTACGATGCTTTCGGTTGATAGGAACGGCATACCTTTAAGCCGACAGGAACAGTGGAAGAATCACAAAAATGCATATGCAAAACTCTGGAAACATCATGGGGCACAGCGTTTTGCTGATCGGATCAATGCTGTTCTGGAAGAAAAGAATCTGCAGTACAGCCCTGTATTTGGGGGCAGAATCTCCTGCGAACTGATGATTCCGAAGATTATGGAAACACTTGCGGAGGATCCGGAGATTTATATGGCGGCAGACGCTTTTGTGGAAGCAGGAGACTGGGTCACACAGATGCTCACGCATACGGCAAACCGCAGTATATCAATGGCAGGTTACAAAGCCTGGTATGATAATGCCAACAGATATCCTGAGGCTAACCTGTTGGCTTCGTTTGATCCGGCGCTGGAGAACGTAGTATCAGATAAATTGGCCGGAAATATCTGTCCGATTGGAACACCGGTTGGAACGCTTACCACGGAATGGGCTGATATTCTGGGCCTTTGTCCCGGACTTCCGGTTGCACCTGCCATCATTGATTCTCATGCCGGTGTTCCGGGATGTGGTGTCAGCAGACCGGATCAGGCAATGCTTGTTCTGGGAACTTCCAGTGTGCTGATCAGCCTTGGTTCCGAAAAGTATTCTGAAAAAGGAATCTATGGAAATGTCCGTGATGCCATCGTTCCAGGATTCTATGCTCTGGAATCGGGGCTTGCATGTGCGGGGGATCTGTTATTTGCCGAATGCGGAGTATATGGAAATTTATGACAGGATGTACGAACGGTATAAAAAGTTTGCGGAAGTGACTCATAAGAATGCCTGAGAGCCATGTGTTTGATAATTTATTATTTTTCAGTTTTGTATAAAGAAAACAAAGGAGAAAATTGAGTGAGACTATGATAATATGACAAAGCGTATTTTCTGATATTATAGAAAATGTTATAATGAATATTAAGAAAAATTTGGAAAAATAATCGTTTAATAATATGAGGGAATAGCAGATGAGTACGATACGGTGGATTCAATTTTCAGACTTACATTTTAATAAGACAAATATTAATACAAGATTGTTACGAGATAGTATAAAATCTTTTTTGAGAGAAAAAAGAATTAAATGTGACTATGCATTTTTCGCTGGAGATTTGCGGAATGCTCCGGATAAATATTTCTTACCAAACTCAGTACAATATCTGAGAGAATTGTGTGCGGCAGTCGAAGTATCTCCAGAATGTTTTTTTATGGTTCCTGGAAATCATGATATAGACAGAAATATAGAACAAAGAGATCAGGCGGTCAAAAGAATATTAAATAATAACGGTGTTGAAAAAGGGTATTATGATATAGAAGAGGGAAAAATACAGAAGACAGATCTTCAGGACATAAAAATCGGACAGACAGAATTTTTCAAAATTGTTGAAGAATTTTATAAAGATGTCCCTAGTCGAGCAGAAAAATATCGGGAGCTAGGACATTTTTTGATTAAAACAGAAGATTTTAATATTATACATTTGGATTCAACGATTACTTATACAAAGGGTCAGGAAGAAAGTCTCGTTATCGGTACGGACTTATTATATGACATTCTTGAGAAGGTAAATCCACAAAAGTATACCATTATTTTAAGTCATTTTCCGTTTGATTCTTTAAAACCAGAAGAAAAAAATGAGGTTTGCAGAATTCTTGAACAATTTGGTGTACAATTATGGATGTCAGGGCATTTACATGATGCGTTAGTGCAGATGCATCGAAAGGCATTTCACGAATTACAGTGCGGAAGTTTGTTGACGGATGGTGGAACACCGAATGTATTAATTGGACAACTGGATACAGAGACAGGATGTGGCGAAATACGAGCATATATCTGGCAGAAAAATGCAGGGTGGATATTAAATGAATATTTGGATCGTATGTCTGAGACAGATAAATCGGTTTATGAATTTGAGTTACGCCCAACAGAGGTTATGAAACTTTCTGGAAAGTTTCATAAAAAACAAGAAATTGATCCAGAAACTATGCGACTTATCGGGAGCGTTGTCGACAGAATCGAACAAACATATGAAGATAGATATACTATTATAAAAGATTGCACATATGGGGAAATAACATATCCTGTTGTCGTAAAGGCCTGGACTCCAGGGGATATGGATAAAATTTATGCAATTGAAATAATAGACCGAAATACATATAATCTTGAAAAAATGCGAAAATGGATAGACAAATTATCGGTGTCGTTCAGAAACTATACCAAGATCCTTGATAAGAAAAATGTTGTTGCAGAATTATATTTGATTTCTAAAGATGTTTGCAGCAATGAGCAAAAAGAACGCTATTCAAAAGATTTTTATGATATCTGTGAAAGAATTTATAGAAATCATTGCTTTCAAGTGAATATCGTTGAAAAAGGCATCCTTGAAAATAGAAAAAGTGGACTGCAAAAAGACAGGGTATTTATCAGCAGTATTTCTGTAGTTCCTGTTGAAAAAGAGATGCTTTATACTATGGATATTGGAATTGTTGCAAAAGTAAAAGCTTCAAAACCAATGTTGCTAGGCGAATATGATTCTGTACAAGAGATAAATGCACAAATTAATGAATATTACCAGAATGTGTGGACAGAATGGCAACAGGATATTTCAGGTCATAAAGAAGATCCATTCATACTGAAAAGAATAGCTGCACAACAGGAAAAGGAGCAAATTTCAGAGGGAACCCTGACAGATAATTTATGCTATGAGATAACACATAATGATGCCGGACTCTTCTCTGTAATATTTGATCGTTATTTGTATCTTGGTGGTGTTCATGGTACTCCATTGCGAAAATGTATCGTAGCAGATTTGAACACTGGTGTACTACTCAGTTTGCATGAAGTTTTGCCAATGTCATTTATAGAATTAATGACTATCATAAGAGAAAGATTGTATACAGAATATAGTCAAGACTATAATGATGTTTTAGAAGAATGCTATCAGAATATATCTAATCTATATCATCAAGTTGATGAGTTTAAATTTTATATCAAATACTCATCTTTATATATTTATTTTGATATATACGAAATTTCCGGTTATTCTATGGGTTATATGGATCTTTATATTATGGATTTAACCGATTATTTGAGAAACCGATACAATATCGAAGAATGCGATATTGTCAGAAAACAACCTCTTTTTGAAAAAATAGAAAGAGAAACAGCTCGCTGATGGTTTGACTTGGCGAAACTTGACTTTTAAACCGATTTGTTTTATTATACTCATAAGAAAGTAACTTATGAGTTGCTTTCTTATGAGTATATTTTGTGGAGGTAAGCAGATGAATCAATTTTATTGTCGTGAGAATGAACTTCGGAAGCTGAATAAGCGGTATGAGGACGATAAGTTCGAGTGCATTGTCATTTATGGCAGACGTCGTGTTGGAAAAACGGCATTGATTAATGAGTTCTGTAAGGACAAGCCCACTATTTTCTTTTCAGCTTTGAATACGACAGGAAAGGAAAACCTAGAGGCTCTCTCAAAGTCAATTATGAGCTACGAGCGGACGGATATGGAGTCTGCCCCCGAGTTCAGGTCTTACGATGCTGCCTTGGATGAGTTGACAGTACTTTCAAAAGAGAAACGAATCGTCTTTGTCATTGATGAGTATCCGTATCTTGCCAAAGCGAAGCCCGCCATTTCAGCAATGCTTCAACATATCATCGACCACAAATGGACAGAATCCAAGATGTATCTGATCCTTTGTGGCTCGTCTATGAGTTTTATGGAGAGTCAGGTGCTTGGAAAGGAAAGTCCACTGTATGGAAGGCGTACCGGGCAGTTCAAGATTGAACCACTGGACTATAAGGAAACAGCTGTGTTTCACCCGAATCTGTCCGTAGAAGACAATTCTCTGATTTATGGAATCACAGGCGGAGTTCCTCATTATATTAATAAATTGGATGTGAAAGATAGTGTGGATGAGGCTCTGCTGGATAATTTTTTTGACCGTTCCAGTTATCTGTATGAGGAGCCGGGAAATCTGTTGAAACAGGAACTGCGTGAGCCAGCCATCTATAATGCAATTATAAAAGCAATTGCGGAGGGGGCTTCCCGAATGAACGATATCAAGTTGAAGGTTGGTGAGGAAAATTCAGTTGTATCGAAATATCTAAAAACACTGATCAACCTTGGTATTGCCAGGAAAGAAACACCAATCACAGAAAAACCAGGTAAGAAAACCATCTATCTACTGGCTGATAATTTCTTCCGGTTTTGGTATCGTTTTGTACCTGTCAATATAAGTGCCATTGACTCTGGTAGAATTACAAAAATCTATCCCCACGCGGTAAAACAATATTTTTCTGATTATATGGGGTTGATTTTTGAGAAGATGTGTCAGGACTATCTGCTTTACTATTCAGATAACCTTCCGATTGAGCTAAGTGAAATCGGTCAATGGTGGGGGACAGACCCGAAAAAGAAAAAGCAGATACAGATTGATATTATCGGAACGCCTGTAGATGGTAATGACTATATTATCGGTTCGTGTAAGTACAGAAATGAGAAAATTGGTATGGACGAACTTGATTTAATCAGAGATTATGCATCAGCTTTTGGAAAAGGCAACAACTATCACTATTATATCTTTTCCAAAGGTGGATTCACGGATGGACTTCTTCAGGCTCAAGAACGTGGGGAAGTTCATCTGGTAATGTTAAAAGATCTCTACAAATAAAGTCCAATGAATTCCCATTGATGAAACATCTCAAAAGAGCTATACTATAATAGAACACGCTGCTAAAACTTCCTTAAGTGAAGGCAACAATAGTTTTTTACAATTTTTTTATAATGGAGAACAAAATGAAAACTACAAATCAACAACCGACAACTGTACGAACATCCCCAAGATGGAAGCAGCCACTGATATCGACAGGCTGCGTACTTTTCGCATCGTTACTGATGTCTGTCAATATCAAATCTTTCGTCCGGGCGGGGAATCTGATTCCGGGGGGATTTACCGGTTTATCGCTTTTGTTACAGCGTACGGCGGAGACATTTTTCGGGATTGTATTGCCGTATTCGGTGATCAATATTGCGTTGAATGCGATACCGGCGGTGATCGGTTTTCGGATGATCGGAAAGAAGTTTACCTCATATACGGTATTGATGATCGTACTGAACTCTTTTCTGGTCGATCTGATCCCGGTAACGCCGATTACATATGATCCGCTTCTGGTGTCTGTGTTTGGCGGGATTCTGAACGGAACAGCAATCTCGATTGCCCTGTTTGGAAAAGCTTCCAGCGGTGGAACGGATTTTATTGCGGTTTATCTTTCCTCCAGATTGCATAAACCGTCCTGGAATTTTGTTTTTGGTATCAATGTGGTGATACTTACGACCGCAGGTTTTCTGTTTGGATTTGAAGCTGCGATGTATTCCATCATTTTCCAGTTCGTTTCCACACAGACGATCAACACACTTCACAGAAAAGATCAAAAAGCAACCATGTTCATCGTCACTCGTCACGGAGCGATGCTGGAGCAGAAGATTATGGAATGTACCAGGCATGGAATCACACATCTTGCCGTTCAGGGCTGCTATCTGAAAGAGGACAAAGACATGCTGTACACAGTACTGGGAGAAGATGAGGTGAAAGAAGTGACTGCACTGGTTCGCAGCCTGGATCCGGAAGCATTTATCAACATTATCAAATCCGAGGGAATCGCGGGAAGATTTTATGAGGAACCGTTAGAATAAAAGAATAACAAGAACTTTGAATAGTTACAGAACAGTTATCAAAAATGCTCCTGGAATTCCAGGAGCATTTTTGAAAGAAATTATTTACTCAGTCGAATTACATTCCAGCTGTGTTTCCCAAAGACGGTCTGTAATTTGCCATTTTCCAGTTTGGTAGCAGAAGAGAGTGTCGGAGCTACTGTGTTCGGAGCGGCTTCTGTATTAACCGCTTTCAGATCATCGTTGGTCAGAACGATATGTTCAGCTACTTTGTAACCTTCAAACTGTCTCAGGTCACAGCTGACTTCCATATCTTCTTCCAGGCTCTTATTCACAGCAAAGATTGTCAGAGTATCTTCTTCCTCATTCCAGATACATACAGAATCCAGATACGGAGCTTCTCCGTAAGTTTTGCTTTCATATACCGGGGTGTGTACCTGGGTGTTCAGAACAGTACCTCTTCCGTATACACTTGCGTGGAAATATGGATAGAAAATAGTCTGTCTCCATGCACCGGTGTCAGAAGTCATGATCGGTGCGATAACATTGACCAGCTGTGCCAGGCAGGCAATTTTTACACGGTCTGCATGGCGAAGAAGTGTAATCAGCATACTTCCGACTAACAGGGCATCTTCAAAATTGTAGATATCTTCCAGCTGATGGGGTGCCTGGATCCATTTTTCCAGTTTTTCATCTGCTTCGTTGCTGTGATACCAGACATTCCACTCATCGAAGGACAGGTTAATATTCTTTTTGCCGTGTTTCTTTGCTTTGACAGCATCGCAGATACTTACGACACCTGAGATAAAATCATCCATTCCTTTGGAACTTGCCAGAAAATCAGGGGTATCGTCATCACGGTTTCCATAGTACTGATGCAGGGACATATAATCAACCTCATCATAAGCCTCATCCAGAACGGTGTATTCCCAGGAACCGAAGGTTGGCATATCCAGATTGGAGCTTCCGCAGGCTACGGTCTCGATCGTAGGATCCATGAATTTCATCAGACGGGAAGTCTCAGCTGCGATTCTTCCGTATTCTGTAGCCGTTTTATGGCCCATCTGCCACGGACCATCCATTTCATTTCCCAGACACCATACTTTGATATCGTGCGGATCTTTGTAACCGTGTTCTTTTCGCAGATCACTGTAGTAAGTGCCGCCTTTGAAATTACAGTATTCCAGAAGATTCTTGGCATCTTCCGGTCCGCGGGTTCCCAGATTGACAGCCATCATGATGTCACTTCCTGCTTTTTTTGACCAGTCGGCGAATTCATTTAATCCGAACTGATTGGTTTCGATCACACCCCAGGCAAGCTCCGGTCTGGATGGACGTTTGTCTTTTGGTCCTACGCTGTCTTCCCAGCGGAAACCGGATACAAAGTTACCGCCCGGATAACGAACGATCGGAACTTGCAGTTCTTTGACCAGATCCAGGGTATCTTTCCGAAATCCCTGTGCATCGGAGTTCGGGTTGCCTTCCTGATAGATTCCTTCGTACACGGCTCTTCCCAGATGTTCAATAAAAGAACCGAAGATTCTTTTGTCTACCGCGCCGGTGAGAAAATATTTGTCTACAATAATTTCAGCTTTTTTCATTGTAAAAACCTCCTGTGGTTATATAATGTGCTCTCGACATGTATTGTCTGTACTGTCTATGATTGTAACAGAACATTGGCAGAATACCAGATGTTTTTGTCCGAAGTAATTGACTTTTTTTCCGGTGTCAGGTATGCTTTTTGTAGAAAATACGAGAGGGTGATGAAGTAATGATTTCAGATATTTCCATACAGTTTTGCGAATACAACCGCTCCAACCCAGATGCTGACCGGATCTACCGTCCACAGGGGAGCGGCGATTATTTGTTTTTATTGCTGAAAACTCCGATGAAAGTTTATCAGGCGAATGGTATACTGATTACCGGAGAAAATGCCTGCATCCTGTACACACCAGGACAGATGCAGCACTATCAGGCAGTACAGAAGTTCCGGAACAGTTATCTTCATTTTGTTGCACAGGAGAATCTTGCAGAATATTTTCATCTTCCGCAAAACCAGATATTTTATCCGCAAAATCCGGAAGAAATAGAAGAAATCATCCGCAAGCTGCAGCAGGAATACATCACCCGCGGTTCTCATACGGAAGCAATGCAGAGTGCACTGATCTGCCAGCTTCTGGTCACGGCAGCCCGTGGACTTGAAAAAGGGCAGCGACATAACCCAGAAGAAGAAGGGTTGTACCGGGATTTTCAGGCACTTCGCATGGAGATGCTCCGCCATTATGAAAAACACTGGACAACCGAACAACTCTGCAATCAGATAAACCTGGAAAAAAGTCAGTTCTACGCTTATTACCGGCAGTTTTTTCACAGTACCCCACACAACGACCTGCTACAGGTCCGTCTTGACAAGGCCAAAAATCTACTGACAAATGAAGCGCTGCCGATCCAACAAGTGGCTCTTTCCTGCGGATTTCGAAACATGTCTCATTTCAGCCGATATTTTAAACAGCAGTGCGGTTGTTCGCCAAAAGACTGGATCTCCAGCGTTTCTCCTCAATGAAAAATCACTGTTTACTGATAACAATAATCAAGAGACCAGTGGATCATTTTATAAGCCAAAGTCACACAAACCGCACAATATATGGTACAATGTAAAAAAGGAATTCTGTATATCATTCTATTTGCTATAATCAGAAGAAAGGAGACTACGCTTATGAAAAGAAAATGGCTTTTTGCTTCACTGCTCCTCACAGCAGCATTGACCATGACATCCTGTTCTTTCAAACTTCCGGTCGAATTACCCTTCAAGATTCCATTCATTACTGCAGATAGAAACACCAAACAAAACGACGAGGATCCATCTGACCCGAAAAAAAACACTGATCCGATAATAACGGACGAACCTGAAGTTCCTGAAAATATCGACACCACAGAAAACACTCAATCAGGTAATGATCATGGATCCCATACACCTGATGAGGCAGATCCTTCTCCGTCACAACCAGATGAAGACCCTGTTGATGCGCCGTCCGGTCAGGAGAATTCTGTGGACATACCGGTTCTCATGGGAGGTGCTCTTCCTTACACCGGTATGATTTCTATACTAAATGAAAATTATGAAGACGGGACTCACCGATATGACGATATGTTAGAAGACGGGATGTCTTGCATCGTTGACTATTGCTATGTCAACCCGGAAGATCTTCCGGACACTCCGGAGGCATACGCAACCCTTGCAGCAGAAAAACTGACCGACGGTGGCATATATAACATTCTTTCCGTTTACCAGGACGATGGTTATACTGAGAGTCTTTCCTATCCGGTGTATATTGTTTCCTTTACCAGCGGAAACAACGAGGATACCAATTTCTGGCTGGTATTTATGGTTATACGGGATGGATATACGTACCTGTATGCTCCCAGCGTATCCTGCAATGCGGATTATACCGCGGAAGAGCTCGGACAAGATCTTTTCCCACGTCTGTTTTTTTCCGATTCTCTGGACAACTGATGCTATGAAAAAGCATCTGACTGTTATATGTTATTGTTATGTACCGTGGCAATACTTTTCTCGAGAACAGATGGCTTTTCCTACACAAATATGTTACACTTAACCCTGTAGTAATATTAACTGGGAGGTAGAAAAACTATGACTGAGCAGGAGAGAATGAAACAGGGGTATGTATGGCAGGATGATGATGAAAATATGAGTCTGCAGGCTCACACAAAAGCACTGGTAAGAGAATTCAACAGTATGCCACCGGAAGATATGGAAGGAAGAGAAGCACTTCTTCACGATATTTTCGGAAAAGTAGGAAAAAATGTATGGATCACTCCACCGCTTACAGCAGCTGTTGGAAAATATGTATCCATCGGAGACGGCACCTATTCTAATATGAATCTGACACTGATCGATGACTGGAAGATCACCATCGGAAAAAATGTGTTGATCGGACCGAATGTAACCTTGTGTACCACCGGACATCCCATTGATCCGGAACACCGGGGAGACGGAATGTATTCATTCCCAATCACCATTGGTGATAATGTATGGCTGGGAGCCAATGTTGTCGTTCTTCCGGATGTAACTATCGGAGAAAATTCCGTGATCGGTGCCGGTTCTATCGTAACCAAAGACATTCCGGCAAACTGTATTGCTTTTGGAAGTCCATGCAAGGTATATCGTGAGATCAATGAGCACGATAAAGAATACTATTTTAAAAACCATCGTTTTGATGAGCAGCCATAACGAGATAAAATATGCTTCGCGAATTTATACGATTGGTATAAATTCTGTGCATCGCGAGGTGTGTTACCGGGAACGGAGTGAACAGTAACACTTTGGCTTGCTGCCCGTGTAAATAACAGGAAAGCCTTGACAAACACTGTCTTTGCAGTTAAAATATTTTATGTTTTATAAAGTATACGACTTGGAAGGGGAAGAGTAAAAGCGGTATCGTTCTTTCAGAGAGCTGTCGGTTGGTGCGAGTCAGCAGAAGAGAGCTTTGAACTGGCCCCGGAGTCCTTTTTCCGAAACATTTTCATAATTTATAGAAGATGCAAGTAAGAAAAAGCGGGAGTTCCCGTTACAGAATCCATAAGTGCATGAGGCTTATGCTTCATGAAGTAGAGTGGTACCACGGAAATAAAGTCCTTTCGTCTCTAGTTGAAAAACAGAAACAAAAGGACTTTTTATATTTCAAGCAATACCTAGGAGGAAGAAACCATGACAGTACCTTATAATCATAGGGCAGTAGAAAAAAAATGGCATGATATCTGGGAAGAACACCCGGTGAATGTGGATGATGGCAAAAAGCCAAAATATTATTGTCTGGACATGTTTCCATATCCGTCAGGAAATGGTCTTCATGTCGGACACTGGAGAGGATATGTAATTTCTGATGTATGGAGCCGCTACAAATTATTGAACGGTTACTATATCATTCACCCGATGGGATGGGATGCTTTCGGTCTGCCGGCTGAAAACTATGCGATCAAAATGGGTGTACATCCTGCAAAATCAACCGCAGACAATGTAGCAAATATCAAACGTCAGATCAACGAGATCGCAGCTCTGTATGACTGGGATCGCGAAGTAAACACCACAGATCCTGAGTTCTACAAATGGACCCAGTGGATCTTTGTAAAGATGTTTAAAGAAGGTCTGGCTTACGAAAAAGAATTCCCGATCAACTGGTGTCCATCCTGTAAAACAGGTCTGGCAAATGAAGAAGTTGTCAACGGAAAATGTGAACGTTGTGGTTCTGAAGTAACTAAGAAAAATCTGCGTCAGTGGATGCTGCGTATTACAAAATATGCAGACCGTCTGTTGAATGATCTGGACAAACTGGACTGGCCGGAAAAAGTTAAAAAGATGCAGAGTGACTGGATCGGTAAATCCTATGGTGCAGAAGTTGAATTCCCGGTTGAAGGAAAAGACGAGAAGATCACTGTATACACCACCCGCCCGGATACCCTTCACGGTGCAACTTTCATGGTACTGGCTCCGGAGCATGCCATGGCAAAAGAACTGGCTACCGATGAGACAAGAGAAGCTGTGGAACAATATATCTACGATGCATCCATGAAGTCTAACGTGGATCGTCTGCAGGACAAAGAAAAGACTGGTGTATTTACCGGATCTTATGCAATCAACCCGTTAAATGGTGCCAAAGTACCGATCTGGCTGTCTGACTATGTATTAGCTGATTACGGTACTGGAGCAATCATGTGTGTACCTGCCCATGATGACCGTGACTTTGAATTTGCAACCAAGTTCAATATTCCGATCATTCAGGTTATCGCAAAAGATGGAAAAGAGATTGAAAATATGACAGAAGCATATACAGAGGCTTCTGGAACTATGATCAACTCCGGTGACTGGAACGGTATGGAATCTTCTGTACTGAAGAAAGAAGCTCCGATGATGATCGAAAAGATGGGTATTGGACGTAAAACCGTAAACTTCAAACTGCGTGACTGGGTATTCTCCCGTCAGCGTTACTGGGGCGAGCCGATCCCAATCGTTCACTGCCCGAAATGTGGAAACGTTCCGGTACCGGAAGAAGAACTTCCGCTTCGTCTGCCGGATGTAGAATCTTACGAACCGACAGGAACCGGTGAATCACCACTGGCTGCTATCGACGAATGGGTTAACTGCAAGTGCCCGGCCTGCGGCGGACCTGCAAAACGCGAGACCAACACTATGCCGCAGTGGGCAGGTTCTTCCTGGTACTTCCTGCGTTATGTAGATAACAAAAATGATAAAGAACTGGTTTCCAAAGAAAAAGCTGACAAATATCTGCCGGTAGATATGTACATCGGTGGTGTGGAACATGCGGTACTGCATCTGCTGTATTCCCGTTTCTATACCAAGTTCCTGTATGATATCGGAGCTATTGACTTTGATGAACCATTCCATAAACTGTTCAACCAGGGTATGATCACCGGTAAGAACGGTATCAAGATGAGTAAATCGAAAGGAAACGTTGTTTCTCCTGACGATCTGGTAAGAGATTACGGATGTGACTCTCTGCGTATCTATGAGCTGTTCGTAGGACCGCCGGAACTGGATGCAGAGTGGGATGACAGAGGAATCGACGGTGTATACCGTTTCCTGAATCGTTTCTGGAAACTGGTACAGGACAGCGCAGAAGCAAATGTTGCAGAAACTAAAGAGATGGTAAAACTGCGTCACTGCCTGATTCACGATATCACAGAACGTCTCGAAAGCTTCAGCCTGAATACCGTTGTTTCCAAATTCATGGAATATAACAACAAGATGATTGACATGGCTAAGAAGACCGGTGGTATCGACAAAGAAACACTGTCTGCCTATGTAATTCTGCTTTCTCCGTTCGCTCCGCACATTGCAGAAGAACTGTGGCAGGTTCTGGGTCATGACACATCCGTATTTGCAGCAAAATGGCCGGAACATGATGAAGACGCTATGAAAGATGACGAAGTAGAGGTACCGGTACAGATCAACGGAAAAACCCGTGCAGTCATCAGTATCCCGGTTGACATTTCCAAAGAAGATGCAATCGCAAAAGGAAAAGAAGCCGTTGCTGACAAACTGACAGGTACAATCGTAAAAGAGATCTATGTACCGAAGAAAATCATCAACATTGTTCAGAAATAATTAAAAACAGTAAAAGACAAGGAGGTCTGCATTGTATTTGGCAGGCCTCTTTTGCATATCACGGGATAAAGGAGGATGTTTTATGAATACGATTGAATTACTGGATGCACTGCAGCTGAAAGCCAAGAAAGACCCGGAACTTCGAAAAGCACTCTTTGCAACCCGCAGTGAGAAGAATCCTGTCGATGCTTTCTGTAAAAAATGTCAGGAAGAAGGTTATCCAATCTATACGATGGATCTGATTCAGGCAGGGGAAGAGTTTTATGCTTCCATGCGTCGCAGTACCAACGGTGGGGGAGAAAATTCGCCAAAACTGGAAGGCGAGGACGATTTTTATGAATTATTTTTCGCCACTCTGGAAAATTGAGAACATGATATGATATCTGGCGTGTTTTGTCATTGGAAAATGACATGCGATTTTTCTGATAATATAGTAGAATTTGTCGTTTTCACCGAAATTATTTGTTAACATTCGTTTAAGTTTCACAAAGCAGTTGCTGTTTCTGTGAAAACATGTTACAATCTATATAACTTTTTAAGTGACAAAAATATAGATAATAGGAGTGGTAAATAATGTATCAGGAAGAATACAAACGCTGGTTGGCAGCAGATCTTGAGGATGCCGATCTGAACCCGGAACTGTCCAGAATCGAAGGAAACGATGATGAGATCAAAGAACGTTTCGCGGTCGCATTAAAATTCGGAACTGCTGGTCTTCGTGGGGTCCTGGGAGCAGGTACCAATCGTATGAATATTTATGTGGTCCGTCAGGCAACACAGGGACTGGCCAACTGGGTAAAAACACAGGGCGGCACACAAACTGTAGCCATCAGCTACGACAGCCGTCTGAAAAGTGATGTATTTGCAAAGACTGCTGCAGGTGTATTGGCAGCCAACGGAATCAAAGTCAGAATCTATGATGCTCTGATGCCGGTTCCGGCCCTTTCTTTCGCAACCAGATATTACAACTGTAATGCAGGTATCATGGTAACTGCTTCTCATAACCCTGCAAAGTACAATGGTTATAAAGCATACGGTCCGGACGGATGCCAGATGACAGACGATGCAGCTGCTATCGTATACGATGAGATCCAGAAAACCGATGTTCTGACCGGTGCAAAATACATGTCTTTTGCAGCAGGTGTGGAAGAAGGTCTGATCCGTTTCGTAGGTGATGACTGCAAACGTGCCCTGTACGATGCAATCGAATCCAGACAGGTTCGTCCGGGTCTGTGCAAAACAGCTGGACTGAAACTGGTATACAGCCCGTTAAATGGTTCCGGTCTGGTTCCTGTTACACAGGTACTCAAAGACATCGGAATTACCGATATTACTATTGTTCCGGAACAGGAATATCCAAACGGTTACTTTACAACCTGCAGTTATCCGAACCCGGAAATTTTTGCAGCACTGGAACTGGGACTGAATCTTGCAAAAGAATCCGGCGCAGACCTGATGCTCGCAACCGACCCGGATGCAGACCGTGTCGGTATCGCTATGAAGTGCCCAGATGGTTCTTATGAACTGGTCAGTGGAAATGAAGTTGGTGTTCTGCTTCTGGATTATATCTGTGCAGGACGTATCGAAAAAGGTACGATGCCACAGAACCCGGTAGCAGTAAAATCTATCGTATCCACACCGCTGGCAGATGCAGTTGCAGAACATTACGGTGTAGAACTGAGAAGCGTTCTGACCGGTTTCAAATGGATCGGTGATCAGATTGCACAGCTGGAAGCAGCAGGTGAAGTTGACCGTTTCATCTTCGGTTTTGAAGAGAGCTACGGCTATCTGGCTGGTCCTTATGTTCGTGACAAAGATGCCGTTATCGCTTCCATGCTGATCTGTGAGATGGCAGCATATTACAGAAGCACCGGAAGTTCTCTGAAAGCAAGATTGGAAGAGATCTATAAAGAATACGGCCGTTACCTGAACAAAGTAGACAGCTTCGAATTCCCTGGTCTGAGCGGTATGGACACCATGGCAGGCATCATGGAAGGACTTCGCAAAAATCCTCTGACGGATATTGCCGGTCATACAGTTGTCAAAGTAACGGACTATGAGAAACCGGAAGAGACAGGTCTTCCGTCAGCGAATGTTCTGATCTACAAACTGGATAACAACGAGACCGTTATCGTTCGTCCATCCGGAACAGAACCGAAGATCAAGATTTATTACACCACACTAGGTAAAGATCTTGCAGAAGCTGAAGCTGAGAAAGAAAAACTGGCAGAAGCTTTAAAACCGATTATGGCATAAAACTACAAGAAACACGCTTCGCGAGTTTCTCGTAGTTATCGCGGCAGTCGCCGAGGTCTCGTGCAAGCACAGACTTTGGCTCGTTGCTCACGTAAAAAAATTCACTCTCGGAAAATAATGTCCGAGGGTGAATTTTTTTACGCAAACAGCAAGTCAAAATGCCTGCTAAGAAATAAAGATTACTCATCAAGAATGGAACTGTGCAAGAGTGGAAAGTGTCCATAAAGCGATCTTACATAAGCGAAAAATCTTGGAAAACAAATTTTTTGTTCGTGCGATTAAATTTATATACTGACCGGTATATAAAACACTGGATTTTCTATCAAATATGTGTTATGATAGAAAAAGTAAATGCAATTGATTTAATAATATGAATAATTGCAAATTTTAGAAAATAGAGGTGCATTCATATGAGTTGGTATAATGAAGCTGTTTTTTATCATATTTATCCCCTTGGCCTGACCGGAGCACCGGCACAGAACGATTACGGCACACCGGTACATCGACTGAACACATTGCTTCCATGGATCGATCATATCCAGAAACTGGGATGTACAGCTCTATATATTGGTCCTTTATTTGAAAGCGTAGGACATGGCTACGAGACAACCGATTACAAAAAGCTGGATTCCCGTCTGGGAACTAACGAAGACCTTACCGCATTTGTGGCAGCCTGTCACGAAAAAGGTATCCGTGTGATTTTCGATGGTGTTTTCAACCATACCGGACGCGATTTCTTTGCTTTCAAGGATATTCAGGCTAACCGTGAACATTCCCGCTATGTCAACTGGTACTGTAATGTTAACTTTGGCGGCAATACAGAATACAACGATGGATTTTCCTATGAAAACTGGGGTGGATATAACCTTCTGGTGAAATTGAACCAGAGAAATCCGGAAGTTCAGAATTATATCTGCGATGTGATCCGTTTTTGGGTATCGGAGTTTGATATCGATGGCATCCGGCTGGATGCGGCAGATGTACTTGATTTTGACTTTATGCATGCCCTGCGCCGTACCGCAGACGAAGTGAAAAAAGATTTCTGGCTGATGGGTGAGGTTATTCACGGAGATTACAGCCGCTGGGTCAACGGTGGAACACTGCACAGCGTAACCAACTACGCGCTGCACAAAGCTCTTTACAGCGGACACAACGATCATAACTATTTTGAGATCGCACATACGGTAAAATATCTGCAGAACATGGGTGATCTGGATCTGTATAATTTTGTGGACAATCACGATGTAGAACGTATCTACACAAAACTCAGCAATAAGGCGCACTTTGCACCGGTACATGTGTTGCTTTACACGCTGCCTGGTATTCCAAGTATCTATTACGGATCGGAATTCGGTATTGAAGGAAAGAAAGAAAAATTCTCTGATGCGAGTCTTCGTCCGGCATTGCAGTTAGCTGATTATCAGGATGCGATAGAGAAAAATCCTTACACTGCACTGATCGCGGCTCTCGGAAAAGTACGTCAGGCCACTCCGGCGTTAAGTTACGGAAGTTATAACGAACTGTTACTGACCAACCGCCAGTATGCATTTGCCCGTGATCTGGATGGTGTTCGGGTAATCGTGACTGTCAATAACGATGACAATCCTGCAGGAATGAATCTTGCAGCCGGTAATACCGGTGTCTACATCGGAGCACTTTCCGGAAACCGGGCAGAAGTGCAGGGAGGACGGATCAATGTAACGATTCCTGGAAATAGTGGAGATATCTGGATTCCGGAAGAACATTATAGTGAGAAAGGTCCGGCTTTGACGGCTATTCCAAAAACCACAAAGGTAGAGGAAACTAGAAAACCAGCGGAAACTACAAAGTCAGAGAAAACTACGATTGAAACTGACAATGCAGACGTATCAAAAACAGAACAGGTAGAAAATCTGGCTGGAGGTAAAGAGATTTCTGTGGATTCAGAAAAAGTATCTGCACAAGAGCATAACAATCATTCATCCGAAAACGAGACTGCAAACAGTCCGGCGGCTGATTTTACAGCAAATGAACTCACATCACCATCAGATGAAACAGCAAAATCAGAGCCATCTGCTTGTGTAACACCGGATCCGAATAAGGCACCGGAAGAGATGACCGTTGAAGAACTCCAGGCGGCCATCCTTGGCAAAATGGCAGCAAACGGTCCGGTAGATGATCAGATGCGAAAAACCGTTTATGATAACATCTGGCATGATTCACTGGTGAATTGGGTGAAGAGTTTTAGGTAGACAGCATAATATGATTAAAATCCCTTTTGAAAAAGATATAATCTTATTCTTTTCAGAAGGGATTTTTTACAGAAATATCAGTTTAAAGGATATAAGATTGGAATAGACATACAGTGTTAAAATTATGGGAAGAAAATGAGGTGTCACAGTGTCATTTAAGATAATTCGTAATGATATTACAAAAGTAAAGGCAGATATTATTGTAAACACAGCAAATCCAAATCCGATCTGTGCTAGAGCGTGTCTGAAAAACATTTGTTTTTGTTTATTTTAACCAAATCAATATTGACACGATGCATAAAAAACCCAAAAAGGTTGATGCCAGTTTATCATAACGTGTAGCTATTCGGCGAAAAGCTTTTAATCTAAGAAAATAGTTTTCTACTAAATGTCTTTCTTTATAAAGCCACCAGTCGCAATGACGGTCAAATTTAGCTCCTCGTCTGGAAGGAATAGTTGGTTCGCCACCGTGAGAATAAATGTAATCAATCAGTTGATTGCTATCATATCCACGATCTGCCAATATGTTACTTCCACTTGTATCAACGTGTTCCAATAGCGGAATGGCATAGTTAATGTCATTTCGCTGTCCTTCACTGATTATAAAATAAACTGGATATCCATACGCATCTACTACGGCATGGATTTTAGTGCTTGCTCCACCGCGGCTGTATCCGATTTCGTTGGAAGGCCCCTTTTTTTTACACCAGCACTATGCTGATGAGCCTTAACAATAGAGGCATCTATAGATAACTCTGTAAGTTCAGCTTCAAGGCTTAAAACACGAAAAATATTATCAAGGATGCCATCTTCAATCCATTTACGAAAACGAGAGTAAACCGTTTGCCAAGCCCCATAACGTTCAGGAAGGTCTCTCCAGGGAGCACCACTACGGGCGATCCAGATCATTCCATTAAGAATAGTACGATTACTTTTTGCTGGGCGGCCCTGTTTACCAGAATTTTCAGGCGGAAGCAAAGGAGCAATTTGTTCCCATTCTTCATCGGTTAATTCATATCGTCTTAATGTCATAATAAACACCCCTTTTTCTTTATTTTACCATGAAGAAAAGGGTAAAAACATATGTTTTGTGCAAATTTTATTTTTCAAACACGCTCTAGTACATCGTTTTCGAAATAACTGTATCATTCACTTGTCTACGAATCCGATTGCACAGTTCAAAAAGCCTCAGCGTAGCCCGCTACGCCTACGTTTTTTGAACTGCACACTCGAATCAGTATCCTGCGTGAATAATACAGTTATTTACGAAACGATGTACTGGTAATTAACAAATAATACAAAAAAACATGAATTACAGAAAAATATTTATAAAAGATAACAATAAATATATAAACTGGTGGCGGATTTAACTGTAAAACTGCTTAAAATGGTTGAAAATGATTAAAAAAAGGTTTGGAATAAAATTTCAAATCCGACAGAGAATGATATACTTGCAATAAATTAAGTGCGGCGCTTAAAAATGATATTTTCCGGCTGAACGGCGACAGCTGAAGGAAAAGAGAATGTATTTGGGAAAGGAAGAAATTTTATGAGAAGAATCAAAAACAGCAGAAGCTTACGGCGCAGAGGGTTTGGCCTTTTCATGACATTGGCTGTGGCAGTTACATCGTTACCTTTTCATGTGTTGGCAGCAGAAGCCGGGGAAGTACCGGAAGTGACTTCTGCAGTTGGAAGACCCAGCGTTCATGATTACGGAAAATCTGGAGATGATCCTACAACGGCTGAAGATGAATCAGCAATTGTGTACAACGACGATGTACGGAAATCTGCCCAGTATCAGGAATCGACAAAGTATGAACTGAAAGCAAACGGAACGCCGGTGTCGGTATATAAGTACCAGAAACAGAGTGCACCAGGAAAATATTATCACATGGATGTGGCGAGATTCTCTTCAGATGATGCAGAGCCTGTATTTGAAGTGACGTTAAAAGACGGATCAACGATCGACAGTGTGGTTGCTTATCCTGAGAGATATTATCCGCAGGATGCTTTTACGATCAGTGAGGATAAAAAAACGGTTACTTTTCAGATGTCGGAAGGATTGCGATACTGTATTCTGAATATTAACGGTACGCAAAACGATGTAAACGGTAAACCACAGCTGGCAATTATCAATGATCCGACAGAAGTAAAGCCGAATCTCAGTGGGAATAATGTACTGAACTTTAAAGAATTTTCCGAACAGTATCTGGAAGAACATCCTATCACAGATACAGTTGGTGAAAAATGCAGAGATGCGGGTTCTGTAACAGATACTTCATTAAATAATGGAACAGAATATACCTGGGAATACGGCGAAGGAGTGTATGAAGAGTACCAGAGCAAAGGAGTTACTTTTCCAAATAAGCGTGCCCGGCTTTCTTATGATGTATCTGACGCTTTTCAGGCAGCTCTTGAGAAAGTCAGAAACAGTGAGAACCTGGATACCATTTATTTCCCGGCAGGAACTTATGTATGGTCAGGACTTTCCATTAAGGACTGGGATGGAAATGGAGCAGATGGTGCACTGACGATCTATACGGATGAAGATGCTTTGATGGTAAACCGTCTGCAGGAATGTCAGGAAGCAATGGAGCCTGCTATCGGAATCTGGAATTCCTCCAATATTACCATATCCGGACGGGGTATTTACGATGGACAGGGTACGTATATATGTACTACCGACAGCATTGATGCAGACAAATCCGGTCATCAGGGTGGATGTATGCTGGTACATTCTCAGAATATTACATTCAACGATACCTACGTGAGAGATGCCAAACAGTGGAACTGGGAATGCCATACTGTACAAAACATAACCTATAACAATATCAAAGGGTTAACACCATTCCAGCATTCATGGGTTGACGGTCTTGATCTGACAAGTGGAAAGAATATTACGGTAAATGGTGCCATCACTATGGGAAATGATGACACGTTTGCAGCCGGTCATTTCAACCCCAGTGACGGTTTTCCAAATAGTGCACTGAAAGGAAAGAATTTATCAGCATTAACAGATACAGAAAAAAATATTGCGGCAGCAGCCGGTATTTATAATAATGACAGGTTACAGTGGGATCAGGATGATTCTGAAAACTGTACGGTTAATAATACACTGGGCTGGAGTACTTTTGCCAATGCGGTCCGCCTTGGTCATAATACCAGGTGGAAAGAGAATGGCGGAAGCTACCAGATGAAGAGTTATACGTTCAATAACATGAATACGGTTCACGTGACCGGCTGGAGTCCGAATGGTGGCGGCGGTGCACTGAGTATTCAGAATGGTACGAGTGGATGCACCCCTAATTATGAGAGCCTTGTATTTAACAACTGTTCCTTTGCAGATAATGGAGAAAATAATCTCAGATTCCCTAATACGACAAATCTGACGAATTTCCATCCGGAAGAAGTAACAGTAAGAGACTGCTGGTTTAACGATGCGGACTCCCCTCTGGAATTTCGTAATATTAAAAATGTTACAATCGAAAATCTTCATCTTGGCGGAAAACTGATCGAATATACAAGCCAGCTGAGTAAACTTACGGTTGAAAATGTTGATAACTTTACATTCACGGCAAATGGTATGCCGCTAAAAGATAATGAACTTCCGGTTATCACAGCTCCGGCGGAAAGTCTGCAGGCTTATGCGGGAAATCCACTGATCTTCTATCTTCAGGCAGAAGATGCCGATGGAGATGAGGTGACGATTCATGAAGCGGATGTAAGTGCTATGGACGGAGCCGTTTTTGACAGTACAACAGGTAAATTCAGCTGGACACCATCCGAGGATGAAATCGGAAAATCATATAAAGTAACCTTTGCGGTGTCCGATTATACAGAACAGCAGGTGAAACGTACCGTCAAAATTGAAGTTGGTTCTCCGACAAACAGTGCAATGAGCTTTCCTGTTGCAGAAGATGCACATGTGCAGAGCTGGAAGGGTGAAAAAGAAAGTAATTACGGAACAACCAGATATCTCTCAACGGTTCTGATTCCGAACAGTGGTCTGATGAGTGAAGATTTCACCAATACAAATACCGGTGACGGAACTGATGGAAAAATTATTTATCTGAAATTTAATCTGGATAAAATAAGAGAAAAAGAAGGTCTGTATAATAAAGCAGAACTGATGCTGACTTACATAATCAGGAGAAGGAATGCGAATGAGGATGCAACAAACAGTATAAGAGTTGCTGCGGTTGAGGATGCCGACTGGAGTGCAGACACCATTACATGGAACACAAAACCGACGTTTGCAGAAACTTTGACAGAAGAGAATACAAGCGTGTCCGAAGAATTTCATATGGGAACAGCAGGGCAGGATAAGCCATCCGGTGATAATCAGGCAATCAACGGTGCAAAAGTAAAAGTTGATATTACTGATTTTGTTACGGATGCTATAAAAGCAGGGAAAGATGCTCTTACACTGGCAGTATGTGAAACCAGCGGAACGGAAGTATATTTTGTGAGCAGCGAAGGTGCAGCAGCTTTTAAGAATGCAACTGCAGATATGGCACCGTCTATTCTGCTGAATCTTCCGGTTGCGATTGACCTCGAAGGTCCTTCCGGTATGACGATTACAGAAGGATATGAAACTACAGAAAGCAGCAGTTTTGCACTGAAAGGAACAGGACCTTTTGAGGTAACTCTTTCCTGTGAAAACGGAGACGGTAAAATTACCTGGAATGAAGAAACACAGCAGATTCAGATTGAAAAAGGACTTGCCGATGGAACCTATCAGGTAACACTTAAGGTTAAAAATGCAGCCGGAGATGAAAAAACTGCAGAATTTACCGTTACTGTTCTTGATAATCCTGAAATTACGGATACACCTTCTGTTGACAAGACCAAACTACAGGATCTTTATAATGAGAAAAAAGATCTGACACAGGGAAACTATACGGATAATACCTGGGCATCATTTACACAGGCACTGAAAGCAGCAGAAGAAGTTCTGAAAAATGAAAATGCGACCGAAGAAGAGGTGGCAACAGCAATGAATAATCTGCAGAACGCATCTGAGGGACTGGTTGCCATTGAAGTGAATAAAGCAAGTCTCAAAAAAGCAGTAACAATGGTTCAGGAAATTATAAACGGTGATCAGGCATTTACTGAAGAAAGCTGGAATAACCTGTTGAATTCATATAATGTGGCAACAGAAGTATTAAACAATGAAAATGCTTCGCAGCAGGAAGTAGATGATGCATGGCGCAATCTGATTCTTGCATACGCTGATCTGGAAAACGGTGTGCAAAAGACCGGCCTTCAGATGGCAATCAATAATGCGGAAACACTGCTGGCAGACCCGGATACGACAGCTGATTATACAGGAGAGAGTATTCAGGCAGTACAGGAAGCACTGACAAAAGCAAAAGAAGTACTGAACACGGAATATGAAGATGTGGAAGCAGGGCAGGCAGCTGTAAATGAAGCAACGACGAGTCTGATCACAGCGGTTACACAGATGCTTCAGAAAGATTATGGACGATTGCAGGATCTCATTGATCAGGCGGAAAATATACTGGAAAAATCTGATAAATTCACACCGGATTCCACCGGGATACTTCAGAATGCGGTGGATGAGGCAAAACATGTTATTGAACAGAAACTGGATACGGCGGATATCAACCAGGCATATGAAAAGCTGATGGAGGCCATGACTGGTATCCAGCTAAGAGCAAACAAGGCAGAACTGGAAGCCGTACTTGCAAAAGCAAAAGAAATTCTGGACAATGCGGATAAATATCTGGATACAACGCTGGAAGGACTTCAGGATGCATATAACAGTGCAGCGAAAGTCGATGCGGATGATAACGCAGTTCAGGAAGTGGTGGATCGTGTACTGGAAACCTTAACGAAGGAATGTATGGAAGCAAGAATACTTGGAGATGTTGATCTGAATGGAACTGTGGATTCGGCTGACAGTGCATTGCTGCTGAAATACAATGCGGAGTTGACGGAGCTGACCGAAGAACAATGTCTGGTTGGTGATGTGAACAGAGATGGTGTAAGCGATACAGCGGATGCTTCTGCTATTCTGGAACTGGTTTCTGAAAAAATAACTGTATTTTAATCGGATATTCGGAGAGAAGGGCAGGCAGCATATGAAAAATATAATCAGAAAATTAGCAGTAGTGGCAGCAATTGTTCTTTGCCTGGCACAAACCTGTCAGGTGTTTGCGACAGAGAACAGTAACGTTACTCTCAAAAATCAGGGAATCAACATGAAACAACGAACCATACAGGTTCAGTGTGATATCAGTGGTGCAGATCCGATCACAAACGGTAAAATACGGATTCTGTATAACAGCAGCCAGCTTCATTTAAAAGCAAACGAGAAAGGAGAGCTTGTTACAAATGCCCTCTGTGAGGTGAACGATTGCATAAGTGGCAATAAGGAAGAAGGGGAAATCGTTCTTGCATTTGCATCGGCCGAGGAGCTGCCTGCACAGGGATGTCTGACAACAATGACATTTGAACTGGATGGTAACGTAAAGACCGGCGATGTCATTAAGATTACGACAAATGTTGAAAAACTGGCAGGAAACAGTGGCAATGTGTCAGTGGAAAAGAAGGATTTGTCAGTAACTGTTCCGGAAAAAGAAGAGAAAACAGGATCCGGACAGGAAGAAAAAAAGGAAGAAAACAGTGGTGATGCGTCAGAAACTGTTACGAAAAAAGAAGATGATAAAATATCCGGTCAGATAGAAAATACGTCTGCTAAGAACTCTTCAAGCGGACAGTCCGGCAGTAAAAAACAGAGCAGCTCCGAAGGAAAAACAAATGCAGTAAAGTCTGTTAAAACGGGGGATACAGTAAATGTTTTATGGCCGGCAGCTATGGTGACAGTATCAGGAGCAGTGATCATTGGGATTATCAGAAAAAGAAAAACATGCAGATAGACAGCACCGGAACAAAAATTGTGGGAGTTGTCCCGGTTAATGAATCCTGTTATCCTATCCGCTGAATAAAGAAGTTTGCAGAAGTTGTTGACTCAATATCAATCAGAAACTTCTGCAAATTTTTTTATGCCATATTTTGAAAAAAATAAATTCCAGAAAAACATGAGGGGATTCAACTATTGTAATGAGTATGGTAAAATATATCTGTATTTATACGGAAGAAAACAAAATTGCGGAAGATGTTTTTAATGGAAAGAGGTAGAAAAGTTTGAAAACAGTGGAAAAGGAAAGAGTAGAACTGCGATATTATGAACTGCCGCAGGGAATGCCACTCCTGGCATTATTAGGGGAAAGATGGGAGACAGAATACGGAAATGATTCCATGCATTTTCATAATTATCTGGAAATAGGTTATTGTTATAAAGGCGAGGGATGGATGTGTCTGGGAGACAAGATGGTTCCCTATAGTTCAGGGTGCATTACCGTGATACCCAAAAACTTTCCCCATCACACTGTGGCAGATAACGAAAAGATTCAGAAATGGGAATATCTTTTTGTAGATGAAGAAAGTTTTCTGAAACAGGCAATGCCGGGACAAGTGCTAAAAACAGAACAGATTGTAAAAAGACTACAGGAAAGAACGTTAGTGCTGTCCCCCGGTGAAGGGGGTGAATGTAGTTTCCTGATAAAAAGTATTCTCGATGAGATGCGTGCGAAAGGAGAAATGTATTCGTTGGCGGTAAAAGCGAAACTTCTGGCAGTGCTTATAGAACTGGTGAGGCTGAATCCGGAAGCAAATTTTACAGAGACAATGAATATTCACGATAAAGTGTTGGAAAGTATATTGCATGTTCTGGAATATATCGAAAAGAATTATCAGGAAGATATCGGTATCGAAGAACTGCTACAGGTAGCTCATATGAGCGAGACACATTTACGGAGAAAATTCAAAGAGTATCTTAACATCTCTCCGGCAGAATATATCAATCTGATAAGGATAAAAAAGGCATGTGAAATTCTGGAACGTTCGGATGATAACCTGTCGGATATTGCACTGCGTGTCGGTTTTCAGACAACAGGTACGTTTATCCGTAATTTTAAGCAGATTGTAGGTACAGTTCCCAAAGAGTGGCGAAGAATGGCAAAAAACGGTGTGAACAATCCTGTGAATTATAATGTATCTGTGTTAAAAGGCTGGTAAAAAGTTATTTTTCATGCCTGCTTAACAGAGAGCCATCAGATAGTAGTCTGCGATTATATGATTGAAGAATTACGACTTGTAACGGAACGGATATTTTCTGCAAAGAAAAAAATGGAGGTTAAGTGTTGCAGGTCCTCTTCCTATACTCAGAAGGTGTCATTCCGAATTGTTTTTTGAATGCGGTATGAAAATGACTCTGGCTGGAAAAGCACAGGAATTCGCTGATCGTACTGATGGACTTATCCGTGTATTGCAGAAGTTCTCTTCCTTCTTCCGGTTTACAGCGCAGGATAAATGCACTGACTGAGAAACCAAGTGTTTTCTTGAAATAAGCAGAAAAAGTAAGATTTACTAAATCCAACATAATCAGCAACATCTCCGCCAGTGAGATGCTTGAGCAGATGGTAAATGCGTTAAATCAATTATAGGATGAAATAAGAGGGGGATAAAATGGCTAAAACAAAAAAGAACTTGGACTGGACTCGATGGGAGTCCAAAAATCGATGAGAATTTGTCATGACAGACTGGACATCCAGTGATACCTGCGATATCGCCAATGCAATTGCAGCCGGAAATGGCTGGCTCAAACCGGTTAGGCTTTCGGCGGAGTGTTACGATAAACACTTCGCTTTTTTTCTTTCGGGCGTTAAAATGGTAATGTTTATCTTGTGTACAGTAGAGTGCTATAGTATAATAAAATCAGTTTTTTGCATAAGTAATCCATAATAAGGAAATCGGCAAACCAGATGAAAGTCTGGGACGCAAAGCTACAGGGCCTGTAAAATGGCAGCCAGTTGCATAAAATGACGTGCACTGTCTGTATGACAGTGCTTTTTTCGGTGTTATTTCATAGATGTAACAATAATGATTTTATCAGGAAAGAATGAGGAAAATAAAAGTATGAAAAAGGCAAAACGTTGTCTGATAGCAGTGGTGTCAGGTGTACTTGTAGCAACTGCTGTCTTGTCTGGACGTGGACAGTCAAAGAAAGAGATATCTAAAAATGATGATCATCTTATCGTTTAATCCAATCCTCCTTAAGTGTCTGAAAGAACTGAGTCGTCAGTTTTCGAAAATGCCTGATAAAGGGATGGATGATAATAAATATTACAATGAGATACAGAGACTTTCGAATGAACTCAATTGATTACAATGCAATTTCAGGTCAATGAACTATCTTAAACGGAAAACAGCAGATATTATGTCAGAGGGATGATCCGAAATTTGATCTGTTCAAAGAATTTGGAGTAATTGAAGAAGATGTTCAATATATTCGGGGTTTGTTACACCAGACATCTGTACAAAATAAAGAAATCTCTGTGCAGATAAAAGTGACGGTGGAAAATAACAGTCAGATGTATAAACTGAAATTGCATACATTGTGGTCGCCTGTGAAGAAAGACGTATGCATAGGAATTATCGGGTATTTTGACACTGTAAGACAGAAGAAATGAAAAGGAAACTCAGAGGAGGACTCATAATGAAAAAGAAAAAATGGAACAGAGTTTTGGCTGTGCTTTTGGCGATGGTGACAGCCGTAACACTTCTTTCAGGCTGTGGCTGGAAGAGTGCGGAAAAAGAAGATGCAGAAACAATCACGGTGTATTTATGGACCACAAACCTGTATGAGAAATATGCACCATACATTCAGGAACAGCTCCCGGATATCAATGTTGAATTTGTAGTAGGGAATAATGACCTGGATTTCTACAGGTTTCTTAAGGAAAACGGTGGACTGCCGGATATTATAACCTGCTGTCGTTTTTCACTACATGATGCAAGTCCGCTGAAAGACAGTCTGATGGATCTTTCCACAACCAATGTGGCAGGAGCTGTCTATGATACATATCTCAGTAGTTTTATGAATGAAGATGGAAGCGTAAACTGGCTTCCGGTGTGTGCAGATGCGCATGGTTTTGTAGTGAATAAAGACCTTTTTGAAAAATACGATATCCCGTTGCCAACAGATTATGAAAGCTTTGTCTCTGCCTGCGAGGCATTTGAAGAGGTGGGAATCCGTGGGTTTACTGCAGACTATTATTATGATTATACCTGTATGGAAACACTGCAGGGTCTGTCAGCATCAGAGCTGTCTTCTGTAGACGGACGCAAGTGGCGTACCACCTACAGTGACCCGGATAATATAAAGAGAGAAGGCCTGGACAGTACTGTCTGGCCGAAGGCTTTTGAACGTATGGAGCAGTTCATCCAGGATACAGGGCTTAGCCAGGATGATCTGGATATGAATTATGACGATATAGTTGAGATGTATCAAAGCGGCAAGCTTGCCATGTACTTTGGCAGTTCTGCCGGTGTAAAAATGTTTCAGGATCAGGGCATAAACACGACATTTCTTCCATTCTTTCAGGAGAACGGTGAAAAGTGGATTATGACTACGCCATATTTCCAGGTGGCTTTAAACCGTGATCTGACAAAAGATGAAACACGCAGAAAGAAAGCAATGAAGGTGCTGAACACAATGCTTTCAGCGGATGCGCAGAACAGGATTGTTTATGATGGACAGGATCTGTTAAGCTACAGTCAGGATGTGGATCTTAAGCTTACAGAATATCTGAAGAATGTGAAACCTGTGATCGAAGAAAACCATATGTATATCCGCATTGCGTCAAATGATTTCTTCTCTGTTTCTCAGGATGTGGTTTCCAAAATGATCTCTGGAGAATACGATGCAGAGCAGGCGTATCAGTCATTTAATTCTCAGCTTCTTGAGGAAGAATCTGCTTCTGAGGATATCGTGCTGGATTCACAGAAATCCTATTCAAACCGCTTTCGCAGCAGTGGAGGAAATGCAGCATATTCTGTTATGGCAAACACTCTGCGTGGCATCTATGGGACAGATGTGCTGATCGCAACCGGAAACAGCTTTACGGGAAACGTACTGAAAGCCGGTTACACAGAAAAAATGGCGGGAGACATGATCATGCCAAATAGTCTTTCGGCTTACAGCAGTAAGATGAGCGGTGCTGAACTGAAAGAGACAGTTAAAAATTTTGTAGAAGGCTATGAGGGAGGCTTTATTCCGTTTAACTGTGGTTCTCTGCCTGTAGTCAGTGGTATTTCTGTGGAAATTAAGAAAACAGATGATGGTTACACATTGAGCAAAGTTACAAAGGACGGAAAACAAATTCAGGACGATGATACTTTTACAGTAACCTGCCTGGCGACACCACAACACATGGAGGCCTATCCGACAGATGATAATATAGTGTTTGACGGAGGAGATACTTCTGTGAAGGATACCTGGACAGGATATATTTCAAATGGTGATGCCGTTCTTGCAGAGCCAGAAGATTACATTAATGTGAGACGAGAAGAATGAATATTAAGAATCATAATACAAACAGAGAAAAGACTGTTATGAGAAAACAGTTAAGGATTGCGGTCTTCATAGCTGTTTTGGTGGGAATTGTTTTGATGGTTTTCCAGTATTTCAGATTTGTGTCGAAAACTATTTATGAGGAAAGTGTTTCTCATCTGACAGAAGTTTTTCATCAGTCTGATAACATGCTGAGAGAACTGACTGATAAGAATCTGACATATCTTCATATGTGGGGCGAGAATCTGCAGGATATTTCCAACGAAGACGCAATCCGTGATTATATAAAGAAAGCGCAGAAAGATGCCGGCTTTAAGGAATTCTTTTTTCTGTCTGCTGAGGGGAACTATAAGATGGCAACAGGGGAAACCGGATACCTTGGATTACAGGAAGATATTGGAGAGGATATCCGGCAGGGAAATGATGTGATAGCGAATGCGGCACTTCCCGGAAAATCCCAGCTGCTTGTTTTTGCTACACCTGAGGCTCATGGAATATATCAGGGATTTGAATATGATGCGATTGCCATTGCCTATGAAAATTCTGATATCGTAGAAGTGCTGGATATTTCTGCTTTCAATGGAAATGCCCAGAGTTTAATTGTTCATCCGGATGGTCGTGTTGTGATTGATCATTCTTCGGAGTCATGGGGGAACGTGTATAATTTCTTTGGACTTCTGAGAGAGCATTCTGATATGTCTGAAAAAGAGCTCAATGAACTTTTGGAGAAGTTTAAAGCGGGACGTACCGATGCGATGCTGCTGAATCTGGATGGAGGAAATTATTATCTGGTCTATGAAAAATCGAATATTCAGGACTGGATGTTCCTGGGACTTGTCCAGGCGGATATCGTCAATGCCAGTATGAACAGTCTGCAGCGTAGTACAATGCTTCTTGTTGGTGCGGTGGTGCTCTGTATTGCTGCTTTTCTTATCAGTCTTATTATTCAAACAAACAGGACCAATCTCAGAAGAAAGGATACGGAGATCCTGTACCGTGATGAGCTGTTTCAAAAACTTTCAATGAACGTGGATGACGTGTTTCTGATGCTGGATGCCAAAACATATCAGGCAGATTACGTCAGTCCAAATGCGGAAAAGCTGCTGGGGATTACGGTAGAACAGATTCATAAAGATATTCATGTTCTGGGAAAACTGTATCCGGAGAAAAAATATCTGGAGGAAATCCAGGTTCATGAACAGAGAGAATGGGATTTTGAATATGTTCATCTGAAGGCAGGGGAAAGACGCTGGTTCCATAATATTGCAATGGGCAGTGAGGTAAATGGGAAAAAGAAATATATCCTGGTTATGTCAGATCGTACCTCTGACCGGAAAATGAACCAGGCACTTTCTGAGGCAGTACGTGCGGCAGAGACAGCAAATAAGGCAAAGAGTACTTTCCTTTCCAACATGTCTCACGATATCCGGACACCAATGAATGCGATCATCGGTTTTACCACACTGGCAGTAAGCAATATTGATGATAAAAAAAGGGTTCAGGATTATCTTGGTAAGATACTTTCATCCAGCAACCATCTGCTCTCACTGATCAACGATATACTGGATATGAGCCGGATTGAGAGTGGAAAGATCCATCTGGAAGAAACGGAGGTCAGTCTGTCGGAGGTGCTTCATGACCTGAAGACGATCATCAGTGGTCAGATCCATGCAAAGCAGCTGGAACTTTATATGGATGCAATGGATGTTACAAATGAGGATGTCTATTGTGATAAGACGCGGCTGAACCAGGTGCTGCTGAATCTTTTGTCCAATGCAGTTAAGTTTACACCTGCAGGAGGAACCGTTTCTGTTCGGATCAGACAGTGTCATGGAACACAGAAAGGCAGTGAGCTGTACGAAATCCGGGTTAAGGATAATGGAATCGGTATGAGTCAGGAATTTGTACAGAAGATTTTTTCTCCTTTTGAGAGGGAGCATACTTCCACAGTCAGCAGGACTCAGGGTACAGGACTTGGAATGGCCATTACCAAGAATATTGTGGATATGATGGGCGGTACTATTGAGGTTCAGACAGAGCAGGACAAAGGCACCGAATTTATAGTCCGTCTGCCATTTCGAACTCAGCCTGAGCATCAACGCACAGAGAAGATCGCAGAACTGGAAGGACTTAAGGCACTGGTTGTAGATGACGATTTTAATACCTGCGACAGTGTGACAAAAATGCTTGTGAGGGTTGGAATGCGTTCGGAATGGACACTTTCCGGTAAGGAGGCTGTTCTCCGTGCACGACAGTCTATGGAACTGGGAGATGCATTCCACGCTTATATCATCGACTGGCGTCTGCCGGATATGAATGGCATTGAGGTAACTCGTCAGATCCGCAGTCTTGGGGATGATACACCGATTATTATCCTGACTGCTTACGACTGGTCTGATATTGAGGCAGAAGCCAGGGCAGCAGGAGTGACTGCATTCTGTGCGAAACCTCTGTTCATGTCGGATATCAGAGAAACTTTGATGACTGCCATCGGCCAGAGTCAGTCTGAACCAGAAGACTCGGTTCTTCCGGCAGCAGGTTCAGATTTCAGAGGCAGATGTATACTGCTTGTGGAAGATAATGAACTGAACAGAGAAATTGCGGTGGAGCTCCTTAATGAATATGGATTCCTGATTGATAGCGCAGAAAATGGAGCAGAGGCAGTGGAGAAAGTTAAGAATTCGGAGCCAGGTAATTATGATCTGGTGCTGATGGATGTGCAGATGCCGGTAATGAACGGATATGAAGCTACGAAGCAGATCCGTGCGCTGGATGATCCGGCGCTGGCGGGAATCACCATCCTTGCCATGACTGCCAATGCTTTTGATGAGGACAGAAAGAGAGCCCTGAAATGTGGTATGGATGGATTCTTATCCAAGCCAATAGTTATTGAGGAATTGATCAGTACATTACAGAAGAATCTGGATCAGGTGTCAGGAGTATAAGAAAAGCCACATAAATAAAGGAAATAGAAGAATGAATAAAAGTAAAAAAAACTTAGCTGTATTATGCACAGCTATATTTGTAATCCTGGGAATGTGGGTGATGTTATCAGTACACTGCCAGGCTGCTGAGACGAATAACGATGAAAAACAACAGCCACAGATCATCCGTATCGGGTCGTTTGAGGATACCTTCAATTATGTCGACAAAAATGGTGTCAGACGGGGTTATGGATACGAGCTCATGCAGGCTCTGGCAGGTTATACCGGATGGAAATTCGAGTATGTGAAATGTGACTGGTCCAACTGTTTTGATAAGCTTGAAAATGGTGAGATTGATATCATGGGTGATATCTCTTACACCGATGAACGTGCACAAAAGATGCTTTTCCCGGATGAACCGATGGGTGAGGAAAAATATATCCTTTATGCTGATTTATCGGATATGGATATTGAAACCTCTGATTTTAAGTCGCTGGATGGAAAACGTGTAGGCGTGCTCTTAGGCACAGAACCTGAAATCATGCTGACAGAATGGGAAAATAAGAATGGCATACATACAGAACATGTAAATGTGAATAATAATGATGATGTCGAAAAGAAACTGGCAAATCATGAGATTGACTGTTTTGTATCTCTGGAGGAATCCATCTGGTCTGAACAGGGAATATCATCTGTTACAACTATTGGAAAATCAGGTATATATTTTGCAATAAATAAAGAACGCAGCGATATCAAGACAGAGCTGGATTGGGCAATGCGTCAGCTGGAACAGGACAGCCCTTTTTTTAAGGCCGATCTGTATAAGAAGTATTTTACCCTTGATTATAGTCAGATTCTTACAGGTAAAGAAAAGGTCTGGGTGGAAGAGCATGGAGATATCCAGATAGGATTTTTGAACAATGATCCGGCAATCTTTTCCATGGATAAAGAGACTGGAAAACTTACCGGTATGCTGGCGGAATATTTCTCCTATGCCAAAGATTGTCTGGGAAATCAGACATTGGAATTTAATATACAGGCATATGATAATTATGACGAAATGATTCAGGCTTTGCAGAATCGTGAGATTGATGTGGCTTTTTATGCCGGCAGAAATCCTGATTTCGCAGAAAAAAATGGCTATGCACTTACAAACACAGCCTGGACCTACAGTCTGATGGCGGTAACTGATGAGAAAAATTTTGACGAGAATAAGGCGTATACTGTAGCTGTACCAAAGTATAAATATGCTTTAAAACAGCATATTGCATTTAATTATCCCCAATGGAAGCTTGTAGATTGTGATTCGCTTGACGATGCTGCAGATATGGTCACCCAGGAAAAAGCAGACTGTTTCCTCATGGGAGCAAGCCAGGCACTGATATATGATAACAGTCAAAATTTCAAGAGTTTTCCACTTACAAATACAATGGAGGCATGCTTTGCAGTAAGAGGCGGAGAGGGAAGCCTTTTATCAATACTGAATAAAACCTTAAAGGCTATGCCATCTGATATGCTTACAAGTGCACTTGCTATCTATGACAGTACACCAGATAAGGTTACATTTTTGGATTTTATAAAAGGCAATATGCTTGCTTTTATTGTCACGGCAGGATTTTTGTCACTTGTCATCATTGGCATTATCCTGGTACTTTTACGGAAGGCAAGAAAAGCAGAAGCTGTCGCAAAGCTTGCTGCAAATGATACACAAAAGCTTAATGACAAATTGGAAATCGCTCTGAAAAAAGCAGAAGATGCCAGCTTCGCAAAGACCCGTTTCCTTAACAATATGTCCCATGACATCCGTACTCCTATGAATGCGATTCTGGGCTATGCACAGCTTATGGAGGATGAAATGAAAAGAAAGGATTTGCCTGAAACTTCAGAATACTTAAAAAAACTGCAGCAGTCAGGAAATCTTCTTCTGTCAATCATAAATAATGTACTTGATATGGCTCGGATTGAAAGTGGAAGAATGGAGATTGATGAGAACTATGGAATGATTGAAGATATCTGGCAGACCTTATTTGAAATATTCGATGATGAAGCAAAGAAAAAGAATATTGCACTTCATTATACGATAAATGTAGAACATGAGCACATACTGACAGATGCTACAAAGGTAAAAGAAATATTTGTTAATATTCTGAGCAATGCCATGAAGTATACTCCATCCGGTGGTTCTGTTATGATAAACGTAGATGAATTACCATGCAGTGAGCCTGGATATATGATGGTGAGGACCAGGGTGAGTGATACAGGAATTGGTATGAGTCAGGAGTATCTGACAAATATTTTTGAGGCATTCACGCGTGAGCGGAATACTACAAAGAGCAAAATTGCAGGAACCGGGCTGGGAATGTCAATTGTCAAGAAATATGTTGAACTGCTTGGTGGAACAATAGATGTAGAGAGTG
The DNA here is from genome assembly GCF_004123145.1 of Blautia faecicola. Taxonomy (NCBI): domain Bacteria; kingdom Bacillati; phylum Bacillota; class Clostridia; order Lachnospirales; family Lachnospiraceae; genus Blautia; species Blautia faecicola. The sequence continues at coordinate 1,794,488 of NZ_SDKC01000001.1, read as the reverse complement.
AGCTTGGAAAGGGCAGTACTTTTACAGTTACACTGAAACATAAGATAGCGGATGAAAACTATTATGTAAAAAATTATGCTGAAAATCCAGAAACATATAGTGAAGTCCTTAAAGACAGGAAAATCCTTCTGGCAGAGGATAATGATCTGAATGCAGAGATTGCTAAGGAAATACTTGAACGTGCCGGTCTTAAGACAGAGCGAGTGGAGGATGGCATTCAGTGTGTAAATAAGATAGAAAAAATGCCGGCAGGCACATATGATATGATCCTAATGGATATTCAGATGCCGAAAATGAACGGTTATAAAGCAACACAGGCAATCAGACGCCTGCCAGATAAGGATAAAGCATACATACCGATCGTTGCAATGACAGCAAATGCATTTGAAGAAGATAAGAGAGATGCTTTTGCAGCCGGAATGAATGGTCATATCGCAAAGCCAATCCAGGTTGATAAACTGCTCTCGACATTGGCGGAAGTCTGGGGAAAGGAGATGACAGATGAAACGGATTGCCATATGTGATGATAATGAAAGATAATTTTGCTCAGGCGAGAGTTATGCCTGGAATTGAATCGAAAATGAGGCAGCGGAAAATCCGTTGCCTCATTTCATTGAGTGGATGTTTTGCAATGGGGAAAAAGAAAATAAACATAAAGTTTGAGTAATGATGACAATTTCATACTGTTTTGTTATAATATTTTTATCACATAATGCTTTTTATGCAATACACTAGTATAAGTACGCATGTTCTGCTGGCGGAGGATAATGATCTGAATGCGGAAATTGCAGTGACGCTTCTGGAAGAAACCGGGATTGTTATCAAGCGCGTGGAAGATGGAATTCAGTGCGTGAACAGGGTAGAGCAGATGTCACCGGGAACTTATGATCTGATACTTATGGATACCCAGATGCCAAATATGGATGGCTATCAGGCAGCACAGCGTATCCCGCATTTAAATGATAAGACGAGGGCAGAGATCCCGATCATTGCCATGACAGCAAATGCCTTTGCAGAAGACAGGAAAAGAGCATTTGATGCCGGCATGAATGGACATATTGCAAAACCCATTGATATTGAGAAACTGGGGGCGGCCATTCTTTCTGTATTAAAAAAGCAGGAAAGCTTACAGACCGGGAAGAACAACAGTATGAGCAAGTAGCGAAAGCGGATTGCGAATGTCCGCTTTAATGGATCATAAGAGGGAAAGAATGAACAGAAAGACAGAAAAACGGATGAGAAAAAAAGGTAAGAAAAAAAGAATATGTTTGAGCATTTTAGTACTTATGATGTTACTCTTTGTACCGGTTTCTGCTTATGCGTCAGAAATTAAAAGTGACGAGAAAACAACTCAGGGAATAGAGGAAGAGAATAAAACAGTGCGAGTTGGCTATTTCCCATATGCCAATTTTCAGGAAGGCGGTTATGGGGAACACAAGCAGGGAGCAGGCTATGAGTATCTCCAGAAGATTTCTTATATAACCGGCTGGAAGTATGAATATGTCTATGCTTCCTTTAAAGAGTGTCTGGATATGCTGGCAGATGGAGAAATAGATATACTTGGAAGTGTCAGTTATACACCGGAAAGAGCAGAATCTATCGATTTTTCGACCTATGCAGAGGGAACAGAACGATATTGGATCTATACCCGGGAAGATCATATGAATCTTACGAATGGTGATCCAAAGCAGATGAATGGCTGTCGTATCGGTGCTGCGGATGGAAGTTATCAGAAAGAACTTCTGGAAAAATGGCTGGACAGCAATCAGATCCAGGCAGAGGTGGTTGTCTGTAAGGGCTATGATGAAATGATAGAAAAAATGGATGCAGATGAACTGGATGCGCTTGTGGTCCCGGCACTGTCTGTCAACAGCGATTTTATTGCAATTGCCAACATCGGTGCAAGTGACTGTTATTTCGGTGTATCAAAATCAAGACCGGATCTGTTAAAGGAATTAAATTCTGCCCTGGAAGAAATCAACAATACAGAAACGGACTACAGCAGCAAGCTGTATGCCCGTTATGAAGGGAAAGCGGTTATAAATTATGTGCTCAACGAGGAAGAAAAACAATGGCTGGATGCACATGAAAATACAATCCGTGTGGGATACCTAAAGGATAATCTCCCTTTTTGTGGTGAAGAAAATGGGAAACTGACAGGAATCCTTGGAACCGTTCTGGATACGGTTCGGGAAAAATATGAAATCACGATCAAGACAGTTCCGTGTTCTACGGGAGAAGAGATGAATGAGGCATTGCAATCCGGCGAAATAGATATTGCAGGTCCTATCCTTCAGGATTTTTATACACAGGAACAGTTTCAGGTGGTTTTGACGGATGAAATCTTTGATATTACGCCGGTTGTTATATACAAAGGAAATGAATATACTGACAGTCTCTCTACAATCGCAGCAACAGAGACCTCACTGTATTCTAAATTGATGGTGTCCCGTCTTTTTCCGGATGCAGAAATCAAACTGTATGATACACAGGAAGAATGCCTGGAGGCAGTAGCAAATGGAAAAGTGGGAGCAACTGTTATTCCATCTTCAAAGATTAATCTTCTTAATGAAAGTTCATTGACCAAAAGTCTGTCCTTTGCAGAAATGGCAAAACGGCAGGAATTGGGAATGTTCACGACGAGAGAAAACAGAAGAGCAGCTACCATTATCAATAAAGCAATTGTGCAGTCCTCCAATATTTTAAATGGCGTGGTCCTTGCACAGAATTCTGTTTCAGAAAAGAAAATGACCTTGCAGGATGTCCTTGCGGAGTATGCAGGCTTAGCTATCGTGGTTTCATTTGTGATTATTTTTGTACTGCTTCTGCTGGTCTATTCCCTTTCAGTAAGCAGAAAAAAACAGATGGAAGCCCTGAAAGAAGCACAGGATGCAAATGCGGCGAATATTGCAAAAACAACGTTCCTGAATCATATGTCCCATGACATCAGGACACCGATGAATGCAATTGTTGGATTTACAGAGATTGCTATGAAAAGGAAACCGGACAAAGAAGTGGAGAATTGTCTGAAAAAGATCAGGCAGAGTTCAGAATATCTGATGACGCTTATGAATGATGTGCTGGATATCAGCCGCATTGAAAGTGGCAAACTGGAATATAAACCGGTACCGGTAGATCTCAGGGATATGCTAAATACTGTTTTGTCGATTGCAAGGGGATATATAGAAAACCGTGATCTTAACCTGTATGTTTCAAGAGAAGAACTAAAAACCCCTTATGTGATGGCGGATGAACTCAGGATCAGGGAAGTATTGCTCAACATCATCAGTAATGCAGTCAAATTTACAAAAGACGGAGGTACCATTTCATTTGTTGCAGAAAACTGTCCGGGAAATGATGCGCACCATGTGATTGTACGCTATCGTATATCGGATACCGGAATTGGTATGAGTGAGGAGTTCCTGGACAGAATATTTGATGAGTTCAGTCAGGAAAATGATGGAGCAAGAACCAGTTATAAAGGAACCGGACTGGGAATGGCGATTGCTAAGAAATATGTAGACCTTATGGGTGGGAAAATTGAGGTCAGCAGCAGACAGGGCATTGGTTCAATATTTACGGTAGAAATCCCACTGCTTATAGCAGAACATGTAGAAACTGAAGAGAAAGAAAAGTTAAGGAAAGATATAGATCTACATGGTTTACATGTCCTTTTGGCAGAGGATAATGATTTAAACGCCGAGATAGCAGTATCTCTATTGGAAGAACAAGGGATGATTGTAACCAGAGCTGCCGATGGAAAATCAGTCCTGGCACAGTTTTGCCATACAGATCCGGGGACTTTTGATCTGATTTTGATGGATATCATGATGCCGGAAATGAATGGATATGAAACGACAAAAGCTATCAGAAATCTGCCGGACCGTCCGGATGGAAAGAAAATACCTGTTATTGCAATGACAGCAAATGCATTTGCAGAGGATGTACAGGCTGCTTTGGATGCCGGAATGGATGACCACGTGGCGAAGCCGGTTGATATGGAGATTTTAACATCTGTTATCACAAAATACATAGAACGATGACTCGTTTGTTGAAAAATGGATCGGGAAATTCATACTGGACAACATTCCTTATGTTTTTTTATCAATCAGATGAATCTGTAATGTCAATTATGGAAGTGCAGGCAGAGTCAGATATGATAAGCAATTATATCGAAATGTATCACCTTGCTCCGGCAAAGTACATGAATCAGAAACACTGGCTGGCAGTTCCGGCAGATGTGGTGTATGAAATGGAGAACGGCAGAATTTCATAACAGCCGGAATGCAGAAGAAAATTGCGATAACCGTAAAAGTCCGTCGGAAAACAAATATATATTAGAAAAAGCAGAGGGGCAAAAAGCCTCTCTGCTTTTCCTTCATGAAATCTTAATCTGTTACCGCATTGTATCTTAATGAGTAAAACAATATAATAAAAAGCAAACAGGAGGACAGGAGGAAATGAGAACGCAATGAAAAGAAAATCAAATTACTTGGCAACTATTCTGTTTTTTATTTATCTGGCTCTCTTGATTTGGATCATATTGTTCAAACTACAATTTTCAATCCATGATCTGGATAAAATAAGAAGTGTGAATTTTATTCCTTTCTACTATGACAAGGAAATTGGAGTGGCATTTCACTTAACAGAGATACTCGAAAATGTTTTGATTTTCGTGCCTATGGGTATCTATCTTCAGATGCTGATGCCAAAAGTAAAACTATATGTGAAAATAATACTAATTGCAGGAACAAGTTTTTTGTTGGAAACCATGCAATATGTTTTAGCAATTGGACGTTCTGATATTACCGATGTACTTACCAATACGGTAGGCGGCCTTTTGGGGCTTGCTGTATATTCAATGGTGGTTCGGTTGATTGGAAATAGAGAGAAAGCCAACAGGATGTTTTCTGTTCTGGCGGGCATAGTAAGTGTCGCTGTAATCGGACTACTTGGAGTTATCCTGTATGCCAATCGGTAGAAGGTGCAGTTCTGTCGAACAAAGAAATAGTAACAGACTTGTCTGCAAGAGATCAATATTGAGTAGAACGTGAAGATAAAGCAGGTAAAGGATATGTAGATTTCATCTTTTACCCTGTACGATATGATCAGGACTGCCTGATTCTGGAATTGAAAGTAGATCATACCCCGGAAGACGCGATTGCACAGATCAAAGAAAAAGAGTATGCACTACGTTTCCAAGGCAAGACAGCAGAGAATATGACGTATACCGGTCGTATTCTTGCAGTTGGAATCAGCTATAATAAAGAAACGAAAGAACATCATTGTAAAGTGGAAGAATTGCATTTTGGAAGTAATCAGGTAGACATTTTATAAATCGGACACTGGGCACGAAGTTGGTAACAGCACCAATGTAACACGCTCTAGAAATCGCGCAGAATATTTTAGGAAATTCTGCGCGATTCTTATGTTTACCTCTGTTCCAATATCTTCCGAAGCTGCAGCGGATGCGGCATATCCAGCGCGGCCTTATCCAGCACATCTTCCCGGACAAAGACTTCCGACGGACTGCCATCTGCCAGAAGTTTTCCGTGAGCCAGTACGATCACCCTTGAAAAGCATTGTGCAACAAAGTCCATATCGTGAAGAATAGCCAGCACCAGTTTTCCCTTTTGAGACAGGCTGGTTATGATCTTGCGGATGATTTCTTTTCCCTTGTAATCCTGTGCAATGGTTGGCTCATCCAGAATGATCACATCGGTATCCATCGCCAGTACGGAAGCGATCGCAACCAGTTTTCGCTGGGAAAGTTCCAGATCGTATGGATTTTCCTCTGCATACGCAGAAAGCTCAGTCAGTTCCAGTGCCTCCAGCGCTTTTTCTCTGGCCTGTTCCTTGGACATTCCGATATTCAGCGGACCGAACATGACTTCGTCGATCACTTTGTATTTGAAGATCTGATCATCCGGATTCTGGAAAACATAACCGACCTGGCTTGCCAGAGAAGCAACCGTTCGTCCGGAAATATTTTCGCCTTTATATAATATGGTTCCGGACAAAGGCTTTAGCAGTCCTTTCAACAGACGGATCAGGGTAGTTTTTCCGGCGCCATTTTGTCCAATGATCGCTGTAGGACGTTGATCCAGCTCCAGCTCAAAGTTTTCAAAGATCGGATGGTCTTGCGTATAAAAGAACTGAAGATTATGAACGGAAAAACGATTTTCTTCTGTTCCTGTAAAAACCGGATCTTTCAGCGCAGGCAATCCGGTGGTTTTTCCGGTTTCGCTCAGTGCCTTTTTTATCCCTTCCACCGTAATCGGATACGTTCCATCTTCCAGACAGATTCCCTGCTCTTTACAATAACGGGCAGGATAGGGCGGGCAGATTCCAAGTGTGTCCAGATCCTTTCGTGAAAAGATCTGTTCCGGTGTATCAAAAGCAACCTGTTTTCCTTCATGAAGCAGAAGAATCTTGTCGCAGTAAGCAGCCAACTTTTCCATTTTCTGCTCGATCATAAAAATTGTAATACCGGTCCTGGAAAGAAGCTCTACCGTATGGAAAACCTCTTCGCTTCCCTGGGGATCCAGCTGGGAAGTGGGCTCATCCAACAGTAAAACCTCCGGTTCCATCGCCAGAATAGAAGCGATCGCCACACGCTGCATCTGACCGCCGGACAGATCAAACGGATTCTTGTCTCTGAACTGCCAGATGTCCAGCTGATGAAGGACCTTATCCAGCCGTTCCCGAATCTGTTCTGCCGGTACCCCAAAGTTTTCCAGTCCGAATGCCACCTCATCCCATACCGTATCCTTGGCACCTGAGAGCTGGTTGAATGGATTCTGGAAGATCAGTCCGACTTTTTTACAAAGCTCTGCAGTCGGTGTAGTAGCGGCCGGTATACCGTCGATGGTCACTTTACCGCCGTAAGCGCCCTTATAGAACTGCGGAACCAGTCCGCAAAATGCCTGACTGAGCGTGCTTTTCCCGGCACCGTTTTCTCCGATAATTCCAATAAATTCCCCTTTTTCTGCCGTAAAAGAAATATCATCCAACGCCAGTTTTTTCGCATGGGGGTACCGATATTTCAGATGTTCTACTTCTAAGAAAGCCATAAGTAAACCCTCCCAATCACTGCCAGGATCAGACCGATGATACATAACCGGCTGAAGATCCTGTCTGCTTTTGTTTTTTTGTGGGGATGCATCCATGTTTTCGTTCCTTTGACTCCAAATCCCCGCACTTCCAGAGCGATCGCGCGCTCCCGGGTGGCTGTCAGTGCACTCATGACCACCGGTGAAATCAGTGGAAGAAACGCTTTGATGCGGACCAGAAGATTTCCTTCGGTCTCCATGCCACGGCTTCTCTGCGCATCCGTGATCGTATGCATGGTTCCCATCATCTGTGGGATGATCTGGAATACAGAGTTGATGATATAGCCAAATCTTGGAGAGAAACCTTTACGCTCCAGTTCATCTACCAGTTCCGAAGGACGGGTGGACAGTACAACGATGGCAAAGGAGAGCAGCATATTCAGGATATTCAGACCGATATGTGCCGCATAAAGCAGGCCCTCTTTGTAAAACTTGAGAAATCCGATGGTAAACAGTACATTCTTATTCTGCCGGTTTACAAGTCCGTGAATCAGAAAAATTGTCAGAATGATCGTAAAAGAAAATGCAATCAGCGGCAGAGCTTTTTTGATAAGCCTGCCGCTTTTTAACAGTACAAAACTGATGACGATCATCGCTGCAAATCCCCATAAAGAACCACTCAGAAGGGGAATGCAGATCGCTGCCGCCAGATACCATAACTTGGTAAATGGGTGAAGCTGTGTCAGCCAGCTTCCGTTATTTGTGTATAAACTGATGGTTTTCATATATTAATCCAGACTTTCGATGGTTTCTTCTGTATCGTACAGAGTAGTAAGTTTCTTTGGAAGACCTTTCATGATCAGGAATACGATAATCAGTGTGATCAGTTTATCCGGTACATCCACAACGATCTCATCCAGCAGAGAACCAAGTGCCAGTGGGAGTTTTGCTGCCTGTGTTGCGGCAAATACTGCATCGCCCCATACATTTCCGGTTGTGCCTCCCCAGAACAGAATGTTCAGCGGTGTGGAAACAACAACGGCTGCCAGTCCGCCGGCGCATGCAGTCAGCAGGGCTTTCGGGAATGTCTTCATAAATCCGATACGTGCCATGATACCTACAACAAGACCGATAAAGAGACTGGTCAATGCATAAACCAGGGTAATATTATCACCGGTGGTAAATCCGTAGATCAGGTTGTTTGCAGCACCACAGATGGCTCCGATGATCGGTCCGCCCAGTGCCGCACCGATACAGGTTCCGATGCTGTCCAGCCATAATGGCAGTTTCAGGAAACTGGCGAACAGTTTTCCGAGATAGTTGATTCCGATACATGCCGGTATCAGAACGATGACTGCGGCGCTCAGTTGTGTTTTAAAAATCTTTTTCATAGTACATCCTCCCTCGATGTCATTTTATTTTTTCAGATGTTCGGATTCCGGTTTATGCCTGGATCCTGGTAAATGCTTCCAGCGCTGTCAGGATTTCCCGTTCTTCTCCGCTCATGGAAGTTGCTTCTTTGCTGGCGTATTTTCCAATATCTTCTGCAACAGAGGACTGGTAAGCAGCTACGACATTCAGAATAGAAGCGGTGCGCACCCCGCGAAGCGAACCGAGGACAAACAGCGCCGCGGTTTCCATATCCGATGCAACGGCACGTTTTCCGGTCCAGTAACTGTAAAATTCCGGGTTCCGTTCCCCGTAGAGACAGCTGTGGCTGCGACAGATACCCATGTGATATGGAATCTTTTTGGCAGCTGCGCTTTCCCGGCAGGCACTTAACAGGTCAAAATCAGGAATCGCAGGATACTGTGCTTCCACATAAGCAGTAGAAGTACCATCATCCCGGATCGCTCCGGTTACAAGAATCAGATCCCCAAGGGCACATTCCGGCTGCAATGCTCCGCAGCTTCCGATACGGATCAGGTTACGGACACCACACTGGATCAGTTCCTCCACGGCAATCGCACAGGAAGCAGCACCGATTCCGGTAGAAGTAACCAGCACTTTTTTACCCTTATATGTACCGCGCCAGCTGCGAAATTCCCGGTTGGATGCAAGCAGTTCGGCATCTTCCAGATGAGTAGCCACCGCATCCGCCCGCGCCGGATCTCCCGGTAACAACGCACAGTCCACGTCCAGATCCTTCGGAAGACGAATATGAGGCATCAGGTTTTCAGACATAAACAAAACCTTCTTTCTAAAAATATTTGCCTGTTTACCTTAACACTTTACAACTGTCTTGTCAATTGTAAATATAACTGTATACATAGAAGGACGGAAAGTTGTTATATGATAATGGAAGTTCTGTGAAAAAGTAACCTTGGACAACAGAAATATGATGAACTGCAACATAGGAAAACAGGATTGACATTTTCCAGGGATATCCTTATAGTGAAATTTAGAATTTTTATTTTTAGAATGTGATTGTTTACACAGACAGAGAAAAACAGAAAATAGAGAAAAAGGAGATCTGTAACATGAATGATTTATTATTAGTAATTGATATGCAAAACGTATACCTTCCCGACCAGCCATGGGCATGCGAGACCGCAGCGCGCACAAAGGAAAATATCCTGAAACTTCTGGAAAACCATCCAAAAGATCAGACCATCTTCACCCGCTACATCGCCGCCGAACACCCGGTCGGGACCTGGAAAACCTATAATGAACTGAATCGCAAAATCAATGAGAATCCGTGGATGAACGAACTGATGGACGGAATCAAAGAAGCCGCCGAATCATACCCTGTCTACGACAAAAGCACCTATTCCTCCTTCCAAGTCCCAACCATCCGCAAAGCCGCCCAAAAAGCCGACCGCGTCATCCTGACCGGCGTCGTTTCCGAGTGCTGTGTCCTTTCCACCTTCTTCGAAGGCATCGACCTCGGTTGCAAACTCATCTGGCTCACCGACGCCACATCCGGCCTGAATCCGGTCCTGGAGGAGGAAACTTTGCATATTTTACAGGGATTGTCACCACTGCATGTGGAATTTTTAAGTACAGAGGATTATCTGTCAAACAGATAATCGTAATATTTTTGCAGAATGAATAAGAAAATATTTGCAGCTTGGCACTTTTATGTTATCATACTTACACAAACATTCGTAATGAGGGGGAACACTACAGATGAAAAAACAAAAAGTGTGTGCGTTGTTTTGCATTGCTGCAATAAGTATGAGCCTCGCTACACCAGCGAAAGCAGATGACAGGTATCCAAGTCTGAACGAAACAGAAGAAACTCTTTATGAAAAAGAAAACCAGGAAGAATATGAGTTGCCCGATGATATCGTGGTCGATTCAAATAACCAGAGCCAGGAACAGCAGATAACGGAAGAAGGAACCTGCTATGTCAATGGCAAAGCATATCTGTTTGATCAGAATGGTGCCATGATCAAAGCTTTGTAAAAAGCTATCGCATATTTTTATACTACAGAAGCCATAACCGAATCAACATCTGATTCGATTATGGCTTTTCTTCGTTATTCATAAGATAATTTCTATCCCGTTTGTAAAAATCACAAATAATTTCTCGTAAAATTGATTTTCATTAACAATATAATGATTTATTTTTTCTGAAAATAATATATATTTATGAAAATACAATAAATTTTTATTTGATTTCAATCATTTTTGTGCTATTATACACATATAAACTTTTGTGATGAGGGAGGAAATACACATGAAAAAACAAAAAGTATGTGCATTACTTTGCGTGGCAGCTCTGAGTATCAGTTCTGTCACACCGGCAATGGCGGCAGATCTTGCCGAAACTCCACAGGTTGAGGCGGGAACAGAAGAGCAGCAGGAAGTGGTTACTGATCAGGCGAATAAGGAAGCCCCTGAAGGGGTTTCAAGGGAAGAGAAAACACAGGAAGAAGTGGATCAGAAAACAATTGAGGAGCCTGTACCATCCGGTGATGAAAGCACCGCGGAAATCACAGGTGATGAACAGGTCGTTCCGGAAGAAACGGTTTCCGGTGACGGAATTTCCAATGATACAGCTCCGGTTACGGATCAGGGAACTGTCGAAGGCGACGAAGAAGACGGCATTCCCACAGATGGCTGGTACACCGATGAAAATGGAAATACATATTATTATGAAAATGGAGAAAAACTTCAGGAAGTCATCGTAGAGATCGAAGACGAAGATGGTTCCATCTATGGATATTATTTCAACGAAGAAGGTGTGATGGCTGTATCGGGAACTACCTGGATTTCTTATTACGATGAGGAGTCTCAGACATGGATTTCTGGACAGATTTATGCTGACGATAACGGACATCTTTACAAAGGTTGGAACCAGTATCCTGGCCCTGGCAAGGCAGAATATTACGGTGACGATTATATCGCATACTGTGAAAAATTTTTACAGGACGGCGATGTATTGTATTATTTTGATGAAAGCGGTTATCGTGTGAAAAATAAGACGATTATCGTTAATGGTATTATGTACAAAGCAGACAGTAATGGAGCGCTGACGGTACAGGATACTTCAGCCAATACCGGCTGGCAGATGATTGACGGTTCGTGGTATTACTATAAAGATGGGGAAATACTGAAAGATACCTACGCAACCATCCGTGGTACTTTATATTATTTTAATTCTGATGGAACAATGGCAACTGGCGTTTTTTATGATGAAAAACTTGGTTATAACAGACTGGCGGAACCGAGTGGAAAAGTAGTATCTGCAACTGGCTGGTATCAGTCCCCGGAAAACAAAAAATGGTACTGGTTTGATGAAAAAGATGTTGTTACCATGGCGTCGCTGAAGACAATTAATGGAAAACAGTTTTATTTTGATGAAGATGGTATCATGCGGACCGGGTCCTTCTGGGCAAATTACGAGGATGAAAATGGCGAATGGGTATCTACTGTGTTATTCGCAGATCAGTATGGTGCCGTCAGTAAAGCACCAGGCTGGAAACAGATCGATGGAATCTGGTACTATGTCAAAGGAACCGGTGAAGCCGCAGCTAATGAAATCATAGATGTAAAAGGAAAATCCTACTATTTTGATGAAAATGGAATTATGCAGACCGGCTTTATTTCTGTATGGGATGGCGCCCATGAATATACCTATGTAGCGGATGCATCCGGTGTTCTCATTAAAAATCAGTGGGTAAAAAAAGGCATAGAATGGTATTATACAGATGCTTCAGGAGCTGTATGCACTAACCAGTGGCTCAAGAATGGCATGTACTATGTCGGTGCCAAAGGAGTTATGGCAATTGGTTCAGAATATATCGATGGTAAATGGTATGTCTTTGATGAGAACGGTCGGAAACAGGCAACCATCGGAGAGAAAAACGGCTGGCAGCTCATTGAAGGTTTCTGGTATTATGCAGCAAATGGAGAACCATACAATGGCTGGCTGAATCATTCTTACTATCTTGTAAATGGTAAGATGATCACGGACCGTACCGTTCCTGCTGAACATAACAGTGAACAATCCTGTTATCTGGGAAGTGATGGAACTGTTCAGACCGGCTGGCTCTATCAATATGGAAGCTGGCATTATGCAGCAAAAGATGCGAAGACCGGAGATACTGTTCTGGTTGAAGATGACTGGAAAAAAATCAACGGTAAATGGTATTATTTCGACGGTATCTATATGGTAGAGAATACACTTATGAAAATTGGCGGACAGGTATCCCGGTTTGCATCAGGCGGTGCATGGCAGGGATATGTGAACACAACAGGCTGGGTATCTGTTGGCGGCGAATGGTACTATATCAATACGGACGGAACACTCAATACGGAAGACAAAGTGATTAACGGACATATGTATCATTTTGGCGGTGGCACAGCCATGATACGGCAAAATTTCTTTGAGGATAAGGATACCGGAGATCTTTACTGGATTAACCAGGATGGTATTATTGATACAACACCAGGCTGGAAACAGGATCGCTGGGGCAACTGGTATTATGTGAAAAATGGTAAACTTGTAACCGGAACGCAGACGATCAATGGTACAACCTATGATTTCTTCATGGGAAATGGCTGTATGGAAGCGAATACTTATGGACGTGTAGGAGATACATTATTCCTTTATGACAAGGATGGAAAAAGAACTCCTGTTTCTGACGGCTGGTATCTGAATAAAGAAACGACGGGAAATGTATGGTACTATTTCAAAGACGGAAAGGCATATGAAGGTAATATCGGTCAGTATTATGTAGAATATGGGCAGATGGTTTGTGGAATCACCAGAAGCTGGACAACCGATTCTACATATGTGTTATATATGTATGACGACAATGGTCATCTGGTAACCAATCGCTGGATCTACCGTTGGGGTCATTGGTATTATGCGGGAGTTACTGGAAAACTGTATACTGGAACCTGCTATGTCAATGGAAAAGCATATCTGTTTAATTCAGAGGGAGAAATGGTGAAGGAATTGTAATCCATTCATTTTTCAAGGTATCTTGTTAATTGTCCGGCAGATCGTCGGAACTGAAAAGAAGAGGAAATCGATAGTTCTAACAGCTATCGACTCCCTCTTCTTTTTATCTTTCTTTTTTTATTTTACTCCGTGTCGGATATTTTTTATCCAGCCGTTTTTCATATTTTCGTAATACCCGTTTCCGAGCCCCCGCCACGATCTGTGAAATATACCTCAACAGCGGCTCCGTAGCGATCGCGAAGATGATCAGTGTCATACAGCACTTCCGCGTCATCACTCCAATTCCAAACAGATCCTTCAAAAAGATCACACAGAACAGCAGTCCGGCGACCATGCCGCCCCATACGATCCAGCGGAACACATTCATCGGTTTACTGATCTTGAAGAGAATCATCAGGCCGACGATTGCCAGCAGAAGCGTGGCTGCCGTGGAAATTTCTTCATTGGATAATCCGAATGTCTGTCCAAACACGGTAAGGAATCCTACGATCAGGACATCCGTAAGGCCGGCCGGCAGTGCTTTTAAAAGTACATTCGTAAGAAAGTGTCCCTCGATCATCTTCTTGTTCGGTTCCATCGCCAGCAGGAATGCCGGTATACCGATGGTGAACATGGCGACCATGGAAATCTGTGACGGTTCCAGCGGATAGGTGATCATAAACGCCATGGAGAACAGTGACAGCAGAAAACTGAAAATGTTCTTTACCAGAAACAGGCTGGCGGAACGTTCGATGTTATTGACAACCCGACGACCTTCCAGTACAACCGAAGGCATACAGGAAAAATTCGATTCCAACAATACCAGTTGAGACGCCTGTGCCGCTGCATCACTTCCCGATGCCATCGCGATACTGCAGTCCGCATCTTTCAGTGCCAGTACATCGTTGACGCCGTCACCGGTCATTGCAACCGTTTTTCCGGCTTCTTTTAATGCACGGACAAATTGACGTTTCTGATCCGGTGTCACACGACCAAAGACCGTGTATTTTAATACAGCCCGTTTGATATCATCCGGTGTCTTTAACTGGCTGGCATCAATATAATTATCGGCGTTGGCGATTCCCGCCTGAGAAGCCACTTTCGATACCGTAACCGGATTATCACCGGAGATAACCTTGATATCCACACCCTGATCCGCAAAATACTGAAATGTCTCCCAGGCCTCTTTTCGGATCGGGTTGGCAAGCAATACAAGTCCATATGGAATCACGGATTCTGTCAGTGCCTTTCCGTCTGGTGTTCCCTCATATCGCCCGAAGACGAGAACTCGGTAACCTTCGCTACCATAAGATTCGATCGTTTCTTTATATGTCTCATAATCGTTCCGAAGTACAAACTCCGGTGCACCAAGTACATAAGAAACCGTACCGAATGTCGCGCTGCTGTATTTGAAAGCAGAAGAGAAGGAAGTCACGGAAGTGGCAACCTGTCCGCTTCCCTGTGTAAAATACTCCTGCATCGCTGCCATCGTTATATTATCTTTTGACATCGCATGGGCAAAATCACCCAGCAGTTCTTTTAACGGTGGAAGTTCTTCTTTTTCATAAGGTTCCAGAGAAACCACATCGTGAACCTTCATTGTATTTTCGGTAATTGTACCGGTCTTATCAACACATAGTACATTAACCCGGGCAAGTGTCTCGATACATTTCATATCGTGAACCAGAACCTTTTTCTGCGCCAGCCGCATGACACTGACCACCAGAGCCACACTGGCAAGCAGATACAATCCTTCCGGGATCATACCGATGATCGCAGCAACCATCGCCTGCATACTGGTTTTGATCGAACTGTCACCGAGCAGATACTGCTGTACAAAAAGGACGATACCAATCGGAATGATCAAAAATCCTACAACCTGTACCAGCTTATTCAGTGAGCGAATCATCTCGGACTGTTCGCCTTCTTTGGTTGCCTTTGCCTCCAGCGTCAGTTTTGAGATATAAGAATCTGCGCCGACCTGTTCGAGACGGCCAAGACAGGAACCGGAAACCACAAAACTTCCGGACATCAGTGTATCCCCCGGCTTTTTCGTGATTTCGTCGGATTCGCCGGTCAGCAGGGATTCGTTGACCTGTACTTCTCCGTCAATCACACTAGCATCGGCACAGATCTGATTACCCGCCTGAAACTTTACAACATCATCCAGCACTGCCTGTTCAGCAGGAATCGTCTGGAACTTACCGTCACGCATAACGGTTGCTTTCGGAGCATTTAACACACTCAGATTATCCAGAACTTTCTTGGAGCGGATCTCCTGAATGATACCGATCAGCGTATTACAGATAATAACCGGTAAGAAAGTCAGATCACGAAATGCGCCGACCATGATCAGCAAAACGGCGATCACAATGAAAATCAGGTTAAAATACGTGAATACGTTACTTGTGATAATTTCCTTCGTCGTTTTGGAAGGAGAGTCCACCGGAGCATTGCTCCAGCCCTTTTCCATTCGTTCCTTTACCTGTGCCTGGGTAAGACCGGTATCCGCGGCTGTCTCAATCCGCGCTACCGGTTTTCTCAGAATCTTTGCTTCCTGAGAATCTTTTGTTTTCTTCAATGGCGCTGCCTCCTTTTACTGTACCTGCTGAAGTCCCGTGATGTCCGGCTCGATCAGAAGAGAATAGTTGGTATAATATACGACAAATCCCGGTTTCCCGCCAGTTGGCTTCCGGAGATTTTTCTTCTGTGTATAATCAATTTCCACTTTCGGTGCCTGTCGGCCTTTGGAGTAGTAAGCAGCCAGTTTGCCGGCCTCCTCAAAGGTACGGTCCGGAAGTTCTTCATTTTTGGATTTTACAATCACATGCGATCCCGGCTGCCCTTTGGCGTGAAACCACCAGTCGTTGCCGGAAGCAAATTTAAAGGAAAGCTCGTCATTCTGAAAATTATTTTTTCCGACATAGATATCATATCCATCGCTGGAAATATAATGATACGGGCGGGAGGTGATTCGTACTTTTTTGCCGCCACCTGTATTTTTCCGTTTTACATAACCGTATTCCATCATCTCTTCTTTGATCTGTATCAGATCTTCTTCCGAAGATGCGATATCAAGAGAAGCGGCGATGGATTCAAGATGTTTGATCTCGTCCCCGGTTTCCTGTAAAAGCGTATCCAATGCCTCTTTGGTTCGCTTTAACTTACTGTATTTATCGAAATATTTCTTTGCATTTTCCTGTGGTGTCATTGTTTCATCCAGTGGAATCTTGATCATCTCGTTTGTGTAATAATTCAACGCTTCCATGGATTTTGCCCCAAGTTCTACTTCGTAGCCGTAAGTATTCAACAGTTCGCCCCAGACACGGTATTTTTCTTTCTTTTCGGTATCTTTGAGCTGTTTTTGCTGCAACTGATATTTTTTCACGTTTCGTTCCAGCGCATTCTGTACGATCTTTCGCAGATCCACTGTTTTCTGTCGCATCTTGGTGACGATATTCTTTTCAGCATAGTATGTCTCCAGTACCGGGAAGATCGAAGGGTAGGAGACGGAGCGGTAATCCTGATACTGAGATAACGGGAAACAGGAAAATTCTACCGGCTCTTTTCCTTTATATATAATGTTCGGCTCAAAATGTCCGTCCCGGATATCTTCCACCATGCGAAGAAAGGTATGTGCCAGATGCACCCGTTCTGCATCGTTAAGACCGTCCGTAGGGATGCCGCCGTCGATGCCGGCACGGTAGCAGACTTCTTCCGCCATCAACGGACTGATGCCTGTGATAGAAGTATAGATCGCTTTCGCCACATTCATCGGACGCGGGAAAATCTTTTCCCGGAAAAGCTCTTCGGTCAATGTGAACGGGTTCAGTTTTGACTGGGT
Organism: Blautia faecicola; assembly: GCF_004123145.1. Taxonomy (NCBI): domain Bacteria; kingdom Bacillati; phylum Bacillota; class Clostridia; order Lachnospirales; family Lachnospiraceae; genus Blautia; species Blautia faecicola. The sequence goes on along the minus strand of NZ_SDKC01000001.1, from coordinate 1,777,198 downwards.
TTCCGGGATAAAATACGGACGTCCCGGAAGAACTTCCCTGACAGAACTCATATGTGCGGATACGTGCTTGATACTGTCGATGATCTGATCTTCTTCGTTACAGAAGATAATATTGCTGTGTTTTCCCATGATCTCCACGATCAGATATTTGGTACACAGATCACCCAGTTCATTCAGATGCTCGATCGTAAAACGGATGATTCGTTCCATACCGGGCTGTTCTACCGCGATGATCTTGCCGCTTCCGATATGTTTTCTTAAGAGCATACAGAAGTTCGGCGCTGTCAGCGGGCTTGGTTTATTGGTTTCGGTCAGATAAATCAGCGGGAGAGAAGCACTGGCTGATAAAAACAAACGGTACTGTTTCCGCTGATTTTTAATGGTTATGATCAACTCATCATTTTCCGGCTGAGCGATCTTATTGATCTTGCCGCCGGTGATGGTCTGGTTTAATTCTGTTACAATATTTGCAATTGTAATTCCGTCAAAAGCCATAAAAACACACTCCTTCTTTGAATATTTTTATTATAACAGAAAAAAAGGATTTGACTAGGGTTTTGTAATGACTTATAATAAAAACATATGCATATTAAGCAATAATTAAGAATTATTTAAAGTGAGAGAACTATTATGATTAAAAGCATGACAGGATTTGGAAGAGCCGAGGCACAGGACGAGCAGCACAAATTTACGGTTGAGATCAAATCCGTAAATCATCGGTATCTGGACTTTAATATCAAGATGCCGAAAAAGCTCAGCTTTTTTGACAGTGCGATCCGTACACTGCTGAAAGAGTACATGCTGAGAGGAAAGGTTGATGTATTTATCAGCTACGAGGATTTTACACAGTCTCATATGATTCTGCAGTATAATCGGGAAGTAGCCGGTCAGTACATGGCTTACTTTAAGGAGATGGCAGATACCTTTGGTATCCGTAATGACATCACCGCAGCGGAGCTTGGCAGGTTCCAGGATGTATTTACAATGGAAGAAGCGGATTCGGATGAAAAAGAATTATGGGGGCTTCTGGAACAAGTTCTCCGGAAAGCCTGCGAACAGTTTGTTACAACACGGAAAACAGAAGGGGAAAACCTCCGCACTGATCTTGTGCAGAAACTTGATCAGATGCTTGAAAAAGTTGGAATGGTGGAGGAGCGTTCACCGCAGATTCTCCAGGAGTACCGGCAGAAACTGGAAGATAAGATGAAAGAACTATTAGGCGATACGCAGATCGAAGAGAGCCGGATCGCATCGGAAGTGATCATCTATGCAGACAAGATCTGTACAGATGAGGAAACCGTTCGCCTGAAAAGTCATATCCAGCATATGAAAGATGTACTTGCCGAGGGCGAGGGGATCGGTCGGAAACTGGATTTCATCGCACAGGAGATGAACCGGGAGGCAAACACGATACTGTCCAAGGCAAATGATCTCGAGACATCCAACCTGGCAATCGACCTGAAGACAGAGATTGAGAAAGTGCGGGAACAGATTCAAAATATTGAATAGTCCGCAGAATGAGGACACGGAATGGCCGGTTTTATTAATATCGGATTCGGTAATATTGTCAACCGGGACAAAATCGTTGCCGTAGTCAATCCGGATGCTGCCCCGGTAAAACGGATGGTGCAGCAGGGAAAAGAAGAAAAGAAAGTGATTGATGCTACCCAGGGAAGACGGACAAAAGCGGTGCTTGTCACCCAGGAAGGATTTCTGGTTTTGTCGGCATTGCAGCCGGATACCATCGGGAAGCGTCTTCATGCAGAAAAAATTATAGAAGAAAAAGGTGATCTGGATGAGTAAAAAAGGAAGTCTGGTAATTATTTCCGGTTTTTCAGGTGCCGGAAAAGGAACCGTAGTCAAAGAACTGATGAAGAACTATGACTGCTACGCGCTGTCCATCTCAGCGACTACAAGAAATCCACGGCCGGGTGAGGAAAATGGTCGGGAGTATTTCTTTAAGACCAAGGAAGAATTTGAAGAACTGATTCGTCAGGATGCACTGTATGAATACGCACGGTATGTAGATAATTATTACGGTACACCGAAAGCCTATGTCGAAGAACAGCTGGCAGCCGGTAAAGACGTGATCCTGGAGATTGAAGTACAGGGTGCACTGAAAGTAAAAGAGAAGAATCCACAGGCACTGTTATTATTCATAACCCCGCCGTCCGCCGAAGAACTGAAACGTCGTCTGGTAGACCGTGGAACAGAAACCATGGACGTGATCAACGGTCGTATGCGCCGTGCTGCGGAAGAGTCCGAGAGCATGGATCGTTATCAGTATCTGGTCGTCAATAATGATCTGGATACCTGTGTCAAGGAAGTTCACCAGCTGATTCAGAGAGAACACCTGAAGGTGTCCGAGAATCTTGATCTGGTTGCTGATATACAAAAAGAACTCAAAGAAATGAAAGGAGAATAAACTATGATACATCCATCTTATACAGAATTAATTCAGGCAGTAAACAAAGACGTTGAGGAGAGTGATACTCCTGTATGTAACAGCCGTTACTCCATCGTACTTGCTACCAGTAAACGTGCAAGACAGCTGATCGCAGGTGCAGAACCGATGGTAAATTATCCGCTGAACAAACCGCTGTCTATCGCAGTAGAAGAGGTTTACAAAGGAAAAGTAAATATCATTCCGGACAGCGAAGATGTAGAAGAGGCTGAGGCAGAAGCAGCTCTGGAAAAAGAACTGGAAACTGAAGAGGAAGCAGCAGAAGAAACTACAGAAGAGTAAAAAGGATCAGAAGGGATGTTGTGCAGATGCGTGCTGGCATCCCTTTTTACACGAACGGAAAGGATTTATTTATCTATGTATATATTTTTCATGTCTCTGGGATGTGATAAGAACCTGGTAGATTCCGAGGAAATGCTTGGTGCACTGGTAAGCCGTGGATTTGAAGTGACAGATGATGAATCACAGGCAGAGGTGATCGTTGTCAACACCTGTTGTTTTATCCATGATGCAAAGGAAGAGAGTATTCAGGCGATTCTTGATATGGCGAACTATAAAACCGAGGGTAATCTGAAAGCTCTGATCGTAACCGGATGTCTGGCACAGCGTTACAAAGAAGAGATCACCAAAGAGATCCCGGAAGTGGACGCAGTTCTTGGTACCAACAGCCAGGCGGCGCTTTTAGATGCCGTAGACGAGGCTTTGAAAGGAAAAGTAAGCCACGTATTTACACCGCTGGAAGGGATTCCACAGATGCCGGGAAAACGTATGATCACAACCGGCGGTTTTTATGAATATCTGAAGATTGCAGAAGGTTGCGACAAACACTGCACCTACTGCATCATCCCGAAGATTCGCGGAAATTACCGCAGTGTTCCGATGGAAACGCTGATCGAACAGGCAAAACAGCTGGCAGAACAGGGCGTCAAGGAACTGATCCTGGTGGCGCAGGAGACTACAATCTATGGAACCGATCTTTACGGTAAGAAATCTCTGCACCTGTTATTAAAAGAGCTGTGCAAGATCCCTGGTATCGTCTGGATCCGTGTTCTGTACTGTTATCCGGAAGAAATTTATCCGGAACTGATCGAGACGATCCGCGATGAGAAGAAGATCTGTCATTACCTGGATCTGCCGATTCAGCATGCGAGCGATAGGATCTTAAAACGGATGGGAAGACGTACCTCCAAACAGCAGCTGATCGATATCGTATCCACACTTCGAAAAGAGATCCCGGATATCGTTCTTCGCACCACACTGATCACCGGTTTCCCGGGAGAGACACAGGAAGATCATGAAGAACTGATGGAATTCGTGGATCAGATGGAGTTTGACCGTCTCGGCGTATTTACCTATTCTCCGGAAGAAGACACACCGGCGGCAACCATGGAAGATCAGATCCCGGAGGAAGTCAAACAGGATCGTCAGGCAGACCTGATGGAACTGCAGCAGGAGATTTCTCTGGAACGCGGAGAAAAATGTGTCGGAAAAGACTACCTGGTAATGATCGAGGGAAAAGTAGCAGACGAGAATGCTTATGTGGGACGTACTTACGCAGATGCACCGGGAATTGACGGCTACATGTTTATCAATACCGGCGAACTTCTGATGTCCGGTGATTTTGTGAAAGCACATGTGACCGGGTCCCTGGAATATGATTTGATAGGAGAGATTGCAGATGAATACACCGAATAAACTTACGATGCTTCGTGTTATTTTGATTCCGTTTTTTGTAGTATTTCTTCTTGGAAATTTTGGCACCTGGTCCAAATGGGTGGCACTTGCCATCTTTATCGTAGCCAGCCTGACCGATATGCTGGATGGCTATCTGGCACGCCGCGATAATCTGGTGACCAATTTTGGGAAATTCATGGATCCGCTGGCAGATAAGCTGCTGGTTTGCTCCGCAATGATCTGTCTGGTTGACATGTCCCGGATCCCGAGCTGGATCGTTATCATCATCATCGGACGTGAGTTTGTGATCAGCGGTTTCCGTCTGATCGCTTCCGATAACGGTGTCGTGATCGCAGCCAACTACTGGGGAAAATGCAAAACCGTCTGCCAGATGTTTATGATCATCGTCCTGATCGCGAACCTTGGTGGTGGATTTGTGGTTGTGGAACAGATCCTGATCTATGCTTCTCTGATCCTGACCGTGATTTCCCTGATCACCTATCTGTGGCAGAACCGCAGTGTTCTTTCCATGCAGGAATAACATACCGCAGAGATATTAAAGCAGGAAGAAAGGATATATGTATTTCATTTGCGAATACATATATCCTTTCTTTTGGTATCGATCCGATGGCGTTTCTCTTTTATCCCCGCCGGAGCATTTTCATCATCGACAGCATCCGGTCCATCTTTGCGGTTTCCTGCGGCGATTTTCCTTTTTTCAACGCCTTCGCGATCATATCCATTTCCCCCGGACTGAACTGCAGTCCGTTTCTTTTGGAATTGGCTGCGGCAGACATTAAAAACGCAAGCATTTCATTCTGATTCTTTTTGCTGCCCTGCTGTACCAGAGAATTTAACAGTGCCATCTTGGCGGGATCGATGCCTGCCAGTGTGGGGTCATTCATCCATTCCTGAGCCATGTTTGTCACCTCCTGATCAAAGTGGTTCTGCGGGTTCCTGCGGCATCTGCAAAATCTCCAGTGCGTGAAAAGCAAACAAGATCTGATCGATCGTTTCTTTCTGGCTGTCGCCTGCATACGTTCGAAGCTGCTGCAGAATGTCCAGAGGCTGTGAAGACCGGGGCTGCTCGGACATCATCGTCAGCTCTGCCGGTCCTCCGGAAAACATGGAGATCGTATGCGAAAGCTCCATCATTTTTGCATACAGGGCAAAGATCCGCTGGGCGCCTGCCGGGAAATACGGAACGGCTGCTTTTAACATTTGCAGAGAATCCTGCGCCAGCATCTGATCCAGAGGTGTCATCGGAGAGGTATGTTCTTCATTCATAAAAACTTCCCCGTTTTTTCTACTATCTTATGCTGCGCGCCGGAAAAAGAGACGCCGGCTGCATAAGATAACAGTAGGAATGTAACTGGTGAAAGGAAGTACTGTTATGAAGAGTCGAAAAAAAGAAGCGGAGAAACTGGTGATTGACGGAAATGCACTCTATGAACTGGATACCGAATGTCTGGAACGAAAACGGAAAGGAAATTCCTTGCAATCCACCCGGAATACCCCTATAATAGAACAGGCGAAAAATAATAAAATAAGAAAAAGGAGACGTTATGACAAATCAAACAAATGATGTAATTCGCGATGCCAAACAGCTCGGTATCCCGAAAATGTTAATCCTTGGTCTGCAGCATATGTTTGCGATGTTCGGTGCAACCATCCTGGTTCCGATCCTGGTAAACAGCTACTTTGTAGATGCCTGCGGCGAAGGTCCGACACGTGGTCTGACGGTTGCTGTTACCCTGTTTTGTGCAGGTTTCGGTACTCTGTTATTCCATGTATGCTCTAAGTTCCAGGTTCCGGCTTTCCTAGGATCTTCCTTTGCTTTCTTAGGAGGATTTTCTACTGTAGCCAACTTGAACACCGGTATGTATGCAACCATGAGTGTCAATGACAAGGCAGCGTATGCCTGCGGTGGTGTAGTTGTAGCCGGACTGATGTATCTGATTCTGGCTCTGATCATCCGTCTGGTAGGTGTAAAACGCGTAATGAGATTCCTTCCTCCTGTAGTAACCGGACCGGTTATTATCTGTATCGGACTTAGTCTTGCAGGTTCTGCGATCAACAACGCGTCCACCAACTGGTTCCTTGCCGTTGTTGCTCTGGCAGTCATCATCATCTTTAACATCTGGGGAAAAGGTATGTTCAAGATCATTCCGATCCTGATGGGCGTTGTGATCTCCTATGTGGTAGCGCTGATCATGAATGCGATGGGAATCACCAATCCGGACGGATCTGCGATCCTGAACTTTTCTTCTGTAGCTTCCGCAAACTGGGTAGGTCTTCCTCCGATGCAGTTCGCAAAATTTGATGTGACAGCGATCCTGGTTATGGCTCCGATCGCTATTGCAACCATGATGGAGCACGTAGGTGATATGTCCGCAATCTCTGCAACCGTAGGAAAGAACTTCCTGGCAGAACCGGGACTTCACAGAACACTGCTTGGTGATGGTCTGGCAACTGCTCTGGCAGGTTTCCTCGGTGGACCGGCAAACACCACATACGGAGAAAATACCGGTGTACTGGAACTGAGCCGTGTCCATGATCCGCTGGTTATCCGTATCGCTGCATGCTTTGCGATCATCGTCAGCTTTATCCCGAAGGTATCTGCGATCATCAGCACCATGCCGTCATCCATCATCGGTGGTGTCAGCTTCATGCTGTATGGTATGATTTCTGCAATCGGTGTGCGTAACGTAGTAGAAAACAAAGTAGATCTGACCAAATCAAGAAACCTGATCATCGCAGGTGTGATCTTTGTCTGCGGTCTTGGATTCAGCAATGGTATCACATTTACCATCGCAGATACTCCGATCACCCTGACAGCACTTGCTATCGCAGCCATCGCAGGTATTCTGCTGAACATTATCCTGCCGGGTAACGACTACGAATTCGGTGTCAACGAGTCCGGTGATGAGAACCGTGGAATCCATGCAAGTACAGGTAAAAAGAATGCATAATACGACAACCGAAAAATTATTTTCTTTTATTGAAAGCAGTCCAACTGCATTTCATGCGATCGAAACGATGCGGTGCAGACTGGACACAGAAGGTTACCAGCCACTTCTTGAGGGAAGTGACTGGAATCTGCAGGCAGGTGGAAAATACTATGTCATCCGCAACGGTTCTTCCATCATCGCATTCCGGATCCCGACAGCGGAATGGAAAGGCTTCCAGATCATGGCAAGCCACAGTGATTCCCCGATGTTCAAGATCAAAGAGAACCCGGAGATGGAAGCGGAAGGACACTATGTAAAACTGAACGTGGAAAAATACGGCGGTATGCTTTGTGCCCCGTGGTTTGACCGCCCACTGTCCGTAGCAGGTCGTCTGGTCGTGAAAGAGGGGAACCAGATCGTCACCAAACTGGTGGATGTAAAAAAAGACCTGGTCATGATTCCAAGTCTTGCGATCCACATGAACCGTGATGCCAACAACGGCGTAAAGTTCAATCCACAGAAAGATCTGCTTCCTTTGTACGGTGATGAAACCGCCAAAGGCACTTTTATGGCACGTATTGCAGAACTTGCCGGTGTTACCGAAAATGATATTCTGGCACATGATCTCTATGTATACAGCCGGACGCCCGGAAGTGTCTGGGGTGCTTCGGAAGAATATATTTCCTGCGGTCGCTTGGATGACCTGCAGTGTGCATTTTCTTCTCTGGAAGGCTTTTTGCATGCAAAAGACGGAGAGAGTATTCCGCTGCACTGCGTCTTCGACAACGAAGAAGTAGGAAGTTCCAGCAAGCAGGGAGCCGCGTCTACTCTGCTGTATGACACGCTGGTTCGCATCTGTGAGGCAATGGGTAAATCCCCTGCCGCATACCGCAGATATCTGGCGAACAGCTTTATGATCTCCGCGGATAACGCACATGCCGTACATCCGAATTACGCGGAAAAAGCGTGTCCGACCAACCGTCCGTATATGAACGGTGGTATTGTGATCAAATACAGTGCCAACCAGAAGTATACCACCGACGGCGTGGCAGCCGGTATTTTCCAGGAGATCTGCAAGCGGGCAGAGGTTCCGTATCAGACCTTCTTAAACCGTTCGGATATGGCGGGAGGTTCTACCCTCGGCAATATCTCCAACACGCAGGTGGCGTTAAATACCGTAGATATCGGACTTCCGCAGCTCGCCATGCATTCGCCTTACGAGACAGCCGGAAGCGAGGATACCGGGTATTTGATCCGCGCAGCGGCATATTTCTTTGAAAGCTCGATCTGCGAGGACGGATACGGAAGATATACGATTGAACATATGTAAATAAGCGTATTGTATACATATATAATTATGTTTATACTGCCAAAAGGCAGGTGCATCAAATTGCCATGCACCTGCCTTTTTTATCGTTTTGAGAATTCGGTCATCAGAAGCAGCCGTTTCCGTTTCCACATCCGCCGCAGAACAGAAGGATCAGCAGGATCAGGCAGCAGCTGTTGTCATTTCCGCATCCACATCCGTCATTGTTTCCGCAGCATGCCAGAAGGATCAGAACCCAAAGGATGCAGCTGCAGCTTCCGTTGCCGCCCCAGAGATTAAACAGTCCGGTTCCGTTGCAACCATTGTTGCATCCGTTATTACAGCCGTTGTTGCAACCGTTGTCGCATCCGCAGTTTGTAGCAGTGATATCACTCATTGAAGTATTCCTCCGTTTAGGATTGATTACACTTCATCTTATGGAACGGACAGGCAGATGGTTACGAAATTACCGGAAATTTTTTTATGTGGTGGAGATCGCACGGAACACCTGATAAACATCCAGTGTTCCATAGCCCCATTCCCGGTTGGGATAGAACAGATCCTGATTTCTCGCCGCTCCGCGGATCAGGAGATTCTTCATCTCGTAGGTCGATAGATACCGGGGAACCGGCAGATTCCGTCCCCATTCCATCAGAAGGGCACAACTTCCTGCTGTCAAGGCAGCAGCGGCACTCGTTCCGTCCCGCTGTATATAACGATCTCTGGCTCCGGGACCGGTTACATTCACCCCCGGGGCACAAAGATCCGGTTTTACCTGCAGATTTCTTGTATAACCACGGCTGGAGTTTAGATAGATGCTTTTGCTGTAGGCGTCGTAAGCGCCCGCTGTGATCACATACACCGAATTGCCTGGGGCTGTGATGGTTGTGTAAGAATCCGGCGTAAGGAATGTAACATTCGTGGAGATAAACCCACTGATGGGAAGCCACAGATGGAATTCGCTTCTGGAATTCCCGGATGCATAGACCTGGATCGTCCAGATACCCGGTGTGGGAGCCACAAACCGAAGAAAGATCAGCTGGCTGCCGGAAGTGCTCTGCACCACCTCATAATACAGTTCAATGCGCGTGCGGTCGAGAAAAAAGGGAATACTCTGCATCTGTCCCAGTCTTGCAGGTACACGCGGGATGACCTCGCCGGAGGGAGAGCGGAAACCGACAGAAAAAAGTTCCGGCGGGAAGCACCACAGTTCCACAAAGAATCCTTTGCATCCGTCCGGAACCAGGATTTCCACGGAGGCTGATTCCGTGTTGCCCGTAATGCTTCCAAAATAATGGTGTGCTTTGCCTGCTTCATTCCCCGCTGCGGTGACACTGGCGATTCCCGGAACCGTGCCAAGGTTCTGCAAGCTGATATCGAGCGGGGTATATCCCATATGATCCCCCTGATTACTTCCCAGCGCCAGGCACAACACCAGCGGCAACTGTAGACGGTCTGCCAGTTCTACAAGGTACTGGATTCCCGCCATAATATCATTTTCCTGATACACCGGTCCTTCGCCGGAATAAAAATAAAAATCCTGTAATGGCTGTTTTGCCTCTTTCAGTTTTACCACCGCAATCTGTGCCTCATCGGCTGCCCCGATAAATTCCTGCTGCCGATTTTCGCTTCCTGCCGCTACCCCGGTCACAAAGGTTCCGTGTCCCTGCGGATCACTGACCGGAACAAGTGAGAGTGGATCCTCCCGCCCGAGTGCTTCCTGAATCTGTTCTGCCGTATAGACCGTCCCGTACCCGAAAGGACCGTCCCCGGCGGGAGAGGGCAGTGTCTGATCCCAGATTTCCACGATCCGTGTTTGACCGGTTGCAGTTAAAAAAGCAGGGTGTGTGTAGTTGATCCCCGTATCCACAAACCCAAGTAATATATTTGCTCCATGAAGTTGTAATCCCGGCTGGTTCTGCGTCTGAAGGATTCCGCTGACTTCCAGACTGGTTGTGTCTAACGGAACATACAGATTCGGAACCAGACTGTACACAAACTGAATATTTCCCAGAATCGCATTCGAACGCATTGGTACATGGATCACTGCAAACTGGTCGTTCAGTATCGTAGGCGTATACGGAGCGATGATCTGCTGATAGTATACTTCCCCGATCTTTCCGTAGGGGATGATCAGATCCATCCTGTCATTTGCATAAATATCTTCCTGTTGCTGCGTCATAGTATACCTGTTAGTCTTTTTTTCTACTATATGCCCTGTTTTCTCTTTCCTTCTAACCTTTTGACCCTGGTATCATAACATAGAAAAAAGGCCAGATTTTCTATGCATGCAAATACATGGACGGGAACCGGTATCGGTGTTGCGATCCTCGATACCGGACTGTACCCTCACGCGGATTTTGGAGATCGGATCCGGGGATTTCAGGATTTTCTTGGACGCCGTCCTTACCCTTATGATGACTCCGGGCACGGAACTCATGTGGCGGGGATTCTTGCAGGGGACGGAAGTGCCTGTGAACGGCATTATCGGGGTATTGCGCCCGGCTGCCACCTGATTGCTGCAAAGATCCTTGATAAACGGGGAAACGGAAGATTACAGGACGTTTTACGGGCCCTGCAATGGATCTCAGCCAATCAGAAGCGCTACGGGATCCGTATTATCAATATTTCTGTGGGCGCTGCAGCAAAAGATTCAAAAGCCGCCACACGGCTGGTAAAAGCAGTAGAACAGGCATGGGATCAGGGATTTGTGGTGGTAACCGCGGCAGGAAATATGGGACCCGCATATGGCAGTGTCACAGCTCCGGGAAGCAGTAAGAAAGTGATCACCGTCGGAGCGAGTGATATGCTTGACCGGATCAGTTCCGTCTCCGGTGCAGGTCCGACGGCAGAATGTGTCTGTAAACCGGATCTTGTCGCTCCGGGCGCCGATGTGATCTCCTGTGCCAATAAAAGGAACAGTTATGCGATCAAAAGCGGAACCTCGATGTCCACACCAAAGGTCTCGGGTGCGATCGCTTTACTGTTGCAGAAAGATCCGCTTCTTACGAACGTGGAAGTGAAGATGCTGTTACGGGAATCCTGCATCGACCTCGGATATCCGAGAAACCGGCAGGGGTGGGGAAAACTGGATATCCGAAAGCTTCTCACGCTCTAAACGAAATGCAGAAGAGAAAAGCAGCTACGACCATGTTTTTCAGGATACAATCTCTGCCGCAACTTCATGCAGCCTCAGAGTCTCAGCATCTTGAAGTTGTGTGATATAAGATAGAAAAAGTCCGTGAAAACCGATTACTATTGGTTTCTCACGGACTTTTATTGTAGTTAAATGATGATTATTCGTCTTACTATATGTCTGACGGATTGGCAGCCTCCGGGCTGTCTACGCCAGTTCTTCCCATTTCGCATACAGTTCTTCCAATTTTTCTGCGATTTCCGCTTTTTCTTTCGAAAGCCGTACACATTCCGCCACATTGACGGCGACTTCCGGCTGCGCCATTTCCTCGTCGATCTCGCTGTCTCTGGTTTCAAGTTTTTCGATCTCGGCTTCCGTCTTTTTCAGATCATTTTCCCGTTTTCGAAGTCTCGCCTGTTCCTCTTTCTGCTGTTTCCAGTCGAGTTTGGTGGCAGAAACGGATGCATCTGCGACAGCCTCATCCTCCTTCGGCGCATAGATCTGTGTCAGTTCTTCTTTTTTCTCCAGATAATAGTCATAATTACCGATGTAATTAACCATCGCCTGGTTCGTAAGCTCCAGGATCCGGGTTGCGGTCTGGTTAATAAAATAACGGTCGTGGGACACATACAGAACCGTTCCGGTGTAGCGGTTGAGCGCCTGCTCCAGAATTTCCTTCGATACGATATCCAGGTGGTTGGTCGGCTCGTCGAGGATCAGGAAGTTTGCTTCCGAAAGCATCAGCTTCGCCAGGGATACACGACCACGTTCCCCACCGCTCAGGGCACTGATCAGTTTAAATACATCATCCCCGGTAAATAAGAACGCTGCCAGCACATTGCGGATCTCTGTATTGGTCAGATACGGGTACTCATCCGAAATCTCCTCAAAAATTGTTTTTTCCATATGGAGTACATGGTGTTCCTGATCGTAGTAACCGATCTGTACTTTGCTTCCCAGTTCGATTTCTCCCGCATCCGGCTCCACAAGACCATTTAAAATCTTGAGGATCGTTGTTTTACCGGTTCCGTTGGCACCGATGATTGCAACCCGTTCTCCGCGTTTTATCGAGAAATCTACGCCTGAGAAGAGATCCTGCTGTGGAAATGCTTTCGCCAGATCTTTTACCGTCAATACATCATTTCCACTGACCACTCGCGGTGTCAGTTCCAGATGCATCTCCGTATTTTCTTCCACCGGTTTATCCAGCACTTCGATCTTATCCAGCATCTTTTCGCGGCTCTCCGCACGTTTGATTGATTTTTCGCGGTTAAAAGATTTTAACTTTGCGATAACTTCTTCCTGATGCTTGATTTCCTGCTGTTGATTCATCCATGCTTTGTATTCCGCATCACGGATCATCGCTTTTTTCTCCGCATATGCAGAATAATTACCCATAAAGGTACGAACGTGTCCCCGGTCGATCTCAACCACCTTCGTCACGACACGATCCAGAAAATACCGGTCATGGGAGACAATAAATACAGCTCCTTTATAGTTAATGAGATATGTCTCCAGCCATGCGATCGAGTCCATATCCAGGTGGTTGGTCGGCTCGTCAAGAAGAATGATATCCGGATTGGATAACAGCAGGCGGCCGAGCGCCACACGGGTCTTCTGACCACCGGATAACGTACCGATCTTTCTGGAAAAATCCTCTTCCTCAAAGCCAAGACCTTTTAATACCCCCACAACCTCACTGCGGCAGGCATATCCGCCTTCCAGTTCGAACTGATGGGTCAGACGGGAGTAGGAAGAGAGCAGTTCATCCAGTTCCCGGCCGGTCAGCGTCTTCATCTGCTGTTCCATCGTACGGATCTTTTCTTCCATATCGAGCAGATATTGTTTGACAGAAAGCAGTTCCTCGTAGATGGTATTATCCCCGCTGACTTCCTGATGCTGTGCCAGATAACCGAGCGTTTTCCCTTTGGCAATAACTACCTCACCGGAATCTGCCGGTATTTCCTGCATGATAATTTTTAACAGGGTGGACTTACCGGCTCCGTTCGGTCCAATCAGTGCTGCCTTTTCCCGCTCTTCCAGATGAAAGGACACATCCTGTAAAATATCATCGGTTACGAATGATTTATTGATATTCTGACATGATAAAATCATGAAAAACCTCCTTAAATTTCACAAGTCTACCGAATATTATACATGAATGAGGAAAATTCGCAAGAAAATCGCAACAAAATCCCTAAGATTATTTGACAAACTTTTCACACTTAACTATAATAAAACTAATATGATGCAGGAGGAAAGCAGTGTGGAGGAAAAAGATATATCAAGAGCAGTCATCAAACGGCTCCCCCGATATTATCGTTATCTGGGAGAACTGATGGAAGATGGCGTAGAGAGAATCTCGTCCAATGAGTTGAGCGGACGGATGAAAGTGACAGCATCTCAGATCCGGCAGGATCTGAACAATTTTGGTGGATTTGGACAGCAGGGATACGGATATAATGTAAAATATCTCCATTCGGAAATTGCGAAAATCCTGGGTCTGGATCGCACACACAATATGATCATCGTAGGTGCCGGTAATCTCGGTCAGGCACTTGCCAATTATACGCAGTTTGAAAAACAGGGATTTAAGATTGTGGGAATCTTCGATGTAAACCCGGTCATGCGGGGAGTTTCCGTGCGTGGCATCGAGATTCGTATGATTGATGAACTTCCGGAATTTGTAAAAAATAATCATGTGGAGATTGCAACACTGACTCTTCCAAAAGCAAAAGCACTTGATATGGCGAAACTTCTGGTAGATGTGGGAGTAAAAGCGATCTGGAACTTTGCACATACCGACCTGAACCTTTTCATGCCGGATGATGTGATTGTGGAAAATGTACACCTTTCGGAAAGTCTGATGCGGCTGTCTTATAACCTGAGCCGCTTTGAGAAAGACCACCTACAGGAATAAAGAAAATTTCAGCGAGGCTGCTGCCGAAAAGGGCAGCAGCTTTTTTGCATTACACGTCAATCATTGGTCCGGTGGACCAAGTTTGATGATAGTGACAGGAGAGATCATAACTATGCAGATTTTAGTAACAGGAGAACAGATGAAACAGCTGGATCAGGCTACGATCCAAACGATGGGGATTCCGTCCCTGGTTTTGATGGAGCGGGCGGCACTTGCTGTATTTGATTGTCTGAGACAGCATTTTTCTCTGAAAAAAACACTGGTTGTGTGTGGTTCCGGCAATAACGGAGCGGATGGTATGGCAGTTGCAAGACTGCTGCATCTGGCAGGGTATTCGGTGGATCTATATCTGGCGGGCAATCCCGCTTCTTTTACCGAAGAGATGAAGATCCAATGGCAGGCAGCCAAAAATTATCAGGTATCCATAGTCAACAACTGCCGGTTTTCTGAATATACTACTATCGTAGATGCACTTTTTGGCGTCGGATTATCCCGGGAATTGTCAGGAAAATATCAGACTCTGGTGGATGCGATCAATGCTTCCGGCGTTCCGGTTCTCGCGGTGGATATTCCTTCCGGCATCCATGCGGGAACGGGACAGGTTATGGGAACCGCTGTCCGGGCAGCAGAAACCGTTACGTTTGCCTACCGCAAACTAGGGATAAGCCTGTATCCGGGAACCGTCTATGCTGGTAACGTCCAGGTAAAAGATGTCGGAATCTACGGTGCATCCAAAGGAATTTATGCATTGGATAAAGAAGCCATTTCCTGGCTTCCCGCGCGGGATCCGGGAGGTAATAAAGGAACCTTCGGAAAAGTCCTTCTGATTGCGGGCAGCCGCAACATGAGCGGCGCCGCGTATTTTTCCTCGAAAGCAGCACTTGTAAGCGGTGCCGGAATGGTCCGTATCCTGACCGATGAGAGCAACCGGACGATCTTACAGCAGCAGTTTCCGGAAGCCATGCTCTCGGTTTACGATTCCTCCATGCAGCACGAGAAACTTGCAGATGTTCTGAAAAAAGCCATGCACTGGGCAGATGTAATTGCGATTGGTCCGGGGCTTTCCACTTCCAAAACAGCAGAGGATTTGCTGCAAATGGTATTGACATTCCGCCAGAGCAAGCCTATAGTCATGGATGCAGATGCTTTAAATCTTCTGGCAAAACGAAAAGATCTGCAATCACAGTGTGACGCTTCCTGTATCCTGACACCCCATATGGGAGAGATGAGCCGACTGGCAGACTGCACCATCGGTGATCTGAAGGCACATCCGCAGGAAGCTATGGAAACTTTGTACAGACAATGTCCGTGTACTCTGATCATGAAAGACGCACGCACCTGGATCCGGACAGCAGACGGAGTATATTATCTGAACCTGACCGGTAATCATGGGATGGCTACTGCGGGTTCCGGCGATGTTCTATGCGGGATCACAGCAGGACTGCTGGCGCAGGGGATGCGTTCTTCTCAGGCAGCACCATTTGCCGCATGGCTTCATGGAATTGCCGGTGATCACGCTGCACAGGAAAAAGGAGCGCGTTCCATGACTGCCTCAGATATCCTTTCGGGGCTTTGTGTACAATTGCAGATGCTTGATCGAAAAATTGCCAGAAAAGAAGATACAGGAGAAAATAATTATGAAAAATAACAGTCGGATCTATGCCGCCATCCATATGGATGCGCTGGAACAGAATCTGGAAAATATGAGAAAAAATCTTACACCGGGAACGAAGATGATCGGCGTGATCAAAGCCAACGCTTACGGTCACGGATCCGTTCCGGTTGCCCGCCTGATGGAGAAAAAGGATTATATCTGGGGATATGCGGTGGCAAATGTACCGGAAGCGGAAGAACTTCGGGAGGCTGGAATGAAAAAACCGATCCTGATTCTTGGCTATGTCTTCCCGGAAGATTATCAGACACTGGTGGATTTGGAGATCCGACCGGCAGTATTTGATTATGAAACAGCTGAGCTTTTATCTCAGGAAGCACAGAAAGCCGGAAAAGTACATCCGATTCATCTGGCATTCGATACCGGCATGACCCGGATCGGTTTCCGTCATCCGAAAGAAAGTATCCCGGAGATCCTGCGGATCAGCAAACTTCCGGGCATTACGATTGAAGGTGCTTTTACACATTTTGCAAGAGCAGATGAGCAGGATCTGACCTTCGCACACCAGCAGTTTGCGAAATATCAGGAATTTCTGATGCTGCTCGAAGAAGCAGGTATTCAGATTCCTGTCCGTCACTGCAACAACAGTGCGGGAATTCTCTGGCACCGCGAGGGCGATCTGGATGCGGTACGTCCGGGAATCACGCTCTATGGAATTGCTCCTTCCAACGAAGTTGTCAATCCGGGAGTGGAACTGCACCCGATGATGGAGCTGAAGAGCCATATTTCCTTTGTCAAAGAAGTAGAAGCCGGCGTTGCCGTAAGCTACGGAGGAACCTTTGTCACAACGAAGGACTCTACACGGATCGCAACCATTCCGGTCGGCTATGCGGACGGCTATCCGCGCTCCCTCTCTAATAAGGGATATGTACTGATCAATGGAAAGAAAGCACCGATCATCGGAAGAGTCTGTATGGATCAGTTCATGGTCGATGTA
This sequence comes from Blautia faecicola, assembly GCF_004123145.1. Lineage (NCBI taxonomy): Bacteria > Bacillati > Bacillota > Clostridia > Lachnospirales > Lachnospiraceae > Blautia > Blautia faecicola. The sequence continues at coordinate 1,760,138 of NZ_SDKC01000001.1, read as the reverse complement.
TCCGATATTCCGGAAGCGGTTCGCGGAAGCGAAGTAACGTTATTGGGAACGGATCACGGTGCTGCGATCACTGCAGAGGCACTCGGTGACCTCTCCGGTCGTTTTTCCTATGAACTGGTCTGTTGCATCACAAAACGCGTACCGAGAATCTATCTGTAAAAACATTCGTTTATAAAGTTCTTATATACCTGCATACACCGGATAATCATGGAAATACTATAGATGTCAGAACAAAGAATACTAAAGTTCTGGCAGAACATAGGAATCGGAGTGTGGAGAATGTGAATATAAGAAGAGGAGATATTTATTACGCGGATCTTCGTCCGGTAGTGGGAAGCGAGCAGGGCGGGATCCGTCCGGTACTCATCATTCAGAACGATATCGGCAACAAGCACAGCCCGACGGTGATCTGTGCCGCCATTACTTCCAAGATGAACAAAGCCAAACTGCCTACGCACATCGAGATCAACGCGTCTGCCTATGATATTGTCAGAGATTCAGTGATTCTTCTCGAACAGCTGCGCACCATCGATAAAAAAAGGCTGAAAGACAAGATCTGTCATCTTGACCCGGAAGCCCTTGCAAAAGTGAACAAAGCGCTGAAAATCAGTCTGGAACTTCCTACATAACATGGAGTTGCTTGACGAATAAATGGTAAGGTGATATACTTTTTCGGGCGTAACCGTGTGTTTACGCCTTATCATTCTATAATACGCACAGGAAAAAGGAGTGTATATGGATAGTAGTGACAACCCGGTCGCCGGGTGGATGTTATTTCTGCTGTTTATAGTGATCAACAGTATTTTTTACGGATTTGGTTCCGCGATCCAGAATCTCAACGAAAATGAGGTCGAAGACAAAGCGGAACAGGGAGACAAAAAAAGCAAACTTCTCCTTCACATCATAAACGCCCCCGGACCACTGATTCATACGGTACAGTTTTACCATATGCTGTTAAGTTTTCTGGTGGGTTATATACAGCTGAAAAGTGTCATGTCAACCGTTTCTGTCTGTCTTTCCCGCACGGATGCAGGCACGTTTTTTGAACAGACACCGGGACAGATCATACTGTTTGTACTGGTACTTTTCATGGATATGATTCTTCTTGCGACCTTCGGTATCCTGGTTCCGAAAAGAATCTGTTCTCATCATGCCACAGGTGCCGCTTACCGGCTGGTACATATGGTGCAGGCAGGGATTTTTCTCGCCTGGCCGGTTACAAAACTGATGGAACTGTTAACCAATCTCACGGTACGACTTTTCGGCATTGATCCGAACCACACCGAAGATGATGTAACGGAAGATGAGATCATTGATCTGGTGGATGAGGCTCATGAACAGGGAATTATCCAGGAGAACGAAGCGGAGATGATCCAGAACATCATGGAATTCCATGATAAAGCGGCAAAAGATATTATGACACACCGGAAAAATATCAATGCACTGGATGATACCACGCTGTTAAAAGATGCCATCCTGTACATGTCAGAACACAGCAATTCCCGCTATCCGGTCTATCATGAAGATATCGATAATATCGTAGGATTTATTCATATCAAGGATGCGATGGAACATCAGAACCGTGCAGAGTATGAGAGTAAAAGTCTGATGCAGATTCCGAAATTGGTTCGTTCCGTAGCCTATATTCCGGAGACACGCGGCATCGATTCGCTGTTTCAGGCGATGCAGAGCAAGAAGATCCATATTGCGATCGTTGTAGACGAGTACGGACAGACAGCCGGACTGGTGACGATGGAAGATATCCTCGAAGAGATCGTAGGAAATATTTTCGATGAATACGATGAATCCGAAGAATTTATCCAGCCACAGTTTGACGAAAGTATCCTGATGGACGGTCTGACCCCGCTCGACGATGTGGAGGAAGTGCTCGGCATTGATCTTGGCGATCATGCGTTTGAAACCTTAAACGGATATCTTACTTCACTGTTAGGACATATCCCTACAGCTGAAGATAAAGAGATACATGCGAATGGATATTGTTTCCAGATCCTTTCTGTCGAGAACAATATTATTCAAAAAATAAGAGTAGAAAAAATACAATAGAAAAAGGAGTTTTTATTATGTCAGGACATTCTAAGTTTGCCAACATCAAACATAAGAAAGAAAAGAATGATGCAAAAAAAGGAAAAATCTTTACAATCATCGGTCGTGAGATTGTAATCGCAGTAAAAGAGGGTGGTCCGGATCCGGAAAACAACAGCAAACTGCGTGATGTAATCGCAAAAGCAAAAGCAAACAATATGCCGAACGATACCATCGAACGTGGTATCAAGAGAGCAGCCGGTGATGCCAATGCCGATAACTACGAAGTGATCACATACGAAGGATACGGTCCGAACGGTATCGCAATCATCGTAGACACACTGACCGATAACAAGAACCGTACCGCTGCAAACGTAAGAAGTGCCTTCACAAAAGGAAGCGGAAACGTTGGTACTCCTGGATGTGTATCTTTCATGTTCGATAAAAAAGGTCAGATCATCGTTGCAAAAGAAGACTGTGAGATGGAAGCAGACGACCTGATGATGATGGCACTGGATGCCGGCGCAGAAGACTTCTCCGAAGAAGAAGACTGCTACGAGATCATCACTGATCCGGACGATTTCTCCACAGTACGTGAAGCTCTGGAAAAAGAGGGTGTGGTAATGGCAGAAGCAGAAGTTACCATGATCCCGCAGAACTATGTAGAACTGACAGACGAAACTGCCATCAAGAACCTGCAGAGAACTCTGGATCTTCTGGAAGATGACGATGATGTACAGGCTATATATCACAACTGGGACGAATAATAACGAGTAAAATACATTTACGCCGGACATGGGCTGCCATGTTTCCGGCGTATTTTTTTGCCTTTCCCTGCTCATACTGATTACGAATGTTTTTGATATCACGATAGAAAGGGAGACACATCGTATGAGCAGACAGGAAAATGAAAAAAATCCACAGCCAAAAGCTGAAAAAACAGATAACGCAGCCCCGTTAGAAAGCCGGATCCATCTTCTCACCATCATCGGAGAAGTCGAAGGCCACGAATCGCTGGGCGATCGAACTAAATCCACAAAATACGAAGAAATCCTTCCACGCCTCGCCCTGATTGAGGATGACGATCAGATTGAAGGGATCCTGATCCTTCTTCATACCGTAGGCGGCGATGTGGAAGCCGGACTTGCCATCGCGGAGATGATCGCATCGCTCAGCAAACCGACCGTATCGCTCGTTCTTGGCGGCGGACATTCGATCGGTGTGCCGCTCGCCGTTTCCGCAGATTACAGTTTTATCGTGCCAAGTGCTACCATGGTTTTACATCCGGTGCGTACCAACGGCATGTTTATCGGTGTCATGCAAACCTACCGCAATATGGAAAAGACACAAGACCGGATCACCGGTTTTATCGCCGCTCATTCAGATATCAGCCAGGTGCGCCTGGAGGAACTGATGCTGGATACTTCTATGTTAGTCAAAGATGTCGGAACCATGCTGGAAGGAGAAGATGCCGTCAGAGAAGGACTGATCAACGAGATCGGCGGCATCCGGGATGCACTGAACAAATTAAAAGAACTGATGGATCAGAAAACATCCTCCTTGCAGGCTGAAAAACAGAAGGTTGTCCTGTATTAAAATACGTGTTAAAATATGTGTGAAAACCATTTGTATGTGCTTCTGAAATTCGGAAATACATACAAGCGCACGGGAGGAATGAGATTTTATGAAACGTTGTACAGAATGTGCCCTGTTATTTGAAAACAGTCAGACCCACTGCCCACAATGTGGACGTCTTCTTGTCAAAGATAAAAAAAGTTCCTGTTTTTTTGTGGTTACCGTGCTGGCGATCGTGCTGGCTGCTGCCTGCGGGGTTCTGATTTCTTTTTCTCCGATTATTCCGTAGTCCACACGATTCTGTAAAATTTTCAAAAAGATTCCCATAGAGAAAAAACAGGCGGGAGATTGTATCTCCCGTATTTTTATGGTATAATATTTTTTTGATGTAAGAGAAATAAATAAAAGTAACTATTCAGTAGGTAATAACTGTGAAGGTACTGAACAGTTACAAATAAAATAAGTAAATGAGGATAACCATGAGTTTTTTTGATGCCATGATTCTGGGAATTGTCCAGGGGCTTACGGAATTTCTGCCGATCAGCAGTTCCGGTCATCTGGTCATTCTTGAAAACTTACTGAATATCCGGACAGATACCGGTGTACTTTTTGATGTTCTGCTACATTTCGGTACGCTGTTTGCCATCTGTCTGGTCTTTAAAAAGGATCTTTTCCGTATGTTGGTGGAAACCATACATATTTTTCAGGATCTGACAGCGAACTTGAAAATATATATAAGCAATAAAATGCATAACGCGCAGGTAACGCCTTATCGCAAGATTCTCTATAATAATTATCGCACCATGGTCGTGATGATCCTGGTATCCACGATACCGACCGGTATCATCGGATATCTGATGCGCGGACTTGTGGATACATGGAGTTCTTCTCTTCTGGTTGCCGGACTCGGACTGCTCATCACTGCAGTTTTACTGTTTGTGGTAGATAACTGGCAGCTGGGAAATAAATTACCGAAACATATTACCGTCCCGCAGGCACTTGCAATCGGCATCTGTCAGGGAATCGGTGTGATCCCGGGGATATCCCGTTCCGGTATCACCATTACTGCAGGACTGTTATGCGGTTTCCGCCGCAGCTTTGCCGTTCGATATTCTTTTCTGGTATCGATTCCGGCGATTCTTGGCGCCATGATCCTGGAGTGTGGAAAACTGAAATCCGCATCGATTACCTGGTCACTCGGATTTCATTATGTGGCAGGAATGATTGCCGCAGCAGTTGTCGGATATTTCACGATCCGTTTTATGCTGAACTTTGTAAAACGCAAAAGATTTCGTATTTTTTCTGTTTATTGTTTTATCATGGGAATTATTGCGCTCGTCTGTCATTTTGCCTAGAGCGTGTTTGAAAAAGGCTTTTCGTGAGCTGCGAGTCTCAGTTTGTAGGAGATTTTATCCGAATGAGGGCGGCGTAGCGGGCTACGGCAACCGAATGAGGGTAAAATATACCGCAAAGTGGGGCTTGCAGATTGCGGAAATGATTTTTCAGACACGCTCTAGTGCATCGTCATGTTAGATAAGGGGAGGAGAAGACCAGTTATGCCGTCAACGGGGACACGAAAAAAGAACAATACTGCCAGAAGGAAAACGACCCGTAAAAAAAATCCTTCTGTTAAAAAGCGCCAGAGACAGGCGTATAACCGGGAACTGGTAACAGAGATCACGATTCTGATCGCTCTTGCCGTTTCCGTTCTTCTGGTGATCAGTAACTTTGATATCGGAGGAAAAGTAGGCACTGTGATCAGTCAGTTTTTCTTTGGACTGTTTGGATGGATGGCATATCCGTTTCCGGTGATTCTGTTCCTGGGAACTGCATTTGCTATTGCAAACTCTGACAGCGATCTGATGCCGCGAAAACTGTGGGGTGTCGGATTTGCTTTCTGGTGCCTTACCACGCTGATTCATCTGTTTAGCATGGGGTATCTGAAAGGAGATACCATAAGCGGATATTATACGTACTGTTCACAGCACAAAACCGGCGGCGGCATCATCGGTGGTGCGACAGCAAAGTTCCTGTGCATCTCGTTTGGTACGGCTGGAGCATATGTGCTGCTGTTCATTTTCCTGATTATTTCCGTAATCATCATTACACAGCATACCGTTCTTGCTCCGCTGAAAAAAACCGGTGAAAAAGTATATCAGGAAGCCAGAGAAAATCATGCCCGCCGGGTAGAAGAGCGTGGGGTATTTGCCCTTGAAGAGACAAAGCTTCCACGGGAAAAAGAAATCAAAGAAGCGAAAGAAAATGAAAAAACTGCTGCGAAAGAATCTGCAAAAGAGGAGAAACGCAGACAGCGGGAAGAACGCAGACTGGCACGGGAAGCTGCAAAAGCACAGACAGGAGAATCCCGGCAAAACGACGAAAGAGATTCGGATTCGGAAGCACCGGATGCATCTTCTTCTTTCCTGCCGCAGCTTCATATTGAACGTCCGGAACCGGCTCCCGTACCGGAAGAATCTGCCTATGCGATGCAGCAGGATCTGCCGTTTGACGTACAGGAATTAAAACCGGTCACAAACGAAGAAATGCAGGCTGACCCGGAAGTATCCGAACAGTCAGAAGAAGTTCCTGCCGCACATGCCGAAAAAACGACACGCACTAGGAAATCTCGCTCTTCACAGGAAGAGATTGCAAACGGTATCGAAAATATCCAGCAGGAAATCGCAAAAGAGCCGGTAAAAAAAGAATATATCTTCCCTCCGCTTGATTTCTTAAAGCGGGGAGACCGGAAAGTTTCCGGTGATTCCGATGCGCATCTGCGTGAAACTGCAATGAAATTGCAGACAACGCTGCATAATTTCGGAGTCAATGTGACGATCACCAACGTAAGCTGCGGACCTACCGTTACCCGATACGAACTACAGCCGGAACAGGGTGTAAAGGTCAGTAAAATCGTGGGACTGACTGATGATATCAAGCTGAATCTTGCAGCAGCCGATATCCGTATCGAAGCACCGATACCCGGAAAAGCAGCGGTCGGTATCGAGGTTCCGAATGCCACCAACAGTCCGGTCATGCTCCGGGATCTGTTAGAGACAAAGGAATTCCGCGAATTTCCGTCAGAACTGGCATTTGCCGTCGGCAAAGATATCGGCGGAAAAACCGTTGTGGCAGATATCGGCAAGATGCCGCATCTTCTGATCGCCGGTGCTACCGGGTCCGGTAAATCGGTATGTATCAATACCCTGATCATGAGTATTATCTACAAGGCAAAACCCGAAGAGGTAAAACTGATCATGATCGACCCGAAAGTAGTAGAATTAAGTGTTTATAACGGTATTCCGCATCTGTTCATCCCGGTGGTCACAGATCCTAAAAAAGCAGCGGGAGCGCTGAACTGGGCAGTGGCTGAGATGACCGACCGTTATAATAAATTTGCAGAATATAATGTCCGTGATCTGAAAGGATATAATGCAAAAGTTGCACAGTTAGATGATATCGAGGACGAAAATAAGCCTCAGAAACTGCCCAAGATCGTAATTATCGTGGACGAGCTGGCAGACCTGATGATGGTAGCGCCTGGTGAAGTGGAAGATGCGATCTGCCGTCTGGCACAGCTTGCCAGAGCCGCCGGTATCCATCTGATCATCGCCACCCAGCGACCGTCCGTCAACGTCATCACCGGACTGATCAAGGCAAATATGCCGTCCCGTATCGCATTTTCCGTATCTTCCGGTGTGGATTCCAGAACCATTCTGGATATGAACGGAGCGGAGAAACTTCTGGGCAAAGGAGATATGCTCTATTATCCGCAGGGCTACCAGAAGCCGGTACGACTGCAGGGCGCTTTTGTATCGGATAAAGAAGTGGGAAAAGTTGTGGAATTTCTCACGGACAATCATCAGACCGATCAGGTCTACGACAGCAAAATCACAGATATGATGAACGCCTCCCAGAGCAATGCACCCGGTGGCGGATCCGGACGCGATCTGGACGCCTATTTTGTAGATGCCGGAAAGTTTATTATTGATAAGAATAAAGCATCCATCGGTATGCTGCAACGGATGTTCAAAGTAGGATTTAACCGCGCAGCCCGTATCATGGATCAGCTGTGTGAAGCAGGCGTCGTAGGACCGGAAGAGGGCACAAAGCCACGAAAAGTCCTGATGTCGATGGAAGAATTTGAAAACTATATCGAAGAATGTTTATAACATATATTTAAAGGAGAATAAGAATGAGATGTTCAAATTGTGGAGAGCCGATTGAAGAAGGACGACTTTTCTGTTTGAATTGCGGTCAGGAAGTCCAGTGGGTTCCTGACTATGATTCCTTTGGCGATTATATGGTTCAGGAAAAACTGAAAAAAGAAAAAGAACAGGCAGAAGCCGCCGCTGCGAAAAAACGTGCGGCGATCGCAGCTGAGAACCGCCGTCGGAAAAAAGCGAAGAAAAAACGGACGATTCTGGTATCCATAGCCGGTGTCTTGGTACTGGTTGCTGCCGGTTTGTTTATCAAACTTGGCATGGATAAGAAAAATTACAATGATTTTGATTATCAGATCCGTATGGCGGATACCGCATTTTCCAATCACAAATACGAAGAAAGCTATAAGTTCGTGGAACGTGCCGTCAGCCTGGATGATTCCGATATTGATGCAAAACTCCTTCTGGCACAGGTACAGGTAAAACTGGATAAGACGGATGCGGCAATCAAAACGCTTCAGGATATTATCAGCCAGGAACCGGATAACCAGTCCGCGTATAATCAGCTGATCAAGATTTATATGGAAAATGAGCAGCCGGAAGAAGTCAAATCACTGCTGGATGGCTGTGATAATGATGAGATCTTAAAGAAATTTTCAGCTTACATCAGCAAGAATCCGGTATTCAGTCTTCCGGAAGGCAGCTATGACGAGCCGAAAACACTGTCATTATATGCAAAAGACGATGAGGATAAGATTTACTATACAACAGACGAAACCGATCCGACTACTTCAAGTACTCTGTACACGGACAACATCACACTTGAAGAAGGACAGACAACGATCAAAGCGGTAACGATCAATAAAAATGGCATTCCAAGCGATATTGTCAGCAACACCTACACGATCGCCTACGAAGCACCGGACCCGCCGCAGATTTCTCCGTCATCCGGAACTTTTACCACTGATATGGATACGCATATTTACATCATCGTTCCGGAAGGCTGCAGAGCCTATTATGCTTTTGACAAGAAGCCTACGATTGCCGACGAACAGTACGAGGCAGACAAGCCGGTCAAGATGCTGGAGGGTACCCATACGTTCTATGCGATCCTTGTTGACGAACACAATAAAGTCAGCAGTCCGGGCAGTGCAATTTATAAACTTACGGATGCCAAATAGAAGCTATTGATTTTTCTACATTTTTGTGGCAAAATAGACAGAGGATTATAACACGTTACCCTATGAAATTGTGCCGTGTTAAAATAAAAAATAACTAGGAGGATGTTATGTACAAAATTATTAAAGCGGAAAAGCTGAATGCAGTTGTATATCTCATGGTTGTGGAAGCACCGATGGTAGCAAAGCATTGTCAGCCTGGTCAGTTTGTTATTGTAAAAGAGGACGATGCCGGAGAGCGTATTCCTCTGACAATCTGTGATTACGACAGAGAAGCTGGTACTGTAACCATCGTATTCCAGCCAATCGGAGCATCTACAGAAAAATTTGCAAAACTCCAGGCAGGAGATGTATTTGAAGATTTCGTAGGACCTCTGGGATGTCCGTCCGAATTCGTAAACGAAGATCCGGAAGAACTGAAAAAAGAAAAAATCTTATTCGTAGCAGGTGGAGTGGGTACTGCACCGGTTTACCCACAGGTAAAATGGCTGCATGAACATGGTATTGATGCCGACGTTATCGTTGGTGCAAAGACCAAAGACCTGATCATTCTGGAAAAAGAGATGGAAGCTGTAGCAGGCAACCTGTACATCACAACAGATGACGGATCTTACGGAAGAAGCGGTATGGTAACAAAAGTAATCGAAGATCTGATCGCAGAAGGAAAAACATATACAAAATGTGTATCCATCGGACCTATGATCATGATGAAATTCTGCTGCCTGACCACTCAGAAATACAACATTCCTACTATCGTATCCATGAACCCGATCATGGTAGACGGTACCGGTATGTGCGGAGCCTGTCGTGTCATCGTTGGTGACGAAGTAAAATTCGCATGTGTAGACGGTCCTGAATTTGACGGACATCTGGTTGACTGGAATCTGGCTATGCAGAGACAGCAGATGTACAAAACAGAAGAAGGAAGAGCATTATTAAAACTGCGTGAGGGTGACACTCATCACGGCGGATGCGGACAGTGCGGAGGTGACAAATAATGGGTGACGTATTAAAGAAAGTTCCTGTAAGAGAGCAGGCACCGAAAGTAAGAGCAACAAACTTTGATGAAGTATGTCTTGGATACAACAAAGAAGAAGCAATGGAAGAAGCTTCCAGATGTCTGACCTGTAAAAATGCAAAATGTGTACAGGGATGTCCGGTAAATATCAATATCCCGGCTTTCATCAAAGAAGTAAAAGAAGGCAATTTTGCAGAAGCATACAAAGTAATCGGACAGTCCAGTGCACTGCCTGCAGTCTGTGGTCGTGTATGTCCGCAGGAAACACAGTGTGAAGGAAAATGTATCCGCGGTATCAAAGGCGAAGCCGTATCCATCGGTAAACTGGAACGTTTCGTAGCTGACTGGGCAAAAGAAAACGGTATCAAACCGGAAGCTCCGGCAGAGAAAAACGGTCATAAAGTTGCAGTTATCGGTTCCGGTCCTTCCGGTCTGACCTGCGCAGGTGACCTGGCAAAACTTGGTTACGATGTAACCATCTTCGAAGCACTGCATCAGGCCGGTGGTGTTCTGGTTTATGGTATTCCGGAATTCCGTCTGCCGAAAGACAAAGTTGTAAAAGCAGAAGTAGAAAACGTAAAATCTCTTGGCGTTAAGATCAACACCAACGTTATCATCGGTAAATCCACAACAGTAGACGAACTGATGGAAAAAGAAGGATTCGAAGCTGTATTTATCGGATCCGGTGCAGGTCTGCCAATGTTCATGGGTATCCCGGGTGAAGTATCCAACGGTGTCTTCTCCGCAAATGAATACCTGACAAGAAGTAACCTGATGAAAGCTTTCCGCGATGACCATGACACACCGATCGTAACCGGTAAGAAAGTTGTTGTTGTCGGCGGTGGTAACGTAGCAATGGATGCTGCAAGAACCGCTCTTCGTCTGGGTGCTGAAGTACATATCGTATACAGAAGAAGTGAAGAAGAACTGCCTGCAAGACGTGAAGAAGTACATCACGCAAAAGAAGAGGGCGTTATCTTTGATCTGCTGACCAACCCGACGGAAATCATCGCTGATGAAAAAGGCTGGGTAAAAGCAATCAAATGTGTTCGCATGGAACTGGGCGAGCCGGATGCATCCGGAAGAAGACGTCCGGTTGTTATCGAAGGTTCCGAGTTCGAAATGGACGTAGATACTGTTATCATGTCCCTGGGAACTTCCCCGAACCCGCTGATTTCTTCTACAACGATTGGTCTGGACATCAACAAGAGAAAATGTATCATCGCTGACGAAGAGACTGGTGCTACATCCAAAACCGGTGTATATGCCGGTGGTGATGCCGTTACCGGTGCAGCTACTGTTATCCTGGCTATGGGTGCCGGTAAAGCAGCAGCAAAAGGAATCGATGAGTTCATCAAAAATAAAACAAAATAATCAGTAACAACTGATTGCAACTGCCGGAGGACTTTTTCTACGCTGAGAATCTTCCGGCAGTTTTTACTTTACAGGAGTTTACCACAAAAATAAGTTACCATAATAGCATTATGTCAACTCTTTCTTTTTCCTTAATATTTTCCTGCCTGCTTGTGAGTTAAAAGATTCCATGCTATAATGAAAAACAGAAACGCATAAGATACACAAGAAAAATGCAGATAGTCTGCATGAAAAAGGAGAACTATATGACGTGGACAAGATTTGATCTAAAAGAGAGAGGCAAAGCAGCCTTTCAGCGTAACTACTGGCGCAGTGTACTTGTTGCATTGATTCTGATGATATTCGTCAATGGTGGCAGCAGTGCGATATCCAATACCTGGAATCAGGTAACTTCTTCCAGCGATTCCAATGATTCTTATTATACAGAATACTTTGATGATGGAATTGTCGGAAACGTATACAGTTCCGGAACTTCTATTCCAGGCATGCTGGTAAGTGGAGTTGTTGCCGCTGTCGTAGGTGGAGCCATGATTGTCGGTGTACTGCTCCGGATCTTCCTTCTGAATCCTCTGGAAGTCGGCGGCTGCCGGTTCTTTATGGAGAATTCTGAATATCAGCCAACCGTCGGAAGACTGGGATACGCTTTCCAGAACGGCATGTATGGAAAAACAGTACTGACTTTGTTTTTGCGAAAACTGTTTATTGGTCTGTGGGCCCTGCTTCTGATCGTTCCCGGTATTGTAAAATCCTATGAATACCGCATGGTTCCGTTCCTTCTGGCAGATGATCCGAACATGACAAGACAGGATGCTTTCCGTCTCAGCAAAGAACTGATGTATGGACAGAAATGGGATACCTTTGTACTGGATCTTTCCTTTATCGGATGGTCCCTGCTTTCCGTGTGTACCTGTGGACTGCTGGCAATCTTCTATGTGAATCCTTATGTTCAGGCAACGAACGCTGAACTGTTCCTGGAGTTGAAACGTCAGTATTTCGCAAACCGTCAGAACGCATATCCAAGTATGTAAAGGAACGGTTACCCATATATGAAGATTACATTATTAACAGTAGGCAAGATCAAAGAAAAATATCTCCGGGATGCCATTGCCGAGTATTCCAAACGTCTCAGCAAATACTGCAAACTGGAGATCGTTGAAGTAGCCGATGAAAAGACACCGGATCACGCCAGCGAAGTGGTGGAAAAAAGTATCCGGGATAAAGAAGGCGAACGCCTGATGCGTTATATCCGGGATGATGATTATGTGATCACTTTGGAAATTGGCGGAAAGATGCTCGATTCCGTTGCATTTTCCCGTCAGTTGGGGAATCTTGGCATCCAGGGACAGAGCCATATCTGCTTTGTGATCGGTGGTTCGATCGGGCTCGGGGATGCACTTTTGAAGCGTTCCAACTATGCGCTGAGTTTTTCGAAAATGACATTTCCGCATCAGCTGATGCGGGTGATCCTGCTCGAACAGATCTACCGTTCTTACCGGATCATGACGAATCAGCCTTATCACAAGTAAAACAGCAACAAAACGAGACCTTGACTCGTTACCCGCGTAACTATAAGGTCAGGAGATTACTGTCTGTAATATAATCTCCTGACCTTTTTCTATCTATTCAAAGGAATGAAATTTGCCCAATCCCGTTATCCATCAGCATCTCTGACAGACTCGTTTATATCTTCTCCGCCAGTTCCGACAACGGCGCAAAATGATACCCCATTTCTTCCCATTTTGTCAGCAGTTCATCCAGAATCTGCGCGTTGGTGGAAGAGGTACTGTGAAGCAGCACGACGGCTCCCGGATGGATCCGTTTTAACAATTTGTCAAAAGCTGCTTCTTTTGTCGGCTGCTGATCCTGGATCCAGTCCACATAGGCAAGGCTCCAGAAAAAGGTCTTATAGCCGAGATTACTCGCCATCTGTAAATTTTGCGTATTGTATTTGCCCTGCGGCGGGCGATAGAAGCGGGTAAGTTCTTCCCCGGTGATTTCCTGATACCGTGTTTCCACATCCTTCAGCTCTTTTTCAAAAGCTGCCACGTCAGAGATTTTTGACATTTCCGGATGGTGCCAGGTGTGATTTCCCACCGTATGACCTTCCACCACCATCTGTTTTACCAGTTCCGGACTGGTTTCGAGAAAGTTTCCAACTACAAAAAAAGTGCCCTTCGCATTGTGCTTTTTCAGTGCTTCCAGGATCGCGGGCGTGTTGCCGTTTTCATATCCTGCATCAAACGTAAGATAAATCACTTTTTCATCCGTCGGATCCATATAGGCGGCATGGTAGGTTTTTAATTCTTCCGCCGACACATTTCCTGTTGGTTTTTCTCCTTCCTGCCCAAAGCCGAGTCCCCAGTTTTCGGTTTCCGGATATATTACCTGCCCGGCAGTTTCCAGATCTTTCTTCTGTGCATGGCAGTGCAGTGCCGCACCGACAAAAAAGCAGGCGATCAGTACCACAATTCCGGTAAGAAGATCCATTTCCCGGATCTTTTTTCCTCTCTGCACCCATTGGTTTATACGGTTCAGATGCTTCATACATACTCTTTTCTTTTTCCGTCTTTACTGTATATGCCGGAGGGCAGGGCAGTATTCGCCACTTGTATTCTGGCAGTACAGACGGTATAATATAGAGTAATGACTTAGAGAAAAAAGGAGTACATATGAATTTTCAATCAATAGAAGACTATATCACCCAGTTTCCCATTTATCAGTATGCGTTTCTTTCCATCGATGATATTGAGTTCAACGATAAAGTCCGCACGATCTGCAAACGGGAATGTCCAAGATACGGCAAATCCTGGTCATGTCCACCTGCAGTCGGAACCGTAGACAAATGCAAAGAACGCTGCCAGCAGTACACACACGCGCTGCTGTTTTCTTCTGTGGCAGAAGTGCCGGATTATTCCAATATGGATGCCCTGCTTGCCACCAAACGGGAACATGAGGAAATCACCGCAAAAATCGAAGCATTTTTAAAGCAGGATGCCTGGAGATGTTATACACTGTCCACCGATTCCTGTTCCATCTGCGATAAATGCACCTACCCGAAAAAATCCTGTAATCACCCGGATCTGATGCATCCGTGTATTGAAAGCCACGGAATCCTGCTGACAAAAAATATCGAAGACAATCACATGGATTATTATATGGGCGAACAGATGGTTCTCTGGTTTTCTCTGATTTTCCTGCGGGAAGCATAAAGAACGGAAAAATCCCATAGACTGAATAATAAACACCGGGAGCGTTCTGTGAAAAGAGCAAAAAAAGCAACGGTGAGAGAGCGTCTGGCTGATCTGCTGGAACTTCCCGGCGATCTGGCATATAACGGATGTATCATCACACTGATCGGTGAGCGGGAGATTCTTCTGGAAAATTACCGGAGTATCCTGGAATATCGCTCCGACCATCTGCTGGTACTGACCGGAAACGGCAAGATACGCATTCAGGGTGTTGCCCTGCATGTCCTTTATTATACAGAACTCGAGATGAAAGTGACGGGACAGATCACTTCTGTTCTGTACGAAATCTGACAGCAGCGATCGGGAGGTACGTTCTTGGATTCTATGGGAAAATATATCCGCGGCTACGTCCGCATCCGTCTGGAAAGCCCTGCACCGGAACGGTTTTTCAGTCTTTGTGTACATAATCGGATTCCCCTTCGGAATCTGACACAGGAAGGTTCCTGCTATGAGATGGAACTTTCCGCCCGGGATTTTCTGCGTCTTGGCCGTTTTCGCCGGAAAACAAATGCCCGGATCCACATTTTACGAAAAAACGGTCTGCCTTTCTTTTTACACCGTGCGCAAAAAAGAAAGGCTTTTTTTCTCGGAATACTTCTTGGGCTGGTGCTGTTAGCGATATGTTCCTTTCGCATCTGGGATATTCAGATTGCAGGAAACCGCTATTATACCACACCGGTTCTTCTTGAGACGCTTTCCGAATGGGAGATCAGCTGTGGCATGGCAAAAAGAAATGTTGATTGCCAGAAACTGATGCAAAAGATCCGCCAGACCTTTCCCGGCATCGTCTGGGTGTCAGCAAGACTGGAGGGAACCTGCCTGATCATCGACATCAAAGAAAATGATGAAATCCCGCAGGAAACACCCGTGAAAGAAGATACCCGCAGCTGCTGGGATCTCACCGCACCGTGGGATGGCACCGTCGTCAGCATCATAACCCGCGCCGGCATGCCACTGGTAAAACCGGGAGATCTCTGTAAAAAAGGGGATATTCTGGTATCCGGAGCGGTTGCCATTTTGGACAATGACAGTCAGATCCAGCGCTACGAATATGTACGTTCCGATGCGGATATCGTCATAGAAACCCGATTTCCCTATTATGATGAATTCTCCCGGACGATCACGGTAAAGTCCTATCCGGGCGAACAGAAAACCTATCCTTTTTTTACTTTATTCGGAACGGATATTTCCTGGTATCACACCCCGAAAAACACTTCTGAGATCTACCGCACCGAACGGCAGCTCACCCTTACTCCCAGCTTTTATCTGCCCGTCACCGTCGGCGAGATCATAACGATTCCCTATGAGAAAAAGTCTTATTGTTACACACCGGAAGAAGCTCTGGAACTTTCACAAAAACACCTGCAGAATTTCCTGAAAAATCTGGTAAGTGAAAACGCCGTTATCCTTTCCCGGTATATCCAGATAAAGCTTACTGCAAACCGCTGCCGCTCACAGGGCTATATCACCATACAGATCCCGGGAAGCGACAAATCCGCTGTCACTCCGAAAGAATTTCCGGATCTGTCTGCGGAAACAACAGAATAGAAAAGCGGAAATTCTTACAAAAAACAGAAAATTCATAAAAAGGGGTTCAATTCCACCGAAATGGTGATAAAATAAAGAAATAGAATGTCCGTGTTGACATCTAAAAAGAAAAACAGTTACGAAAGGACAAGATGAATGGCGGCAAGAATCATCGAACAGTTGATAGAAATTCCGGCAGAACATGAGAGAAATATTTTCGGGCAGTTTGATGAACACATCAAAAAGATCGAACGCACCCTGCAGGTGACGCTGATCTCCCGTGACGGCGTGCTGAAGATTGTCGGACCGGCTCCGAATGTACAGAAAGCAGAGAGTATCATCCGGGAATTGCTGGGTCTTTCTGTCAGAGGAAATACCATTCAGAGTCAGAATGTGGATTATGCACTGTCACTGACCATGGAAGAGAAAGAGGCTTCGCTGGTGGAGATGGATAAAGATTGTATCTGTCACACGATCAACGGAAGACCGGTCAAACCAAAGACCCTGGGACAGAAAGCATATGTGGATAAGATCCGGGAAGATATGATCGTCTTCGGCGTAGGACCTGCCGGTACCGGTAAAACCTACCTTGCCATGGCAATGGCGATCACAGCATTCCGAAACGACGAAGTGGGAAGAATCATCCTGACCCGTCCTGCCATCGAAGCAGGAGAAAAACTCGGATTTCTTCCGGGAGATCTGCAAAGCAAGGTAGACCCTTATCTGCGTCCGCTTTATGACGCGCTGTATCAGATCATGGGACCGGAGAGCTTTGCAAAAAATATGGAGAAAGGGCTGATTGAGGTTGCACCTCTCGCCTATATGCGTGGACGTACGCTGGACAATGCATTTATCATTCTGGATGAAGCGCAGAATACCACACCGGCGCAGATGAAGATGTTCCTGACCCGTATCGGTTTTGGCTCAAAAGTCATTATCACCGGAGACTCTTCGCAGAAAGACCTTCCTTCTGGTCAGAAATCAGGTCTGGAGATGGCACTTCAGGTACTGAAAAAAGTGGAAGGCATCTCGATCTGCCAGCTGACCAGCAAAGACGTTGTCCGTCACCCGCTGGTACAGAAGATTGTACAGGCATATGAAGCCTACGAAAAGAAACACCCGGAAAAACCGGCACCACAGAAGAATCAGAGACGGAGGGGAAACAGTTATGAGTATTGATTTTTCCAATGAACAGGATCAGACTTTTGATTTTGATTTTCTGAAGGTCGCAGAAGATGTGATGGAGACCGTTCTGGATCAGGAAGGATGTCCCTATGAGTCGCAGGTCTGCCTGGTTCTGACAGATAATGAGACGATCCATAAAACCAATCTGGAATATCGCCAGATCGACCGGGCAACGGATGTACTTTCTTTCCCGATGGTGGATTTTCCGGCACCGGCAGATTATTCTGTTCTGGAAGACGACGACAGCTGCTTTGATCCGGAGAGCGGCGAACTGCTTCTGGGGGACATCATGATCTCCATACCAAAAGCAGTGGAACAGGCGGAAGCTTACGGACACAGCGTAAAAAGAGAATATGCATTTTTAGTTGCCCACAGTATGCTGCATCTTCTGGGCTATGACCATATGGTGGACGAGGAACGTATCGTCATGGAACAGAAGCAGGAGAAGGCTCTCCAGCAGTTACAGATTGGCAGAGATTAACGATTTTATTACATGAAAAGGAGATCACATATGAAAAAATATGCAAAACTGATCATCACTCTTGGACTGGCAGGCGGTATCATGCTGGCAGGATGTCAGAAAAATGAAACTGCGGAAGCAGAACCGACAGCTACGCCGGAGCCGACACAGGAAGCAGAAGCAACACCGGAACCGACAGCCATGGCTGCCGAAGAACCGGAACCGACCGAAGATCCGATTCCTGACGGCTATGTGGTAAGTTATCTGACCGGCGAATACGTTCCGGAATCCATCGGAAGAAGACGCCCGGTAGCCGTTATGCTCAACAACTTAAAACCGGCCTGCCCGCAGGCCGGTATCGCTAACGCAGGTGTTGTATACGAAGCGCCGGTAGAGGGCGGTATCACCCGTCTGATGGGTGTATTTGAAGATTACGATAATCTGGAAAAGATCGGTTCTGTACGAAGCTGCCGTGATTACTATATCTTCTATGCATCAGGATTTGACGCGATCTATACGCATTACGGACAGTCTGCTTACGCACTTCCGTTCCTGGAGTTACCGGAAGTAAATAACATCAGCGGACTGGCAGGATACGGGGATCAGGTATTTTACCGTACCACCGACAGAAAATCCCCACACAACGCATATACAAGCTTTGAGGGCATCCAGAAAGGTATCGAGATCAACGGCTACAGCCAGGAATACGATGAAGACTTCCAGCCGGGATATGCATTCTGCGGCGTGGACGATGAAGTGGAACTTCCGGCAGAGACCGAAGCAAACGTTGTAAAACCTGGGTATTTCCTGAACGAGCCATGGTTTGAATACAATCCGGAGGACAAATTGTATTATCGTTTCCAGTATGGCGACAAACAGATCGATGAGCTGACCGGTGAGCAGATTGCTTATAAAAACATTATTCTGCAGTATTCTTCCTGGAGAAAATACGATGAAAACGGTTATCTGAACATCGATGTTGACGAACCGAACGTAGGAAAATACATCGTAAACGGAAAAGCCATTGATATCACCTGGAAAAAACATACCCCATGGGGTGCTACTTTCTACTATGATACCAATGGAAACCAGATCACCATGGATACCGGTAAGACCTGGGTATGTATCATCCAGGATACTTACGCAGACCGTGTAGAGATTCTTGGTTCCGATGACAATTCCGATACTTCTGCCGACACACAGGGCAGTGAGGAACAGGCGGCAGCAGAAGAGGCTGCGGCATCGGATACCGAATATTAGAAAACAGCATAAGCATTTATTTATGAATAAGACAGGAAACATTCGCTGATACTGTAAGAAAAAGGAGTGTTCTATATGCGCCGATTCTCTTACGTACTCATCGTCTGTTCCTGTCTTTTTCTTTTAACTGCCGGATATTATTTCAGCTATCAGCTTGGGAATTCCGATCAGCCAGAGATACAGCCACCCACGACACAGGAGACGGAACAGATTCTACAGCCGTCTTATCTGATTCGCATCGTAGATGGAAAAGTCGTGATCCAGCATTCGGATGGTTCTGTCTATGAGACGACAGAGATTTCTGAGGAAAGTCTGCCGTCTTCTGTCAGGGAAAAGATTCAAAAAGAGTACCGTCTGAATTCCCGTCAGGAGCTTTACAGCTTTCTCGAAAACTACTCCAGCTAAAAAAATACTGGAACTTTCCCCTGTAGTGCGGTACAATGTTATAGAATATTGCGATTGCGAAAGCAAGTCCGCATATGTAAGTAATACAGGCAGGAGAGTAAGACGAATGAATACAGCATTTCGTGAAAAACTGAAAGATAAACAACGAATCGTCATCAAAATCGGTTCTTCTTCGCTGACCCATCCGGATACCGGCTATCTGGATCTGATCAAACTGGAGGTTCTGGTCCGTGAGATCAGTGATCTGAGAAATCAGGGAAAAGATGTGATCCTGGTTTCTTCCGGCGCGATCATGGTGGGAAGTAAAACCATGGGTTACGATCGAAAACCGTCGAAAATGGCACAGAAACAGGCTTGTGCGGCCATCGGACAGGCAAAACTCATGATGATCTATCAGAAATTATTTGCAGAATACAATCAGGTTGCCAGTCAGATCCTGATGACCAAACACACGATTCTGAATAATCTGAACCGGTTAAACGCAAAAAATACATTTGAAGAACTCTTACGCATGGGTGCGATCCCCATCGTAAATGAAAATGATACCATATCCACTTACGAGATTGAATTTGGTGATAACGATACCCTGTCCGCAGTGGTTTCCGCTATGGTAGGTGCCGATCTTCTGATCCTTCTTTCGGATATCGATGGATTGTTTACCGACGATCCGCATAAGAATCCGGAAGCCAAATTTATTGATGTGGTGGAAGAACTGGACGAGCATCTGCTGTCCATGGGAAAGGGAAGTACCGGAAGCAATGTGGGAACCGGCGGTATGGCAACCAAACTGACCGCAGCCGAGATTGCAAGTGCTGCCGGAACCGACATGATTATCGCCAACGGTGCAGACTTTCATGTCATCCATAAGATCATGCAGGGACGCGCTTATGGAACCTTATTCCTGTCCCACAAGAAAAATGATTTTTACGTTCTGGATTTTCTGGAACGGATACTGTAAAAGGAGAACAGCAACATGGATCAAAAAGGAATTGACCGTATCAACGAACTTGCCAGAAAGGCAAAAACACAGGAACTGACACCGGAAGAGAAAAAAGAACAGCATAAACTTCGAAAAGAATTTATCGCAAGTGTCCGCATGAATCTCCGTTCTCAGCTGGATAACATCAACATTCAGGAAAAAGACGGAAGTATCACCAATTTGGGAGAAAAATATGGAAACAAAGAAAGTCATTAGAAAAGAGATTTTCCGGCGCAGAAAAGAAGCCGATCCGATCGCTGTCCATAAAAACAGTGAACAGATCTGGCAGAAACTTTTCTCACTTCCTGCTTTTCAGGAAAGCGACTGGATCTATCTGTACATAGACTGTAAAAACGAAGTTATGACAGACGGAATCATCGAAGAAGCGTTCCGTCTCGGAAAAAAAGTGGCAGCTCCAAAGGTTGTCGGAGAGGATATGATCTTTTATCAGATCTCACACCCAGAGGATCTGGAACCGGGATATTTTGGCATCCGCGAACCGAAAACGGATCTTCCGGTTGCAGACGGAGAGGATGGACTGATGGTAATGCCAGGAGTCGCATTCGACGATCGGCGCCACCGGGTAGGATACGGCGGAGGCTTTTATGACCGGTATCTTAGCAAACATACCCGTCATTTTACCGCAGCACTGGCATTTGAATTTCAGATGATGGAAGAAGTTCCGACCGAACCGACCGATCTGCTGCCGGATGTGGTAATCACAGAGAAAACTATTTACCGGTAAGTACTGCCAGACAGGAACTTACAGAAGGGAGAATGCATATGGAATACCTGGATAATATCGGAAAACGGGCGCAGGCCGCAAAACCGGATCTGCAGCATCTCAAAAGTGAAGAAAAAAATCAGATTTTAAGAAAATCTGCCGACAATCTGAAGCTCCATGCAGCCAAGATCCTGGCTGCCAACGAAAAAGATATGGAAAAAGGCCGGACAAACGGCATGTCCCAGGGACTTCTGGACCGTCTTTTATTAACGGAAGATCGTATCGCACAGATCGCAGAAGGTCTGTATCAGATTGCCGCCCTCGATGATCCGATCGGCGAGGTGCTCGGCATGAAACAGCGTCCGAACGGTCTTCGCATCGGTCAGAAGCGTGTACCCCTCGGTGTTGTCGGTATTATCTATGAGGCGCGTCCAAATGTAACTGCCGATGCCTTCGGTCTTTGCTTTAAGACCAGCAATGTCGTGATCTTAAAGGGCGGAAGCGATGCATTTCATTCGATCCAGGCGATCGTAACCTGCATCCGCCGGACACTGTCCGATTCAAATGTGAATCCGGACGCGCTGCTTCTCATCGAAGACACCTCCAGAGAGACCACCGCTGCATTCATGAAGCTGAATCAGTATGTGGATGTTCTGATTCCGAGAGGAGGCGCTGGACTGATCCGCGCCGTCGTGGAAAACAGCACGATCCCGGTCATTGAAACCGGTACCGGCAACTGCCATATCTTTGTCGATGCCACCGCAGACCTTTCAATGGCTGTGGATATCATCATCAACGCCAAGACCCAGAGGGTAGGTGTATGCAACGCCTGTGAGTCCCTTCTGATCCACAGAGACGTAAAAGAGAAACTGCTCCCGGTTCTTGCTGCACGCTTGCAGGAAAAACATGTGGAGATCCGCGGCGATCAGGAAGTCTGTGAACTGGTTCCTGACGCAGTCGCTGCAACCGAAGAAGACTGGGGGAAAGAGTACCTGGACTATGTCATCTCCATGAAGACCGTAGATTCCGTGGAGGAGGCAATCGCCCATATCAACCGCTACAATACCGGTCACTCGGAAGCGATCATCACCGAAAGTTATACCAACGCGCAGAAGTTCCTCGATGAAGTCGACGCAGCCTGCGTATATGTCAACGCATCCACCAGATTCACCGATGGATTTGAATTTGGTTTCGGTGCGGAGATCGGTATCAGCACGCAGAAACTTCACGCAAGAGGTCCGATGGGTCTTCTTGCACTGACCACCACAAAATATATCATCTATGGAAACGGACAGGTTCGTCCGTAAACCATATCCTGAACGGACATCTGTGACAGCGACGAAAAACGGTAAAACAGATGTCCGTTTTTCTAAAACATACATTTCTTCCCAGTATCCTCATATATCCGTTTTTGTTTAGTAAAAAAGTAAAACTCATAAAATTTTTCAATCTTTCAATTTAAAAAATGCATGGCGCATTTAGTAAAACCATGTTTTCTTCCAGATTCTACTTCTTTTTGTGCATATTCCATAAAAATTCAATGGTAAATTTTGATAAAAATTCTGGACCAGTGATAACACGGATGCCTGCGACCGCCTGACCATTCAGGATACATATTCTTATATTTACCAGATCAAGGCGATGCGTGCATGGGTAACCGATTGTGAAGAAGACTGCCGTTCAAATTTGTTTTTGAACGGCAGTCTTTTTACACATTTTTCTTCTCTGGTTCTAAAATACGATCTGCCTCATATATACATAAAAGGGGAAATATTTCCCATCAATCTTATGACACAGGGAGGTTTGTATGATTACGTTAAATCAATCCTATACTTATGAAGAACTCCTCCGCAATCTGCAGGAATCCGTTGCACAGTATCCAGATTTCACGGTATACAAAGAAGTGGGGGAGAGCCATGACGAACGATCGATTCCGATGCTTCGTGTCGGACTTGGACTGGACGCGCTGATTCTGACGGCAGGTATCCATGGAAAAGAATCCATCAATCCGGTGCTTCTGACTAGGATGGCGCAGGAATACAGTCAGGCTTATCAGGACAACTTGAATATGGGAAATTATCCGGTACGGGAATTGCTCGACCACTGTTCGATCTGTTTTCTTCCCATCGTCAACCCGGACGGTTATGTGATCGCCACCGAGAGTTTCAACGCGATCCGCAATCCCATTCTCCGACAGGCATGCAAAATGCGCGGCGTGGACTGGCCCTACTGGAAATACAACGCAAGAACGGTCGATATCAACCGGAATTTTCCATGCAAATCCTACATTCAGCAGCAGTTCGGCGAGTATCCCGCCAGTGAACAGGAAACCAAGGCACTGATCCGTGTCTTTGAACAGTGTGATACGATCGGCTATCTCGATTTTCATTCCAGAGGACGCATCATCTACTATTATCGGCAGGCGATGCCATTTTCCTATAACCAGCGCAATCACAAGCTGGCGCGGTATATGCAGAAATTATCGAATTACTCTCTCGGAAAACAGGAGGAAGAGTATCTCTCCCGTTTAAACGGCGGAAGTCCTGTGAATTATTATTCCGAACTGCTGCACAGACCGGCGATCACCGTAGAGACGGTAGAAGAGAACGCTGATTTTCCACTCAATCCGTCCTGCCAGGAACGGACTTACGAAGAAATCCGCATGCTGCCGCTTGAGATCATTGCACAATCCGTCGGAAATTCTGAACCGTTGAAAAATCCACAGAAAATCAGATAATAATCCCTTTACATGCGGTGAGTGAAATTCTATACTGAGTATATGAAAATATCAGGCTTTCTGGTACAGAAGCAGCCGGTATCAAAATCTTTGTATATACGGGGGAATCTCACATATGGATAAAAAAGTAATACTGATCTCCATCGATGGACTCAGACCGGATGCCGTGGAAACCTGCGGTCATTCTTTTGTAAACACACTGAAAGAAAACGGATGCTATTCCCTGGATGCAAGTTCTGTTGTGCCACCGGTTACCCTGCCGGCGCATACCTCGATCTTTTACAGCGTACCGCCCATCCGCCACGGGATTATCACCAACGACTACATGCCGCCGGTACGACCGATCCGCGGACTGGCAGAACAGCTGGAGCGTGCTGACAAAACCTGTGCCGCTTTCTATGGCTGGGAACCGATGCGCCATGTATGGACATCTGGAAATATGAAATATTCTTTTTTCGTCAATGAATACGAAGAGGACAATTCGGATCTACTGCTCACGCAGGAAGCCCTTTCCCTGATTGCCCGGAAAGAGCCGGATTTTGTGTATCTGTATCTGGTGGAAACAGACGACAAAGGCGGTCACGACCACGGCTGGATGACACCGGAATATATGCACCAGGTAAACAATGCATTTTCCTGCGTCCAGCAGGTCTACGAAGCCGTCCATGATCGATACACCATCGTGATCACCGCTGACCACGGCGGTCACGACCGAGGACACGGCGAAAACATCCCGGAAGATATGACGATCCCAATGTTCTTTGTAGGAAAAGAATTCCCTAAGGGCGTGCAGCTGCATGGACTTACCCTGCTTGATCTTGCACCGACGATTGCAGATCTTATGGAGATCTCGAAGTCTAGAGAGTGGGAAGGAACATCGGTATTGGAAAAATTAGCTTGATCTATACCCTGAGGATTCTGTTTCGGATTCTCAGGGTATTCTTTTCTGTTTCATTTTCTCAATCTGTGGTATAATAAATATTATATTTTATCGCAACAGAAAGGACGAAAACATCATGTCAGACACCAAACAGATCTTATCCCCTTATTTTAAAAGCATCGTTGATCAGGACCGACTTTCTATTGTAATCTGTGATCTGGAACATACGATTATTTATATGAATCCTGCTGCCATCAAAGATTATCATAAGTATGGCGGGGCAGCGCTGATCGGGAAAAGCCTCTTAAACTGTCACAACGCGGATTCGAATACGAAGATTCATCAGATCATCAACTGGTTTGCAGCGGATTCATCACACAATATCGTTTATACGTCACATAACGAAAAGAAATTAAAAGATGTTTATGTGATTGCTTTACGGGATGAAGACGGAACACTGATCGGCTATTATGAGAAACACGAATATCGGACACCCGAAACAATGAAGACTTATGATCTCTGGTAACTCCAGGAGATTGTGTCGATAACTATCAAACTATATTTGCAAAGGAGAACATATATTATGAACGTAGAAGTAAAAAGAGATGGATTAACCTTACGTGGAGAACTGGTAGTGCCGGAAAAAGATAGTTATGACATTGCTATTCTCATGCACGGATTTACCGGAAACCGCAACGGAGAATTACTGACGGCTCTTGCCGATGCTCTGCTAGAAAAAGGGGTTGCTTCTGTCCGGTTTGATTTTAACGGACATGGAGACAGCGACGGAAAGCTGGAAGATATGACCGTGTTAAATGAGATTGCAGATGCAAAAGTAATTCTCGATCATGTCAGATCTCTGGAGCATGTCCGTAACATCTTCCTGTTCGGTCATTCCCAGGGCGGTGTGGTTGCAAGTATGATCGCCGGATACTATCCGGAAGTTTTCAAAAAGGTAATCCTGTCTGCCCCGGCTGCTACCTTAAAAGATGATGCCATCAAAGGAGAGTGCCAGGGAACCACTTACGATCCTGTACAGATCCCGGATAAAATCCATGTACACGAACACACCATCGGTGGTTTTTACTTCCGTATCGCACAGAATCTGCCAATCTATGAGATTGCTTCCCACTACACCGGAGAAGTTCTGTTGCTGCATGGTGACAGCGATCCAGTTGTAAATAAGATTGCTTCGGAACGCTACCATGACGTCTATAAAAACAGTAAACTGCACATCGTAAAAGGAGCCGATCACGGATTTGGTCCAAGCATGCAGCCGGAAGCAACGCAGGCAGCTGTTGATTTTTTCTGCAAAGAAGACTAAAATGACCAATCATCTTGCTTTTGATATCTTATAAAAACGCTGGGAGAACAGATACTATGACAACAAGAGAAGAAGCACTGGCTTACGGTCTGTCGTTTGACAATGTTTACGAAGAAAAACCGTTTCACGATCCCAACTGGCAGCTTGTCCGGGTTCGTGGAAGTAAAAAAGCATTTCTCTGGATCTATGAGCGCAACGGCTTTATCAATCTGAACGTGAAGGTTGCGCCTGAATGGCGGGATTTCTGGCGCTCTGCCTATGATTCGGTAACTGCCGGCTATCATCTGAACAAGGAACACTGGAACACGATCATTCTGGACGGAACGATCCCAGAAAAGGAGATCCGCCGGATGATTGCCGAAAGTTATGATCTGGTCACAGACAGTCCAACCAAACGGATCTACGAAGCAGTAAAACAGATTCCGAAAGGTCATGTGGCGACCTATGGTCAGATCGCAGCCATGGCTGGTGAGCCGAAGATGGCAAGAGCGGTAGGAAATGCGCTGCACAAGAATCCGGATCCGGAACACATTCCCTGTTTTCGCGTCGTCAACGCCAAAGGTGAACTCGCCGGAGCCTTCGCCTTCGGCGGCGAGCAGGTACAGGCACGGCTTCTGGAAGAAGATGGGGTGGAAGTGGTTGACGGGAAGGTCGATCTGGATAAGTATGGGATGCAAACAATAATATAAAATATTTATAATTAAACAAAAAGAAAGTTTCTTCTGCTATACCTATAGAAACTTTCTTTTTTGTTTTGACTAATTTTTCTGTTGTCATGTTAGCTGACCCGCAGCCATAGCCTAAAATTATGTATTTTAGAAGTTTATTTTCTACTTAACCAGCGCCTCCATCACCGCATATGTTCCTTTCTCACAGATCTACTCCAGATAATTGCAGACCGCCGTTTCGAATCCTGTAATCTCTGTCAGATCTTCACCCCAGAACGCAGTGTTCGTACATACGGCATGAACAAAATCTTTTACATTGTCATCCCTGTGGGCATAATAAAATTCCAGAACCGTCCGTTCGTCTTTGATCGTATAAGAATTGCCTTCCCTGTCCCCAATCAGTCCGTCTTCCGTCAGTGTATGACCGTGGAAGAAAGCGATATAAAAGGCAAGCATGCGCGCCGCTTAAGATGCGGACTTTCCGCTGTTTGTACAGTTTGTGATTATCCGTCACAAGAATCGGAAGATCGGCTTTCTCAAACCTTCCTGGGATTACTTTTATAAATGGTTTTCTATCCGTCCTGCGTTTATATTCATCAACGCCTATTCTATGCATCTAAAGCAATGAATAAAGAGATCGTTAAAAGAATCTCTTATAATAACGCAGTGAAATATTTCGGATTTGATGTGCAGT
This sequence comes from Blautia faecicola, assembly GCF_004123145.1. Classification (NCBI taxonomy): domain Bacteria; kingdom Bacillati; phylum Bacillota; class Clostridia; order Lachnospirales; family Lachnospiraceae; genus Blautia; species Blautia faecicola. The sequence goes on along the minus strand of NZ_SDKC01000001.1, from coordinate 1,732,699 downwards.
GACTTGCAGCATTTGCCTTGGATGCATGCTCAGAATTATCTGGCGATTCCGGACGAATTCTCCGTAACCGGGTACAACAATTCTATTATGGCAGTCAGCTGCGAACCGGAACTTACCTCCGTGGACAACCAGCTGGAACTGCTGTGTCAGACGACCGTGCAGCATATGATCGCACTTCTCGAAAAACAGGAGGAAGTGGAACAGCAGATTCTTGTTCCCTGCGAGATCGTAAGACGGTGTACCACGGATTTCTGAAATTCTGATCCTTTTGTGTACTTGGTAACACACTTGCTTTGCAATTCATTTGACGGCAGTGCAATTATCCGATATACTAAGCAAAGATATGCAAAAGGAGAGTATTGGGAATGGCGAAGTTATATTTTCGATATGGAGCCATGGGAAGTTCCAAGACGGCGAACGCCCTGATGGTTGCCTATAATTACAAAGAACGTGGAAAACGTGCATTGCTTGCAAAACCGAAGCTGGATACCCGGGAGATCGGTGTGATGCACAGCCGGATCGGACTGGAAGAGCCGTGTATCTATGTGGAAGATCTGGTTGAGATGTCAACGGAAGATCTGGAAGCGTATGACTGTATCATCGTGGATGAAGCGCAGTTCTGTAAAAAAAGTGATATTGAATTTTTCACACATCTGGTCGATGACCTGGAGATTCCGGTGATCTGTTACGGGCTTCGGACGGATTTTCAGATGCATCTTTTCGAGGGCAGCATGTGGCTGCTTGCCTGGGCGGACAAGATCGAAGAATTAAAGACTGTCTGCTGGTGCGGAAGCGGTGCACGGTGCAACGCCCGCATCGACAGCAATGGAAAGATGGTCCACGCCGGAAAACAGGTGGAAGTAGGAGCAAACGAGCGGTATATCGCTCTGTGCCGCAAACACCACGTAGAAGGAAAAACCGGACTGGAAAAGAATGAATAAAATATTAGTACACGAATAAATCCGAAGCAGAATGTCTGGAATCAGATGTTCTGCTTTTTAATTTACGCGAGCAACGAGTCAAAGTCCGTGCTTGCACGAGACCTTGACAACTGCCGCGATAATCAAAATTGATCCACTGGATCAATTATTGATATGCAATGCAACGAGTAAAATTCGCGAAGCGTATTTTATCTCGTTTTTTCTTGACTTAATTATTATAATAGTTCTAATAATTATTAGAAAATATGTGGCGGTGACACTTTGAAGGATACCGCGCAACTTCGTGTTGAAAACAAGAAAAAGATCCGAACCGTCATGCGGGAGGGAAAAGAATTCACCAAACAGGAACTTTCCAGACACACCGGTCTCTCTACGGCAACCTGCAATACGTTGATCAATGAGATGGCAGCCGACGGGGAAGTGACCGGTCACAAATTACAGCTCGGTGAAGTCGGAAGAAGTTCACTGGCATATCAGTTGAACGAATCCTATGAATTTACCCTGTGTGTGGTTTGAAATGATGGGTGAATCACGGGTTTTATATCTATATCTTCTGAACGCGCTTGGCAACATCGCTGGGAAAAGACAGGCAAGTTTCTCTTTTCTGGATGAAGCATGCCTGATAAACGAAATCGAACAGATGATGCAAAAGCAGAAGCGGATCAGGGCAATTATGATCGGAACTCCGAGCCTTTTAAAAGAGGGCAAAATCTCTCACTGTGATATTCCGGAACTCGACGGCTGCGATCTCGTGGGAAAATTACAGAGTCGTTTTTCCGTTATGGTTCATATGGAAAACGATATGCACTATCGTGTTTACGACTATTACAAGAAAAACTGCCAGCCGGATCAGATCGTCACACTGGCAAATTTCCCACTGCATGTTCTTCCCGGTATGGCAAGCATTCATCACGGGGAAGTCCACATGTAATGGAAGTGCTGAAACCCAAAAACAATTTCTCCATTGGAGATTTGTTCGACTTTTCAGAATTTTCATTATCTGCCTGACAAAACGTATTGAAGTATGAGTGATTTTTTAATCTTCTTGGGTAGTGGAAATGAGATAGGGGCTTCTGTATGGGATCTGTACAATCAGATCCCCGTTTTTGTTTATTAAAAAAATTTGTTAATAAAAAAGTACAATTTTTTTAAAATAGTATATTTTTGAATTGTTGTGTGTTATAATAATTTGCTCAGTGCTATGTAATCCCACAAAATAAAATGTCGTAACATGCAAAAAAAGTGGCTGAAATCACTTCAAAAAGAGCCTGAAAATGGTCCAAAAGCTTGCATTTTTTTGCGATTTAATGTGGTAAAGTAGTCTGTTAAATGTAGCTTGAAATGTTTATAAAATTACAACAAAAGGTGAAATTATGAGGAAATTAGCTTTAAGTGATGAAATTTTATTATCAATAAGTAGTCCTGCACGTTATATCGGTAACGAGATCAACGCAGTGATGAAAGACAAATCGGAAGTTGCGGTCCGGTTTGCCATGTGTTTCCCGGATGTCTACGAAATAGGGATGTCCCATCTCGGAATACAGATCTTATATGATATGTTTAACCAGCGTGACGATATCTGGTGTGAAAGAGTGTATTCCCCGTGGCCGGATATGGACAAAGTGATGCGTGACAAAAAGATCCCGTTGTTCGCACTGGAATCTCAGGAGCCGGTGAAGGATTTTGATTTTCTTGGTATCACAATCCAGTATGAGATGTGTTATACCAATATTTTACAGATCCTGGATCTGTCCGGGATTCCGTTAGAGGCTAAAGAGCGAACCTGGGATGATCCGATCGTGATCGGTGGCGGACCATGCAGTTACAATCCGGAACCGCTGGCACAGTTCTTTGATATTTTCTATATCGGAGAAGGTGAAACCGTTTATTTCCAGCTGATTGATCTGTATAAGGAAGAACGGGCGAAGGGCAGCAGTCGTATGGAATTCCTGAAAAAGGCTGCACAGATCCCTGGAATCTATGTACCGATGCTGTATGAAGTTACTTATAAAGAAGACGGAACCATTGCTTCTTTCACTCCGATTGACGCATCTGTTCCTGCATCTGTGGAAAAACAGATTGTCATGGACATTACCGATTCTTATTATCCGAGTGCACCTGTTGTACCATTTATCAAAGCGACACAGGATCGTGTGGTTCTGGAGATCCAGCGTGGCTGTATCCGCGGATGCCGTTTCTGTCAGGCAGGTATGCTCTACCGTCCGACCCGTGAACGTGATGTGGAGTTTTTAAAACAGAAAGCAGTGGAAATGCTGGACTCCAGCGGTCACGAAGAGATTTCTCTGAGTTCTTTAAGTTCCAGTGACTATTCACAGCTCCCGGAACTGGTGAATTTCCTGATGGAAGAATGTGACAGACGAGGCGTGAATATTTCCCTTCCATCTCTTCGAATTGATGCGTTCTCCCTGGATGTTATGAAGAAAGTACAGGATATCAAAAAGAGCAGCCTGACCTTCGCACCGGAAGCCGGTTCCCAGAGACTGCGTGATGTTATCAACAAAGGTCTTACCGAGGAAGTGATTCTGGAAGGTGCCGGAAAAGCTTTTGAGGGCGGCTGGAATAAAGTGAAACTGTATTTTATGCTCGGACTTCCTACCGAAACCGAGGATGATATGAAAGGTATCGCTCATCTTTGTGAAGAAATCGCGGAACGTTACTACGAAATCCCAAAAGATCAGCGAAACGGAAAATGTCAGATCACAGCAAGTACTTCTTTCTTTGTTCCAAAGCCATTTACCCCGTTCCAGTGGGCGCCGATGTGCCGGGAAGAAGAATTCCTTGACCGTGCAAGAATCGTCCGTGAAGAGATCCATGCACAGCTGAACCAGAAGAGTATCCGCTACAACTGGCACGAAGCCGATGTTACCGTTCTGGAAGGTATCCTGGCGCGTGGAGACCGTAAGGTTGGGGATGCGATTCTGAAAGCTTACGAACACGGTGCACTCTTTGATGCCTGGTCAGAGTATTATCATCCGGAATACTGGAAAGAGGCATTTGCCGAGTGCGGCATTGATACTGATTTTTATACCGTCAGAGAGCGAAGCGATGACGAGATTTTCCCATGGGATTTCATCAAGATCGGTGTCACCAAGAAATTCCTGTTACGTGAATGGAAACGTGCCCATGAAGAGACCGTAACGCCGAACTGCCGTATGCAGTGTTCCGGTTGTGGCGCAGCAAAATATCAGGGAGGTGTATGTGTTGAAAGTAAGGGTTAAATTTTCCAAAGAAGGTGCCATGAAATTCATCGGACACCTCGATATCATGCGTTATTTTCAGAAATCCATCCGAAGAGCCAATATTCCGATCGCTTTCTCCGGAGGATTTTCTCCTCATATGATCATGTCTTTCGCTGCACCTCTCGGTGTCGGAGTCACAAGCAGCGGAGAATATTTTGATATGGAACTGACAGACGATTCCCTGTCTTCCAAAGAGATGGAGGACCGGTTAAATGCAACAATGGCAGAGGGAATGAAAGTGATCAGTGTCCGTCAGATTCCGGACGGAAAGGCAAGTGCCTGTATGTCTCTGGTTGCTGCGGCTGATTATACCGTAACATTCCGCGAGGGAAAAGAACCTTCTGTCGAGTGGAAAAACGGACAGCTGGAAGCATTTTTTGCACAGGATAGCATTGAAATCCTGAGAAAAACCAAACGAAGTGAGAAAATCACCGATATCAAACCGTGGATCTACAAACTGGAACTGCGTGGTGACAAAGTCTGGATGCAGCTTTCCCAGGGAAGTGTTCACAACCTGAAACCGGAATTAGTGATGGAAGCCTTCGCTAAATTTCTCGGAATCGAACTGGAACCATTTGCACTGATGATCCACCGGGAAGAAGTCTATGCCGACCGCGGGGAAGAGGAGGTACGACAGCTGGTATCCCTGGAAGCGTTGGGAGATGTGATTGCATAAAATGGAACGTGTTATTATTACCACTCTCTGTTATCACGGAACAAACTGCCGGGTAGCTGCCTGGCAGTCAAATGGAAAAATCAGCCGGATCTGTCTGGAGGATCCTCAGGGGGAACGCCTGCTTGGAAGTATCCATGTGGGAAAGGTCCAGAAAATTCTCCCGGACATCAAAGGTGCTTTCGTGGAAATTGAAAACCGCACCAGCTGTTATTTTCCATATACGAAAGAATCTAATTTTCTCTATACAATGCCAAAGAAAACATCCGGCTTGCGGGCCGGTGACGAACTTCTGGTGCAGGTGACCAGAGAAGCGATAAAAACAAAAGCGCCCTGTGTGTCTTCAAACCTGAATTTTACCGGGAAATATCTGGTACTCACAACGGGAAATCGCACCCTCGGTATTTCCACGAAGATTCCGGCTGAAAAACGGGAAGAGTTAAAAGAACTTCTTGAAGAGCTGTTGCCGGAGGAACGCACTTACGGCATCATTCTTCGAACCAATGGCGCGCTGGCTTCTGCCGAAGAGCTGAGAGCGGAACTGCGGTCACTGGAAGCGCAGTTTACACAGCTGTATCGGAAAGCACTGCATACGCCGTGCTATACGAAGCTTTCCAGAGGAGAATCCATCACCGCATCCATTCTGAAAGATGTGCACTGGGAAGAAACGGAGAAAATCATCACCGACCAGAAGGCATTGTATGAAGAACTGTGTGTTTCCCGTCAAGATACTCCGGCTGCATCGATGTGTGCGATCGAATATTATGAAGATTCCCTGCTGCCGCTTGCACGGCTCTATAATCTCGAACGGGAACTCGATCAGGCACTTCAGGAGAAAATCTGGTTAAAATCCGGTGGATTTCTGGTGATCCAGCAGACCGAAGCCTTTGTTGCTATCGATGTCAACACCGGAAAACACAGCAGTAAAAAAGATGCAGAAGAAAATTATAAACAGATCAACCGGGAAGCTGCCCTGGAAATCGCAAGACAGATCCGCCTTCGGAATCTGTCCGGTATGATTCTGATTGACTTTATCAATATGCGGGACTGCGAAGACCGTTCGGATCTGATTCAGTATATGCGTTCACTGGTCCGATCCGATTCGATGCAGACCGTAGTTGTGGATGTGACCACCCTCGGTATCATGGAGATCACACGGAAAAAGTCAGCCAAAACCCTCGCAGAACAGCTGAACCTGCTGAGAAAGGGAGAATAAAGTATGCGTGAGAGAACTTTAAAGCCGTGGCATGGAGCTGCATTTTTTCTTTTGGTTATGATCGTATTTTTCGTAATCTGCGTGCCGCTGCAGTCTTATTTCGGACTGTACGGGGTGGCAGTTACGGAAATTATTTTACTGATCATGGCACTGATCTTTGCAAAAGTGATGGGACATTCCCTGCAATCTCTGTTTCCGGTATATTCGCCGGAAGGTCTGCCGATGTTAGGAACCATTCTGATGTGGATTTCCGTTTATATCCTGACAATGGTGGTTTCGCTGATCCAGTATCGGCTGTTTCCGAGACAGATGGAGGCAGTCAGCGGCGGTTTGGATGATGTAATCTACAGCGTACCGTTCTGGGTATCCATCATCGTAGTTGCAGTGCTTCCGGCAATCTGCGAGGAAGCAGTTCACCGTGGAGTGATCATTCATACCATGTACCGCATCCGAAAAGAATGGCTGGTCGTTCTGATCATGGGTATCTACTTCGGACTTTTCCATGCAAATCCGCTTCGTTTCCTGCCCACGGCGATCCTGGGCGCAGCCATGTCATATATTATGCTGGAGACGGAAAATATGGTCTATTCCTCCGCATTTCATATGGTAAATAATCTGCTTCCGATGCTGTTGCAGGAAATGCTTCTGAAAAATTCTCAGGTACAGCAGGCACAAAACCAGCTTGCCGCAAATGATGGAACTGTGACGATGCCTCTGGTTTCCATCGGTGTGTATCTGATTCTGGGAGCTGCCGCTCCTTTTGGTATGTATCTCGGAAATTATCTGTTACATAGACGAGGTGGTTCAAAACCACCGTTTTTCCCGAAAGAACAGATGGATCGCACCGTGCTCAAAATTGCGGTTCCGTCCGCCGTTCTCTTTATCGCAGGAAGCATTTGTTTTGGGTGTGGAATTTATTTTGAGTCCGTGTTATAATTATTTTATTGAGCTAAAATAACATATTGTAGAAAACCGTTACAGCAGTGTAAAAGGAGGAACAAAAGTATGAGCAGTGTTGCCATCGTCACCGACAGTAACAGTGGTATTTCACAGGCAGAAGGAAAAGAACTTGGAATTTATGTAATTCCGATGCCTTGCTTAGTAGATGGAAAATTATATTATGAAAATGTAGATATAACCAAAGAGCAGTTTTATCATTTTATGGAAAGTGATGCGGATCTGACTACTTCCCAGCCGTCACCGGGGGATGTCATGGATCTGTGGGATAAGCTCTTAAAAGAATATGATGAGATCGTACACATTCCGATGTCAAGCGGTCTGAGCGCATCCTGTTCCACAGCGATGGGACTGGCGCAGGACTATGACGGAAAAGTACAGGTAGTAAACAACCAGAGAATCTCCGTTACCATGCAGCAGTCCGTTATGGATGCAAAACACCTTGCAGCCACAGGAAAATCCGCTGCACAGATCAAAGAGATCCTGGAAAAAGAAGCACTCGAATCCAGTATTTATCTGGTAGTAGATACCTTAAAATATCTGAAAAAAGGCGGCCGTATCACACCGGCTGCAGCACTTCTCGGATCTGCGCTGAACCTGAAACCGCTTCTTCAGATCCAGGGAGAAAAACTGGATGCCTACAAAAAAGTCCGTGGTATGAAAGCTGCCAAGAAAAACATGCTGGATGCCATGAAGAAAGATGTGGAAGGCCGTTTTGCCGATTACGTTGCAAAAGGTCAGTTAAAACTTCATGTAGCTTATACCACAGATGAAGAGACTGCAAAACAGTGGATGGAAGAAGTGCAGAATGCATTCCCGGATCTTACGATCACAAGAGTGGATCCGCTATCCTTCAGTATCACCTGCCATACCGGCCCTGGCGTTCTGGCAATCGCGGCTTCCCATGCACTGGATGCTGAATAAAGTTTTAAAAAGAAATTTGTAAAAAACAGTTGACGAATCGTAAAAGTCATGCTAATATTACGAAGTATGCCGCACAAAGAGGTAGAAGTGCTCGAGAGAGCCACCATATTTGGCGAGTAATGATAATAGGAGGTGTGCCATATGTACGCAATTATTGCAACAGGTGGTAAACAGTACAAAGTAGCCGAAGGCGATATCATTAGAGTAGAAAAGCTTGGTGTAGAAGCTGGAGAGACTGTTACATTTGACCAGGTACTTGCTGTAAACAACGACGGTTTAAAAGTTGGAGCTGACGTAGCTAATGCCAGCGTTACTGCATCTGTAGTTGAAAACGGAAAAGCTAAAAAAGTAATCGTTTACAAGTATAAGAGAAAAACTGGTTATCACAAGAAAAACGGACATAGACAGCAGTTCACAAAAGTGAAAATCGAAAAGATCAACGCTTAATCAGGTGATCTGATGACAAAAGTTACGTTTTATCAGAATTCAGAAAATCAGTGCGTAGGCTTTACGAGTGAAGATCATGCAGGATATGCACAGGAAGGTGAAGACATTGTCTGCGCCGGTATCTCTGCATTGGTGATCAACACGGTGAATTCGATCGAGGCCTTTACAGAAGATGAATTTACGGTTGATGTGGATGAAGCATCTGCCCGTATTCATTTTATGATAAAGAACAAGCCTTCAAAGGAGAGTCTCTTGCTGCTGAATTCGCTGATTCTCGGATTACAGAGAATGGAAGATGAACAGTACACAGAATTTATTGATATAATCTTCGAGGAGGTGTAAAACCATGTTAAATATGAACCTTCAATTTTTTGCTCATAAAAAAGGAGTTGGTTCTACTAAGAACGGTAGAGATTCCGAGTCCAAAAGATTGGGAGCAAAAAGAGCTGACGGACAGTTTGTAAAAGCTGGTAATATCCTTTACAGACAGCGTGGAACCAAGATTCATCCAGGTGTAAACGTTGGACGTGGTAAAGACGATACTCTGTTTGCATTAGTAGACGGTGTTGTTCGTTTTGAAAGAAAAGGAAGAGATAAGAAACAGGTTTCTATCGTTCCGGTAGCTGAATAAGCATATGCAGCGGGCTTCAAATCAGAATGGTTTGGAGCCTTCTTTTTATATATTTGATATAGATACCAGGGTCAAAAGTTGAGATTTCTGAACTTGGGACTCGCCAAAACATGAATAATAGGAGAAAAATATGTTTGCAGACAGAGCAAAGATCGTGATCCGTTCCGGAAAGGGCGGGGACGGTCATGTAAGCTTCCGCAGAGAGTTGTTTGTGCCAAACGGTGGTCCGGATGGCGGTGACGGCGGCCGCGGAGGTGATGTGATTTTTGAAGTGGACGAAGGTCTGAACACATTGAATGAATTTCGTCACAAAAGAAAATATGCAGCAGAAAACGGTGAACAGGGCGGAAAGAAACGCTGCCACGGTGCCGATGGAAAAGATATCACTCTGCGTGTTCCGGAAGGAACCGTCGTCTACGAAGCAGAAAGTGGTAAAGTTATCGCGGACATGTCCGGTGAGAATCGCCGTCAGGTGATCTTAAAAGGCGGACGCGGCGGTAAAGGAAACATGCACTATGCAACTGCTACCATGCAGGTTCCGAAGTACGCACAGCCAGGTCAGCCTGCACAGGAACTGGAAGTGCGTCTGGAGCTGAAAGTAATCGCAGATGTCGGACTGGTAGGATACCCGAACGTAGGAAAATCCACATTTCTTTCCCGTGTAACCAACGCACAGCCAAAGATCGCCAACTATCATTTCACTACCCTGACACCAAACCTTGGTGTGGTAGACCTGGAAGGCGCTGACGGATTTGTTATCGCAGATATTCCGGGACTGATCGAAGGTGCATCGGAAGGTGTTGGTCTTGGACACCAGTTCCTGCGTCACATCGAGAGAACCCGCGTTATGATCCATATCGTGGATGCTGCTTCCACAGAGGGCAGAGATCCGGTAGACGATGTATATAAGATCAATGCGGAATTAAAGGCTTATAATGCCGATATCGCTTCCAGACCACAGGTGATCGCAGCCAATAAAGTAGATGTGATCTATCCGGACGGAGAAGATCCGATCCAGCGTCTGAAAGACGAATTTGAACCACAGGGCGTAAAAGTATTTCCGATCTCTGCTGTTACCGGCAAAGGCGTGAAAGAGCTTTTATATCACGTAAAATCCCTGCTGGATTCCATTGAGAAAAAACAGATTGTATTCGAGCAGGAGTTCTTCCCGGAAGATGTTCTGATCGCAGAAAACCTGCCATATACCGTAGAAAAACTCGACGATGGTCACACTTATGTGGTAGAAGGACCGAAGATCGAGAAGATGCTTGGATATACCAACCTGGATTCCGAAAAAGGATTTGCTTTCTTCCAGAAATTCCTGAAAGACGGCGGTATTCTGGAAGAACTGGAACAGGCAGGTATTGAAGAGGGAGATACTGTCCGTATGTACGGATTTGAATTTGATTATTATAAATAAAGGAGAGCTTATGACAAGCAAGCAAAGAGCATATCTGAAAAGTATTGCCATGACAACCGAACCGATTCTGCAGATCGGCAAATCCAGCCTGACACCGGAATTTACCCAGTCTGCAAAGGAAGCTCTGGAAGCAAGAGAACTGATCAAGATCAGCGTGTTACAGAACTGTATGGATGATCCGAAAGAGATCGCACATGTTCTGGCTGAAAGAACCGGTTCCCAGGTCGTTCAGGTTATCGGCAAGAAGATCGTTCTGTATAAAGAAGGAAAAAAAGAGAAGAAAAAGATTCAGCTTCCGTAAGGAGGAAATCATGAAAAAACGAATTGGAATTATGGGGGGAACCTTTGATCCGATTCATATAGGACATCTGATTCTGGCGGAAAAGGCTTATGAGGAACTGGATCTCGACGAGGTCTGGTTCATGCCTTCCGGTAATCCTCCCCACAAGCAAAACCGGGCAGGACGTGCCAGCGATAAACAGCGTGTGGAAATGGTTCGAAGAGCGATCGCTGACAATTCTCATTTCCGTCTTTCCACAGAAGAGATGCATCCGGACGGATACACATATACCTACGAAACATTGGAACGCCTGCATGAGAAATATCCGGATTATATCTATTATTTTATCATCGGTGCAGATTCCCTGTACGATTTCGACATGTGGCGCAGACCGGACCGAATCTGCAAGGCAGCCAGTCTGCTGGTCGCCACAAGGAACGATGTTCCTGAAGAATCCCTGAAAAAGAAAATGGCGTATCTGGAAGAGAAATACCAGGGCGAATTTATATTGCTCCACACCCCAAATCTCGAGATTTCCTCCCAGACACTCCGCGACTGGATTCGTGAGGGGAAAACCGTACGGTATTATCTTGTGGACAAGGTATGTGATTATATCCGTGACGAGGGCGTCTACCGGACAGAGTCCTGATTCCACGAACAGGAAGCTGACTGCTTTCTGAGACGACTTGTACCGGGAAATATACAAAGGATACAGGAGGAATGTTATGGAAGAACAGAAGTTTAATCTGATGAAGATTGCCGAAAAACTGAAGAAATATCTGGATGAAGACCGCCTCTGGCACACCCTCGGTGTGATGCAGATGAGTGCATCCCTGGCAATCCGCTACGATTATCCCATGGAACGCGCACAGCTGGCAGGTCTTCTTCATGACTGTGCCAAGTGTATTCCGGCAAAGAAAAAACTGAAAATTTGCAAAGAAAATAAAATTCCGGTCACAGACTTTGAAAGAGAGCACACCTTTTTGCTCCATGCAAAAGTAGGTGCCTGGGTGGCCCGTGAAAAATACGGCGTGACCGATCCTGAGATTTTAAGCGCCATCACCTGGCATACCACCGGAAAAGAAGATATGACGCTTCTGGAAAAGATCGTATATATCGCGGACTATATCGAGCCGGCAAGAAACAAAGCACCAAGGCTCCCTGAGATCCGCAAGATCGCTTTCGAAGACCTGGATCACTGCATGTATGCGATTCTGCATGACACACTAGAATATCTGGACGGTGACCCACAGGACATCGATCAGGCAACGATACGGGCTTATGATTACTATAAAAAATTGGTTAACGCAGAATAAGGAGAACGCAAAATGACAGATGCAAAAAATATGGCACTGCTGGCATGCGAAGCTTTGGAAGATAAAAAGGCTTCTGATATCAAAGTGATTGATATCGAACAGATCACCACACTGGCTGATTATTTTATCATCGCAAGCGGAAGCAACCGTAATCAGGTACAGGCTATGGCAGACAATGTAGACGAGGTACTGGGAAAAGCCGGCTATCCGTGCAAACAGACCGAAGGTTATTCCAGTGCAAACTGGATCCTTCTGGACTACGGCGATATCGTAATTCATCTTTTTGATGAAGAGAACAGACTGTTCTATGATCTGGAACGTATCTGGAGAGATGGAAAAGTGATGGATGCGAAGGAACTGAAAGAAGAGCAGTAGGCACATCAAAAGAGGGTACAGAAATTGATTTTGATTTCTGTACCCTCTTTCTATTCATTTCATTTCGATTTTACGTCTCTTCAGACAGCTTACTCCATAAATCGATATACACCAATCACTTTACCAAGAATCTGTAACTGATCATGTACAATGATCGGATCCATGTAATCGTTCTCCGGCTGGAGACGGTAGTAATCTTTTTCTTTATAGAATCTCTTGACTGTGGCAGAATCATCTACCAGAGCCACCACGATATCACCATTCTGTGCATCCGCGGTCTGTTCTACGATAACCTTATCGCCATCAAGAATTCCCGCGTTGATCATACTTTCCCCGACAACATTCAGAATAAACGTCTGTGCGTTCGGCATAAATTCCGCCGGAATCGGGAAATAGCTTTCCACGTTTTCGATTGCCAACAGTGGTTCACCGGCCGCCACACGACCAAGTACCGGAACATTCACCATCTCTCTGCGTACCAGATTGAAGTTGTCATCCACAATCTCAATTGCTCGCGGTTTGGTAGGGTCTCTCCGGATATAACCGTTCTTTTCCAGACTCTCCAGATGCGCGTGGACAGAAGAAGTAGATTTCAGATTCACCGCTTCGCAGATCTCACGTACTGCCGGTGGAAATCCTCTGTTTAAGATCTCACTCTTAATATATTCCAAAATTTCACGCTGTTTATCTGTAATTTTTCCGTATGCCATAACTGAATCCTCCCGAACATCTGATTCTTTTTCTTTATCGTTCTTTTTTTATGTATCCGTAATTGTATCTCTATGATTTCTCAAAAATTCATAATCTACTTGTTTTCTTCGAAAAATAGTTACATACAAATTGTATAATTATTTAATTATAATGATAACATATACAGGATTAAAATGCAAACACATATTCCGAAAATTTGTTCGAATTTTTCCCAAAACCATATTGACAAACGGATGTTCGAGAATTATAATAATCTCACAGTCAAAGAACAAATGTTCGCAAACGTATGTTTTGAAAGTATGGGAGGAATTTACTATGATGAAGGAATACAAAGGACAAACAACTGTTACTGGAAACACTCGCAGAAATGTGCCATCCACAAAAAAGCATACCCGGAAAGCACAGCGCAGACATTTTCCTTTCGCCAGTCTGCTTCTGCTCTGCCTGGCTGTAATCGCAGTGCTCCGTTTCACCAGCGTTGATGCAAGTGCAGATGTACCGGAACGTTACAAATACTATACCAACGTGTATGTAGATCGTGATACCACTTTATGGGGTGTTGCCCAGGAATACATCAGCGATGAGTATGCAAGCGCCCGTGCCTACATGGAAGAAGTAAAAAGTATCAACCATCTTCCGGATGATCAGCTGATTTACGGAACCACGATCTGTGTTCCTTATTATTCAGACGAATATCGGAAGTAAACATATCTTATTTTTTTAATCTGTGAAAGTTTTGAAATAATTATTAATTAGAAAAATTAATAAACGAATCGTTATTTATTACAAAAAGGGGTGTTCAAATAACTTTTCTCCATATATAATAAATGAGAAAAAATGTGCAGTTGCAGAAAAGCAGCTGCGCAGGAATTTTACTTCGCGAACTATATTCGAACATTCTGTTCGTTCATCCTGCGAAGTGTAACATCAAGGAGGAAAAGATAGTATGAGTACCAAAGAAACAGGTCATTCCAGACAGATGGACAAAGCATTGTTTGATTTTTATGGAAAACCATCGTTCGGACAGGCTATGCCGCTGGCGATCCAGCACGTACTGGCCATGATTGTAGGATGTGTAACCCCATCCATCATTGTTGCCGGAGTAGCCGGACTTTCCCAGCAGGATTCCGTCATTCTGATCCAGGCTGCCCTAGTCATGTCAGCACTTACCACATTATTACAGTTATTCCCGTTTATAAAAACCAAATGGTTCGCCATCGGCTCCGGACTTCCGGTTATGATGGGTATCAGTTTTGCTTATGTACCAAGTATGCAGGCAATTGCAGTAGAATATGATATTGCCACCATCCTCGGTGCACAGATTGTCGGCGGTATCATTGCGTTACTGGTCGGATTAAATATCAAACGAATCCGTAAATTTTTCCCGCCATTGATCACCGGAACGGTTGTATTCGCTATTGGATTATCCTTATATCCGACAGCTATCAATTATATGGCAGGTGGTGCCAGCAGCGAAAAGTATGGTTCCTGGCAGAACTGGCTGGTAGCAATTATTACCCTGATTGTTGTAACATTCCTGAATCACTATGGAAAAGGAATCTGGAAACTGGCATCTATTCTCATCGGAATTATTGTCGGATATATTGTGGCACTGTTTTTTGGTATGATTGATTTTTCATCCGTTGCAAGTGCATCTTTCTTCCAGTTACCAAAACCGATGCACTTCGGAATTACCTTTGAGCCATCATCCTGTGTAGCAATTGGCATTTTATTCGCGATCAATGCCGTACAGGCAATCGGTGACTTTTCCGCAACGACAACTGGTGCTATGAATCGTATGCCGACCGATAAGGAATTAACCGGCGGAATCGTAGGATACGGTATCAGCAATATTATCTGCGCATTCTTCGGTGGTCTGCCTACCGCAACCTACAGCCAGAACGTAGGAATCGTTGCCACAACCAAAGTAACCAGCAGAAGAGTAATGGGATTATCTGCAGTGATCCTGCTTGCAGCCGGACTGATCCCGAAGTTTTCCTCTTTACTGACTACCATTCCTTATTGTGTACTGGGTGGTGCAACCATTTCTGTATTTGCATCCATTGCCATGACAGGTATGAAGCTGATTGCCTCTGAAGAACTGAACTTCCGTAATACCTCCATCGTAGGTCTTGCAATCGCAGTGGGTATGGGTGTTACACAGGCAAGCGCATCCCTGGCGCAGTTCCCGGACTGGGTAACCACAATTTTCGGAAAATCTCCGGTTGTGCTGGCTACCATTTCCGCCATCATCCTGAATCTGGTTCTTCCGAAACAGATGGATGTGAAAGCAAAATAAATTCGTTGTAACACGATAATATTATTTACATTTATTGATGATTAAGAGGGCATATAGAAAAGAAGATCCATGATTATTTTTTTCTATATGTTCTTTTTTTACAGAAACAGAGTTTTTCCTATACATTGGAGTAAATCTCTGGAATTTCTGTGACTGTTATTTTATAATATATGTGTATGGTATTTTTATGTAAAATCAAATACGCATTATATATCATATCAGGGTTACAGAATCGGATGGCTGGCACAAGTTTTCCTGCAAAAAGATTTTTGACCTCGGACTTACAAAAAAACATTAAGGAGATGGCTAAAACTTATGAATCTGATATTACAGCATGGACGTCCGGAAAACATGGCGGATCGTCTGGAAAAAGAACAAAAAGTATATAAATTACTGGATCAGCTGCATATCGAATATGACCGGATCGATCACGAACCGGCTATGCATATGGATGTCTGTGAAGAAATAGACAAAACACTGGGAGCAATGATCTGTAAAAATCTGTTTTTATGTAACCGACAGAAAACGGACTTTTATTTATTGTTAATCCCGGGAGATAAAGTATTTAAAACCAAAGATTTGTCCGCACAGATTGGCAGCGCACGTTTATCCTTTGGAACTGCGGATTACATGGAGGAATTCCTTGATGTAACACCCGGTTCCGTGAGCATCCTGGCACTGATGAATGACACCGAACACCTGGTTCGCCTGTTAGTCGACAGTGATGTACTGAGAGAAGAATACTTCGGATGTCATCCATGTATCAACACATCCAGTTTACGTTTAAAAACAGAAGATGTATTTGAAACGTTTCTGAAGGCAGTGGATCATACCATGACGGAAGTACATTTATAGGCACTTCTGGTGGTTTTCCTGTCAATCTATTTGAAAAACTGTTGTTTGTCGTATAGATTGACAGAGCTCTTTTGCTATGTTAAAATTCTTTCAGTGCCTTTATTTTTTAACATTCAGAAAGGATTTTTATTATGGATCGAATTACTTATCATGAACAAACGGATATGGAAAATGTTTTAAAACTTCGTGAAGTCCTTCGTACTCTTCCGGAATTTTCCAGAGATTATTTTCGGGCAATTGATTCAACAACAACTACCAAAACCAGAATTTCCTATGCCTATGACATACGGATTTTTTTCCAGTTTCTCGTAAACGAAAATCCACTGTTTAAGGATAAAAAAATCACAGATCTGACTATCGACGTCCTGGATCAGGTACAGGCTCTTGGTATCGAGGAATTTATGGAATATTTGAAAGTTTATAAAGACAGCCAGGATTCTTATATCACCAATGGAGAAACCGGCTTAAAACGCAAAATTTCGACGTTACGAAGCTTTTATAATTATTACTTCAAACACGAAATGATCAAGACCAATCCCCCCGCTTTGATCACTATGCCAAAACTTCATGAAAAAGCCATCATTCGCCTGGATACGGATGAAGTTGCTATGCTTCTGGATTATGTTGAACATGCCGGTGATCAGCTTTCCGGACAGAAAAAAGCTTATTATGAGAAAACAAAAACCCGTGATCTCGCGCTGATCACTCTCCTGCTCGGAACCGGAATCCGTGTATCAGAATGTGTTGGTCTGGATGTCGAAGATCTGGATTTTAAAAACGACGCAGTAAAAGTCACCCGAAAAGGTGGAAACGAAATGTTTGTATATTTCGGTGAAGAAGTTGAAAAAGCACTGCTCGATTATCTGGAAGTACGTGAATCAATTACACCGATAGCCGGTCATGAACACGCTCTCTTCTATTCTATTCAGAGGAAACGAATGGGCGTACAGGCCGTGGAAAATCTGGTCAAAAAGTATGCGCAACATATTACTTCCACAAAAAAAATCACGCCTCACAAATTGCGCAGTACTTACGGCACCGCCTTATACCGCGAGACCGGAGACATTTATCTGGTTGCCGACGTACTTGGTCATAAAGATGTCAATACCACTCGGAAACACTATGCTTCTGTCGGTGACGAACAGCGCCGGAAAGCAGCTTCCGCTTTGCGATTGAGGGAAGAACCGCCCAAGCAAAACTAAACATCGCAAATATCACTTTATTACATGAAATCAAGATTGGTCGGTCCACTAACCCAATTTTGATATGCAATGCAACAAAAAAATAGACAGAGTCGCTAATTCGGTCTCTGTCTATTAATTATATTCTATATTATCTTTGAAAAATGTTTTCTGCAAGATTCGCATCACAGCTTGTGGAACGTGCAATTGCAGAAATGATTTTTCATACACACTCTAACCAATTTTATGGTCTTGAAATATAATTCCACGGTGACACATAATTTCCATTCAGGAGAATTCCAAGATGCAGATGTGCTCCAGTTGCTACGCCTGTTGATCCCACATATCCAATGGTCGTTCCTGCAGAAACACTCATACCGGTATGTATATTTGCGATCCTGCTCATATGCATATATACAGATACAACGCCATTTCCATGACTGATCTTTACATAGTTACCCATAGTTCCATTATATCCATAACTTTGTACTGTTCCGCGATGAATCGATGTAACAGTTGCCCCTTCCGGTGCTGAAATATCAATTCCACGATGATAAGATGATGCTCCTGCTGTAGGACGGGGCCGTGGACCATAATCACTGCTGATCCTGGTATACCCCGGGCAAGGCCAGGTATAAATATTATCATATGCAACAGAAGGATCCCATGCTCCTGAACTCGTAAGATAATAGGAATCTATCCAGGTATCTGCTGCCATCAAACCGCTTTCACGGAAATAGTACCAGTAATCACCAATCTTTTGCCAACCGATAACCATCGCTCCGGATTCACTCAGATAAAACCAACCGCTGTTTATCTGAATCCATCCGGTAAGCATTGCTCCGGAATTATTCAGATAATACCAGCTGCCACCAGCCTGCTGCCAGCCAATGCTCATAGCTCCACTTCCCTGAAAGAAGTACCAGTTTCCGCGAATCCTTTGCCAGCCAATGACCATTTCTCCCGAGCTGTTCAGATAGTACCAGGTGCCGTTTACATACACCCAGTCTGTAGCCATCGCTCCGGAACTTCCCAGATAATACCAGCTGTTACCATTCTGCAGCCAACCGGTACACATAGCACCGCTCTCCTGAAGATAATACCACTGCCCATCAATTTTTTGCCAACCGGTACGCATTGCTCCTGACGAGTCCAAATAATACCAGTTTCCTTTTACATAAATCCAGCCATTCGTTACCATATTTCCGGAATCGCTGAAATAGTACCAGGAACCATCAAGAAAAAGCCATCCGACAGTCATATAACCATCGCTGTCAAAATAATATGTAACATTATTAATGTCCTTAAAACAGGAGGTCGGATAAGATCCATCCTCATTTTGCCACCACCATCCTTCAAAGTTCAATCTCCATCCCGGATCATGCCAAACCATTGAAGGATCCAGCTCCCCATTTTCATCCAGATAATACTTTTTCCCATTATCTTCTATCCAGGTGTTGTATGCAAAAGTGCCATCCGCATACTGCCAATGACTCTTGTCATCTATCAAAACCCAGCCTTCTGTATAATCTTCTGTATGAATTTCACCCACTTTCTCAGATAACTCTGATTCCGGCACATCCTGCCCGGATTCCTGCACGTACTCCTGTTGCTCGTCTTCCGCAAACACCATCGCAGGCAGCGGAATAAACAATGCAAACGCTGTTAACACTCCGCAGAATACCTGTATAAACCATTGACTTTTATTATCATGCATGAATAGTAGTTCCTTTCTATTTTTTATGCAAATGCCGTATCGTCCAAAACAATCGTAAACGGTCCATCATTAACTAATGATACTTTCATATCCGCTCCAAAAATTCCGGTTTCTACAACAGGTACCTGCTCCTTTGCTTTTGCGATCAGATATTTGTATAAGCGTTCTGCATTTTTCGGATCTCCTGCATCTGTAAAGCTGGGCCGGTTTCCATGACGACAGTTAGCATAAAGGGTAAACTGCGAAATCAGCAATAATGAGCCACTCACATCTTTTAATGAACGATTGGTCTTCCCATTTTCATCCTCAAAGATTCGCAGTTGCAGTAATTTTTTCAGATATTTGTCAGCTATTTCTTCCGTATCATCTTTTCCCACACCGATCAAAACCATCAACCCGTTTTGTATCGTACCTACTGTCTCTCCAGCAACCGACACGCTGGCTTCCTGACACCGCTGTATTACCAATTTCATATCATTTTCTCCCTTATATTCTTCTTATTCTGAAATTTTTTTCAGAAATTCTTACTTATTTTCTTCTTTTTTCTGTTCTTCCGAGACTTCTTCTACTTCTCCATTCATTTTTCTCTTTTCCCTTGACATCAGACTTGCCTTTGACTGGATCTTACGGTAACTTTTAAAAGCACTGTCACTTCCCGGCTTTTGTGCTGAAGGCGCTATCGGCTGCAGAGTTTTCGCATCCAGATGATCAATATCCCGGTAGCTTTCAAGATCTATCGGCATTTTCTTTTTCTCCAGTCGGCTCTGAATACCATTCCGGATCACCGTGCAGATAATTGCACAGGCCGGAACACCTACAAACATACCAAAGATTCCAAAAAGACCACCACCCACAAGGATCGCAACGATAACCATAAAACTGGAAAGTCCTGTAGAACCACCGAGAATCTTCGGTCCGAGGAAGTTTCCGTCAAACTGCTGCAGCAGTAAAATAAAGATAACAAAATAAATGCACTGAATTGGATTAACCAGCAAGATCAGCACCGCACTTGGTACCGCTCCGATATATGGTCCGAAAAACGGAATCACATTTGTTACACCGACAATTACACTGACCAGCAGAGCATATGGCAGATTAAGAATCGTAGTGCCTATATAACACAAAATTCCAATAATCAGAGAATCCAGAACTTTTCCTATAATAAATCCGCCAAACGTTTTGTCCACATATTGAAGATCACGAATGATATTATTTGTTGTCTGCGTACTGAACAGACAATATAGGAGTCTCTTCCCCTGTGCAACATAGGACTCTTTCCCATATAACAGATAGATGGAGATCATCGCACCGATCAGAAAATTTTTCAAAAATACCAGTGCACCCATAAAGCCTGTAGAAAAACTTGCCACCAGAAGATTGATCTTAGGAAGCAGGTCATTCGTAAGCCATGTCTCCGCCCGCGCCGTTACGGTAGAAAAAATCATACTGGAGTTTTCTTCCAGTTCCGGATAATTTTTCAGCAGATTCGTCAGCCATTTTTCAATATTATTGATATATCGTGGAAGGTTATCAATAATATTGGTAATACTGTTAATCAATTCCGGAATCAGCATAGACAGCAATCCATAAATTCCAAAGAAAAACAAAAGTAACGTAACAATCACACAGATCATCCGGATTCCATGGCGAACTTTTTCCGACGGCTTCCAGTTCTTTTTTTCACAGATCCGATAAATAATACTTTTCTCCATAAAACGGATAAGCGGCCACAGAACATAAGAAATCGCAGCCGCATACACAATCGGTGTGAGAATGTTGTAAATAGCCTTTAATCCCTTTGTAATCGATGCTGTGTGAAAGATTCCAAAGTAAAACAACAAACTAGCTGCAATCACACAAAAAGCCGTGACACCAATCTGTACATATTTCTTTTCCAAAAAATTTTTCATCTAAACGCCTCCAACCGTGTTTTGGTACACATATATCAAGTATTATAACACAGATAAAATCTTATGCATTAACTTTTTGTGACTTTTCTGTAAACCATTTTTTTGATATACTGCATATCAGGAATACTTTTCCAGACAGACTCTACTATAAAAAGGAGAAATTTATGAAACTGCAACAGTTGATGAGTCAGACAAGACGAGCCATAGACGATTATGGCATGATCCATACCGGAGACAAAATTGCCATCGGTATATCCGGCGGAAAGGACAGTCTAACGCTTTTATACGCACTTCATGGTCTGCAGCGCTTTTATCCTGAAAAATTCGATCTGGAGGCAATTACCGTAGATCTGGGGAATCCTGATTTTGATCTTTCTCATATCCGGCACTTATGTGAGACCATGCAAATCCCCTATACAGTAGTCAAAACAGAGATCGCACAGATCGTGTTTGAAGAACGGAAAGAAAAAAATCCATGCTCTCTGTGTGCAAAGATGCGAAAAGGCGCACTAAATGATGCTGTGAAAAAACTTGGCTGCAATAAAATTGCCTACGCACATCACAAAGATGATATCGTGGAGACTATGATGATGTCCCTGATTTATGAAGGTCACTTCTACTCTTTTCCTCCGATCACGCATCTGGATCGTACCAATCTGACCGTAATCCGTCCTCTGATGTATGTCAGTGAGGCTGACGTCAAAGGATTTTGCAGAAAATATCAGCTTCCTGTAGTCAAGAGTCCTTGCCCGGCAGACGGTTATACCAAACGCCAGTATGTGAAAGATCTTCTGAGAAAACTAAATCTGGAAAATCCAGGTGTGAAAGAGCGTATGTTTTCTGCTATCATAAACGGTAATATTTCCGACTGGACCCCTCGGATCCGATAAGCAACAGAAAACCAGATTCTACAGTACTTAACCTAATAAACTGTAGAATCTGGTTTTTTGTGTTATCCGAACTTATCTTGATCGTATCACCTATCAAGACATGTTTCTTTTAATAAATTGCCTTCTTATATCCTTTTTCTTTTAACTGAATCGCGTTCAGCAACAATTCCACGGAACCATCCACACCAAACTTGCCACTGTCGATACACAGATCATAGGAATCTGCATCTCCCCAGCGTTTGCTGGTATAGTAGTTATAGTAGCTGGAACGTTTCTTATCTGTCTTGATGATACGGTCTTTTGCTTTCGCATCCGTCAGATCGTAAATCTTTGCAATTCTGCGAATACGCGTCTGTAAATCTGCATGGAAGAATACGCTGAGACAGTTATCAAAATCTGCCAGTGCATAATCTGCGCAACGACCGATCATGATACACGGTCCTTCTGATGCGATCTTCTTGATGGTTTCAAACTGAGCAAGGAAAACTTTCTGATTGATTGGCATATCAGAGAATGCAGATGAAGTATAACCAAAAGAGTATGTATCCATCACCAGAGAATACAGAAAACTGTTGGTTGGTTTCTCATCATGGTTCTCAAAAAGTTCTTCACAAAGTCCACTTTCCTTTGCGGCACGTTCCAGTAACTCTTTATCGTAACACTTGATACCTAACTCTTCTGCAAGGGTTCTTCCAATCTGGCGTCCGGCACTTCCGTACTGACGGCCTATTGTAATAATGGTATTGGTCTTCATAGCAACCCCTCCCGTTCTTTTAATTTGTTATATTTATTATAAAATAAAACAAATCAATTGTACAGTACCTATTTTCTTAAATTTTCTAACAAATCCGTAAAATATTCTGGTAATGGGGCTGAAAATTCAATATATTCACCCGTTCTCGGATGAATAAAGCCAAGAACCATGGCATGCAGGCACTGTCCCTGCAGATGTTTGAACGGACATTTTGCCGGACCGTATGTGACATCACCCACCAGCGGATGTCCGATGCTTGCCATATGCACACGGATCTGATGAGTCCTTCCGGTCTCTAACTGACACTCGATAAAGGTATACGAACCGAAACGTTCGAGCACTTTATAGTGTGTCACCGCCGGTTTTCCGTTTTTATGATTGATTGCCATCTTTTTCCTGTCTGTGGGATGACGTCCGATCGGACCTTCTACCATCCCCTCATCCTCTTTCAGATTGCCATGCACCAGGGCACGGTATTTTCTGGTGATCGAGTGTTCTTTTAACTGATCCGCCAGGCTCTGATGCGACATATCATTTTTACAGATAACAATCGCACCGGTTGTGTCCATATCAATCCGATGTACAATTCCCGGACGCATCACACCGTTGATCCCAGAAAGATGATCCTTGCAGTGGAACATCACCGCATTTACCACCGTATGGGTGTAATGACCGACACTTGGATGAACGACCATTCCCTTTGGTTTGTTGATGATCAGTACATCTTCATCCTCATACAGAATATCCAGTGGAATATCCTCCGGCAGAATATCAAGGTTCTCCGGTTTCGGAAGTTCCAGTCTTACCGTATCCGAAAGCTGGACTTTATAATTGGCTTTCACCGGTTTTTCATTGACCGTTACATTTCCCTCTTTTAAAAGCTTCTGCAAATAAGAACGGGACTGATCCGGCAGCTGTTCGGAAAGGAATTTGTCGATACGGACATTTTTCTGTTCGTCATCTGGCGTAAATGTATAGATTTCCACTATGCTTTATGCTCCTTTTTCTTTATACTTAAGAAGTCAAACTCTTCATCCTTGTATACGAATAAAACACTGATTGCGATACCGATAAACGACACGACGACAAAAATATCCGCCACGTTAAATATCGGAAAATTGATCAGTGAAAAATAGAAAAAGTCTACGACATATCCCAGACGAAGCCGGTCGATAAAGTTCCCAAGAGCTCCCGCAGTCAGTACCGATGCAATGATATGCAGCAGAGTATATCGTCCGGTTTTCGGACACCGGCGCAGGAACCAGAAGACAGCTGCCAGATAAATCACGGTCAGTACCACAAAGACCGCACGCTGATTCTGCAGAATTCCAAAAGCAGCCCCCCGGTTTTCCAGATAATGCAGCTGGAAGACGCCAGGAATCAGTATTACATCGCTTTGTCCTTTGAGATGATGGACAACCAGACTTTTGGTCCACTGATCCACCATCGTCAGGAGGATCATAAGAATACAATCCAACCCGATAAACTGCATGATTTTATTATTTTTTTCCATGCTTTATTCTCCTTCGATCATATCGCCATTGATAAACTGAATCGCTTCCAGAATCTCCTCATCCGTAACTGTTTTATCGATGTAAGCCTGTCCGAGCTTTTTCAGGAGAATAAACTTAATCGTTCCGTTATCCATCTTTTTATCTGATTTTGTCGTCTGTAATACCGCTTCATTTTCCAGACCATTAAAGAAGATCGGAAGATCAAATCCTACATTCATATCCCGAATCTCATAAAATTCCTCTGTGGACAGGTATCCACGTTTGAAAGAAATATAGGCAGCAGCGATCGTTCCCAGTGCCACACACTGACCGTGGAGAAGTTCGAAGTTTTTCAGTTTTTCTACCGCATGGCCTACGGTATGCCCCAGATTCAGCAGGGCACGTTCTCCCTGTTCCGTCGGATCGCTCTCCACAACAGCTGCTTTGATCTCACAGCACTTGCGAACCATCTTTACCAGAACCGGATAGATTCGTTCCTGAATCTCAGACATATGGTTGATCGTCCACTCGTAAAACCTGGCATCACGGATCAGACCTGATTTCAGCACTTCCCCCATGCCACTCGCAAACTGATCATCCGGAAGGGATTTCAGCGTATTCAGGTTCATGTAGACCAGGCGCGGCTGATGGAATGCACCCACCATATTTTTATACTGTTCAAAATCCACACCGGTTTTTCCACCCACACTGCTGTCTACCTGTGCCAGAAGCGTTGTCGGAATCTGAATAAAATCAATACCGCGCAGATAGGTAGCTGCCGCATATCCGGTAAGATCTCCGGTTACACCGCCGCCAAGAGCTGCCAGGATATCTTTTCTCGTATAGTGATGCTCAATCAGAAACGCATACAGATTCTTTACCGTATCCAGGTTCTTGGAAGATTCTCCTGCCGGGAAAGTATAAAGATCCACCGTCACGTTCAGGCTTTCCAGGGCTTTCTGTACTTCTTCTCCGTACAGTCCGGCAACGGTATCATCTGCAACAATACAGATCTTTCCGCAGGTCAGATTCAGCGGCTTTACCGCGTCTGCCAGTTTTGTAAAGTCTTCTTCCCAGAGGATCTGATAGTCAAATTCTGTCTTTGCGCCTTCTCTGTATACGCGTAATTGTTTGCTCATGAAACTTTCCTCCAAATGCTTATATATATTTCTGTACGGTAACACTGCACCGTCCTTTTTTCGTCGTTCCCGCCATGCCATCATAGCGGAACTTTCCATATCCACGGACAGACACAATATCTTCCGGTTTTAAAGGATGTCCGTTGGATACAACCATTTTCCCATTGACAAAAACTTTTCCGCCTTCAATCAGTCCGAGCATGCTGCTCCTGGATGAAGAAAATGCCAGCGCAATCATTGCGTCGAGCCGCACGGAGCTGACGGTTCCGTGAATTTCTTGAAACCGTGGTTTGGGAAGATCTGCCGGATCCGTAACAACCGATACTTTCACCGTCGTATGACGAATCCTGGTAATGTTCTGTAAAAGAAATTCTTCCATCTGTGCATGGCAGAACACATACGCATCCTGGTCTTTGATCACAATGTCTCCCAGACGGGATCTCTCAATTCCAAGATGAATCAGCGCCCCAAGATAATCCCGGTGCGTAAGCGTCTCACTGAACTTTTTAGAAAGGGAAGAGATACGAATGCATCGGATCGGATACATCGAAAGAGGCATTTCTTCATTTTCTCCGTAATCATAAGAAAGAGCATCAGGAAGGAATGCTGCTATCTGACGCTCTGCTTCTTCATAGCCGCCGAAGGTACAGATCGTAACACCCGTCTCCTCCGGTCGAAAGCTATGTACCATATGAAGTTCATTCAAATCCAGGAAATCCGTAAACACGGGAATTTCCCGATAATAAGCTGTTCTTGCCAGATCCTGCAACCGCTTTCTGAACTGTACTTCCTGTTCTTTCATCTTAGAAGTTTGTCCGAACAGAAGGAACGTCAAAAGCTCCGCTTAAAATCTCCTGGAAATCACCGGAAATTTCCACGTTGGCTGGTGTCAGGATGAAAATATAACTGGAAATCTTCTGCAGACTTCCTGCGATAGAATAACATGCTCCGGAAGAGAAGTCGATAATTCTCTGAGCAACATCTACATCAATACCTTCCAGATTCAGTACAACCGTACAACGATCGATCAGGGTATCTGCGATCTCTCTGGTATCTTCCATAGAAGAAGGTTTGATGACACAGACTTCCATGGTGCCATTTCCGCTGTTTCTCTTTCTCATCGGAGTGATCTTGTTGGAAGTAGAAGGAGCTGCCTGTTTTGCAGTCTGCTTCGGAGCTTTTGTCTGCTTTGGAGCAGCAGCTTTTCTCTCCGGTTTTACATATTCTTCTTCGTCATCATCGTCGTCATAATCATCATCAAGTTTCTTGAAGAAACGATGTTTCGGTTTTTCCTCATCTAATGCTTCCAGATCTTCATCATCGAAGAATTCATCATCATCGTCAAAATCATCATTTAAACGGATGGCATCTAAAAACTTATCTAAAACACTCATTTTTTATCTCCTATCTAATTTGTTTTGGAATAATCTCTTTCACCAAAAATACCGGTACCAACACGAACCATAGTGGCACCTTCTTCAACAGCTACCTGATAATCGTTCGTCATACCCATACTCAGAGTATCCATATGTACATTATTCATGTTTTTACTGCTTATGTCAACACTTAATTGTTTCAATTTTCGGAAAACAGGTCGATTTTCTTCCGGATCTGCTACATATGGCGCGATTGTCATCAGTCCCCGGATCTGTACATACGGCAATTTGCTGATCTCTTCAATCAACGGAAGTGTTTCCTCCACAGAAACACCAAATTTCGTTTCTTCTTCTGCAACGTTTACCTCGATCAGAACGGGAATCACCCGCTGAATCTTCTCACCTTCGTGATTGATGGTTTCTGCGAGCCGAAGGGAATCCACGGAGTGAATCAGTGCTGCCTTGTCTGCAATGTACTTTACTTTGTTTCTTTGCAGATGTCCGATCAGATGCCATTCGAGATTTTTCGGAAGTTCTTCGTATTTGGTGCAAAGTTCCTGTACTTTGTTCTCTCCGAATATCGTCTGTCCTGCCTCCATCGCCTCCTCAATCATGGAAATCGGTTTGGTCTTGCTGACTGCGATCAGAGTCACTTCTTGGGGATCTCGTCCGCTTTTTTCGCAGGCTTTTCTGATCTCATCGCCTACGTTCTGTAACTGTTCTGCTACCATACATCATTCTCCTTTGTTTAGGTACGTTATTTTTTTATTTAAACAAAATATCGTCTTCATTTACGGTATTTCCGTTTCTGACAATATAATCAAACTGGGAAAGTCCATAGGTTGTCCCTGTCTCAACTATACAATATTCATCATTTTGCTCAATCATGACGATTTTCCGGAAAACTGCATATCCTTTGTTGATACAGTAGACACCTTCTAAGGCTTTCTTTTCTTTGATCTCATAGGTAGACTGGCTGTCCGGCTTCAGGATCACATCTCCGTCCTTGAAAGTATCTGTATCCACATAGTAGTAATCATCATCTTCCTGGTAAACGGTTGCACTGACAAATTCAGAGGAATCGTCTTTCCCCCGTCTGGTGACTTTTCGATAAAATCCTGCATCCCCATTATCCTCATCCTTCGCCATATATTCTTTCGGAATGACATAAAAATTCTTCTTCACAATCGAACTGAGAGGGATCTTCAAACCGGTTTTGATATTGGTTACCAGTTCGATATTCAGGAAGCGGTCACCACTATAACGGATCATTCCACGGCTGAATGTGATCTTGCCATAATAATTGCCATCCTCACCGATAACAATTGCCAGAGAACCGGTCTGTGTGGCATCATCTTTTAAAAATTTTACACGAATCGTCTTTTTTTCTGCCAGTGAAACAATCTGTTCACTGCTCAGCGGAATAATCACCGACCAGGTCTCGCTCGTGATCAGTTTATATACCGGATCTCCGGAAGTCACTTTTCGTTCTTTCTGAAGATTGGTAATCTGATAATTCTTTTTACTGAACAGGTCCGCGGTCAGCTGATCTGCGGTAACATCTTCATATCCGTCTACCGAATACACAACGATACCGTCCTGTGATGCCCGGTAGATCGCCTGCCCGTTGGCAGTCTGTGTGGCATCCGTGGAATCATCGGTCTGAAGTCCGCTGTACTGAAGGATGGATCCTTCCAGCTGATATTTGTAATTATAAACATCATAAAAATTATCACTGTCATAAGTGGAGGCAAAACCTGCCATGGAAGAACGGATACCGGCATAATCCTGTTCTGTCAGGTCATTGACTGCCGCCTGAGACGGACTGTCACCCAACGTATAAACCGCTCCTGATTTACCGATCTTGCTGTTTTCTCTCGCATAGTAGGTAATATAGCCGGAAGCATTCGTATTTACCACCGATTCTTCCCGGATCGCCAGTGCCGTGTATGTCTTATTACTTGATAACGGTCCTGCCGTCACCTGATACGACTGAATATGATCCGCAGTAAGATACAGAATCACGGTGATGAGCATATACACAAACAGCGCCCCGAAAATAAACGTACCTATATTCAGCGGAATTTTATGAAACCATTCGGATATTACATTTTTCTTTTTTATAGTCATGAAAACACTCCCCTTCGTTTTTCTGACCGAAACTCATATAAAATTATTTTATCATTCATCTGCTGAATACACAAGGAAAAAAGTATACATATTCTGTGAAATCATGGGAATAATGGAAATAACGTAACTGTGAAGATATTGAACAGTTATGAAATAACGATAAAAACAGGAGGTTGAACAAACGATATGAAAGGTTTGGATTATACTGCACTGGTACTGACAATTATAGGAGCGATTAACTGGGGACTGGTAGGACTGTTCAAATTCGACCTGGTTGCCTTCCTCTTCGGCAATCTGTCCTGGTTTTCCCGACTTGTATACATTCTGGTCGGCTTAAGCGGTCTGTATCTTTGTACCTTTTTCAGCCGTCTCGCCGACAACAACGCGTAACATGCAGACAGACAACAAAAGAGGGTCACCGTCATGGCAACCCTCTTTTGATCTGCTACAGTTTTACAAGGCAATGATGATATCATCCTGAAATTCTGCAGGGATTTCTTCTTTGTCCATAGAAACGCTCAATACAAAATTAATCTTGTATGCTTCGGAAATTTCTTTTAACTGATGCAGTGCATCGGTAATATCTTTTCCTTCCAGTTTTGCGTTTTTCAGGAAGCTGTCCAGATACATCTCCTGAAGATCATGATCCTGAGATACGATACCACATACAAAACCGATGAATTCATCCGCATTTTTGATCGGATATCCGGATACGTCGATCAGACGAACTTTGTTGTTCAGTTCATACATATGTTTGGAACTCTTATCCAGATACACGATGTTACCTTCAGCAGCTTTAATGGCTCCGTTCACTTTATCTAAAAGCTGCTTAGTCTTTCCTTTACCTTTTTTGCCTACAATTAATTGAACCATAGCAGTTTCCTCCTTTGATTTCTGGTATATATCACCAAAAAGTTCTGTCTTGTTGTTGTAATTATAGAACATTTCACCAAGAAATACAATGGTAAATTCGAAAAAAGTCTGAAAAACTTTCAACAAAAGCAGGAAAATTTCTACTTTTGTTTATTGATTGATCGCTGACAGCAGCTGATTCATATACGTGTACAGATTCGTTTTATTCGCCGCATGAAGAACAATCGAAATATACGGCTCTCCATAGGCATTCTGGCTTAACAGTGCCAGACAGGAACCCGCATCAGATGTCGTACCCGTCTTGCCGCCAAGTACCGTCACATTCTTCGGTGCTGTTACCTGCCGGGTCAGATACTGGTCTGTGGAATCCAGATGGAACGTAACCTCCTGATCTCCTCTGGTCGCAGTCAGATTGTAGGAACTGAGCTGTGCAATTTCCAGAAAATGCGGATAAGTCATCGCTTCCTGTAACATCAGATAAATATCATATACCGTTGTATAATGATTCTCATCCTGCAGCCCGGAAGGGTTTGCAAAATGGGTATTGGTTGCACCGAGTTCCAGTGCTTCCTGATTCATCATCTCCACAAACTGGTCGATGCTTCCGCCGATATGCTGTGCGATCGCTACGGCTGCATCATTACCGGAATAGATCAACAGACCATGCAGAAGTTCATCAAGTGTTACCTGATCACCTTCCTGGAAACCGATTTCTGTAGAACCGGATTCCTGATTCAGCGCCTCTGCCGGAATGGTCACAACATCATCCATATTTCCATACTTGAATGCCAGGATTGCTGTCATGATCTTTGTGATACTTGCCGGATAGGATTTCTCATGAATGTCCTGTGCGAACATCACAGTTCCATGATCCAGATCAAACAGACCGGCTTTCGTCGTGTCACTGATTGCCACGCCTTCCAGGCTCTTATTTCCGGAAGATACCGCATAGCTCGAAGCAAAAGAAGATGCTTTCTCTGCACTGCTCTCGGCACCGTGTGTGCCGTACATCTCATCCTTCACCGAATATGCCGAGGTCATATCCAATTCAGAAGAACGGCGGAGGAGTACCAGTGCTGTAATTCCTACACCAAAGACCAGTACAAGAATCCCGATAAGGATCAGCGTACTTCGCCATTTTTTCCTGATAGATTTAAAAAAACGCTTTTTATTTATAGATTTCACGCCAGTCAAGTTCTCCTCTGTCCAGGGATTTGATCAAAAGTTCTGCTGTGGCAAGATTGGTTGCCAGCGGGATAATATGGGTATCACACAGCCGGAAAATCTTATGTGCATCCGGTTCGTGTTTTTTCTCCTGATACGGTCCGCAAAGGAAAATCACCAGATCCATCTGGTTCTGTTCGATCATGGATGCCATCTGCTGTTCGCCGCCCACATGACCTGCGAGCAGTTTATGGACGTCCAGGTTCGTAGCCTCCTCAATCAGACGCCCGGATGTTCCGGTCGCATAGAGCTGATGCTTGCTGAGGATTCCTCTGTATGCAATACAAAAATTCTGAAGCAGTTTTTTCTTAGATTCGTGTGCGATGAAGCCGATGTTCATTTTTTTCTCCTCCCAAATATCTTCTGTTTTGCAGACCTACATTTAATACCAGTCCCATACCGATGTACAGACTGACCAGAGATGTCAGACCATAACTTACGAACGGAAGCGGTGTTCCTGTGTTTGGCAGGACGCCGGTGGCTACACAGATGTTCAGAAAACTCTGGAAACCGACAACGCCTGCTACTCCGCAGCATAAGATCTTACCCGATAAATCTTTGG
Organism: Blautia faecicola; assembly: GCF_004123145.1. NCBI lineage: Bacteria > Bacillati > Bacillota > Clostridia > Lachnospirales > Lachnospiraceae > Blautia > Blautia faecicola. The sequence continues at coordinate 1,701,145 of NZ_SDKC01000001.1, read as the reverse complement.
CCTTTCTGCTTGTCAGTATACATTCAACTACGATAAGAAACAAGAGTATTACGATAAAAGTACTCCCGACAAATCCAAGCTCTTCCCCTGCAACTGCAAAGATAAAGTCCGTCTGGATCTGAGTAACAAAATTTCCCTTGTTTGCAGAAGAAACTTTGTTGTTGTTATATCCCTTTCCGGTAAGTTCACCGGAACCGATGGCTGTGATAGAATTTTGCTGCTGGATAACATCATCCTTGTAAGTCTCGTCTTCCGGATACAACCAGGACATAATTCGGGCTTTCTGATAGGAATCAATAATTTTGATATCTGTCTGTGTGATCAGGACAAACGCTGCAATCACCAGTGGAATGGCAATTCCGAGAACCACTCCGATGATCTTATAACTGAGTCCTGCCACATACATCAACAGACAGAATACAACCGTTACGGTAATCGTATTTTTCAGGTCCGGCTGGATCTTGATCAGTACCAACGGTACCGCAAGGAGAGCCACGGAAGCCAGAATCGTCTTCCAGGTATTCAGCGTGTCTTCGTGATCCATTAAAAACCGGGCAAAAAACATGATCAGCAGGATCTTTGAAAGCTCCGTCGGCTGGAAACGGATAAATCCAAGATCCAGCCATCGGGTAGCACCACCCGCCGAATCGCCGAAGAAACGGACGATCAACAGCATCACAATGTTGAACACATAGATGATCCAGTAAAAATTCAGAAGCCAGCTGTAGTCCATCAAAGAAACAGCAACCATCACCACAAGACCGAGGATCACACCGATCAGCTGTCTCGACTGCAGGGAAGCCTTCGCGCTTCCCACCAGCAGTACTCCGATCCCGCTGATCATCAGAAGCCAGATGATCAGCCGGAAATTATAGTTTTTCAATCTGTAAAGTTTAAACATGTTAAGATCCTGTATCCTTTCTGGATTTTAACGGTATATCTGCTGTGAGAACGGGCGGTGACTGATGAAAACAGATCGTCACCTTTCCTGCATCAACAGGTATGTATTTTCCCGCAGCTTTTATCATATCGTTTTTTAACATCTGCATCGTCTGGGGTGAACAGCTCACCCGATCCGATATGAGAAGCAGTTTGAGTCTGTCTTTTGCAATGGTGCCAGAGGCTTTCCGTTTTTTGCTGAAGATTCCCATTGCTTTCCTCCTATCTGCCAAACAACCGTCCCAAAAATCCTTTTTTTACATCGAGATCCAGGAAAGGAACTTCCTCCCCCAGGATCCGCCGACAGATATTGGTATACGCCTGTCCGCACAAACCGGGCTTTCCGGCAAGTGGTTCTCCCTGATTCGTCGCGATCACAACCTGCTCATCATCAGGAAGAATTCCGATCAGAGGAACCGCCAGGATGTCTGAGACATCTTCCACAGACATCATGTCCCCACGTTTTACCATATCCATACGGAGACGGTTGATGATCAGATGGATATCTCTCAGATCCTCCGCCTCCAGAAGTCCGATGATTCGGTCTGCATCGCGAATCGCAGAAACCTCCGGCGTTGTCACCACCAGTGCTTTGGAAGCCCCGGCAATCGCATTTCGAAAGCCCTGCTCGATTCCTGCCGGACAATCCAGCAGGATATAGTCAAACTGCTTTTTCAGTTCTTCACACAGCTTTTTCATCTGTTCCGGTGTGACGGAAGTCTTGTCTCTGGTCTGTGCTGACGGGAGCAGGAACAGATTCGCATACCGTTTGTCTTTGATCAGTGCCTGTTTTAACCGACAGTTTCCTTCAATCACATCGACCAGATTGTACACGATCCGGTTCTCCAGACCAAGCACTACATCCAGGTTCCGAAGACCGATATCTGTGTCTACCAGCACTACTTTCTTATCCAGTGCCGCAAGTCCGGTACCGATATTTGCAGCTGTCGTTGTCTTACCGACGCCGCCTTTCCCGGATGTAACAACAATTACTTCACTCATATCCAATCCTCCTGAGATTTGTTCATATTGTCTGTCTTTCGCATCTTGATCAGTCCGTACCTGCGTTGGAATTGCTGGCTGAACTTGCCTGTCCGGTAAGAATCTCTGTTTCATCTTTCAGTCCGAAGTAGTAGTTCAGAATATCTTTTGCTACCAGTTCGGAGTTTGTTGACGCATAACCGTTTGCGATACGGATCGCCCACGCGATCTGCGGGTTATCCGCCGGTGCATAACCGATGAACAAACTGTGGTTTGCACGGTTTTTACTCTGCTGTGCCGTACCTGTTTTACCTGCTAGTGTAACATTCAGATCTTGGAAAATGCCCCAGTTGGATTTGGTGATAACGCCTTCCATACCGGCATGGACATCATCCCAGATACTCTGGCTCAGATCCGCATGATCGATCATTTCCGGTGTATAATCCTCAATCAGATTGCCATCGGAATCTGTTGATTTATCTAACAGTGAGAGATTATATACATTACCACTGCTTGCCAGAACTGTTGCATAGCGGGCAAGCTGAGATGTGGTATAACTGTGAGTACCCTGTCCGATAGCGGACGGGATCGGCAGTTCATTGGAAACCTGCGGAGATGCTTCAGAGATCTCCAGACCGGACTTCTTATCCAGTCCCATAAGGTTGGCATACTGGATCAGCTTCTGCATGGCGGTATTATCGTTAAAAGTTCCTTCCTCATTCTGTCCCAGACGGTAAGCTGTCTCACTGAAGAATACGTTGCAGGAATTAGCAATACCATCCCGGATGGAAAGTGCGCCATGTCCGCTCAGTAACCAGCAGTTCAACGGAGCACCCGGCAGCTTGTCAAATCTTCCGCCACAGTAGATATAATCATTATCTGTGATCACACCTTCCGACAGACCGGCAATCGCAGTTACCGGTTTAAATGTAGAACCCGGTGCCGTACGTTCCTGCGTCGCCTTGTTATAAAACGGTGTGGACAGATCCTTGTTCAGTTTTCTGTAATAATCCGTATCCATATTATTGGCAAGACGGTTATTGTCATATCCCGGATAGGATACACATGCCAGGGTCTCTCCGGTAGACGGGTTGGTAATCACGACCGAACCGGAACACGGATCCAGTGCCAGCTGTGCCGGTGTGATCTCCAGAGAACTGATCTTTCGAAGCATCAGATCCATCGAGGAAAGATTTCCTGATTTAAAATTCTGATAGTCCTCATCATCGGTAGACAGGATTCCCTGTTCATACAGAACCGTGCAAAGCTGTTTTCCTGTGATCTCATCATCCAGCAGCAGATATTTATATAACATCTTACTGAAATCCTGATCGGTAGACAGATAATCTGAAATATACGCCGACAGTTCCTGATATACCTCTGTGGAATCCAGATAGGTATTTTTATCTGAGAACTTGGAAATATCAATCCAGTTCTGACTTGCCGCATAGGTCAGGTATTCCTGCAGGGAGATCGTCTCATCTTTTGTCCACGCTTTATACATCTCATCGTTCTTATCAATGGATGTCTCTGAAAGGATTCCTGTTTTGTCCATCAGAAGATCGTTGACAATATAGCTGACATATCCCTGCATCTCTTCGCTAAGATCCTTATACGGCTTAGTATCACTTCCGGTCAGCTGTTCATCCACTTTCTGGAAGATTTCTTCCTGCTTCCGTTCCAGTGCCGCTGCAATCTTCTGTTCGGTCTCGGACGCATCTGAAGCTGTAAAATGATCGATATCAAGCACGGAGTTATTGATCAGTGCATAATACACATCATAAATCGGAATCGGGATGGTAGATGCATCGGTATTTTCATCCGCCTTGAAGGATTTGATATTCTGAATATTTGCCACCAGCACACCTGCAATCTTCTGCTCAAGCACTTTATAGCAGGCGATCTGCAGATCCTTATCGATGGTAAGATATACATTATTTCCCTGTACCGGATCTTCTTGGGAATCGTCATCAATCTGTAAAACTTTTCCATAATAATCTACATATACTTTCTCCGATCCGTCTTTTCCCTGAAGCGTTGGCTCCAGGACTTTCTCCAGACCGGATTTTCCTACGATAGAAGTCGTACTGTAACCCGCATCCGGATTCTCCGTACGAAGATCCGCAAGTTCATCAGAAGAAACTTTTCCGGTATAACCGAGAAGCGGTGCAAAATAAATGCTGTCCGTATAGACACGTACGGAATCTTCCTGCACATCCACACCCTCGAGCAGGCTCTTATTTTCCTGAATAGCAGCTACGGTATCTTCCGAAACATCTGTTGCAATCGTTACCGGGATATATTTTCGGAAACTTGTAGTCGAAAGTGCATACCGTACGGAAATAATCTTGAGTGCTTCTTCTTTTGTCAGCTGCTCCGGAAGTCCCGCCTCCTGTGCCGCTTTGAGTTCCGTATCTTTGTACCCGCTGTGGTCGTACGGGATCTCATATCGTTCCAGCATGGCTTCCACCATCTGCTGCGCGGAAGCATTGGTCTCGTCAGCTGTCAGATCGTCGATATAGCTGTGTCCATATACATCCGCTTTGAAACGTGACAGTGTCGTGCCTTCCACATCATAGCTGTAGTTTCCGGAACTGTCGACGCTGATACGGAAATCGCTGTTGATTGTGTCTCCGTTGCTTTCAATAATCTGAATAATCTTGTAGATTTCTCCATTCAGACTACGGTTTCTTTCTGTATTATTTGCATAGTCACCACTGTCCTCCAGTGTGATCGAATAAGACAGTTCGTTAGAAGCAAGAACCTGACCGTTTCGATCATAGAGATTGCCTCGGGTACTTTTCAGTGTCCTCGTCTTTGTCGTCATAATGCTGAAGTTATCCGCATATTCCTGCCCGTGAATAATCTGCAGAGAAAACAGCCGATGGATCAGCACCAGACTCAGTGCCGCAAAGATAAAAATCAGCACAGTGGTTCTTGGAATTACAAATTTTTTACGTTTTTTTCTTGGTCGTCTCATCAAGGTAACTTGGGTCCCTCCCATTCATTTTCCGTAAGCCAGTGATTCAGCCGGTACAGTGGACGGTAAAGTACCGCGGTGAGCAGTACTGTGTACACCATCTCCGGCAGAATGATATGTTGCAGATAGCTGAGAAAATCCAGTCGTCCGCGCATCATAAACTGCAATCCGTATACGATCACCCCATAGGCGATATCGCTGACTGCAACCAGCACCATGGGGACTTTGACATCCTCGTCAAAAAAGATCTTATACAGAAAACCGTTTCCAAAACCGATATACATATAGATCAGGGCATAAAATCCAATCATATTTCCATAGAAAATATCGATCAGCAGTCCGCAGAAAAATCCTACGAACAGTCCTTCCTTCTTTCCCCGCATAAATCCAAAGGATACTGTGAGAATCAGCAGCAGATTCGGAACGATCGAAGCAATGGACAGTGTCTGAAACACGGTTCCCTGTAAGACAAAAGCCAGCAGAATCAATACTGCCAGAATCAGCTTTCTTCTCATTCTTTCGTATCCTCCTGTGTATCCTGTGCAGGATCCGGTGTCGGAGTTGTACTGTCATCCGGAGTCTGCGATTCCTCTGAAGTCACATCATCGGTCTTTTGCTGTTTCAGTTCTTTGATCACCAGAACTTCCTGAATGTCATTAAAATCAACCGCCGGAATAATCGTACCACTCTTTGTCAGTTTGTTGGCATCGGTTGAGACCTCGCTGATATAACCGATCAGAATTCCCTTTAAAAACTTGTTACTTACAGAAGAAGTTACTATCTTATCTCCTTCATGTACCTGATCCTCTTTATCAGTCAGCTGGATAAAACGGATCTTCCCGTCATCCATCATCTGCAGGTCTCCTGTCACCATACAGTTCTGGGAAATTGATGTAACCGTAGCACTTACATTACTGCTGTCATCAATGATGGAACGAACCGTAGCCCAGTGTGCACCGGTCTCGGTAACGATTCCAACAAGACCGCCATCCGCGATCACATTCATATCCACCTCAATGCCATCAGAACTTCCCCGATTGATCAGAAAGGTACTGTACCAGTTACCGGTATCTTTTCCGATAACCTGAGCGGCAACCTTGTCATACTCGGAATAATCGGTATCCAGACTGTACAATGCTCTCAGGCGGTCCAGTTCTTCCTGATCCTGAGACAGTGTCGTATTTTTCGCCTGAAGTTCATCCACCTGTTTTTGCAGTTCTTCATTTTCCGCAGCCAGTTTTTTCATGCTCTGGAATCCTTTTTTCTGATCTGTCATCCAGGTTCCGACTTCATTAATACCATTCTGGAAAGGAACGATCACATAGCCCAGAACATTTCGCACCGGTGCAAAAGAAAAACTGGTGGACAGAGAAAGGACGATCAGTCCGAGACACAGGATTGTCATCATAGTGATCAGATGTTTTGTTTTCATTTTGTATTGTTTCTTTTTTTTCATGACAGCTCCTTACTTCTGTTTTTTTGGAGTGAACGCCCAGTGATGAAGCGCATCGTGGGTGATGATCTCTTTCAGTCCGTAGACTGTGCAGAGTTCGTAATAATGTGACAGCAGGATCGGACAGCCGATTTGTCTGGATACTATCCGGTCTATGTACGGCAGATGTGTACTGCCTCCGGTAAGATAGATACCTTCCGAAAGAATCACTCTATGTATCTGGGGTGGAATACGTTCCAGAAAAGCCCGAATCTCTGTGATGATCTCACGGACAGCCGGAACAATCGCTTCGTTCACCGCTGCGGATGTGATCACCCGCTCGCGCGGAAGACCGCTCACACAGTCAATGCCGATAATTTTTCTGGCATCTTTCGTATCTTTTTCCAGATTTGCGAGGGAAAGTTTTAATCTGCCCGCCGTCCGTTCACTGATAGAAAAATTAAGTTTTCTGCGGATCGTGTTCTGGATATCCTGTGTCAGACGGTCACCGCCTACCGGGATCACCTTACTGATGATCACACGGGAATCTGCGATGACAGAAATCTCCGTCGTAGCTGCACCAATGTTTACGATCATCGATCCTTTGGTCCGCATGATCGGGATACCAAGAGCCAGTGCATCTGCAATCGGTCGTTCCACCAGAAGGACTTTGCTTTTCCGCAGCCGCCCGGTCTGTGCGATACTGTAATACGCACGCTTCTCAATCTCCGTCATATCCACCGGAACAGCAAAATAAATCACCGGGTGCCGCCCCACGCTGCGCTCGGTCTTATCCAGCAGCAGTTGAAGCATGATCTCCAGGTGACTGATGTTTGCGATCATACCATTCAGCATCGGAGAAGATACCTTTACATTTGTCGGATTCTTTTCGTATATTTCATATGCTTCATCTCCAACGGCAAGTACGGTATCTTTGTTGCGAATGGCAATCATATTTTTCTCTTTTAAGATTTCATTACTGTTCTGAGAGTAAATTTTGATCATATTACTTCCCAGGTCAATTCCATATACATGGTTGTTAAACATAAATGCATATCCCTTCTGTTTTGCATATCATCCCAGCAGTAGCTGTTCAGTACCCTCCCTGTTACGAGAGTAACCCTTCCTGTCGAAAACTGAAATACTGCTGATCCCCTATCACAATATGATCCAGCAGCGGAATATCCACCAGTGCTCCGGCTTCCCATACCCTCTTTGTAAAAAGAAGATCGTCTTTGCTCGGTTCCGGATTACCGCTCGGATGATTGTGCACCAGGATCATATAGACCGCCCGGTGTCGAAATGCTGCAAGGATCAGGTCTCTTGGCGATACCAGAGAAGCATTCACGGTTCCTCTCGAGATCACTTCGTCCCCTAAAAACTGATTTTTTGTATTTAACATCGCACAGATCATCTGTTCCTGCTCTTCGTGACGCATCCGTTCCATATAATACGCCGCAATTGTGTCAGGGCTGTGAAAATCCAGAAGTTTTCTGGCTTCCCGGGTGGCAATCCTTTTGGAAAGTTCCCCGATACATTTGATCTGTACGGCTTTTACCTGACCGATACCATGAATCTGCATCAGCTCTTCCATGGAAAGATGATAGATTCCAAGAAGACCCTGTTCCTTTCTCCCCAGATGCAGGATCTGGTCAGCCAGCTGCACAGAGGAACGCCCACGGGTCCCGGACCGCAGAATCACCGCCAGCAGTTCGCTGTCTGTCAGATTCTCCGGTCCGGTGCTAAGACACTTTTCATATGGCCGTTCGTCCGGTGGCAGTTCCTGAATACGTTGTGAATACTTCATATATATCTCTCCTTGCCAGGATCTCTTCAGGCGGAGAGCGAAAGTCTGTTTGCCAGACTTTGATTTATCTTATCATAGATTTTCTGTGAATTCAAGAGCGCTATAAGCGCTGCTATATACAATACTTTTTGCAGACTGCCTCCGCAACCCGCAGCCCGTCCATGGCAGCCGATGTGATTCCACCCGCATAACCGGCGCCCTCGCCACATGGATAAAAGCCTTCGATATTGCCTTCCATCTGCTCATTTCGCGGGATCCGTACCGGAGAGGATGTTCTGCTCTCCACACCGGAAAGCACTGCGTCCGGGCGGTCAAATCCGTGAATCTTTCTTCCACAGGCAGCAATTCCAAGATCCAGCGATTCCGCCAGAAAATCCGGGAAAATCTCCCGCAGATTGCTCATCGCATACCGTCCCCGGATACACGGTTCTACATCGCCGAACGCTTTGGTTTCTTTTTTATCATGAAAATCCCCGTATGTCTGCACCGGAATCTTTCCTTCATGCATCTGATATGCTTTCTGTTCCAGATACCGCTGAAAATACATTCCTGCCAGTGGATTCTGATCCAATGTGGCTGCAAGAGCGTCTTCGCCCATCCGCTGCAGATAATCCATACCGTAGGTCACATAATCCTGCGGTGAAACCGTTACGATCATGGCACTGTTCGCATTCCGGCTGTCCCTCGCCTGGTAGCTCATACCGTTGACTGCCAGATACCCTTTTTCCGAAGAGGCATCTACCACATAACCGCCCGGACACATGCAGAACGAATAGATTCCTCTGCCATTTTCCAGCTGATGTGTCAGTTTATAATTTGCCGCGCCAAGTTCTTTTACTTCCGGTCGTCCATACTGACTCCGATTGATCATCTCCTGCGGATGTTCGATACGCACACCTACGGCAAATGATTTTGCTTCCATCGCGATTCCATGTTTTTTCAGCATCCGGAAAGTATCTCTGGCACTGTGACCGATCGCGGCGATACAAACCTGTGTTTCCACCCACTCACTGTCATTGAGCTGGATCCGGCATATCTTTCCATCGCGGATGTCCAGATCCGTCACTTTTTTTGTAAAACAGAAGCTTCCACCCATCTGTTCGATCTGTTCCCGCAGAGATGTCACGATCCCGATCAGCTGATCTGTACCGAGATGCGGTTTCTGTTCATATAAAATATGTTCCGGCGCACCGCCCTGTACAAAAATCTCCAGAACTTTTCTGTGGCGTCCCACCGGATCTTTTACCAGCGTGTTTAACTTTCCGTCGGAAAATGTACCCGCACCGCCTTCTCCGAACTGTACATTACTGTTCGGATCAAGGATGCCATCTTTCCAGTACTGATCGACGGTTTTCTTTCGTTCCGCCGCCTTTTCTCCACGCTCATAGACCACCGGGCGAAGTCCTGCTTTTGCAAGCATCCATGCACAGAACAGTCCTGCCGGACCGCTTCCGATCACAACCGGCGGCTGCTGTAATTTCTCGCTTCCTCCCGTCGGGAACTGATACTCCGTCCTTTTTGTTAACATAATATATTTATCGTTAACCTTTTGCACACGGTGGAGAATTTTTCGCTCTTTCGGTGTATCCACATCGATTACATAGACAAATTTCAGATCCGGTTTCTTCCGGGCATCCAGAGACCGGCGCACGATCTGCCAGGAAGAGAGTTCTTCTTTTTTGATCTTTAACTGCTGACAGATCTTTTTTTCCAGTGCCTCTGTGGTATGTCCCACCGGCAGTTTTAACTGTGAAATACAAATCATAACGCTCTCCCTTCTTCTGCTGCCGCTCTTCCGGCAACCGCTCCGCTCGACCATGCCCATTGCAGATTATATCCTCCGCACGGACCATCCACGTCGATCACTTCTCCCGTAAAATAAATGCTCGGATGCAGCCGCGATTCCAGCTGCTCTGTCAGTTCCCGCGGATCCACACCGCCGGAACAGATCTGTGCCTGCTGAAGCGCATAAGCGCCTTTCACCGGAACCTGCCAGTCCTTTAATCGTTCGGCAATTTTCTCCGGTTCATACGTTTTTTTCACCAGGACATCTATCATTTTCCGCGGAAGCAGTCCGATCAGCAATTCCTGCGGATTTTTATAAGATCCCGCCTGCTGTCTGTCCAGCAAAAGCTTTACCAGTTCTTCTTTTGTCAGCTGCGGCATCAGATCCAGATGATAAGTGGCTATTTTTCCCTCGTCTGTTCCGCGCACCGCATAACGGCTCAGCTGAAAGACACCGATTCCGGAGATTCCATATTCTGTAAATAAAATTTCACCCTGTTCTTCTCCGACCGTTTCTCCATCTATCTCTAACGTGATGCGTCCGTCCATCCGGCTTCCTGCCCATTTGGCATAATAATTGTCTTTTCCACGGATGCCGCACAGAGACGGAAGCGGTTTTACCACCGTATGTCCCAGTTTTTCTGCCAGTTCGTACCCTGTTGTGCTGCTTCCTTCCACGTTTGATGCCGAGCTTCCGCAGGAGATGATCACGCTGTCGCACGGATACTGCCAGGTTGCCGTCTTGACCAGATACTGTCCGTCTTCCCGGAGAATATCGGTCACTTCTTCCGTTGTTTTGATCTTTACTTTCTGATGCCGGGCTTCCAGCTCCAGAACCTGAGCGACACCTGCCGCCTGATCACTGTACGGGTAGACCCAGCCATTCCGGTTCTTCGTATAGATCCCAAGTTCTGAGAAAAATGCCAGTGTATCTTCTAATGGGTACTGTGTGATAATTTTCCATGGAAAATCCGGCTGACTGCTTCGATAACGAGAAGGTTCCTGTACGAGATTGGTCAGATTACACCGTCCGTTTCCTGTCGCAAGAATCTTTTTCCCCGGTTTTTCATTGTGCTCTAAAAGCGTAACCGCTGCTCCCGTCCGGGCGGCCTGGATCGCTGCCATCATTCCGGAAGCCCCGCCGCCTATGATCACAACTTTTTTCATGAAAGTTCTACCAGTCCTTTTTCATATAATTTCTGTAAACTCATCATAATACCAAGTTTCGCATGCTGCCAGGTCAGTCCACCCTGGAAATATACCGCATATGGCGGTTTGATCGGTCCGTCGGCACTCAGTTCAATCGAAGATCCCTGCACAAAGGCCCCTGCTGCCATGATGACATCGCTGTCGTATCCCGGCATTGCCCACGGTTCCGGATCTACATAACTGTCGATCGGTGCCGCTGCCTGAATACCCTTACAGAACGCAATCACTTTTTCCGGTGCTCCGAACGTTACCGCCTGAATGATATCGTGGCGGCTCTCCGTACTGTTCGGAACCACGGCAAATCCAAGACGCTCATAGACATTTGCCGCAAAGATCGCACCTTTCAGTGCGGAAGCAGTGACCGTCGGTGCAAGGAAAAATCCCTGATAGAAAGACTGGTTGACACCAAGCGTTGCACCGACTTCTTTTCCCAGTCCCGGGGAAGTCAGACGATACGCAGCATTATCTACATATTCTTTCTTACCTGCAATATAACCACCGATCGGAGCCAGTCCGCCGCCCGGATTCTTGATCAGAGAGCCAACGATCAGATCTGCACCCACATCGGTAGGTTCGATCGTTTCTACAAACTCGCCGTAACAGTTATCTACCATGCAGATCACATCCGGTTTAATCTCTTTGATAAAGCTGATCAGCTGTCCGATTCTTGCTACGGAAAGCGTCGGTCTGGTCTGATATCCTTTGGAACGCTGGATGGTTACCAGTTTTGTTTTCTCATTGATGGCTTTTTTGATATTCTCAAAGTCAAAGGCTCCGTCTTCTAACAGATCTACCTGACGATAAGAAACACCATATTCTGCCAGAGAACCGTTCGACGGACGGATCCCGATCACTTCTTCCAGCGTATCATACGGTTTTCCTACCGGAGAGAGCAGTTCGTCTCCCGGGCGCAGATTTCCGGCAAGTGCAACAGCAAGTGCATGGGTTCCGCAGGCAATCTGTGGACGTACCAGCGCAGATTCCGTATGGAAGGTAGCTGCGTAGATCTCTTCGAGGGTATCTCTTCCCACATCGTTATAGCCGTAACCGCTGGAAGCATACAGACATGCTTCGCTGGCACGGCACTGCTGCATGGCATGAACCACTTTCAGCTGATTGTACTCCGCTACACGGTCAATCTCTTCAAAACGCTCTTTCAGGCTCTCCGCGATCTCCTGTCCGAAAGAAAAAACTTTCTCGTCGATTCCCATTTCTTTGTACATTTCTTTTGTTATTGCTGTATCCATAATTTTCTGTTCTGTCCTTTCGTAAATTTTATGATTTATTTTACATATATACTTCATACCTATCGGCTTTTCACGTTCACTCGATTATTTTTTTCTCTCTTAACGACGCAAGCATGGCATCCAGAATCGCCTGTGAATCATAGCCAAATTCCTGTTTGTCAAACCACTCCACCTGCCGTTCTCTCTTAAACCAGGTGATCTGCCGTTTGGCGAAATGTCTTGTATCACGTTTCAATACATAGACCGCCTCTTCCAGTGACCAGGTACCATCCAGATAGGAAAGAATCTCTTTATAGCCAAGCCCCTGCATGGACACCATTCCTTTATGATACCCCATCTCTTTCAGCGCTTTCACCTCATCGATCAGTCCCTCATCAAGCATCTGGTCGATGCGGGCGTCGATGCGCTCATACAGACGGCTTCGATCATCATTCAACACAAAATATGCCAGATTATATGGTGATTCTTTCTGCCGCTGTTCTTCGTTATGCTGAGAGATCGGCTTCCCGGTCTGCTGATAATATTCCAGAGCGCGGATCACCCGTTTGACATTGTTCGCATGAATCGCTTCCGCGGATGCGGGATCCACAGCGGCAAGCATCTCATGAAGCATCTGCGCACCCTCGGCCTTTGCCTTTTCTTCCAGCATCCGCCGATAAGTCGTATCCTCTCCGTGTACGGTAAAATCGATATCCCCGGTCACTGCCTGGATATAGAATCCGGTACCGCCCACCAGCACGGGAATCCGCCCACGCGCATAGATCCCTTCCATGGCTTCTTTTGCCATCTGCTGAAACCGTACCACATTAAACTCCTCATCCGGCTCCAGACAGTCCACCAGATGATGGGGAACTCCATGCATCTCCTCCGGGCGGATTTTCGCAGAACCGATGTCCATATGGCGATAGACCTGCATGGAGTCCGCGGAAATGATCTCCCCGTTTACTGCTTTGGCAAGCGCGATCGAGAGACTTGTTTTTCCTACTGCAGTAGGACCTGTTAATATAATCAAAGGTTTTTTCACTCTGTTCACCTACACAATTCGCTTAAATTTCTTTTCCAGTTCGTATTTTGTCATGGAAATGATCGTCGGGCGTCCATGCGGACAGTTATACGGGTTCTCCAGCTGCAGCAGTTCATCGATCAGCGCTTCTGTCTCCCGGAAAGATAATCTCTGGTTTCCTTTTACTGCTGCCTTACACGCCATGGTCGCCATACGGTCTGAGAGTACCTCCAGTGTTTTCGAAGACGGATCTTCCTCCAGATGATCCAGCACCTCGATGAAAAATCCCTGTTCCGTCATGCCAAACAAATTCTGTGGAACCGCCCGAATACTGTAATCCCGTCCGCCAAAGGATTCAATCTCGAATCCAAGCGTTTCAAAAATCTTCTGATACTTTTTCATTTTCTCCTGTTCTTCGAGATTCAGAGAAATGATGATCGGCGGGCTGACGATCTGGGACGTCACGTTTCGCGCTTTCATTTCTTTTACGATCCGCTCATACAGCACTTTTTCGTGCGCTGCATGCTGGTCGATGATATACAGTTTATCTTCCATTTGTACCAGCCAGTAAGTGTCAAAGACCTGCCCGATGATCTTATGATGTTTTTTTGCTTCCGGGCTTAGCAGTTTTCCGTCGAAAAGATCCATCTGTTCGGCTTTCTGGACAACCGGAGCCGGGGAAGTTTCCTGGGTTTTCGGCTGTACGGAAACATTCTGTAAGTTCTGTGCACGATTACTATTATCTGATTCCGCGGAAATCTTTTGTTCTGGCATCTGCCCGGACACACCTGGCTGTTTTGCCGTTCTGTTCCCGTCTGTCTCTTCCTCTGTGACCGAACAATTTTCTTTTCCTGTATCTGTTGAATGAAGAAACACTTTATTCTCAGTCTGCTTGATGGCAACCGGGGAGTCTGTTTTCTTGTCTTTTTCCTTTGAGACAGGTTGTTCCACCTGTAAGTTCAGATTCGGGCGCACCAGATTCTCATTACCGCTTCCAGTCTCCCGTTTTTCTCCGTAAAATCCGGTTCCCTGCTCCCTTACCATCGAACCATTACCGGCTGCCGCCGATGGTGCTTTTGTGAAAGAGGATGCAGGCGCAACAATCGCCGATGCAGAACCTGTGTTAGTTTCAACCACACGACTTTTCAACTCTCCAGGCTGCACCTTCCGCTGCATCTGGTATCCTCTCGGTTGTTCGATCTGTCGGCGCTGCACCTCAAAAGGCTCCGGCGCAGCCCCCTGACTGGGACGACCGGCAGGACGCTCTTTTCCGATCGTCACCTGCGGGATCAGTTCCTTGTGCTGCAATCCCTGTAAAATTGCCTGATAGATCTGCCGGTAGACCAGCTCCTGATTGGAAAAACGTACTTCCATCTTGGTCGGATGCACATTGACATCCACATCCGAACCTTTGATCTGGATATGCAGACAGGTAAACGGATACTTGTGCTGCATCATAAACGTATGATAGGCATCTTCCACCGCTTTTGTCACAATTTTACTTTTCACATACCGTCCATTGACGTAATAATTTTCAAAATTACGGTTTCCTCTCGAGATCACCGGTTTTCCGATAAATCCATCGATCCGGATCGTCTCATCCCGGTCTTTCGTGTGGATCTCGATCAGTTCCCGGGTAATATCCCTTCCGTAAATCTGATAAATCGCTTCTTTCAGATTGTTATTCCCGGAAGTGTGCAGCTTTGTCTGTCCGTTCTGCATGTATTTGAAAGAAATATGGGGATGCGACAGCGCCAGCTGCTCGATAAAACTGCTGATATATCCGGCTTCCGTGGTCGGTGTCTTTAAGAATTTTGCCCTCGCCGGTGTATTATAAAACAGATCACGGATCAGAAAGGTCGTTCCATCCGGCGCCCCGATCTCTTCCATGCCTTTTTCCATACCGCCCTCTATCTGATAGCGGACGCCGATCAGCTGTTCATGCGGCTTCGTGATCAGTTCCACGCGGGACACTGCAGCGATACTCGAAAGAGCCTCACCACGGAAACCCAGAGAAGAGATCAGTGAAAGATCTTCCACTTTGCGGATCTTGCTGGTCGCATGGCGAAGAAATGCCAGCGGAACCTGTTCTTTGTCGATTCCTGCACCGTTATCGGTGATGCGGATAAATGTCGTACCGCCTTCCTTGATCTCGACGGTAATCGCACTTGCCCCTGCATCAATGGCATTTTCCACCAGTTCTTTGACAACCGAAGAAGGGCGCTCGACCACTTCTCCCGCTGCTATTTTATCAATTGTACTCTGATCCAAGACTGAAATCTGTCGTTTCATCGATCCATTTCCTTCCTAATCTGTAAAATACTGTCATTTACCAGCGATTCTTTAATTTATTCTGTAACCGATATAAGGTATTCATCGCATCCATCGGCGTCAGCGTCGTGATATCCAGTTTTTTCAGTTCTTCTATAATATCCTGATCCTGTACCGTATCAAACAGGGAAATCTGTTCGAGATCCACCTCGTCATAATGTACGGCTTTCGGTTTTGTCTTTCTGGAACTTTCCGCCAGATCTTTAAAGGTGCTGGTGATATCCGTATGTACCAGTTCATCCACCAGCTCTTTGGCACGATTCAGAACACTGTCCGGAACACCGGCAAGTTTTGCCACCTGAATACCATAACTCTTATCTGCGCCGCCCTTTACGATCTTTCGTAAAAATACGATATCATCGCCCCGTTCTTTGACCGCAATGCAGTAATTATTGACACCCGGAATCTTTCCTTCCAGTTCCGTCAGTTCGTGATAGTGCGTAGCAAACAGCGTTTTCGCTCCCAAAAGTTTCGTATTACTGATGTGTTCGATAACTGCCCATGCAATCGAAAGTCCGTCAAAGGTACTGGTTCCGCGACCGATCTCATCCAAGATCAGCAGACTCTTTGCAGTCGCATTACGAAGAATATTAGCCACCTCGGTCATCTCCACCATGAACGTACTCTGTCCGCTGGCCAGGTCGTCCGAAGCTCCGACACGGGTGAAAATACGGTCTACCACACCGATCTTTGCTTTCTCTGCCGGAACGAAAGAACCGATCTGTGCCATCAGAACGATCAGGGCAGTCTGCCGCATATACGTGGATTTTCCTGCCATGTTCGGTCCGGTGATGACGGAGACACGCTTGCTTCCGTTGTCCAGATAGGTGTCATTCGCGATAAACATGTCGTTGTTGATCATCTTTTCGACAACCGGATGACGACCATTTTTGATGTCGATCACGCCTTTTGTATTGACGGTCGGGCGTACATAGTTATTGCGCTGAGCAACCACGGATAATGATGCATAGACATCCAGCTGTGCGATCGCCTTCGCGGTCTCCTGGATCCGTGGAATCTGCGCAGCAAGTTCTTCTCGCACCTGACAGAACAGATCGTATTCCAGAGCAAATAATTTATCTTCTGCACCAAGAATCATATCTTCGAGTTCTTTTAACTTCGGCGTGATATACCGCTCGGCGTTCGTTAGTGTCTGTTTTCTTGTATAGTATTCCGGCACCAGATCTTTAAAGCTGTTGGTCACTTCCAAGTAATAGCCAAATACCTTGTTGTATTTGATCTTCAGATTCCGGATACCGGTTTTTTCTTTTTCTTCAGCTTCCAGCTGTGCCAGCCAGGATTTTCCCTGCGTTTTGGAGTTCCGGTAGGTATCTACCTGCTCGTTATAACCTTCCCGGATAATTCCGCCCTCTTTGACTGCCAGCGGCGGATCTTCGGTGATCGATGCTTCCAGCAGGGAATACAGATCTTCCAGACCGTCCATCTGTTCGTTGATGCGAACCAGCAGCGGACTGGTAAAATTCGCCAGCAGATTTTTAATATGCGGGATCATCTCCAGAGAACTTTTAAATGCCAGCAAGTCTCTCGGATTCGCAGATCGATAACTGATCCGGCTGACCAGACGTTCCAGATCGTATACCGGATTCAGGTATTCACGGATCTCCTCGCGAAGCATCGCCTGCATATTCAGTTCCGTCACCGCATCCAGCCGTTCGTTGATCGCATCCGCATCAATCAACGGCTGTTCCACAAAGTTTCGCAGCATACGGGCACCCATAGCTGTTTTCGTCTTATCCAACACCCACAGAAGGGAACCACGTTTCTGTTTTTCCCGCAACGTCTCCACCAGTTCCAGGTTTCTTCTCGAAGAACTGTCGATGACCATATAGCGGTCTGTAGTATACGGGATAATTTTATTCATATGCTCCATGGTGTTTTTCTGGGTATCCAGAAGATACCGGAACAGGGAACCGGCTGCGATCACACCGCTATCATAATCAGCCAGTCCAAGCCCCTCAAGAGAGGAAATCTTAAAATGTTCCAGTAATGTCTGCTTACACAGATCATCTCCAAAATACCAGGATTCCAGTGCAAATACAGAGATATGCAGACGGTTCCTCAGGTCGTCCACATCCACGCCGGAGACCAGAAAGGCATCATTACAGATGATTTCTGCCGGAAGGAACTTATTGATCTCATCCCAGAGTTTCCGCTCCTCATCAATCTCTGTCACATAGCAGTCACCGGTTGTGATATCTGCAGTGGATACCCCAAAATGATCTCCCACACATACGATGGCCATCAGATAATTATTCTTTCCTTCATCCAGTTCCTGCATATTAAGATTCGTTCCCGGTGTCACAACACGGGTCACTTCTCTTTTTACGATTCCCTTTGCCGTTTTCGGATCCTCTACCTGTTCGCAGATGGCTACCTTATACCCTTTATCGATCAGACGATTGATATATGTTTCTGCTGCGTGATACGGAATCCCGCACATCGGAGCCCGTTCAGAAAGCCCACAGTCTTTGCCGGTAAGTGTAAGTTCGAGCTCACGGGAGACCGTTTTCGCATCCTCAAAAAACATTTCATAAAAGTCTCCGAGGCGATAAAAAAGAATCGAATCTTTATACGCACACTTCGTCTGACAGTAATGGACCATCATCGGCGATAATGACCTGCTGTCTTGCGGAAGTCCCAGTTTTATAAGAGTCTCCGGTGTTATTCCGGCCTCTTCAAATACATTTGTTGATATTTTTGAGTTCAAATTATAAAATACCTCTT
The DNA here is from genome assembly GCF_004123145.1 of Blautia faecicola. Classification (NCBI taxonomy): domain Bacteria; kingdom Bacillati; phylum Bacillota; class Clostridia; order Lachnospirales; family Lachnospiraceae; genus Blautia; species Blautia faecicola. The sequence continues at coordinate 1,682,686 of NZ_SDKC01000001.1, read as the reverse complement.
TCTAATCCATTGTATCATTCTCTTCCACGTTCATCTTCCTGTAAATCATTTTCCATGATTTTACTGTCATTTACAGGGATAAGACATGACACTCCGTACTATATTAGCATTTTGATAATTAACTTTCAAGATTGCTTCACCGACCATTTTCGAAATTTTTGCGATTCATCCCGGAAACGGGCATTTGAAAAGGGTCAGTCTATCACGACTGACCCTCTGCTTATTGAATATAGCTTCTGAAAAACTCTTTTAATCAAAATAAATTGTCTTACCGCTCTTTGCTGACTCATAGATTGCTTCCAGTACACGGGTGACAACTGCAGCCTGCGCAGGTTTTACAATCTGTTCTGCTCCGTCTGCAACGATGTGGTAGAACAGTTCCTGCTCATAGTCCGGTGCTTCTTTCTCTTCTCCTGAGAAGAATGCTACTCCTTCGCCGAATAATGCCGGTTTCTCTACTACCTGTTTATTGTGGTGGATGTAGTTGATCCGCAGGCCGTCTTTCATATCTGCTCCGGCTTTTGTTCCGCACAGACTTGTCTTGGCCTCATCAACTTCCAGTGTGTTCAGTGCCCAGGCTGCTTCCAGCTCGATCACTGCACCGTTTTTCATACGGATGAATCCGAAAGCGGAATCTTCTACACTGAATTCCTTCGGATCCCAGTCTCCAAAATCATTTCCCTGATTGGTCTGGTCAGCCAGTTTGCGGAAAGTCTGTCCTGTTACAGACTCTACTTCATAGTTGTCCATCATCCATAAAGTCAGGTCCAGTGCATGGGTTCCGATATCGATCAACGGACCGCCGCCCTGTTCTTCTTCATTTAAGAATACACCCCAGGTAGGAACTGCTCTTCTTCTGAGTGCATGGGCTTTTGCAAAGTAGATCTCTCCCAGTTCGTCAGCCTTGCACATCTCCTTCAGAAACAGGGAGTCTGGACGGTAACGGTTCTGGTATCCGATGTTCAGAATTCTGCCTGTTTTCTCTGAAGTCTCCACCATCTTCTGTGCTTCTGCATAATTCTTTGCCATCGGTTTTTCACACATAACATCTTTTCCTGCTTCCATGGCTGCGATAGAGATCTCTGCATGGGAGCGGTTCGGTGTGGTTACATATACAACATCCAGGTCCTCTTTGATAAGCTCCTGATAGTCTTCAAATACTTTTGCATCTTCTGTACCATATTCTTTTTTTGCTTTCTCTGCACGGTCTCTGATGATGTCACAGAAAGCTACGATCTCATAGAGATCACTTTTCTTCATAGCCGGAAGATGTTTTCCGTTGGCGATTCCTCCGCATCCTACGATTCCTGCTTTTAATTTTCTCATGATATTATCTCCTTTTTCTTTATTCTATATTAAATCACGAACTGTTCCAGATATCTCTTACTGAGGATCAAAGAATTCTCAACCTTTTCCTTGGAATCTTCAAAGGCCTTGTCCTCGACCTCAATGCATGTATATCCGTCATATCCGATATCCGTAAGTGCTGATACATATTTTCCCCAGTCTACATCTCCGAGTCCCGGGAGCTTCGGTGACATGTATTCCAGCGGATATGCCATGATACCGCAGGATTCCAGCTTGTCTTTGTAGATCTTGATATCCTTATAGTGGACATGGAAGATCTTGTCTTTGAACTCATAAAGTGGGCGGATATAGTCGATCATCTGCCAGATAAAGTGGGATGGATCGTAGTTGATGCCCAGATGGTCGCTGTCCAGAATCCGGAATACCTCTCTCCAGATCGGCGGTGTTGTCATCAGGTTCTGTCCTCCCGGCCACTGGTCCTCGCCGAAAAGCATCGGGCAGTTTTCGATGGCGACCTTCACGTCACATTCCTCAGCCAGTTTTATGATCGGCGGCCAGATCTCTTTTACCAGTTCCAGGTTCTCCTGTACATTTTTGGTCTGGTCCCTTCCGATAAATGTGGTAACCATGCCCACACCTAATTTCCTACTTGCAAGGATCACCTGTTTCAGGTGTTCCACAGCGGCTGCGCTTTTCGCTTTATCTGCCGCCATTACGTTTGGATAATAGGCCAGTGACGAGATCTCCACTCCTGATTTTTTTGCATATTCCACGATATGCTCCGCATATGCATCATCCTGGTTGACCCGTTCTGCATCGATATGGCTTACACCGGCATATCTTCTTTCTGCTTTTTCCTGTGGCCAGCATGCCACTTCCACACACTCGAATCCCTGCTCAGATGCAAAATCCATCATCTCTTCATAGTTCCAGCTGTCAAGGATCGCTGTAACAAACCCAAGTTTCATAGGAATGCCCTCCTGTATCTTTTAATTTTTCTGTATGCTGTTCAGCACCATTGTGAAGGTACCGAACAGCTATTATCTGTGTTATTTTTCCCATGGGGTTGGTGTGAATTCACCACCACGGCACCATTTCAGATAGTTCAGTGCGTGGAGCTGTCCGGTCATCTCCAGTTCTCCCCGGTATACCGGATCATGATATCCCTCGATACAGATATCGTCCTCATATCCGTTGCTTCTCAGGATAGAAATGATATCTCTCCAGTTTGTGTCACCAAATCCAGGCATACGGTGCCATACGAACGGAACTGCTCCGGAGATACCGCCGTGTCTTACTGCATCCCAGTCGATGGTCGCATCTTTTCCATGTACATGGACGATCTTTTTGCACCATTTTCTCAGCTCTGTCACAGGGTCGATCAGCTGTACCATCTGGTGGGTCGGCTCCCATTCCAGACCGAAGTTGTCATTCTTTACTTCCTCAAACATCACTTCCCAGGCTTTCGGGTTGAAACCGATGTTGCAGGTGGCATGTTCCCAGGTTCCATCCATCAGGCAGTTTTCGATACCCAGTTTCACACCTTTCTCTTCTGCAAGGTCTGCCAGTTCACGGAACACTTTTCCGAACTCTTCGTATGCGGATTCTACCGGTTTTCCTTCCCAGGCTCCTGCAAAGGTGCTTACGTGGGTAGCTCCGAATTTTTCAGCAGTGCAGATCACCTTTTCCAGTGTTTTTCTGTGCTCTGCGTACTGGATCGGGTTACAGTAGTATCCAACGGTAGTGATCTTGGAATCTGTACCGGCAAGAATCTTTTCTGTGTTCAGTGCCAGTTTGTCAAGGTCTGTTCCTTCCAGTGACATATGGAAATTGATGGAAAATGTTTCAAAGCCTTTTCCCGCAAATCCCTTTAACCATTCTTCCGCCTTTGTACCCGGCACGCAGGTTCCGATTCTAATCTGTTTCATACTTATTTCCTCCTGTTTTCTCCCATTTATTTTTAATTTTTATTTATGGTTTCTACTTATAACTGTTCACGTTCTTCCCTGTTACACCTGATCCTGAAATTCGATCACCTGGTTTGTCTCCGCTGACTGGAAAATTGCTTCCATCAGTTTCATCACGCGCATCACCTGGAACAGTTTGATCTCAGGTTCTGCTCCGTCCCGGATCACTGCAACTACATTTCTGTGGAAGTCTGCAATATCTCCGGATACTTTTGGTAAGTCTTCTTTCACAATGGTATCTTCCCGTCTCGGTGCCATGGTCTTTGTCAGACCGGCTGCTGTCTTAACCGGTACTACCGTCTCTTCCGTCATACCGGTCTTACGGATGATCTCACCGTTTAACTGCCAGTCCCGGATCACTGCGGTACCGTCTTCTCCCAGTACATACCATCTCGGCAGAGAAATATAATTGTTGGTGCCGACTTCCACCAGGACTTCCGTTCCACCTTCAAAGGTCAGGATAGCAGTGAAGCCATCGTCCACTTCCTGGTTGGTGACATTGGTAAGTGAGGCGTATACGGTCTCGATCTTTCTGTCACCGTACATATATAAGATCTGATCCAGCAGATGTACGCCCCAGTCCAGGACCATTCCGCCACCATGGACCTTTTCTTTTCTCCAGTCGCCCGGGATACCTCTTGAACCATGGACACGGCTCTCGATCCGGAAGACATGTCCCAGTTTCTGCTCCTCTACCAGCTTTTTGATGATCAGGAAATCATCATCCCACCGTCTGTTCTGGTGTACAGTAAGTAATTTTCCTGTCTCTTTGGCTGCATTTTCCATCTCCAGCAGATCAGCGGAAGATAATGTCACCGGTTTTTCCGATATTACATTCTTCCCTGCATGCATGGCACGGATGGCGATAGGTTTGTGGCAGTCATTCGGAGTAGCGATCAGAACCACATCGATATCCGGATCTGCCAGCATAGCTTCTTCTGTTTCATATACAAAAAAGCCCTTCTCCTTCGCTTCTTCTCTCTTTTCTTCCTTGATGTCATAGATGCCACCGATTACGGCTTCCGGAACATTGGAAAGGATCTCCGTATGCCATCTGCCCATTCCGCCATATCCGATCAGTCCGTAAACTACTTTGTTTTCCCTCATTTTACACCTCCATATATAATTTAATTATCATAACATTACTGTTCACTCTGTACCCAGTAACACGCTACGCGATGTACAGAATTTATACGAATCGCATAAATCTTCGCGAACAGCTGTCAACTATCTTATGTTTTCTCAGATCCGGTAAAATCCTGCTGACTGTGCCGGAACAGTTATTTTTCCATTTTTAACCTCTGCGGCTACGCCAAAATTATAGATTGCTTCTTTTGGCTCTGCATCGCATGCAAATGTTTTTACCTCTGCGGCTGCGTTGATAATCACAAGGATCTTCTCATCACCGGCTTCACGGATGTATGCCAGCGGATATGCATTCTTTTCCGCATAAACAAAAGTGATCTTTCCTCGGCTCTGCAGAGCTTTGTGGCTCTGACGGATCCGGATCAGTTTTTTCACTTCATGATACAGAGAATCCGGAGCTGCCATCTCTTTCTTTGCTGTTGGCCGATCTTTATCCGGATCCATGGCAATATACAGATCACTTGCCGGTGCACTGGAAAAGCCTGCGTTGGTGCTGTCATCCCACTGCATCGGAGAACGGGAACCGGTACGGTTGTAACCGCCTTCTACAGATTTCAGTCCTTCTACATAACGCATACCGATTTCATCGCCATAATAGATAAATGGCGCACCTGGCATAGACAGGATAAATGCAAAAGCCACTTTCAATTCATCACCGTGAAGATGGCGTGCCAGGCGATCTACATCATGGTTTCCTGAAAACATACACATCAGACCTTTGCCGGCTGTCTTTTCGCAGTTTTCTTTATAGGATTCTACGAAATCATAGATATTTCCTTTTGCACGGGATGAAAAATACGGCTCTTTGCAGCGGAACAGATCGTTGGAATGTGAAGTACCAAACTCCAGCAGAAAGTCCATGTGGAATCCTCCCTCCAGAGATCTCTGTGGATCACCCCATTCAGATACCATTGCTGCATCCGGAAATTCTTTATCAAGGAATTCTCTGATCTGTTTCCATACACGGATGGTTCCTTTTTTCTCCGGGTCATTTTTCACCAGAGACTCGGCCATATCAACACGGAAACCGTCACATCCCATACCCAGCCAGAATCTCATAACGTCTTCCATAGCTGCGATAGTTGCCTGTGGTCCTTCATCGTCGATTGACTGCTGCCACGGTTTCTCCGGATCCGGCTGATAGAAACCATAGTTTAATGCCGGCTGATTAGAGAAGAAGTTGACAGCCACCGCACCGTCACGCTCAGAGATACCTCTCAGAGAGCCGCCGAAGCTGACCTCCGGTGATTCCCATACTTTATCGGTCCAGATATAGCGGTCGGTATATGGGTTCTTATCTGCTTTCATGGATTCGATGAACCATGGGTGCTCTATAGAAGTATGTCCCGGCACCAGATCCAGCAGTACATGAATTCCCTTTTTATGTGCTTCTTCAAATAACTGTTTCAGATCTTCGTTGGTTCCGTAACGTGGAGCTACACGACAGTAATCTGCAACATCGTATCCTGCATCTCCGAACGGAGAGAGAAAACAAGGATTGATCCATAAAGCGTTACATCCAAGTTCTCTGATGTAATCTAACTTTTCGATAATACCCTGAAAATCTCCGATTCCGTCCCCGTTAGTATCTTTAAATGACTGCGGATAGATTTCATAAAAAATTGCATTATCTAACCATTTTGACATTTTGTAAAACCCTCTTTCTTTCTGATGTTGTCTCGTTTCTCTATAACAACTACCTTCGCTTACCAGAATACTATTTATTTTCCTACATTTCCAGCAATATACTATTTATTTCTGATACTATTCTATTGTTTTTGTATAATATTCTTGTATTTCTTCTTATTCATATATTTTTTTTGGCTATTTTTATCCCATATTTTATTCTCAAAAAATAATTTATATTATTTTTCACAGCAAAAAAGGGTTCCTGATGCCACAGATTTTCATTCTGCAACATCATACCCTTCCCTGTTTTCCGTTGCAACACGTATCATTATATGATATATTACAACTGATTCTTTTATATTTCCCGGAAACAGTATTCTTGGCAATACTATTCTATGATTTTAATTATTCTGCCGGAGATATTTATTTTACGGAGGCGTATGTTATGAATCTTTATGCGATAAAAGAGAAATGCCAACACGGATCCATTCAGGTTCCATACAGTTACTATGACTGCGGTATACCGGATTATTTTACGAGTGTACCGCTACACTGGCACAGTGAAATGGAATTAAATTACATAAAATCTGGAAATGGTTTTTTCAAATACGAGGATCAGACCATCTCTGCCAAACCGGGAGACATCTTTCTGATCCAGCCCAACGTCCTTCATGCTATCATGTCGGATGAGCACAGCTCTTTTTTTTATGATACCATTGTTTTTCATCAGAATATGCTGGTGGGAAGTTACGATGACCGTTGTTATACAGATATTCTGCTGCCGATCTTTTCTTCCAGGCGAAGAGTTCTGGTCCCTGTATCTCAGGAAAACCAGGGGTATCATGAACTCCATGATTCGGTCCGGACTATTATGCAGTGTGCGCACAAAAATCTTGCAACGTCGGATCTGTTGCTGAAAAGCGAACTGCTTCGCTTATTTTATCTGCTGGCATCGACACCGGGACTCTGCACCGAACACACGGCTTCGACAGAATCCCGGCTGACCGAAACACTTCGGCCTGTTCTCACTTATATACAGAAACATCATTCCGAATCTGTTACCATAGAGCAGCTGGCAAAGATCGCTCATATGAGCAGCAGTTACTTTATGAGCTGTTTCAAACAGAATTTCGGTCTCGGAGCCATTGAATATCTGAATCAGGTACGTATCCGATCAGCATGCGACCTTCTGCGCAATACGGATCGCAATATCTCCGACATTGCTTTCGATACCGGATTTCATAACCTTTCAAATTTCAATCGACAGTTTCGCACCAAGGTAGGATGTTCTCCTCAGACTTACCGAAAAGAATCCGTTCTTTCCTGATAGATCCGGTAAGTGATCATCAACATGATCCAGGCGCCGATCCAGGCAGATACTTCTGCCAGAGCAACACCACGAAAAGCCAGATATGGAGTCAGCAGCTTTACCATGACCACTCGAAGAGACACTTCCAGGACTCCTGAAAGCATCGGAACAAACGTATGCCCCATGCCCTGACACCCGTTGCGGAACACAAACAGCCATCCCAGAGGAAACAGACAGATGCCTGTAACCGCCAGAAAATCTCTTGTGTAAGAAATAATCGACGCATCATTCAACATGAAAGAAGTCAGAAACTCAGGAATACACAGCAACATCAGAGCCAGTGGAATATTTATCAGGATCGTCAGGATAACTCCTTCCCGGATACCGGTACGTATCCGCTCCTTTTTTCCGGCACCATAATTCTGTCCCACAAAAGTAAGAAGTGCCAGGCCCACTGTATTTGCCGGCTGTTCAAAAAGACCGAGGATCTTGGTGCATGCCGCATAGGCAGCCACATAGCTTGTTCCCATATTGTTGACAAACGTCTGTAACACCATTCCGCCCACTGCAGTGACAGAATTCATAACGGCAACCGGCAGACCTTTCAATGTCAGTTTTTTGATGATCACGCCCTGTGGTTTCCAGTCCGTTTTTCTCGGGATCAGATTTTTTTCTCTTCCTATGTAGTAACAGCAGTAAAGCGCAGACAGAACCTGTGCCAGAACAGTGGCTAACGCTGCACCAAAAACACCCATATGCAACGGAAAAACGAATAACAGATCCATCAGGACATTAGCAATGGCAGAAATTATCATTGCAACCAGAGGCACCCGGCTGTTTCCGACGGAACGCAGAAGTGTCATGGCAAAATTATTAAAAATTGTAATGGTGGTTCCCGCAAGAATTGTTCCGAAATATTGCAGTGTTTCCGTCATCAGATCTTCCGGTGTATGGAGAAATGTAAATAATTGCCGCATGAAGGCCAGACTTACCACTGTAATCACAATCCCAACGGCCAGACAGATCCAGACAGACATTGCCAGCTCTTTACGAAGTTTTTTATAATTGCCACTTCCAAAAGACTGAGAAATACAGATTCCCAATCCTCCTGTCAGCCCGATTGCGAAACCGATGATCAGAAAATGTACGGAACCGGTGTTCCCAACCGCTGCAAGTGCCGTATCGCCAATTCCTTTTCCCACCACCATGGAATCTGCAAAACTGTATAACTGCTGAAACAGATTTCCTGCCAGGATCGGCAGGAAAAACTGTACCAGCAAACGCATACAGTTTCCCTGCGTCATATCATTTGTCGTATTCTTACCCATTATGCTACCTCCTGATGTCTAAACGGTATTCTCAAATACTGTCTGCTTTTAGCCAGTATTTTACTACTGAAATGATCCTTTTTCCATGACATTACTATTCTGTTTTGATACTATTCTATGATGTTGAGGTAAAAGTCAGAGTGAACAGTAACATTTTCTATTCTGCAGGCGTTCCCATATAGTAGAATCCCTTGCATACGTCCAGATGGATCTGTTTGAATGTGCCAATCATAGAAGCATCCCCCGGAAAATGTACCAGAAGATTATTGCCCATTCGTCCGGTTACCAGAGATGCATCCTGATCGTTGACACTCTCTACCAGAACTTCCTGTACCGTTCCCTCAAAACGGGAAGAACGTTCTCGTGCAATTTCCTGCACCTGCGCTAAAAGACGGTCGAAACGATCTTTTACAACCTCTTCCGGCACCTGATCCTCTTTGGCCGCTGCAGGTGTTCCGCTTCTTTTGGAATAAATAAAGGTAAATGCGCTGTCATATCCCACTTTTCCGACTACATCCATGGTCTCCAGAAAATCTTCTTCTGTCTCTCCCGGAAATCCCACAATAATATCCGTCGTCAGAGAAATATCCGGAAGTTTCTCACGGATACGGTCAACCAGAGCCAGATAAGACTCTTTTGTATACCGACGGTTCATCTCTTTTAACACCCGGCTGCTTCCTGACTGCAGAGGCAGATGCAGATGCGGACAGATCTTTTTACTCTCGGCCATCACCTCGATCAGTTCATCGGACAGATCCTTTGGATGAGAGGTCATGAACCGGATCCTTTTCAGCCCTTCGATCTTTTCGATCTCTTTTAACAGCTGAGCAAACGTCATCGGCTCTTCCAGATTCTTTCCATAGGAATTGACATTCTGGCCCAACAGCATGACTTCTACCACGCCGTCCGCTACCAGATGTTCGATCTCTCTGACAATATCTTTCGGATTCCGGCTTCTCTCACGACCACGGACATACGGTACGATACAGTAACTGCAGAAATTATTGCATCCAAACATGATGTTGACACCGGATTTGAACTTATACTTTCGGTCTACCGGCAGGTCTTCCACGATCTGATCCGTATCTTTCCAGACATCGATGATCATGCGGTCAGATTCCATCGCATAACACAGAAGTTCCGGGAATTTGAAAATATTATGGGTTCCGAAGATCAGATCCACGAACCGGTAACTCTTCTTCAGTTTTTCTACCACATGGGCTTCCTGCATCATACAGCCGCAGAGCGCGATCATCATATGCGGTTTCTTCTTTTTCATGCTGCCAAGATATCCCAGGCGGCCATAGACACGCTGGTTGGCATTCTCACGGACTGTACAGGTATTGTAAATAACAAAGTCTGCTTCGTCTTCTTTATCTGTCTTGATATAACCGACCGCCTCCAGAATACCATCCAGTTTTTCGGAGTCGCGGGCGTTCATCTGGCACCCGAAGGTAGTCGTACAGGCATATAACGGACGTCCCAGTTCTTCTGATTTTTCTCTGACATAGATGCGGGCTTTTTCAATAAACTGCTGCTGACGTTTCTGTTCTTCGACAGCAGTGAGGGTTTCTTTCTTATTTTCCATCTTTATTTTCATCCTTTCATAACTGCGGTTTTCTCCTGTTTCTTAGGGTGCAGTCACATCGTTGTTTTCATAAGCAATGTAACTGAGCAAACCATGCGCAGTTACCGACAATGCTTTATTATACTTGATACGAGTAGGAATTTCAATGGCTTCTTTTTCTTCTGGCATTTACCTGTGAGTTGACGAATAAAATTCTTCCCCGGTATCCAGACAGAACGCAGCAAGCCGTCCACCCGGAAAACAGGCTCCGCAGTCAATATAAATCCGATTATTTAATTTGAATATGTATCCAGGATGTGGATTTCCTGGTATCCCCATGGTCGGCGTATGTCCTGTGATGGTAATGACATCATCAAAATATTTTTCTCCCAGAACGCCTCTGTCCCATACAAGATCGTGAATCGTATACTCACTCAGATCTTTCTCCGGTGAAAAATTACCCAGTCCGGCATGTACCAGGAGATACTCTTTCTCTCCGACTGACATTTCTTCATAAGCAGAAAAATCCTGGATAAATGCAATCACATCCTCGCGTTCCGATACGCTTAATTTTCTGAATTCATTAATCGTAGTAGATGCACCATTATATTGCCAGGTAACCAGCTTATCCAACGTCACCTGATCCAGATTTTCGATCGCTTTATCTGAGATTTCCTGCAGCAGAAACTCCAGACACTCCAGTGCCATTACTTCATGGTTTCCTGCAATACAGATCGCATTTGGCATTGTCATCAGCTTCCGCATCACTTTAATGGGATTTGGTCCTCTGTCCAAAACATCCCCCAGAATATACAGCGTATCCTCGTCTCCAAATGATATTTTCGCCAGAAGTTCCTCAAACGCATCATATTCCCCATGGATATCCGCAATCACATAATTTGCCATCGCCAATTCCTCCTCAAAATGTTTTGAATTGTTTTATACGAATACTTTTTGTACTTTCCGATTATTATATCATATTTTATACATATAATAAAAATATATCCCAATTTCAGAAATTAAAATTCATTCGAAATCAGGATATACTTCTTTCACTTTATTACTCTATTGAACAGCTAACAACTACAACGCTTCTTCTATTCTCTACACAAACGGATTATAAAATCTCCCAAACAGAATCGTCACCGTCAGGCTCACCCCCAGCAGCACAACTCCGAGTCCCAGCACGATAAAATCATTTCTTGCGAATGACCGTTTCGTATACCAGGTTCTTTTTTTATGTTTTCCGAATCCCCTCAGTTCCATCGCATTCGAGATCGTATCGATGCGGTTCAGGCTTGTAAGGATCAGTGGCAGCAGGATGTTGACAGAGTTTTTCAGTCTTGTGAAAAAGTGTTCTTTTTTTCCAAGTTCCACACCTCTCGCCTGCTGTGCCTGGCTGATGCTGTGGTAGTCTCGCTGGATGTCCGGGATGTAACGCAGGGCGATAGCCACGGAATAGCCTACTTTGTAGGAGATACCGATGCTGTTCAGGCTGGCAGCGAATTCACTGGGGTTCGTCGCTGAGATAAACAGGATCGCTACCGGCAGTGCCACGAAGTATTTGATGGAAATATTTACCATATAAAACAGCTGCTCCGCTGTCAGATCATACCTCCAGAACAGATGGCAGAGTACATGCCGGGTGCCATACAGTGTTGTTCCCTGATCCGGGTCGAACAAAAAGATGAACAAATTATTCAACAATAGAAAAACAAGCATGAAAATCATCATAAAACGGACTTCTTTGAAGCGGATCTTGCTGAGTTTGAACGCTGAGATACTCACCGCCAAAAGTCCCAGAAGCACCCAGGTGTTGTAGGTGATCATGCTGGCGAAGGTAAATAACAGGAAAAATGCCAGCTTGGTAGTTCCGGTGAGTCTGTGAACTACACTTTCCCTTGGCAGATAATTTAATACCGTATTAGCGGCCATGGCTGCGTACCTCCCGATCTTCTTCGATAAAACATTCCACAAAGGCTTCCGCCGGTGCGATACCTGCCCGGTTTGCCAGCGTAAATAAACTGGTTTCTTTCAGCGCTGCCCGTTCAACCAGCTTCTGATTACATAAAACTGCAGCTGCACAGTCATCAGCAATCAGCCGTCCGTCCGCAAAAACAAGTGCCCGCGATGTATATTCCAGCATCAGATGCATGTCATGGGTGATCATCACAACGGTGACACCCTCTTCATTTAATTTTCGCAAAAATTCCATAATTTCTGTATAATGATAAAAATCCTGCCCCGCCGTCGGCTCATCCAGAATGATCAATTCCGGATTCTGTACCAGAACGCTGGCGATGGTCACACGTTTTTTCTGTCCGAAACTCAGAGCTGAGATCGGCCAGTTTCGGAACGGATACAGGCCACAGATCTTCAGCGTCTCTTCCACCTGCTCCCGGATCGCAGCCTCGTCCATTCCTGTATTGCGAAGACTCAGTGCCACCTCGTCAAAAATCATGGTCTTAGAAATCATCTGGTTTGGATTCTGCATCACGTAGCCGATATGTTTTGCTCTGTGACGGATATTTTCTGTCAGCAGATCCTTCCCCGCAAAGCGAATCTCTCCCTGATCCGGATCCTCGAAACCACAGACCAGTTTGGAAAATGTCGATTTTCCGGCTCCGTTCTTGCCTACGATGCTGACCATCTCTCCTTTTCGGATCGTCAGGCTTACATCTTGAAGCGTTCGCTCTCCTTTTGTATATCCAAAACTCAGATTTTTCACTTCCAGAAGAGGTTCTCTTTCTGTCTCCTGTTTTCCTGCCCCGCGTGACTGGAACCACTGTTGTAATTGTTTTACATCATTTTCCGGCAGTGTAACCGTGTCTGCATGGGACGGTTTTTTCTCCGGTGTCAGCGTGATTCCGGCATAGCGCATCGCAGTCAGATACAGTGGCTCCCGGATCCCATTTTCAACAAGAAGATCCGTTGCCAGAAGCTCATCCGGATGCAGATCTGCCAGGATCCTTCCTTCACTGATCAGGATGATCCGATCCACATCTCTCCATAATACATCTTCCAGACGATGTTCGATGATCACTACCGTAGTGTCGGTCTCTTTCTGGATCTCATCGATCAGCTCGATCGTCTGTTTTCCGGTTGCCGGATCCAGATTGGCAAGTGGTTCATCAAATAACAGGATCTTCACCTGATCCACCATAACACCGGCAAGACTGACCCGTTGTTTTTGTCCGCCGGAAAGTTCATGGGGTGCATAGTCCAGATGGTTATTGATTTTTACCAGTTCTGCTACTTTTCGCGTGATCTGATGCATCTCATCCTGGGGCATACAGCTGTTCTCCAGGGAAAACGCGATATCCTCTCCTACAGTCAGTCCGATAAACTGTCCGTCCGGATCCTGCAGAACCGTTCCCACATGAGCGGAAAGCTCAAAAATACTGCTTTTTGTGGCATCCACCCCATCGATGATCAGTTCGCCGGTGGCTTTGCCCGGATTGGAACAAGGATTCAGTCCGTTAATACAGCCCGCCAGAGTACTTTTCCCACAACCGGAGGGACCTGCGATCAGAACTCTCTCACCCGGATAGATATCCAGATTGATATTTGTTAACGTCGGTCGTTTCTGGGCACGATACTGAAAGGAATAATTTTTGAATGAAATAACAGGGGATTGTTTGTTTGTCACGTTTTTCTCTACCTCGTCTTACTATTTACAAAAGAAAAAGCTTTTTCACAAGTCTCTGAGACTTTATGAGAAAGCTTTTTCGTAATCAGCAACTGATTTTATTCCTGATCCAGGGATCCTTTTTTGGCAATGGTCTTTGTGTAAGCCAGGATCAGAAGTCCACCTACTACCACACCGGTGATCGTATTGGATACTGCGGCAAATGCACCCTGTGCAAATACTTTTTTTGCCGGTTCAGCATAAATCAGAATATCCAGTACCGGAGCCACTACAACCCATCCGATGACATGAGCAACTACGTTTGCGATTGCAAATACTGCTGCTTTTGCTTTACCAAAATCACCTTCCTGAACGTTCAGCTTTCTGGCGAATGCTCCTACAACCACACCGACAAATGCAGATGTGATCACCCAGCTCCACCACGGGATTCCACCCCAGGACAGATCCACCAGTGTATGACCGATGAAACCGATCAGACCACCGGCTACCGGACCGTACATAGCAGCCAGCAGAGCCAGTACTGCATACTGAAGACTGATGTTGGTGTTCGGAACCGGGCTCGGGATCGCCACAAAACGTCCCAGCACAAAGAACAGAGCCGCGCCGATACCGATGGCTACCACAGTTTTGATACTGTTATTCTTTTTCATATTCATTTCCTCCCTCGTGTTTTCGCTGTTGTAAACTCCGATTCTTATGCGGATCGCTCAAAATTTTTGCCAAATACAACAACGCCATATTCCTGTATAGTATACGCTGTTTTACGGGGAGTTGTCAATATTTTTACCGAATCGCTGCCACGATCGCACGCTCCATTACATAAGCCGCAAGCGTTCCTGCAACGTTCAGATCTGCTTCCACCTCACCCGCAGATGCCGCGTAAATGCTGTCACCATCCGCCATAGTTCCCACCGGGTTAATGCAGCGGGCATAGGCATTTCTGGTCATGGATGCGATCTTGTTCATCTGTGCTTTGTTAAATTTTCCGTTTGTGATCACGGCTCCGATCGTCGTATTGCCGGTAAACAAGTTTTCTCTCTGCCCCATTTTCCACAGTTCCTCACAGCTGTCACTGAACGCAGTACCGTCCTCCGTCCGGAGTCCGGCGATCTTTCTTCCGGTAGAAGAATCAAAAATATCTCCCAGGGCATTGACTGCCACAACAGCTGCCATCCGCAGTTCTCCCAACTGTACCGCATACATACCAAGCCCTGATTTCATCGCCCGTTCCATACCACAGATTTTTCCTACCGTAGCACCCGTTCCCGCTCCCACACTGCCACTGGACGGATTGCCTCCTGCAAGCGCTTTCTCACAGGCTGCATATCCCATCTCACTGTCCGGGCGCACGGTAGCACTTCCGTACCCGAGGTCATAGATGCAGGACTGGCACACCAGCGGAACCTTCGCATATCCGGTCTCAAAGCCGATCCCATGATCTTCCAGGCAACGCATCACACCGTCCGATGCTGCCAGACCGTAAGCCGATCCACCGGATAAAACAATCGCATTGATCGGGTTATCTGCTGTAACCGGGGAAGTCAGCGGAGTCTCACGGGATGCCGGACCTCCACCACTGATATCCACACCGACAACAGCACCTGTTTTCTTATCAAACAAAAGAACTGTCACACCGGTTTTTGCCTCTTCATTCTGCACATTGCCGATCGAAACCTCCGGCATTTCTGTCATTGCTATTTCACGTATTCCACTCATTTATCTCAAATCTCCCTTTCCCCTAAAATGTTGAGAGCATGCCAGACTCCCCGCTGGAAAGTTCCGGCATGCTCCGTATATTATCTCAAATCCAGTTTTTTCTCAGATTCTGTGCAGTGCCGCACTCAGTGCTCTTGAGATTGCTCCTGCCAGGATAAAGCAGACAATCGCCTCGATCAGTCCCTGCACACCGACAAATGCCACAACAAACGTAAACGGGTTACTTACTCCCAGAGACGTTACAAATCCCTGGATATAATCTGTATTGTAAAAAATCAGCACCAGCGTACTCATAAAAAACAGCGTGTTCAGCAACGGGCACGCAAGACTTGCTACCAGGTAAGCACCGTTTTTCATTTTTCCGCGAATTGCTTTAAAAATCAGTCCTGTGATCCAGCCTTCCAGGAGTCGTGGAATGATACATACTACTGCTGTTCCCAGTGGGTTGATGCTGAATAACATGGTTCCGAAAGCGCCCATACCGAAGCACTGCATAAAACTGGTGATACCGAATGCCAGACCACAGATCGCACCGCCTGTCGGTCCAAGAATCATCGCGCCAACCGCTACCGGTACCGTCAGAAACGTAATGGATAATCCAAGTGTCCGGAAATATCCCAGCGGGGTAAATGCCATAACGAAAATAATGGTCACCATCAGTGCCAGTTCCACCAGATACCGTGTCCGTGATGCATGTGTGTTGTTCATAGTTTCTTTTTCTCCTCTTCTGTCCGATGAAACGGCGCACTGCCAGAAAATATGGAAATACGTTCCCTGTCTCTCGGCTCATTAAATTATAGAATATTGGGAATCATTTTGAACATAACATACCTGTAGAAAAGCAGACATACTAACAGATAACTGTACCAAAACTATACAGTTACAGATAAGATTTTATGGACTTTCCGTATAGTTGCCGCCAAAACGGTCAGCACTATCCTCTTTCCATATTATTTTAAATACTGAAAATGTTATAATAGAATGATGCGTTTTCACACAGGAATAACGTTCCTTTCTACTATAACATTTATTTTTCAAATGGCAAGAAGAAAATGGAAAAAGATTGTATTTCTTCGAATACCCGCTACCGAACTGTTTTCCGTAACATTTTTTTCGGATTACGGATCAATATTTGTTTTGTATAATCACGTCCCATATGTTTTTCCATATACTCTGCACATCTTCCCATCTGTGGCATCCGGTTTTTCATATTATGTGCATCGCTTCCTACAAAATGCAGCAGATCACGTTTCATCACCTTTTTGCAAAACCATTTCATACGCAGTCCATCTGCCCCGCTGATACTGTCTGCATTCATCTGAATATAGGCTCCCATATCATGCAGCCGCTCCAGATAATCCATATTTTTCTGTAAGGTCGGATATCGTTCCGCATGAGCAATCACCGGAGTGTAACCGTTCGTGAGAAGTTCATGACAGGAATTCTCTATAAACTGAAAGGTATGCAGCTGAGAAAATTCTGTCAGCACGCAGGAAGTTCCGTTCAGAGTCGGACGTTCCCCATGCTTCAACATCTGAACCATCTCGGTATTTACATGAAATTCGCATCCGAGAAGCACCTGCAGATCCGGCGCAAGTTCCGCTGCAAGTTCCTGCACTTTCTGATAACCAGCCTGCACTTTCGTCATCGGCGATTCAAACATTCCTTTACGAAAATGCGGTGTCAGAACAATCGTACGCACGCCATCCGCATATTCTCTCCGTATCATCTTTTTCGCTGTTTTCAATGTATCCGCACCATCATCCACTCCCGGAATAATATGTGTATGGATATCGTATATTTCTTTCATTCGCTGCCAGTAATCCTTTCTCTTTTTCACAATCTCACTGTACTACTTCGCTTATTATACGAAAGAATCCATCAAATTACAACCTCATATAACCACAAAAAGAGCAGGACATCAACTGCCCTGCTCCCCGTATGCGCCTTATTTATGCTCTTTTTCTTCCTGCAACTACAACTGTCATTCCAGCAAGTCCAATTGCTGCAAACATTGCAACTATCATCATGGTATTGCCTTCACCTGTTTTCGGAGAAACGGTGGAAGTGTTACTTCCGCTTCCTGTAGAAGTTGCTGTATTGATTGTTCCAGCTGTCTTACCATCTACTACAAAAGCAACCAGAGAAAGGGAATTAAGCACTGCTGTAACTGTTCCGTTACCTACTGTGCACTCTACGACTTCCCACTGACCTGTTTCATCGTTATATGCAAGTACCTGAACTTTGGAAGAAGATGTAACTCCAGTTACATTAAATGTCATCGTCAGAGGGAATTTTCCACTGAATGCTCCGTATGGATACAGGTATTTCACATCGATAACTGTCATTCCTTCTTCATATTTGTCGCCCAGAACTTCTTTCAGTTTTGCTGCTGTCTTAATCTCTTCAGCTGCTTTTTTCTGCTTATATATGGAAGATACGAGTGCACCGACGCTCTCGAAAGTCCTGTGATATCCATAATCTCCGGAACCGATTTTCCTTCCTCGCGCAGTCTGCAAACCTCTGTGCTGGTTTCTGATGAAAATGCTCCCGCCGTAATCAGCGGCTTACGAAGTTTTAATGGTGTAATATCCAGTTCTGCTGCCATCGTCCGAAGAGAATCCGCTTCCTGATATGCTGCCGTCAGTTCTTCCAGAAACGCATCCAGTTGTTGTTTTTCATCGTAATCCGGTTTCTTTTTCGGTCTTCCTGCCATTTTCTTCCTCTTTTCCTGTTGTTCCACTTTCATTCTCCATATACAAAAACAAAGCTATCTGTTCATAGATAGCTTTGTTTTTTTCCTGTACACACTTTACCTTTTCCTGTACACAGTTTTCCCTACGGATTTATCGGTTATTAATAGCGGTAACTAAGGCATCGATGGAAGCGCGGATGATGTCGCTGTCGACGCCAGCGCCCCAGGAAAGGGATCCGTCCGGTTTCTGGATACCTACGTATGCGATTGCTTTGGAGCTTGTGCTCATCTCCAGTGCATGCTCGGTATAGGAAACCAGTGTGTACTGCATGTCGTATGCTTTTTTCAGTGCGTTGCTTACCGCATCCAGACGTCCGTTACCATTTGCTTCGGTTGTGATCACACGACCCTCGAAGGAAGAAGTAACCTGTGTGGTAATGTGTCCATTCTGCTGGAAATGTACTTTCTGGATATCCAGCGGTTTCTTGACATTTTCGAAAGTCTCTTTGAACAGTTCGAAGATCTCATCCGGATGAAGTTCTTTATGAGTATGATCAGATACTGCTTTTGCTGCGTATCCCATTGCTTCACGCATCTTCGGCGGCAGGTTCAGACCGTATTTTGTTTCCAGAATATAGCCTACGCCACCTTTACCGGACTGGCTGTTGATACGGATAACATTTGCATCGTAGCTTCTTCCGACATCTCTCGGATCGATCGGCAGATACGGAACAGTCCAGTGATCCGGGTCTTTTTCTTCGATCCAGTGCATTCCTTTTGCGATTGCATCCTGATGGGAACCGGAGAATGCGGCAAATACCAGAGAACCGCTGTACGGGCTTCTCGGGTCTACGTTCATACCGGTGAATTTTTCATATTTTTCGCAGATATCAGGCATATCGGAGAAGTCCAGTTCCGGATCTACACCCTGTGCATACATATTCATAGCCAGTGTGATGATATCTACGTTACCGGTACGCTCACCGTTTCCGAACAGTGTTCCTTCGATACGGTCTGCACCGGCAAGAAGTCCAAGTTCAGAGTCTGCCACACCACATCCACGGTCGTTGTGCGGATGCAGAGATACGATAACATTTTCTCTGTAATTCAGATTGTCGCACATGTACTCGATCTGGCTTGCATATACGTGCGGCATGGAATGTTCTACGGTTACCGGCAGGTTGATGATTGCTTTCTGCTCTGCGGTTGGTTTCCATACATCCAGAACGGCGTTACATACTTCCAGTGCATATTCCGGTTCTGTTCCGGTGAAACTTTCCGGGCTGTACTCGAACAGGAAGTTTCCGTCTGTCTCATCAGCCAGTTTCTTTAACAGTGCGGCTCCGTCTACAGCGATCTTTTTGATCTCTTCTTTTGATTTGCGGAATACCTGCTCTCTCTGGCTCAGAGAGGTGGAATTGTATACATGAATGATGGCTCTCGGTGCACCTTTTACCGCTTCAAAAGTTTTACGGATAATATGTTCTCTTGCCTGTGTCAGTACCTGAATCGTTACATCTTCCGGAATCAGGTTCTGTTCGATCAGTGCTCTTAAGAATTCATACTCGGTCTCGGATGCTGCCGGGAAACCTACTTCAATTTCCTTAAATCCGATCTTTACCAGAAGTTTGAAGAACTCGATTTTCTGCTCCAGACTCATCGGGATTACCAGTGCCTGGTTACCGTCACGCAGATCCACGCTGCACCAGATCGGAGCTTTCTCTACATACTCTTTCTCTGCCCATTTCATGCATTTTACCGGTGGCATAAAATACTGTCTTACATACTTTTTGTAATTCATCATGTTCCTTGTCCTCCTAAATTTGATTCCCTGCACAGCTCTGGCATCTATCTTCTTTATGGATATGTAAAAATGCGCAAAAAAAACTCCGTCTCTCTTTTCAAGAGACGAAGGATTATCTCCTACGCGGTACCACTCTTTTTCATGAATCTCTTCATGCACTCTGCCAGATACGGGTCTACACCTTATATCCTCCCCCGTGATAACGGTGGGGTGTTCCGACTACTCCTACTGGAAATATATTTCGTTCAGGCAGCAGCTCCGAGGGCAGTTCCAAACTCTTCATCCACTGCTTCACACCAGCCAGCAGTTCTCTGAAAGCCGAATCCTCTGTACTCTTCCTCTTCCACGCTTTTTACAAAACAAATCTTATCATAGAAATATGCCGATTGTCAACTGCTTTCTACGGTA
The DNA here is from genome assembly GCF_004123145.1 of Blautia faecicola. Lineage (NCBI taxonomy): Bacteria > Bacillati > Bacillota > Clostridia > Lachnospirales > Lachnospiraceae > Blautia > Blautia faecicola. The sequence goes on along the minus strand of NZ_SDKC01000001.1, from coordinate 1,662,160 downwards.
AGTTTTGCAATCGGGGCAACAGGATTTGAACCTGCGACCTCACGGCCCCCAGCCGTGCGCGCTACCAAGCTACGCCATACCCCGGCAAGTAACATATATTATATGGAATTTTCCTGTTTTTGTCAATGCCTAACTTCTGAAACGAGATAAAATACGCTTCGCGAATTTTACTCATTATCGCGGCAGTCGTCAAGGTCTCGTGCAAGCACGGACTTTGACTCGTTGCTCGCGTAAATACAGACGACCGGATTTCCCGTATCGTCTGTATCTGATAGCTTGATTTATTTTTCTGTATTTGCGTTGATGTAATTTACCAATCCGCCGGCATTGATCAGTCTCTGCATGAATTCCGGGAATGCCTGACCTTTGAACTCGGTTCCTTTTGTCTTGTTATAGATCATACCGCTGTCGAAGTCGATCTCTACTTCATCCCCTGCATCGATTCCTTTTACTGCTTCCGGGCATTCGATGATCGGGAGTCCGATGTTGATGGAGTTTCTGTAGAAGATACGTGCAAATGTCTCTGCGATCACACAACTTACACCTGCTGCTTTGATCGCGATCGGAGCATGCTCTCTGGAAGAACCACATCCGAAATTCTTGTTGGCAACGATGATGTCACCTTTCTGTACTTTGTTGACAAATTCTTTGTCAATATCTTCCATACAGTGAGTAGCCAGTTCCGCCGGATCCGAGGAATTCAGATAACGTGCAGGAATGATTACGTCTGTATCTACGTTGTCACCATATTTAAATACTCTTCCTTCTGCCTTCATCTTCTTTTCCTCCTATAAACCTAATTCTTCCGGTGAAGAAATCTTACCGGTAACCGCACTTGCTGCTGCAACAGCCGGGCTTGCCAGATAGATCTCAGAATCCACATGTCCCATACGTCCTACGAAGTTACGGTTGGTTGTGGATACGCAGTGTTCATTTTCTGCCAGGATACCCATATAACCACCCAGACACGGTCCACAGGTCGGAGTACTTACAACAGCGCCTGCTTCGATAAAGATCTTTAACAGACCTTCTTCCATTGCCCGCAGATAAATCTTCTGTGTTGCAGGGATCACGATACAACGGATACCTTTTTTCACTTTGTGATCTGCCAGGATCTCAGCTGCGATACGCAGGTCATCGATACGTCCGTTGGTACAGGAACCGATAACTACCTGATCGATCTTCACATCTTCTGTGATCTCGTCGATGGTTTTTGTATTTTCCGGCAGATGCGGGAAAGCAATGGTCGGGCGCAGAGTGCTCAAATCGATGGTGTATTCTTCATCGTATACAGCATCCTCGTCTGCCTCAAATACTTTCCATTCCCGTTTGGAGTGTTCTTTCATATATGCCATAGCAACATCATCAACCGGGAAGATACCGTTCTTTCCACCGGCCTCGATTGCCATATTTGCGATTGTAAAACGATCATCCATAGACAGGTTCTTGATACCTTCACCTGTGAATTCCATGGATTTGTACAGGGCACCATCCACACCGATCATACCGATGATGTGCAGGATCACATCTTTACCGCTTACCCATTTTGCAGGTTTTCCAACGATATTGAATTTGATCGCGGACGGTACTTTAAACCATGCTTTTCCGGTTGCCATACCGGCTGCCATATCCGTACTTCCCACACCGGTGGAAAAAGCACCCAGTGCGCCGTATGTACAGGTATGAGAGTCTGCTCCGATAATGACATCACCTGCTACTGTCAGACCTTTTTCCGGAAGAAGTGCATGTTCAATACCCATCTCTCCTACGTCAAAGTAATTGGTGATGTCGTGTTTACAGGCGAATTCTCTTACGCACTTGCAGTGCTGTGCGGATTTGATATCTTTGTTCGGGATAAAGTGATCCATGACCAGAGCTACTTTATCTTTATTAAATACGGTATCTACCGTCATTTTATCCATCTCATGAATCGCTACCGGTGATGTAATATCATTACCCAGTACCAGATCCAGTTCTGCCTCGATCAGCTGTCCGGCCTCTACTTTATCAAGACCTGCTGCCGCTGCCAGAATCTTCTGTGTCATCGTCATTCCCATGTCTCTGTTCCTCCTACGTATATGATGTTGAAATTATTTTTCATTTACTGTTTGCTATTGTAACACATCTTGCGGTATAATAACAATACATATAAAATATATTTTTCATAACTACAGATTATAGCATTTTTCTTATACGCTCTTATTTACGGAGGAATCTATGGAACAGAATCTTTCTCTTTATTATGTATTTCACACCGTTGCAAAGAAAGGCAGCATCTCTCATGCCGCCAAGGAGTTATACATCAGCCAGCCCGCCATCAGCAAATCGATTCAGAAGCTCGAGGTTAATCTGAACACCACCCTGTTCAAGCGAAGTTCACGGGGTGTGACACTTACCGCCGATGGCGAGATCCTTTTTCAGCATACGAGTGCGGCGTTCGACGCCCTGATGGAAGGTGAGGAAATCCTGGCGCGACATCATGCGCTCGGTGTGGATCAGCTTCGTATCGGTGTCAGCACAACACTCTGCAAATACATTTTGCTGCCGCATCTGCAGCGTTTTATCAAAGCATATCCGCATGTAAAAATCTCGATCAGCTGTCAGTCCACGTACCAGACGCTGACGCTGCTGGAGGAAAATAAGATCGACATCGGACTGGTCGGGGAGCCAACGATCCAGAAAGGATTTTATTTTCAGCCATTGCAGAAAATTCAGGATATTTTTGTGACGACCTCTTCCTATCTGGAGCATCTGGAACTGCGCTCCGGAGGCAGCGATCTTTTTCAGACGGCTACATTTATGATGCTGGATGAAGAAAATATCACCCGGCAGTATATCAACCGTGTATTTCTGGAACACGGTGTGGAACTGTCCAATGTTCTGGAAGTCTCAACGATGGATCTTTTGATTGAATTCGCAAAGATCAGTATGGGAGCCGCCTGTGTGATTCAGGAATTTGTACAGGAAGAACTCGACGGCGGAGACCTGATCGTTCTGCCGCTTGGACTTACGTTTCCCCCAAGGCAAATAGGATTCGCCTGCCGTAAAAACGAACAGGCGAATCCCGTCATCGAACATTTTCTTCATCTACAGGAAAGTCCTCTCCTGTAAAATTCAAAACGCTATTCTATTTTACTTCCTGCAGGATCAGTACATCCCATTTTTTCAGTACTGTTCCTGCCGGGATAACTTCTCTACTGATCAGATCGATCTTTCCTGCAAGACTTTCCGGAAGAATCTGATCTTCGTCTTTGAAGTTCATCACATAATAATATCTGGTATCGTCGGATGTTCTGCAGGTTACTTCCAGTCCGGTTGTCTCCGGAATCACAGCTTTCACACCCACTTCGCTGACTGCCCGATCCAGAATCTTTGCAAGTCCCGCAGCATCCATCTGCGTTCCTACATAATAAGCAGCACCTTCGCCGTATGTATTTCTGGTGGCTGCCGGCATGCCTGCATAGAAATCTTTCTCATAAGTTGCCAGTGCTTCGGCACCTTCCAGATGCATCAGATCGCATAACAGGTTACAGGAGGCTGTGGTTCCGTCGGTGAATTTCACTTCGTTTGTCTGTTCCGGAGCCAGAGCATCGATCTCTTCCACCCATACACCAGCCATCTCACGCAGTGGTCCCGGATAGCCGCCCAGATGTACGTTATCGGACTCGTTTACAATTCCGCTCATATAAGTAATGATCAGAATACCGCCATTTTTCACAAACGCTTCCAGCGCTTCCTTCATACCCTCTTTGACCATATACAAAACCGGTGCGACAATCACTTTATACTGTGAAAAATCTGCATCTGTCGGAATCATATCTACACTGATATTTCTCTCATAGAAGTAAGTATAATATTTATGGATCTGATCTACATATTTGAGATCTTCGGAAGGTCCGCTGGTATATTCCAGTGCCCAGTAGTTTTCCCAGTCAAAGATCATACCTACCTCTGAAATATTTTCGCTGCCCAGGGTCTTTGTTCCGAAGCTTTCCAGTTCTCTTCCCAGCTGTGCCACTTCACGGAACACTCTGGTATTTTCCGTTCCCACATGGGCGATCACTGCGCCGTGGAATTTTTCACATGCTCCCACACTTCTTCTCAGCTGGAAGAACTGAATGGTGTCTGCTCCGTGTGCTACCGTCTGATAACTCTGTGCACGCATCTGTCCCGGTCGTTTCAGGGAGTTGTATTTCTGCCAGTTCTGCTGGCTTGGTGTCTGTTCCATCAGCATGAACGGTGCTTTTTTCAGTCCACGCATCAGATCATGTGTCATCGCGATCTTACTCCATGGGGTATCGTAAGCAGGATAGTTATCCCAGGACACAATATCCATCTCTTTCGCCCATTTGAAGTAATCCAGATCCTTGAAGGTTCCCATCAGATTTGTCGTGATCACAACGTCTTTGTTGTATTTGCGGATCGCATCTCTCTCCATCTTGTAACATTCCAGAACACTGTCTGAATTAAATCTGCGATAATCGATGGAAATACCTGCAAATGCGGTTTTCTCGGTTCCGATTCCTTCACTTAATGCATTCGGAACTACCACGTCATCCCAATCATATACGGTGTGTCCCCAGAACTCCATGTTCCATGCTTTGTTCAGTTCCTCGATAGTTTTATATTTGTCTTTTAACCATACACGGAATGCATTCTGACAGTTGTCACAGAAGCAGGTAACTCCGTATTCGTTGTTGATATGCCAGCAGGTGACATGGGGATTGGACGCATAGCGCTCTGCCAGTTTATCTGCCATTGCGGAAGCATATTTGCGATATACCAGGGAATTCGGGCAGGCATTATGACGCTGACCAAACCGGTGCTGTCTGCCTTCGTAATCGGTGCTCATCACTTCCGGGTATTTTCTTACCATCCAGCCCGGAAGAGCTGCGGTAGAAGTAGCAAATACAATATCGTAATTTTCTTCGGAGAGCATCTCCACGATCTTGTCCAGTTCCGCAAAGTTATATTCATGCTCTGACGGCTGAATCTTTGCCCAGGAAAATACGTTGATCGTAGCGCTGTTGATCCGCGCATCTTTAAAGATTCTCATATCCTCTTTTCATACTTCTTCCGGCCACTGGTTGGGGTTGTAATCTCCTCCGTAAAGGATTCTTTTGAATTTTGACTGCATAAAATTTCTCCTTTCGATCTCTTTGTTTCTATAATTATCCGAATCTTTTCTGTCAATTTCCGATAACCTCTTGTTATCTGCATTATACTGCTTCTTTTTTCAAATTTGTATAACAGGATACACTTCTTTCTATAACATTTTGAAACTCCTTGACAGATGTTTTTTCTGTATGCTACCATGAAGTTGAAAATACTTCAGACTGTGTATGATTTTTTATGGAGGATCACCCTATGCCTATCTATTTTAATTCTGCTCCGGTGGATTTCCCTTTTCAGTTTGATTCCATCGGGAATAACTGGGATCAGGAACCTACCATGCGTCCGGATGGTTTCCCGGTCTATCATTATCTGCAGACACAGGAAGGTTCCGGTATTCTTACCATCGACGGGCAGCACTACACGATCGGTGAAAATCAGGGCGTTCTGCTCGCTCCCGGAATACCTCATGCTTACCGTTCCGTCTCCGGAAAATGGATCACTTTATTTGCCACTTTCAGTGGATCCCTGAGTCCTTATTTTTCTGCTCTGTTCGGCTCCTCGCATCTTCTGTTTTTTGAAAATGAGAAAGCCGCCACCATCCGAAAACTGATCGACCAGGCTGTCCTTCATCATCAGGAAACGCCGGTAGATTCCCAGCTGTTATCACAGGAATGTTATCAGGTGCTTTTGCAGTTCACCGGTGGTCTTCAGGTCAATCCTTCCAAACAGCCTGCCTGGGAAAAATACATCCGGCCGGTTCTAGCCAGCATCCACACCCGGTACATGGAAGACCTCACCGCTGATGCACTCAGCCGGGAAGTCTTTGTCACACCCCAGTACCTCTCCCGGCTCTTTTCGAGATATCTGGGATGTTCGGTCTATGAGTATCTGACCAAATTCCGGCTCAGCAAGGCAAAGGAACTTCTGGTCAGTCATCGGGGGCGAAAAATTCAGGATATTGCTCAGGATGTGGGGTACACGGATGCCAGCCATTTTGTTCTGATGTTTCGAAAAATGACCGGCATGACACCTTCTGAGTTTCGGAAAATCAATTAAACGCTGTATTCTGTTATTTTTACTGTTTTTCTTCTCAAGAACACTTGTTCTTTTTTCTGATCTGTGATATGCTGAAAAATATATAAGTAACTCAAGTACGTTTTTATTAAAATCGGACAGTTACAAATTAATTTTTTATATAGATTACAGGAGACAGTAACACATGGATGGATATCAGTTTGAATATCAGTGTGCGGAAATATTAAAAAGAAATGGATTCTCCAGAGTTCAGGTTACACAGAGTTCCGGAGATCAGGGCGTGGATATCATCGCCCATAAACATCGAAAAAAATACGGGATTCAATGCAAATATTATTCCTATCCCGTCGGAAATAAAGCCGTGCAGGAAGCCTACGCAGGTGCAAATTTTTACGACTGCGACCGGGCGATGGTGATGACCAATCTCACCTTCACACGGGCAGCTACGGAACTGGCAGAAAAGCTGGGAGTGGAACTTTGGGATCACTGTCCTACCACACGGTATTACAGTCTGCTTTTTAAATTGATGAGCCTGATGAATATTGTATTTTTCTTATATGGAATCCTGCTGTTATTTCTTATGCAAAATAAAAATATGTTTCCCATCCAACTGCCCGGTGATTTTCTGATCGGTGCGCTTCTGGTAGCGGCTTCTGTCTTTGGGTTTCTTGGATGGCGATTCGTTCTTTGTAATCTGGCAGCAGGCGGTATCTATCTGTACCTGTCACTCCATACCGTTCTGCTCCCGGCGATCACCAATGCAGCTTATTCGGATATCCAGCTGGTTGTTCTGGTTCCGACGGTAATTTATGTATTACATGCCTGCTGGCTGGTGGGACACAAACGACATTAGCATATACTTTGGCTCATTATTTGCATAGACAAAAAAGTAGTTGTTATCCGTAAAATCTGTTTCCATGTTGGAATGATTTTCCGGACAGCAACTGCTTTTTCATTACATATTAATTTTCCATTCAGCAGGCAATTCTGACTGCTTACAACTTTTTATCCTTCAAACGGTTTGACATCTTTTACTGCTTCTTTCGGGCAGATCCGTGTATCGTCGTTATCAATATCGCTCAGGATATAGCGGTCATTTCCCATCTGCAATTCTTTCATATAGCTTAACTGGCGAAGACCGTGACGGGTCTCCATACGTTCTACCAGATCCTTGTGGTCTTCCTCTTTCAGCGCATATACAAGATCGACAGAAGCCTGATCTGCTGCAAGAATATCTACGGAAGCGACGATACCGATATTCGGTGTTACAACCGGTGCTGCTGCACATCCTTCACAGTCACAGGATACAGACATATTGCGAAGAACGTTCACATAGGTCACCTGTTTGCCAAAGAAATCGATGGTTGCCTTTGTAGACTCTGCAATTCTCTCCATCAGTTCTTCTTCTGCAATACTCCACATATTATCAGAACCTTCTGCGGTATGGATCATAGCTTTACCGATCCGACCATCTGCGCAGCCGATACCGATGTTTTTATTGGATCCACCGAATCCACCCATCGTATGACCTTTGAAATGCGTCAGCGTTACCATGGAATCATAATTCAGCATATGATTTCCTACAGACATCTCAGTGAACCATTTTCCGTCTTTTACCGGAAGCATGGCGGTTCCTTCTTCATCCATGATGTCTACCGGGCAGAATGTCCAGCCATTCACCTTCAGTGTCTCGCGGTGTGCTTCTGTTGTATAACGGTCGCCTTCGTAATAAGTGTTTGTCTCGATGATAGATACATCCGGCAGTTCTTCCTGCACCAGATGTTTTACCCACTCTCTCGGGATGATATTTGGACCGTTTTTCTCACCGGTATGCAGCTTGATACCTACTTTTCCTTTGATATTGCCACTTACCCGTTTATATATTTTCTGTAATCCCTCCGGTGACAGATCTCTTGTAAAATATACGATGGATTGTTACCGGTTCTCTTTTCATACGATACATAATGTGCTCCGTCACCACCTGGAACAATCTGCTGATGTTTCATGCTTTCTTCCTCCTTCTGTGCTTCCTTGGTCTGGGCATAATATGTTATTGTTATCTAACTCATAGTTTAGCACTTAAAGTCGGGTTTAAGTCAAGTAAAGAAAAAGACCCCGGAAAAAGTTTTTCCGGAGTCTTTTAGGTATCTCGTATTTACACAATTACTGGATTGAGAATTAGTTGTTGATCAGCTTATCCTCTTCGTTGTTCCAGCTGTACAGTTTACGGATCTCTTTACCAACTTTCTCTGACGGATGTTCAGCAGCCAGTTTACGCATAGCTTTGAAGTGAACCTGACGTCCTGCTGGGGACATGTCTAACAGGAATTCTTTTGCGAAAGAACCATCCTGGATATCTGTCAGGATCTGTTTCATAGCTTTCTTTGTTTCTGCCGTAACGATCTTCGGTCCAGTGATGTAATCACCGTACTCAGCAGTGTTGGAGATAGAATATCTCATTCCTTCGAAACCTGACTGGTAGATCAGATCTACGATCAGTTTCATTTCATGGATACACTCGAAGTAAGCGTTTCTTGGGTCGTAACCTGCTTCACACAGAGTCTCGAAACCAGCCTGCATCAGGGCGCATACACCACCACACAGAACTGCCTGCTCACCGAACAGGTCTGTTTCTGTTTCTGTTCTGAAAGTTGTCTCCAGAAGACCGGCTCTTGCTCCACCGATTGCCAGACCGTAAGCCAGTGCTCTTTCCAGAGCTTTTCCTGTAGCATCCTGTTCTACAGCTACCAGACAAGGAGTACCTTTACCAGCCTGATATTCACTTCTTACAGTATGTCCAGGTGCTTTTGGTGCGATCATGGTTACATCAACGTTCTTCGGAGGTTTGATGCATCCAAAATGAATGTTGAAACCATGTGCGAACATCAGCATGTTACCTTCTTCCAGGTTTGGCTCAATATCTTTTTTGTACATATCAGCCTGCAGTTCATCGTTGATCAGGATCATGATAATGTCAGCTCTTTTAGCTGCTTCTGCAGCTGTATATACTTCAAATCCCTGAGCTTCTGCTTTTGCCCAGGATTTGCTTCCTTCATACAGACCAATAATAACATTACATCCAGACTCTTTTGCGTTCAGAGCATGTGCATGTCCCTGGCTACCGTAACCGATAACGGCAATTGTCTGTCCTTCCAGCATAGATAAGTTACAATCTTCCTGGTAATAAATTTTGTTTGCCATTTTTTTGTTCCTCCTAAAATGGATATTTTTCTATTGTTAGGGGGTTTCCCCTCTAGCACACTATGTAATTGACAGCTTTTCGCTGTATCTTCTGACCGGGCTTTTCATCCGGTTTCACGTTTTTATAAAACTAATACGTAATCAGATCCACGTGACAGTCCGGATACTCCGGTTCTTGCCAATTCCAGAATCTCATTACCATCTGCCAGAAGCTGGAGAAATGCCTCCAGTTTTGATTTTGAACCTGTCAGTTCCAATACCATGGAATCGACGGACACATCTACAACCTTCGCACGGAAAATCTCTGCGATAGATGTGACATTCTGTCTGTTTGCCTGAGATACTCTCACTTTTACAAGAATCAACTCTCTGATAACACTGGCATCCGGTTCAAGAATCTTGATATCTCTAACATCCACCAGTTTGTTCAGCTGCTTTGTAATCTGCTCGAGGACATCATCATCTCCGCTGCAGACAACCGTCATACGGGAATATCTCGGGTCTGCGGTTACACCTACTGTAAGGCTGTCTATATTGTAGCCTCTCCGGCTGAACATACCGGCGATTCTTCCTAAAACACCGGCTGTGTTATCTACTAAAATAGATAAAATTCTCTGTTTCATATTCTTTCCCACTTTCTCTTGGTAATGTGTAAAACAGCTTTGTTTTTCATTCTACCAACTATGCCCTTCTTTGTCAATGCATAATTGACGAAAAAACAACCCCCGTTTTGCATTTTTATGTGCTATAATGATTGAAATAGAACAAGTATACACATTTTTATGAATATATGCAGCAATATCGAAAGGAGCCACACAACTATGTTTTGTCCCAACTGCGGCGCCAAACTGAAAGACAGCGATGTCACCTGCCCTTACTGCGGTACGGTTCAGCCTTCTGCTGCCGAATCCGAATACATGCACAAGCTCGAACATCTGAAGCAGGATGTGCAAAATCTTGAAGCCTTTCCCACAAAAGAATATACCAGGGAACTGAAGCATCAGGGAATCTTTACCGCAAAGATCATTATCATAATTGTCGGTATTTTCTTTCTGCTTTTTGCAATCGGTGTTTCCGTTCTTTATGGAAGCCGATATATAGAAAAGAAAGAACTCCGGGAAGAAAATGCTTTTGTAAAAGAATATTTTCCAAAATTAAATGAACTGTATGCTTCCGGGGATGACGAAGAAGTTTATACCTATATCAACAGTTTGTATGATCTCGATGGCAGCACTGCTTTGTATCGCTGGAAACATATGGATTATTACAATTACTATACTTTATATATGGACGTAAAACTTTTAAACGACGCCATTGCCGACGGAAGCTACAATGAATATGATATCAGCGGCGGATTTTATTCCGCAATGGTTCTTACCCGGGAAGATTTTTCTCTGTATCGCAAAGATAACCTGACCGAGACAGAACTTGCCAAACTGGATACCTTTATTCAGGAATCAGAAACTCTGTTGCTGGAACATTTTCATCTGTCTTCCGAGGAGGCAGATCAGGTGTATCAGAACTGCCTTGAAGACGGTTATCTGAGTTATCAAAAATGTGAGGATTATACATCTAAGCACATTTTCACAACTATTCCGTAGGTAATATTCCGCGAGGTGTTTTGGCATGAATATGCCAAAATCCCGAGAGATACGAGCAAAAATGCCATCACCGAAGGTGATTTTAAATGCATTTTTGCTTGTAACTGTGAAGGTACTGAACAGTTACCAATTTTCATAAAAGGAGGAACAAAAAATGAAATGCCCACATTGCGGCGCGCAGGTCGGTCTGGAAGATAAATACTGTCCTTTCTGCGGTCTGCCAAATGAATTTGCCCAGAAACATCAGGAAGATATGGACCGGTATCAGCAGGAATTTCAGCAGACGCAGTCGGATGTCTATCAGAAAACCAGACGGTTTACCGGGTTGACGGTGCCTCTGACTGTTGTTTTCGTTCTGATCATATTAAATATCGGTGCTTATATTTTCGTATCCAAAAGCTGGGAGATCGGTTCTTCCCTTCAGAAACAGGAGATCCACAGCCATCTGACCGAGCATCAGGAAAATATTGATACTTATATCCAGAACGGTGAATTCTGCGGACTTTCTTCTTATTACAGCCAGAATTCCCTGTACTACGAGGATGAATTTGACAAATACAATGCCCTGATCCGTGCATCCGATTCCTATCGTGATATTTACCGGATTCTTGTGGATACCAGCAGCTATTATCCCAATTACTATTTCGATGACGATGAGATTTCTCATACCATCACAACACTGGCAAGGGACATTCACGATATCTTTAATCTTGAGGAGAATTACTCTTATAACAAAGAAGAATATTTTACCGACGAGACAAATGCTGCTCTGGTTGACCTTCGTACGCAGACAAAAGCGGTTCTGGTTGCTTATGCCGGACTGACCTCTGAGGAGGCAGATGCGCTCCCGGATCTCTCCACAACGAAGCTGAAAGAATATCTGGAAAGGGGGCTTGAGAATCGATGAAACGTTTTTCCCCATTAAAACTGATCTGTGGGATCATTACTGTGATTCTGACACTCACCTGCCTCATGATGGTAGCTGCCGGAATCTCTGAGATCCGTGATTCCGCGACCGTTTCTTCTTATTATCTGGAAGAAGAAGATTATATCTCCACGCTGCAACAGGAGGATTATATGGAACTGTATGATATGACCTGCAGAGACTGTATTCTCGGTAAGAAACGAAGTGCTGATATCAAAGCCTGCCAGGCAGTCGCACATTATTATCAGGCTGCTACACTCTATAAGGCATATCTCCTGAATAACGATACCCTTCCGCTCTCCCGTCAGGTGCAGCAGATGGAACAATACGCTTCACAGACCGGAGATTACAGTGAGTATGTGGAAAAAATCAATCAACTGCTGGATCTGGAGGATCTCCAGACCGGAAACTCTTCTGCTAATTAATGCTATCTTCCAGGATACATCATTTTAAAAGCGAACCGACAGATGCACGGCTTGCAATGACCAATGATCGTAACAACATCATTGGTCATTGCAAGAATTTTAAACGGTTCATAAGACAGCTCGATATTCGGATCTTCCAGTTTACTTAATTGCAATGCATCATTAATCAGGGAAAGCAGATGATCTGCTGCTATTTTCGCCTTCCTGCGATTTTTCTTTGTAAGTTCCGTATCATCGGCTTGTTTTTCATTGATCTCAATCAATCCCTGGATTCCGTTCATCGACGTTCGGATATCATGGAACATCCGTGCCAGAAAGGCTGTCTTGGCTTCATTTGCCAGTTTTTCCTGTGCCAGTGCTTCTGTAAAAGCTTTTGCCACATACTCACGATCATCCGGATGCGCTCCCTGCAGCCACATCTCCCAGGTATCCGGGGCATCTTTCTGATCGGTATAACCATATAATTTTCGCAGGGCATCGGAAAACTTTATGTTCAGCAATTTTCCATCCAGATCATAGGTACAGATATAAGAACCGGAATTCAGAATCATCTGTACCGCATCTCTCGCCTGCTGCAATTCTGTATTTTCATCTGTAAGCGTTGCCTTGTCCGTCTGTAGATTGATGATCTGCGTAACATCCACAAAAGTAGAGATGAGCACCATACCGCCATGTCTTCCCAACAGAGATTTGCTTTCTGCAAGCACCTTCTTTTCGTTCTCCGTACCCGGACCAATCGTAAAATAATACTTTACAGAATCTTCTGTTTTCCTCAACAGCAACAGCTTTTCTTTATCCTCATGGTTTTCCAGCCGTATCTCTCCCCAGTATTTCGTCAGATATGTGGCTGCATCTTCTTTGTTTTTCCATCCACAGATGCGCATTGCCGCTTTATTGATCTGTAAAATATTTCTTCCCGGAACCGTATATACCAGTACTCCGCAATCCGTGGTATACGGGACGGTTTGACGAGACGTATGCGGATGTCGAGCGGGGGTGTGATGGGCTGCTGGATTATCTGATGCATGGGGATGCGTAGATTCTTCTTATTCTAGAGCGTGTTTGAAAAATCATTCCTGCAATCTGCACGCCCCACTTTGCGGGAGATTTTACCTTCATTCGGTTGACGTAGCCCGCTACGCCGCCCTCATTCAGGAAAAATCTCCCACAAACTGTGACGCACATCTTGCAGAAAGCCTTTTTCAAACACGCTCTAGCGGGAACGGAAACATCGCATTATATTCTTTATCGTTATCATTTATCAACTCAATTATATCATTTTTGCAAAAATGGTACAATTGAACATGGAAAGTTTAAGACGGTATACAAAAAACATCGATTGCATCTTATTTATAATAAGCGTAATCGATGTTTTTCTTTCTACCCTACCACACTGGCTCCAAACGGCATCAGGGACAGGCGTGCCAGTTTAAAGAACTGTCTTCCGAACGGAATTCCAACAATAGTGATGCACCACAGCAATCCAACAATCAAATTACCGAGCGCCATTTCCCATCCGAAGAAAACAATCCAGATCAGATTGATCAAAAACGAAAACACACCTTTTCCATATACTACATCTTTACCAAACGGCCAGAATGCCAGCGTTGCAAACTTAAAGCACTGCATCCCAACAGGTATCCCGACAATGGTGATACACCAGATACAGCCTGCAAAGATCCACGATAGTCCTCCCAGCAGACCTCCGAAAAGAAACCACAGGATATTGCCTAAAAATCTCATATTTTTCTCCTTTGTATGTTATCGGCTAAAAGTCATACCGAACCACTGCGCAGTTTTTCACACCCCATGCAGCGTATTCTTCATTCGTCATATCCGTAAAATAGGACTGCACTACTCTGGCGATTCCGTTATGTGCAACCAGAATATATGTTTTTTCCTCTGACTCTTTCTTAATATCATCGAGAAGATTATAGATTCTCTGCGCCAGACGAAGCGTCGATTCTCCTCCCTCATGGCTGCATGCAAAGAATTCCTTCGCTTTCTTAAAGTCCTCTCCATCCCGCGGCGTAGATTCCCATTTGCCGAAGTTTTGTTCGATCAGTCTCGGTTCTACCCGGCATGGGATTCCTGTCATTTCGGAAATCAGCTGTGCCGTATCTTTTGCACGACTGAGCGGAGAACAGAGAATTTCATCTGCCTGGATCCCTTCCGCAAGAATCTTTCTTCCGGTTTTTCTTGCCTGTTCGCGTCCGTATTCGGTCAGCGGACTGTCGGTACAGCCGCAGATCTTATTCTCCACATTCCACACGGTCTGTCCGTGACGGACGAAGTAAAAGTGTCCCATTTATTATTCCTCCTAGTTTCTTTCGCAATACTTCTTCAATTCTTCTTTCAACTTCTCGTACCGCATCCGCTTCTCTTCCTTCGCAAAATGCACTTCCCGAAACTGTTCAGGATTCTCCTCATAGTCCAGTACTTCATCGCCGAACTGCTCACTGGTAAGATCAAACTTACAGTCTCTGATCACATTATAGCAGTGATAATTTCCACCCGGTCTGAGGATTCCGTACACTTTACCGCCGAAGATATCCTGAGCCAGAAAAGCGGTGATCGAACACTGTCCCAGTGTCATATTTTCTTTTGTCCAGTTCTGCCTCATCCGCGGCGCACAGGTATCCGCACACCAGACATGTGATAATGCATCGTATAAATCAACAGGTGTCTCGATCCCTTTATATTCGGCTGTAATCGCTTTTGCATCTGCGTGTTCCCATCCCCAAAATCTATATTTCATACTTGTTTCCTCTCTGCTACTCTGTCATAATTTTCACTTTCTTACCGGAAAATGCAATTCCGAATTTTAGAATTTTTCCAATGCCTTCTTCCCGCATTTCCGTATCATATCTTTTATTTTTCATCTGATGCAGTGCTTCTTCGGCAAGACGTTCCAGCATCTTCTCATCCAGACCGTTTTTCCACTTCAGTTCCATCAGAATTCCCGGATGTTTTTCTGTTCTGGGGATCAAACTGATATCGTATCTTCCGTCTCCCGACTCTCTGTTGGATTTTATTCTGTACTGATTATCCATCAATGCGATGAGTCCGAGAACCAGTCCATGATAAAATCCTTCTGCTCCGGTATCATAAAAACTGATCGAGCGATCCAGATATTCCGCAATTGCCTTTTGCATTCTGTCAGAATCGTTGCTGTAGAGGCTCTCTGCAATTTTATTCGCCGTCGTTCTTGTGATGGCTCCGACCTGCAGCAGATGCGATAATATTTCACTTTTATAAACAGCTGCAATTTCCCGATTCGGAATGGATACTTCACACAGCCAGGATCCATCTGCCTGCAATTCTTTTCCCGGTGCTTTCAGATAACCGGCTACCAGTAACAGGCTGTAAATATTTGCAGGATCCTCGGAAAGAGAACGATATACAACATTCTGATCAATCTTCGCAACCACCCGCTCCCCCTGTAAAAGCGCATACAAGCGTTCGGTAATATCATCCGTTGCATTCTTCAGAACATCTTCGAGGATTTCATTTTTTCCGGTATTTACCCAGTATGCCTGTGGGATATATCCTTTTGCAATATAATTAATTACGGACCATGGGTTGTATATCTCTTCTTTTCCAAAAAGATACCCATCATACCACTCTTTCAGTTCCTGGTATTTTCCCAAAGCACCATAATATTGCAGCATCTCACGTACTTCTGCATCCGTAAATCCGAAATATTCATCATATTCTTCATCCAGTACCGAATTCACCGTCAGATTATTCAACCCACTGAAAATGCTCTCCTGGGCAATCCGCAGAATCCCGGTAAGGAATCCATAGGAAAGATAGCGGTTATCTTTGAATGCTCCGGAAAAAAAGTTTCTCATAAATCCAATGATTTCCTGATAGAAGTTCTGCGAATACCCTTCCTGAATCGGCGTATCGTATTCGTCGATAATAATAATCGGTGCGGTTCCGTAATATTCCGTCAGCATCTTTGACAGTTTTTCCAGAGCACTGCTCAGATCAACTTCTGACGCTGTTCCATCCAGAATTCTTATAAAATACTCTTTTTCATATTCCGCGAGTCTGTCTCCGGAAAGAATATTTTCATGCCTTCCATATTCTTCCTGTAACAGGCTTCGAATCTTGTCTCTTGTTGCTTCCCAGGAAGTAAATTTTACATCTTTAAAGGTAAGGAAGATAACCGGATATTTCCCCTGATGAGACCGATAGCTTTCTCCGCATTTCCAGATCTTTTTATCTGTAAAAAATCTGCAGGTATCCTCATCGGATATTTCAAAAAATACTCTGAGCATATCCATATTCAGTGTTTTTCCAAATCGTCTCGGTCTGGTAAATAAAGATACCAGGGGTTTCTGATCCAGAAATTCTTTGATCATCATTGTTTTATCTACATAATAATACTCTGCCTGCGCCCGGATATAATCAGAAATCCCGATTGGAAGTGGTTTATATTCATTCGATGTCCGTTTTATATATTTACCGGACTGTACTCTTCCATCTGCCGGTTTTTGTGCGTCATCCGGAATCTGCCAGCTTTTCCCAATTTTTACAGCACCGGGAATCTTACCCGCCTTACAGAACGCGCTTATGGTACGTTCTGTAACGTTCCAGCGTGCAGCCATTTCTTTACAGTTCTTCATATTTATTCACCTCCGTTCTTTTGCATCGTGTGTTTTCTTTATTATATTCCAAAGATAACATGTTATCAATTATTTTTGATATCTTTCCGAAATTTATCATCTGCTACTGATATTTTTCTTTTTACAGATCATGCTTTTCCGTACAAAAAAAGCAACCATCAGATATCACTTGTATTTTCTATCCAATGATTGCTTTTTACTGATTTCTCTTAAATGATTATTTCACTTCCACCAGTTCAATCTCAAAGTTCAGTTCTTTTCCAGCCATCTCATGGTTTGCGTCAAATGTAATCGTCTTTTCATCTTTCGCATTTACCTTCACCGGGAATGGCTGACCGTACTGGTTGGAGAGATACACCTGCTGTCCCACGGTAAGGTCTTCGGAACCTGGAAGCTGGGCGATCTCCACAGTAAAAATCGCATTTGGATCCGACATGCCATAAGCTTCTTCCGGCATCAGATGAACGGTAACCTTCTCACCGACTTTCATTGTGGCTACTGCTTTATCAAAACCAAGGATCATCTGTCCGGCACCGCAGGTAAATTCCAGTGGTTCGCCACGGTCATAGGAGCTGTCGAACTGAGAACCATCGTTAAATGTTCCTCTGTAATGTGTCCGGCAGATTTTTCCTACATTTGGTCCTTCAAATGACGGCTGATGACTTCCGCAGCCACCACCGCAGCCGCTGCATCCGCCGTCGCCACAGTTCGATCCGCAGGAATGTCCTTCCTCTTCTTCATGATGATGATCACAATTTACGCCGGTAGATATCAGTTCTCCTTTCAGGTATGCTTCCACTGCCTGATCAGCATCACCTTCTGCTCCGGAACATACTTCGATTCCCGCCTCTGCCAGTGCTGCCTGTGCGCCACCACCAAGACCTCCGCAGATCAGTACATCAACTCCCTGACCTTCTAACACTCCGGCAAGAGCTCCGTGACCTTCTCCGTTGGAACCGATCACTTCACTGGAAATTACTTTTCCCTCTTCCACTTCATATACTTTAAATGTTTCTGTCTTTCCAAAGTGCTGAAATACCTTTCCATTTTCATATGTTACCGCTATTTTCATTTGTAAAAATCCTCCTACGTATTTTTCTTTTACAGCGCTTTGTTAAGTATAACACATTTGCCACTGAAATGACAAAGAAATAAATAACTTTTGTTACTACGCCTGTCTTAAAAACACGTTTTCGAGTTTTTATTCCTGATTTCCTGACAATGTAGTATCCAGTGTAAACCAGAATTCCACTCCATTATCATAATTTTTCACACCACACTGCTGATTCATAGACTCCATGATCGCTTTTACGATAGACAGACCGATACCACTTCCGCCGTACTCTCTCGTCCTTGCTTTGTCTACTTTATAAAATTTGATCCAGATCTTATCCAGTTCTTCTTCCGGAATCGCATCTCCGGTATTGAAAACCGAGGTGCGGATCACACCATTCTCCTGGGTACATCGGATATCTATTTTCCTTTCATTTTTAGCATAATGAATCGCATTGGTGACATAGTTTGTGATGACCTCTTCCACCTTGAATTCATCTCCCCACACATGCAGAGGTTCTGTCTGGTGGAACATAATCTCAACTTCAGCCTGCTGTGCCAGAATCTGGGAAGACTGGATCACTCCCTGTATCAGAGATGTCAGATCAAAACGTTCCATATTCACCTGATCATTACCAAATTCCAGCTGATTCAGTGTCAGCAGTTTCTTCACCATCTGGTTCATCTTTCCCGCTTCATCTATAATCACATCACAATAGAACTGACGGCTTTCTTCATCATCGTTAATATTATCCTGCAGACCTTCTGCATACCCCTGAATCAATGCGATCGGCGTTTTCAGCTCATGGGAAACATTCGACAGAAATTCTTTTCGCATCTCATCAATTTCTTCTTTTTTTTCAATGTCTTTCTGCAGTTCATTATTTGCCGTCTTCAGTTCCGAAATCGTCTGTTCCAGGGTTTCTGACATCTGATTAAAATTGTGTCCCAGCACACCGATCTCATCTTCTCCGCCACTGGTATATTTTACATCAAAGTCCAGATTCGCCATTCGTCTGGAGATCTCTGTAAGTTCCGTCAGCGGTTTTGTCAGACGTTTTGCCAGAAAAGCGATAAATGCAGCACCGATCACACACACACCTAACGCCACCATCAGATAAAATCGATTGGATAATGCAATACTTTTCTGAATGCTTTCTATCGGTGATCGTACAATAAAATTCACACCGTCATCCAGCGTACCCCAGATTTCCAGAAATTCCATGTTCAGACTGGCATCCCTGTTAAACTGAATCGTATAATTATTTGTTTTCTCAATGATCTTATCGCCCTTGGGCTCAAAATTATAAATATATCCGAATAATTTTGCTGCAAGTTTTTTTGATTCACTGTCCCGCAGATTGCTGTAACCTTCCGGTTCAGATCCATTCCAGTCAATGATAACAAACGACAGGTTATTGGTAGATGCAAACTTTAATGTGTCTGTCTTATCCACCGCGTCGTATTCTTTGGCTATCGTTTCATAACTGGTTTTCAATATTTCTTTTTTATTCTCCAGATAATACTGCTCCATGAATGTCATATTCAAAAAAATGATCAATCCCAGAGCGAGTACCAGAAAGCCAAGAAATGCTCCTGTTATCTGCCAGCGTATGGATTTTGATTTTTTCATTGGTCTACCTCGAACTTATATCCCATGCCCCAGATTGTTTTGATATAATCTCCTTTATCTCCCATTTTGCTTCGCAGTTTTTTTACATGGGTATCAATCGTTCGGGCATCTCCGAAATAATCATAATTCCATACATGATTCAGGATTTTTTCTCTGGATAATGCAATTCCCTGATTTTCCATAAAGTAGGTCAGCAGTTCAAACTCCTTGAAACTCAGTTCGATATTTTTCCCGTCCACGCTGACCATATGTGCTGTTTTGTTCAGTTCAATACCGCCGCATGCCAGCACATCTTCCTGTTCTCCGTGACCGGATCTTCGAAGGATTGCCTCTACTCTGGCAACCAGAATCTTTGGACTGAAGGGTTTGGAAATATACTCATCCACTCCCAGGTCGAAGCCCATCAGCTCATCCCGTTCATCACTTTTTGCTGTCAGCATAATGATCGGAACCCTGGAGTGTGCGCGAATCTCACGACATACCTGCCATCCGTCCATCTTTGGCATCATGACATCCAGAATAATCAAAGCAATGTCTTTCTCTTCAAAAAATATATCTACCGCCTGTTCTCCGTCACCGGCTTCCAGCACATCAAAATCTTTTTTCATCAGGAAATCTTTTACCAGTTTCCGCATTCTGCTCTCGTCATCCACAACCAGAATCTTCAGTTTTCCCATTCCTGTTCCTCCTCATAACCATGTGATCTGCTATCACGTTTTATGTGCTCAGTATATACAAAAAATATGTAGCTTTTGTGTTTTTTAATCTCTCTTTTACTTATGTGTGGTCTTAAACTGAAAAAGTACTCCCGCCGGGACACAGACAGCCATAATAAGCAGCATCAGAATCCCTGAATCTTTCTGCAGGATCCCGCAGACACCGGTTGCTATACTCATACCGCCACTGACAGCCATCAGCCAGATAATACATGGGCGGGCATATTTTACTACCAGGATCCCCACAAGAACACCAAAAAGTGTTCCTGCTGCCAAAAGCAATATTTCCATTTTGGGTTCTATATCCAGCTGACGGACCACCATTAATATTCCATAAGTTGTGAGAACCCATCCCAGAAAAAATGCACCTACAAGGTACACCTCATATCCCAGAACCGCAGTTATGCCCCCTGCTGCCAGTGGCAGAATCCATTTTACATTTCCGGACAACTGCAGAACATACACAGCGGTCATACCTATTCCGGTCCCCAGAAAAAAGCCACAGACTGAAATCCAGAACTTCAACATCCGATACCCCATAAAACAATTCAGAGCCCCAAAAGCAACACGGACAATCAAGAGTAATACAGATAACTGTGCCGCCACCTGTGTAAATTGATTAATTCCGGACAAATAATCCATTCTTCTCTCCCCTTTTGTTTTTATTTTCGTGTATTATACTCTTTTTTTCAAACTCCTGTCAAATATCACCAGGCATGCTCGATCAGCAGTTCTGTATTGACACCAAACAATAGAATTCATAATTACTCAGTACCTTCACAGTTACGAATAAAGAATCTGCGAGAAATACCTCAACATTCCATCATTCTCCCAGCACAGCATCCCTGCGGCATCTGCCATTTTCTGCGCATCCACACAGTATGCCGACATACATGAATTGTGTTTATATGGTCCGGCAGTCATAATTAAAATATCTTTTATCCCCTCTTCTTCCATCTTTCCGGCAAGCTTTTCTGTCATTATATTATGTCGAAGCTTGTCTTTCTTATATCGAGCCGGATCCCGGCTATCTTCCAACGTGGTCTGCAGTACCAAAGTATTCTTATAACGAAATGCACGCTGTTTCATTTCTTCTGCCGTTCCACAACTCGGTGGACATGCAGGATTTATATTATAACAGCCGCACCTGTTTTCTTCACAAAAGATTCGATATTCCGGCACAAAAACCAGTTGCTTTGTATCCATAACGGCAGCATTTGAAAATCCCAGATCTATTGCTTCTTTCACAAGATTCATGTTTTGTATCCCTCCATAATCTAAACGTTATCCTTTGATCTTTCATTTTTAATATCAATCGGTTTATAAATGTCATATATCACCAAAGATAGTATATCACTATTTCGTACCCCTAGTACAGCGTTTCATAAATAACTATACCATACACGCAGGATACTGTTATTTACGAAACGATGTGCCGGCCTGACATATCATTATATTCAGAAAGAAATATAGTGAAAATTTGTAACTATTCAGTAGCCACTGTCCCGCGAGGTGTTTTGACATGAATATGTCAAAATCCCGAAACATACAAGCCAAAATGCCATCACCGAAGGTGATTTACGCGAGCAACGAGTCAAAGTCCGTGCTTGCACGGAACCTTGAGGAGTGCCGCGATAACGATAAAAACTCGCAAAGCGTGTTTTTATCGTTTAAATGCATTTTGGCTCGTAACTGTG
Organism: Blautia faecicola; assembly: GCF_004123145.1. NCBI lineage: Bacteria > Bacillati > Bacillota > Clostridia > Lachnospirales > Lachnospiraceae > Blautia > Blautia faecicola. The sequence goes on along the minus strand of NZ_SDKC01000001.1, from coordinate 1,640,125 downwards.
AAGATACTGAACAGTTACGAAAATTTTAAATAATGCATGGAATTGTAGAACTATTTCTGGTAAAATATTTTATTAAGGGAAAGTGTGTGACAAATGAAGCAACACGTAATAACACCAATGCAATACTACTTGTAACAGAAGGAGGTTACTTCCAAGATGGGAAATTATTTTGTATGCAGTAAAACAGATCCAATAGTGGAAACAAAGGCTGGAAAGATCCGCGGTTTCCGCATAAACACCACATATACATTCCACGGAATCCATTACGCTGAGGCTGACCGTTTCCAGATGCCTCAACCGATAAAACCGTGGACAGGAATCAAAGACGCATTGTCTTATGGCTATGTATGTCCGTTGTTAAAGCAGGATGAGCCTAACATGGAGGTTCTGGTGCCCCACCGTTACTGGCCCCAGAACGAACATTGTCAAAATCTGAACATCTGGACCCAAAGTCTTGATCCGGATGCGAAAAAGCCTGTAATGGTGTGGCTTCACGGAGGCGGTTTCAGTGCCGGGTCATCCATTGAACATGTAGCCTATGAGGGCGATCACTTAAGTGAGTTCGGTGATGTGGTTGTGGTTTCCGTGAATCATCGTCTGAATATTCTCGGCTATCTGGATCTCTCTCCATTCAGTGAAAAATATAAGAATTCTGCTAATGCCGGAAACGCTGACATGGTGGCTGCATTGGAGTGGATCCATGACAATATTGCCAACTTTGGCGGAGACCCGGAAAATGTCACGATTTTCGGTCAGTCCGGTGGCGGCATGAAGGTGGCAACCCTTATGAATACTCCTGCAGCAGATGGTCTGTTTCAGAAGGGTATCATTGAAAGCGGTGTTTATGAGGCATGTATTTATCAGAAAGAGGACGGGGACGGCACCGAGATCGTGAAAGCCCTTTTAGAAGAGTTGAAGCTGGATGCATCTGAGATAGAAAAGCTGGAGACGATTCCTTATTATGAACTGGCAAACGCCTATAATAACGTAGAAAAGAAGGTGGCTGCAAAGGGATGCTATATCGGACAGGGCCCCCTGGAAAACGACTGGTTCCTCGGGAATCCAATCAAATGTGGATTTACTGATCATGCCAAAACGATTCCGGTGATTGTGGGATCTAATATCGGTGAGTTCGATTTTGGTCCCGTTGTGCCCGGAAAGCATGATATGAACCGTGAGGAACTTATCACATTTCTGACAAGAAAATATGCCGATGCAACACCGGAGTTGATCTCTCTGTTTGAGAAGGCATATCCGGACAAATCAATTGCCGACCTGTGGTCAGTGGACACTTTCTTTCGTCCGGCAACCATCGAATTCATTCGCCAGAAATCAGAGTTTTCTGAAGCACCTACCTATTCCTACCAGTTTACTTATGAGTTCCCGATTGACGGGGGAAAAGCCGCATGGCACTGTGCTGAGATTCCATTCGTATTCCACAACATCGACCGAGTGGCTGTCTGCAACGTCCCAGGTGAAACCGACCGTCTCCAGGAACGCATGACCACTGCCTGGATCAATTTTGCCCGATATGGCAGTCCGGAAACTCCATCTCTCCCGAAGTGGCCGGCATCTACCCCGGGTGACGAGGCAACCATGATTTTCGACAAGACCTGCGAAGTCCGTCACAACTTTGATCACAAGCTGGTAAAGAAACTTTCGGAAACGGAGTTCAACCCGATGACTCCTGTTGTGGAAAATGAGGAAACTGACGCTTTCTTTATCCATTGATAAGAAGCTGTAATAAAAATACAATCCACATAACTGTTCAGTATCCACTATCCATTAAGTGTTTTAAGTCGTATGCATGAAGATACCAAACAATTATAAATCCAGAATGAAATTCGAAGTAGTAACTTCTGATTTCATTCTGGATTTTTTACGATATCTACCTCTGCTGAAACATATAACCAATAGCAAGATCAGATATGATTTTAATGACATATCATTTGCAACGATGAACCTCTCATTTAACGTTCGATTGCTTCGCAATACAATTCTGACCATGCAGGAACAAATCCTGCTCCCAGGGCAACTCTTTGTGACGCAATGTGAGACATTGCTGTACCATAAAAAGGCAATCTATTTTTGTCTAAAATCTCGTTTTTAATGGCAGCAACAAGCATCGTGCCTATTCCAAGTCCTTCTGCCTCAGGCATGACATTAATCCCGATCTGCCACATCCTATCACTGTCGCTGGTTGCCCCAGCCATTCCTAAAAGCCTTCCGTCCTTATACGCACCAATGCCTATTTCATCTTTTGGTAATCCGTCAAAAATAAAGGCTTCTCCAAAACGCTCATCGCCTCGAAACTGCTCCAGTTCGTCTCCCTCATATATTTTTATATCATAATCTTTTGTATTAACATCCGATTTCTTTGTGGCAATATAAAAAGGATGCGCCTGTCCGATTCGGCATTGAAATCTCAGGAGACCTTCTTCCAATTCATGAAGACATCCCATATCCATAAACCATGCACCATTTTCCGTCTTGAACTTTTCCCTTGCCCATTGAATAATATCTTTTCGCCCGGATGCAACAATTTTACCATTCACAGACGCGGCCTTAAAATAACATTCTCCTTCTTTAAAGATTCTGCGACCCTCTAGTTGCTTATATTCCGTGAAGACATTCTCTTTGCTCAGGATTGAATTTACATCCGTGCAAAAATCAATTGCTAACTGCTTTGCCAATATTTCGTTCATTTTCTATTTTCCTTATTATACGATAGATAAGTGGTCTGCTGATATTCTAATCAACTCCTTGCTTACGTTCTTAATAATTATCATTCGTAACTGTTCAGTAACTTCACAGTTACGAGCAAAAATGCATTTAAAATCACCTTCGGTGATGGCATTTTTGCTTGTATGTCTCGGGATTTTGGCATATTTATGCCAAAACACCTCGCGGGATAATGGCTACTGAATAGTTACTATCATTCTTAATATTCAAACTGTCGATAATATCTCCGAATAGAAAGCGGATGTCTTAAAAACAGTTCCATGTATGCATCCACACGATTGTTTACGCCGTGCATCACAAGATGAGAGATAGTTCCTCTGTATTCCGGGCTGATTCCCTTTAATTCGAATTCTTTTGTATCAATGATTGTATAATTTCCATTTACGCGAGGCAGAAATCTTGCCACACGTTCTGCAAGAGGTCTCTGCTCATCTTCTCCCATAAATAAGGTGACTGGTGTATCATCCACAATGATCTCCTGCATTCCATGGAAAAATTCCTGGCAGCTGATGGATTTGGTACGGATCCACATCTGTTCTTCCCAATAGCACATTGCATAAGAATAGGTTGCACCATACTGGTTGCCGGAACCTATAAAGTAATGTGGAAGGTCTTTATGCTCCTTCAGAAATGCCACCTTATTCTTTGCATATTCATAAGCCCATTCATCCGAATCCTTTTCAACCTGAACCAATGCATCTGCAAGGTAAGTTTCCATTTCTTTATTGTAGCGATCGTATTCGTCGAACTCCCCATTTTTATACATCAGATAGTTTGCTGTCATATAAAATTTTAACTGTTCATTCATAGGATAGAGGATCAGATAATCCTGTTTGTCCGGTTGTGTAAGAATACTGTTCGGTGTATCAATAAATGCGAAGACTCTCGCGCCAATCTCGTGAACCCGGTCAACCAGCTGAACCATTTCCTTGGTATTCCCTGAAACGGAAGAATAGATAACTACAGATTTTTCTGTAAATCTTTTATTTCCGGTCGTGAGAAATTCTGCTGCATTTTCAACATATACCGGAAGTTTTGACCGCCCCCGCATGTAGACTTCCACCTGCATACCGGATGCATAGGTTCCTCCAATACCAATAAAATAGATACCATCAAATCCCTCTTCCCAGATCTGGTCAATGATTGCTTCAATCTGAGGTCTTAAAGCCAGTGCTCCATTGACGCTGTCAATCTGTGCCTGTTCGTTAAAATTACGAAGACAGGCTCCGTCTGTTTCTTTCCATGATCCTGCTGTATACTTCATTTTTCAAATCTCCTTATCCATATTTTTCAGGTTATAGTTTTCTGTGCCGTTTTGGGAAAATCACCAGGCACCAAAGTATTTTAATGTTTCTGTGGCATTCGTTGCACCTATTTCCATCGCTGCTTCGACAGATTTTCCTTCTGTCATTCCCTTTAAGAAACCTGCGATATAGCTGTCTCCGGCTCCCATGCTGTCTACAACTTCTTCACATGGAATAATTCCAAATCTGTGAAAATCTTTTCCGTCATAACACATACTTCCGGCAGTACCCATCATGCAGATCACATATTTGGGCCCTTTTTCATGAATTTTCTTCATTTGTTCTCTCAATTGTAGATTATCATTTTCATCTGTTGAGTAGAATAAATAATCCGTGTATGGAATAGCCTTCTCGCTTGCATTACTCTCCAGATATGTAGCACAGTCAAAGGCAGTAGTAATACCTCGTTCTTTCAGTTCCTTGAACTGTCCTTCCACTTTTCCCCATACGTCGCAGATCACTACATCAAACTTTCGGATAAAATCCATATCTTCATCACTGAGTACGTAGGTTTCCAACACTCCTTCCTCATAATCTCCAAAGATTCTTTCGCCATCCACAAGCTCAACCTGTGAGACAGCTGTCTTCCCCTCTTCCACTCGCAGATGAGAAGTATCAACACCTTTCTTTTTCATGGCATCGATCATAAGCTCTCCGTATGAATCGTTGCCAACCGGACCGATATACGCTGCTTCACCCCCAAGGCGAACTGTATATACAGCCATGTTCACCGGACCACCTCCGGGAAATGCTTTTCCCCCTTCCAGATTATTATAATAGTCAATACAATTACTTCCGACTGCTGCTAATTTCATTACTTTTATCCTCCCATTGATAAACCGCTTTCCTCCACCCCGGTACAGCGTTTTCAATCTGTCTCTTTTCATGTGCTGTCAAATACCAAACATCTCACTGCAAATCTTCTTCCCGCATGGCGTTTTGAAAATATTCTGATAAGCTTTTATAGCTGCCTCCTTCGATGACCCTTCCTCCATAATATTAACCAGAAAATCAGCCTCTACCAATATCTGGTAATCCATTTCGTTAATATTGCCATAGGTATGATGATGGGCAATCAAATACTGAACCCGTTCGGATACATTGCGGTCAAAGCCCAATTCTCCAAGCAGCTTTTCTGCAATTGCCGGACCTTCTTTTTCTTGTAATTTTCCATTGCAGCTTCCATATTTTTCTTCACAGATATGAATCCCAATATCATGTGTCAAAGCTGCTGCTTCTATGATAAACAGACAATTCTCGTCTACATTCTCCGTTTCTGCTATTAACTTCGCATAGCTATGTACTTTACAGAAATGTTGAATCCGCTTTGCATCTCCCTTATATAATTCAATCATGGCCAAATGTAATTGATTAATCATCTCATAGTTCCTCCTCTTGCACCTGCAGATAATCATAAGTCAAATATACAGCTTTTATAAAACTGTCACAAACGACATCTCCTAATATATTCTTCTTCATTTTTATCCAAAAAGTAACACCTATTGAGATTTATCGTTTATTTATAACATTATAACATAAAACCTGGCCAACCGGTAAACAGATTATGCTATTATTACCAAAAATTACTGTTTTATTCTTACCTGCTGGAGGCTGTCGAAGGTATTTTAAAGCGTCTCCGGACGGATTACCTCGATCTTCTGCTGCTCCACCGTCCAGATGCACTCGTTGAACCGGAAGAGGTGGCTGCTGCATTTGATGTCCTGTTTGACAGCGGAAAGGTTCGCCATTTTGGTGTTTCCAACCACAAACCAATGCAGATTGAACTCCTGCAGAAGTATGTCCGCCAGCCACTGGTTGCCAATCAGGTACAGTTCAGCATTCCGGTTTCCAACCTGGTTGCAAATGGCATGGAAGTCAATATGGAAACACCTGGCTCCATCGACCACGACGGAAGTCTGCTTGACTACTGCCGTCTCCACGATATTACCCTTCAGGCATGGTCTCCCTTCCAGATGCCTGCATGGAAGGGCTGCTTCCTCGGAAGTGACGAGTATCCGGAACTGAATCAGAAACTTCGTGAGCTGGCCGAGAAATATCATGTCAGTGATACTACGATTGCAGCTGCATGGATCTTACGCCATCCGGCGAATATGCAGCTTATCACAGGAACTACAAGTGAAAGCCGTCTGAGAGAAATTATCGCAGCATGTGATATTTCACTGACACGTAAAGAATGGTATGAGCTGTATCTGGCAGCAGGACATCCTCTGCCGTAAAGATTTTGGCACGCCCCAGAGCGTGTCTGAAAAGCAGGTTGCATGCTCTTTTCGATATTTCTGACGGCAAAAAAGCATTTCTGTCACGGCTTTTTTGCCGTCAGAAATGCTTCCACATATGCCTATTCGTCTTCTCACACTTATATTCGAATTGTGATTTCTACAATATATCCGCTAAATGTCCAATTTTATCCACTGCCTCATTAATTGTATTCCACTTAACAACATGGCAATTTCCCTCTTCCAGTAATTTTTTTGCCATCATAACTCCATATTCGCGTTGTTCATCATTATTTCCAGTCCAATGATGCCAATTCGGATAATTTAAATCCACTGGCGAATAAAAATTTACCGCCAGCAATTCTTCCATATCTTCTACCCATCTTTGTCTTTCATTTACTAAAAATATCGTATGCGTTAATTTTACCTCGCTACACTTTTGTTCAATCCCAATTTCATCGGCAGTACATTGGATTTTGACATTGACAGCATCCAACTCTTGATCGCTTAACTTTTCATATTTCTCCGGCAACATAGATCTTGTCTTACTGAAATCCCGCATCGTTCTCAACGTCAGATTATAATAATTAGGCCATCCATATATGTAAAAGCTTTGTTTTTCCGGCTTCAAAATAACGCGGTCCCGGGATACCTCCGAACATCCATGTTCATAAAGAAACTTTAAAGATAAGGTTGTTTTTCCACTCCCCTTTCCTCCAATCAGCAAAACCCCTTTATCATTTTTCTTGAATGCCGCTGCGTGAACCATAACGCCGCCACTATCTTCTGCTAAAGCTTTTACAATATCTCGAATCACACGAATCCCATCTTTTACTAACGAACTTTTATCTTTATTAAAAATATTAATTTTTTTCGAAAGATAGTTTAACCGATACACACTTTTAGTTGCTTTATTATATATCATTCGAATATATCCATTCAAATACACTAACCCTTCTTCATGCACTGATGGTTTTTTGCTATTATGAATTGTAATGGGTACTCCATATTCCAATATTTCTGTCAAATCACTACTTATTTTCTCTACTAACGTTACTTCGAAATCTACCTTTGGAGCATATGATTCCTTATAATAATCTCCCAATAAACAATCCATTTTCCCCAAAATATCTTTTTCCGCATTTACTTTCCAATTAATTCCCATATACTTATACTGTCTCATCATCTTTTTATTCCTCTCTTTCAAGAATAGTTTGTTTATGTGATACAATCTCAACAATATTTTCAACACTTTCTTTTTGCTCATTTTCATCATACAATCCACCAAAAGGTAATACATCTATTCTAAGATCCGGTGGAAGTCCAATCGATATGTTACCTGAATATTTATTATATTCAATATATTGTTCTGTCTCTTTTTTATAATCAGAATATATTGTATTATTTAAACTACTTCTTTTAAAATACTCCATCGGTATCACACTAAACTCATCTACAACATGAACAAACAATACCGGTGCATATACCTCCATAGTTGTAATTATAGAACCAATGCCATCTTCAATCAATATTGTTTTCTATAATTTTCCCCCCACACAGTAGTTTAAAATTCTGCTTACTACACTGGTTAATCAGTTCCAACGTTCTATCTACAACTTGATTATCATATATTGGACCGATATCTGTTTCATAATTTAATGGTTCTCCAACACTTAACTGATACACTTGTTCCAATAAAAATGGTAATAAATTTGCAATAGTATTTTTATGAACAAATAAATTCTTTAATCCAATACATCTCATTCCACTTTGTGCAAACGATGCTTGAGCCAACTCCTTTGCTACTTTTTCATATCCTTTATCAATATGTACATAAGCCATTGCAGATGAACCAGTTTCAAAAATCCCAGGTATTCTACCTATATATTTCTTAATTATTTTTGCGGTTTCACTTTTACCAGTAAACAAAATTGCTGAAAACTCAAATGCAGATAATACGTTTATCATTTCTGTATCATTTATTCCCGGTAAAAAATTCAGTATTTTGTCATTGTATTTCGACATTATATTTGAAATAATAGTATATAATTCATAACTACATTTTTCAGCTTTCGGAGATGGCTTAAAGTACAATACTCCTCTTCCTAATAAAACTCCTATTACTTTGTGTATAAAACTACTGTACGGAGAACTAAATGTGTTAATACACAATATTCTTCCTCTTCCAATCCGCCTCTCATAATACCTCATAGAATATCCCATATAAGCAACACTTTTTACTTCAGCTTCAGAATTACATTTTCATCAAAATTCTTAGCACCAATTTCTTTTCCCACAATATAATTTACAATTTTCCCTTCCACAACGTAATATGATTCTCTTTTCTCAAGATAACACTCCCTCCATTCACATCACTATATTTTAATTATCCATATCCTAATAAAAAAACAATAGCATTACCCTTATTTTATAAACACAATCCATAGTTCTGTTTTTTATACTTATTGTGGATATTCTAAGTCAAATTAGATGATTGAGTGATACGCTTACTCTGTATGTACAAAAATCTGGAAAGTATTTTTTAATTTGTTGATTCTTTCCGGATTTTTTGCGTACTTTAATAAGTCTATTGATTTCCTGATCTATTGTCTCCATATCACTTTCCATTACCTATCGGTCCTCTTTAATACTCATCATCTTCGCTACAAAGTGTACGATATGCTTCTAATTCCTCCAACATATCATTTTTCCTGTTTCTTTTTCAAATCTATAAAAATCTTCTCTCTCTGTTCTGGCGTGATTTTATCATAATTTCTTCCCAGCCACTCAAAAATATTACCCGGTAAATCTCTTACTTCACCCACTTCTTCATATTTCTTTTGTTCTGACATCTGATTCAGCAAATCCACATCGATCCCTGAAACAGTGTCCGTAAATTCCATTCGCATAAAATTTTCTTCTGATAAATCAATCACTCGGACATCCTCACCTTTTTTTACCTGTTCCTTAAAATACGCTACTTCAGCATCATTTAGCGGAATCAACTTACCCTCTGATTTCACAGTGACATATCCTCCACCTTTAGTTTTTTTAACACAAATATCCGGAACATAAGGACCCAAGTTTTTTGCTTCTTTAAACTCTTTCATATCCTGTGTATTGTACTTTTTATCATATATCGGTTTTTCACCTGAAATGAAAATGATACAGTCCTCATCCGGCATTCTGGAAATCTCCTCGCTGGTCAATAACTCTCTGCTCTGCCGATCAAAGTTTATACTGGTGCTTCCACTCGTTCCTTTACTTAAACCATCATTCTTTTTATCAATTGTTGCTGTTCCCAATAAATCAGCAATGTATTTGTGAGTGGAATAGGCTCCCCGGCCTCCGCCCAAATAGAGAAACGTTGAGCAGGCATCCATCAGGATTTCCCATGTATCGTTTTTATAAATCTGTTTTAGCTGGCTGACCGACTGTAAAAATATAATCACAGATATATTTCTGCTTCGAAGTGTAGTAAACAGTTTTTCAAAACTTTCCGGTCTGGAGCCGTTGGCAAATTCATCCATCCAGACTTCTACCGGAATCGGTAACGCACCACCATTTTTTCTTGCACACTCAATTAATACTTGAAATAGTGAGGTATACAGCATTCCAACAATAAAATCAAATGACCTGTCATCATCCTGGACACACAAAAAAAGGGCTGTCTTCGTGGTTTTATCCCCGTTGACACCCATTCCAAGCTCATACAAATTCATCTCATCTTCCGAAAATAATCTTTTTGCTGCAGCTACACCCATAAATTTAAACATCGAATTACACATAATAATGATAGATCTTACTGTATCTGGCGCACCTTCCTTTAACTTTCTATAATTACTAACTGCCGGATGCTCATTTCCCATAGGCGAGCGTACCGCAAGTGTATTCATACGTTTTTCCAATTCCGTTTCCCCTGTCTCTTCATCCAATATCCGGCTTTCTTCATTCATCAATAATTGGATTTTCGGCAAGGTTGGTTCCTCCATTTCCAACCATACATAATAGAAACATGCTAAAAGATACATCGTTACCCCATCCTTCCAAAATGGTTCTCCTTTGGATGTATCCCGCGGTGTCAGAGATATCTGTATATTGCTTACCAGACGAATCATATCTACTTTGCCCGGACAGCAAATAAATCGGACGCTTTCCGGTGCCGATGTTCATATCCGGACACATTGCGCTCTCTTTCTTTCACAAATGGCATCAAATATTCCGGTTTATAATTCTGTGTTTTAATGATATAGTAAAGGTGATAATTATTCTTTCTGTACTTTCGGAGTTCTCCCACGCTTGCTTTGCAGCAAACTCCGCGAATACAGATTCATTGCAAAGGAGAAATTTCTATTATGAAAGAAACGATTTTAGGCAATCAGCTGCGAAAGGTTCCTTCTATTGCAGTCGGATGCATGCGGCTTTCCGAAAAGACAAAAGAAGAAATGAACCATTTTATCCACTACGCGCTGGAGCAGGGAGCATATTTCTTTGACCACGCGGATATCTATGGCGGCGGCATGAGCGAGACTGTGTTCGGTGATGCATTTTCCCACGATCCGTCCCTGAAAAGGGAGGATGTTTTTCTCCAGTCAAAATGTGGCATCCGCCAGGGCTGCTATGATCTGTCAAAGGAATACATTCTGGAAGCTGTCGATGGTATTTTAAAGCGTCTCCGGACGGATTACCTCGATCTTCTGCTGCTCCACCGTCCGGATGCACTCGTTGAACCGGAAGAGGTGGCTGCCGCATTTGATGTCTTGTTTGACAGCGGAAAGGTCCGCCATTTTGGTGTTTCCAACCATAAACCAATGCAGATCGCACTCCTGCAGAAGTATGTCCGCCAGCCACTGGTTGCCAATCAGGTACAGTTCAGCATTCCGGTTTCCAACCTGGTTGCAAATGGGATGGAAGTCAATATGGAAACACCGGGTTCTATCGACCACGACGGAAGTCTGCTTGACTACTGCCGTCTCCACGACATTACCCTTCAGGCATGGTCTCCCTTCCAGATGCCTGCATGGAAGGGCTGCTTCCTCGGAAGTGACGAGTACCCGGAACTGAATCAGAAACTTCGTGAGCTGGCCGAGAAATATCATGTTAGTGATACTACAATTGCAGCAGCATGGATCTTACGCCATCCGGCGAATATGCAGCTTATCACAGGAACTGCAAGCGAAAGCCGTCTGAGAGAAATTATTGCAGCATGTGATATTGCACTGACACGTAAGGAATGGTATGAACTGTATCTGTCAGCAGGACATCCGCTTCCGTAAAGATTTTAGCACGCCCCAGAGCGTGTCTGAAATATAGATTTCATGCTCTTTTCGATATTTCCGTACCAATCAAAATTGATCCACCGGATCAATTATTGATATGCAACGCAAAAAAGCATTTCTGTCACGTTTTTTCCGCCAGAAATGCTTTTTGTTGCTTTCTCTGTTTGTACGGTTCCAATAGACCTCTTTTACTTATAATCGTTTATCCGAATGAGGGCGGCGTAACGGGCTACGGCAACCGAACGAAGGTAAAATATACCGCAAAGTGGGGCTTGCAGATTGTGAAAATGATTTTTCAGACACGCTCTAGCAATCTTAAAGCACCGAAAAGCATGATCTTTTGCCCCCTTGTATCCTTATATTGCATATGGATCGTACAGGAAAAATGTTCCAAGAAATGCCAGCGCCACATAGATAGCCGGCTCCCATTTTCTTTCAGCCATTTTATATTTCTCCCCACAATTCTTTCCTGCAATTTTCCTGGTTATAAACCATATCACATATCCAAGACATGCACCTGAAGTATTTGCAATCAGGTCATCAATATCTGTTGCACGTCCGTTGAAAATCTGAGAACATTCGATCAACAAGGATACGGCAAATCCCAACCTCACCGTATACCTGACACTTTCACATTTTTTCCAGATGCATGGTATCACAATTCCAAGTGGCAAAAACATTACAATATTTAACCAAAACCCTATTCCCAGGTCGGCAAAAGGTCTTAAGTTAACTCCACCTCGGATCCCCGGTCTTATAATGTCCGCCAGCAGACCAATTCCTGTTACTTTGAAGACTGCCCACAAGTACACCAGAAAAGTATATACACCAACATAATACTTTGCCGGAATTTTTTTCATGTTACTCTTTGCTTTTGTCTTCATAACTCCCTGATATATGAGACACGGCAGCAATACAGTGATAAGCAGGTATATATTATATACCCCATCGTCGATCAGATAACTACACAATAACTTCATCGTTTTTCTCTCTTTCTTTTATGATTCGAGAGGAGTTTATCAGATACGTCTTAATATCCTGTGGAGGATATTCTTAAGTTTTTTTGAATCTGTTGTTATCGTGGATTTTTATCAGATTTTAATGCAGCGCCTTTTTAGGGCAGGACTTCGTGCATTCGTAACAGAGAATGCATTCTGTCCCATTTTTACGTTTGCGGGTTTCTTTGTTGACCTCCACGTTCATAGGACATACCTGCAGGCATTTACCGCAGTGGACGCATTTCCTCTCGTCGCAGTGAACGCGCAGCAGGGAAAAATAGCTCATAGGCTTGAGAAATACTGTGACAGGACACAGGTATTTGCAGAACGCACGGTTATCCTTGAAAATTAAGGCAAGCGTAATTCCGGAAAGGTAATAAAACGCATTTCCGGCAAGGAACATCCAAAACATGATTTTCTCCAAATGCGTGACCTGCATCAGAAACAGAGCTGAAACCAATGCCAGCGACAATAAAAACATCACATAACGCAGAATCCCCAGCTTTTCCTTTCGTGGCTTCTGCGGCTGCTTGTATGGCAGAAAATCCAGCACCATGGCTGTCCAGCAGGCGTAACCGCACCAGCCCCGTCCGAACAGCAACGGACCAAAGATCTTCGCCACTGCATAATGGATAGTCGCCGCTTCAAAAGTACTGAGAAACAGATAATACCAGAACCCCTCAATCTGCATATTCTCCCGGGAAAACACGCCGAGGTAAAGCAGCATATAGCACCCAACCGCCAGCTGCACAAAATGCCGGGCATAGCGTTTCCCGGCTGTAAAGAGTGCTGTCCCCAATGAGAGGCAGCATCCTATATAGCTGAAATTTAGCAGATAAAACAGGTTGTTTTTTGTGAGCCATAGTGTGATCGCTACTGTTTCAAACAGCAAAAACAGCAGAATCGACACAAGATATTTTGAAAATCCACTTCTATTTTTCGTCGTTGTTCTTTTCACCATCGCTTGTTTTCTTCTTTCTTTTTAATATTACGGCAGCCGAACCGCCGCATAGGCCTACAGCAACGCCGATCATCATACCAAGACCGATATTGTCTGTCACGATTCCGAAGAGGATACCAAGGCCAAGGCCCAGGCCGATGCTAAGGCCAAGGGAAGTATCAGTGGTGCTGCTCGTGTCTTGGGAGTTGTTTTTATCGTTTTGTCGCTTCAGCATTGTATTCCTTTCCATTCTGAGTTTATTTCGCTTTTTTTAAAGCACCTGTAATTGCAATGACAGTAAGAAGCAGGATGCCTGCAATAATACATTTCCCATATTGACGATTGTAAGTAAATCAGGTCACGAAGATCCGTATAGATACTTTTCCTGTCAGCTGTGATATCGTATTCTGCCAAACTCTCCATAATCTCCGGCATTGTAATATAATGTTCTTCATCTGTTTTTTCCAGCATGATCTGTGCCAGCCGGTACAGCTTAAATTTCTGATTTGTTTCTTTCGGCATGATGCACTTCTCCCTTCAGCCAATAATATTTTAAGTATACCATAGATGGGAGAAATATTGTGCATCTTTTCACATATTTTCCTATTTTTCTTATCTGGTTTTATGCAAAATTCAGGTTCAGACCAGCAAATAGTTCACCCAATGTGCTGCATAGATGCTCTGACGGTTTGTCCGGCATTTCATAACTTACCAGTTGGAACTCTGGATCTAATTCCAGTTTTTCGATCAGATACGCTGTATTTACAGCATCATCCAATCCATCATGAAATCTGCCCTCCGGATCAATCTCAGCACGTCCAAGTGCCTCCTCCAGACTTAACCGTCGTGACAACTCGAATCGCTTCGTAAATACTTCTTGATAATCAACCCATTTTTCTGCTTTCATAAATTCCTGGATTCTTTCATCCGTCATTTCTTTTGCTTTGATTTCATGTAACAACTGGTCCCTATCGGATTCACTCCAGGCATAGATTTTATAATCACGTTCTCCAAGCCAGTCTATCATATGTATCAGCACTTCTTCCAGCTTCGGTGCTTTTTTTACCTGGCTGTTCTTTATACCTGTCAGATTCTCAATAAAATAATCGATCACGCCGTGCTCCGGGTGGACATATTGGCAAAGTGTACCGATTCTTTTGAATGAATCATCAAGAAGAACCGCACCAATCTGTATTGTTTCATACGCATATCTATAGGATTTACTCCGATAGTCTCTCGGGACTTTACACATTTCCAAATCAATCACTAAGTGAAACATTTCCTCATTACCTCCATCTAAAATCCTCATCACCATTTGTTGTAACCCTTAATAGTTATAGTGTAGAGCAACAGGTGGGATATAAAAACCCCATCTTATTTAGGTAAATTACTATTCACATTTTCTTTTTATTTATAAAGGAGAAATGAGAAAAGAATTCATATAATTCGATTCATGCATTTGGGTTCTGGAATAGAAAAACACCTTAATTGATTCTGGCGTTTGCTACTACCAGATGTTAAAAAAACTTTTTGAAATATTCGCACAATTCGTGTATGATAATATTATAATTTTAAAAAAGGAGGATTTCCAATGATTTGTATTAAGAATGGAACACTTCACACAGCAGTAACAAGGGAGACCTTTGTCGCTGACATTCTGATCGATAACGGAAAGATTGTAACGATCGGAAAGAATATTTCTTTTGAAAATGCTGAAGTAATCGATGCAACCGGGCTTCACGTGTACCCTGGCTTCATAGACGCACACTGCCACACAGGTCTTGATGGCTATGGAATCGGCTACGAGGGACAGGACTACAATGAACTGAATGACCCTGTCACTCCACAAGTGCAGGCTATCGATGGACTCAACCCATTTGATCCCTGTATGAATATGGCTGCAAAAGCCGGTGTTACCTGTTTTGCAACCGGTCCTGGCAGTTCCAATTCAATTGGCGGAACCTTTGCAGCTATCAAGCCTGTCGGTACTCGTATTGACAATATGATCGTAAAATTTCCCATTGCCATGAAATGTGCCTTCGGAGAAAATCCGAAGCGTTGTTATCAGAACCAGGGAATCTCCAGCCGTATGACAACTGCTTCCAAAATTCGTGAAGCATTACACACTGCAAAGCTTTATAAGGCGAAAAAAGAAGCAGCCGGTGACGATATTTCCAAACTTCCATCTTACGACCAGAAATCAGAGGCTCTGATTCCGGTATTGAATCGCCAGATTCCGTTAAAGGCTCACGCACATCAGGCAAACGATATTTTTACTGCGATCCGCATTGCTAAAGAGTTTGGTGTCGGACTGACTCTGGAACATGTAACAGAGGGACATATGATCGCAAACGAGCTTGCAAAAGAGAAGTTTCCTCTTGCTGTTGGTCCTACCTTTGGTCATGCCACAAAATTTGAGCTTCAGAATAAGACCTGGGAGACCCCAGGAATTCTTGCAAAAGCAGGCTGTCATGTTTCCATTATCACAGATGCACCGGTAATTCCTCTCCATCATCTCCCTCTCTGCGCAGGATTTGCAATCAAAGCCGGAATGGATGAATTCGATGCTCTTCGTGCTGTAACAATCAACCCTGCTGAACATATCGGTATCGCAGACCGCGTTGGCTCCCTTGAAGAGGGAAAAGATGCTGATATCGTTATCGTAGACGGCAACCCATTTGATGTGACTGGTGTGATCAGACATGTGCTGATTGACGGTAAGAAAGTGGAATGATACTTCCTGCACTTTCCAGGAAATCACTTTCTCTACCGGAAAAGAATATTTTTCCGGTTCCCTGCTGCACACAATGGGCTTCCTATAACCATTACATGCTATTCCGGGGTATTTTCCGAAAAATATTTTAGCGAAATTAATGCGCCAAACTCACGGATACGCTCCGTTTTTTCCCCTGTTTCATCCCTATTTTTGATGCCAATTCCTGACGCCAATTTTGACGCCAATTTTTCCACTCTGAACCGGTTTGAAACGGTTGAAAACGACATTTTTTCTCTCCACCAGACAGCAAAAAACCCCGGAAATCAAAGATTTCCAGGGTTTTTTAAATATGGGTCTGAGGGGAATCGAATATACGTTCAATCCCCTGAAACCCCTATGTTTCCTTGCTTTTTAAATATCATTCGTCAAAATTTCACTGCTCTGCTTAGTGAACAAAGTTCACAGATTTACCCTTCTCGACGAGATAATGTACAACTATAAAATGTTTTTCTTTAGTCGACTGATATGTAAGAAGAACACTGACTACAAAATCAGTGTCCTTCTTTCTTCCTTTACATATATTTCATAATAGTCGGCAATAATACATTCATATCTATTGGTTTTGCAACATGATCATTCATGCCACTTGCCAAAGCCATCTTCTTATCTTCTTCAAACGCATTTGCTGTCATTGCAACAATTGGAATCTGCGATTTGTTACCGTCTTTCAGTTCTCGAATTCTCCTGGATGCTTCATATCCGTTCATAATCGGCATCTGAATATCCATCAGAATCAGACTGTAGTAATTTTGCTTTGCTTTGTTAAACATATCAATACATGCAACGCCGTTCTCCGCTCTTTCTATCATGATTCCCTCTTCCGTCAAAAGTTCCGTTGCAATTTCTGCGTTCAAGTCATTATCTTCTACCAGAAGAACCCTTTTTCCTTCCAGTTTTTTGATATTCAACTGACCGTCTGCATGTTTCAGATTCCTTTCTTCCGCATTTGCTATTTTTAATGAAAACGTGATTGTAAAAGTAGAACCTGCTCCCGGTTTGCTCTGAACTGTGATCTTGCCATTCATTAAATCCACCAGTTTCTTCACGATTCCCATGCCAAGCCCACTACCTTCTATTCCGCTGTCTGACGAAGATCGTTCCTGTGAAAATGATTCAAAAATATGTTTTTGGAATTCTTCTGACATTCCGATTCCGTTGTCTGCTATGATAAGCTCTAATATACTCCAACCTTCTTTTTCGCCAGGATATTGGTTCAATGTACAGCTTATGTTACCGCCTTCACCCGTGTATTTCACAGCATTACTCAAAATGTTAATTGTAATTTCAGATGATCTTGCATCATCCATATACAGGTATGGATATCGAATGTTCTTATTGACTTTCAGTGTTTGATGTTTTTCTTCTATCGGTTTCCTAAACATATCAATACATAAATCAAAGTTTTTAGAAACATCTGTTATTGTTTCATCCAGCGTTGCTTGGTTGTTTTCGATTCGTGCTAATTCAAGAATGTTATCAATCAAATGCAGCATTTTCTTTCCGCACAATAATATTTTTTCAAAGTAATCCTCTAATATAGTTGGCTCCTTTAAATGTTTCTCTCCCAATTCTGCATATCCAATGATTGCATTCATAGGGGTACGAATATCATGAGACATATTAAACAAAAATGTTGATTTTGCTTTATTAGCTGAATCGGCCAGTCTTGCAGCTTCCTGCAACAGTTTTTGCTGTTTCTGCTCATTTTCTTTTTGCTTCTTATATGCAGAATATCCACAGGTACATAATATTAACAAAATACACGCTGTAATGCATCCCAGTACAATACTTAGCTTATTCGTCTTCTCAACCATTCCATACGCTTTCTGCATATCCATTTCTATGCAGAAAGCACCTATCACTTCATTAGATTCATCTTCCGCTGTCACAGGATAACAGGCTGTAAAAATAGGTCCCCATGTTGTATCAACAATATCCTGAGAATATACTGTTTTTCCAGAAAGTGCTTTTTCTATATAAGGAACCATCTCCTTTTCAATCGGATCTCCTGGATGTCTGACGTCACCAGCCGATGGATCCAGTCCGTCTACAACGTAAATCAATCTACCGTCTTCATTTCTGGTTGCTGTGTAAATATATCTCGTAGAATTCAGCGTTCTGATTTCATTCATATATGTCGATATATTCTTGAATAGTTCTGTATTCTCATCAGCTTTACTTTTTATTTCATTAAAATCTTTTCGTCCCAGTCTGTCATTTACCAGCTTATGAACCGCATCTGCACTGGAAATATCTCGTTCAATTTCTGTTTTCAGAGCAGTTTTGGTATATGCTTGTTGTAAAATAAAAGTATATGCAACAACAAACAAAATCACCATTGCCAGAAGGAATACCAACTGTCCCTCAAAAATTTTCCAATGATTTACCGGATTTTGATCTTTTCTTTTTTGTTTTATATAGTTATTTTTCATCATTGTATTTCACATGCCTTTTCCCTAATTTTAATTTAATACAAAAACGCCTCAACTCTTCACGTATTTTGCATCTGGTACACCAATCCTGACAATTTTCTCTTTCTGATTTCCTGCTGCAAAAGCATAAACCGGACAGATTGAAAAAAGGATGCAAATGCACAATATAAAAATGATACCCCTTTGCAATACTGATTTATTCATTTTCATTTTATTCTTTCCTATATTAGGAACAACTACTTTTAATAGTCTTTTTCATCTTTTCAATATCCAAAGGTTTCGCCAAATGAGCGTTCATACCCACGGCAATGCACTTTTCAGCATCTTCCCTAAATGCATTTGCAGTCATAGCAATGATAGGGATTGTTTTTGCATCCTGCCGTTCCAGGGATCTTATTGTTTTTGTTGCAGTGAGCCCATCCATCACCGGCATCATGACATCCATTAAAATAACATCGTATGTTCCTGATTCGCAGGCTTCAAAGTGCTGAACAGCTTCTAACCCATTTTTCACTGTTTCTACTTTAGCCCCATTTTCCGTCAGCATAAATTCTGCTATTTCCGCATTCAGCTCATTATCTTCAACCAATAATATCCGGACACCTGATATATCTGCATTGAAATCTTCTTTTTCTTCCGATCGTGCATTCGTATCAATTTCAAATGGAAGTACTACAGTAAAACAGCTCCCTTCACCCAGCTTACTTTCAACTGTTATGGTTCCACCCATCTTTTCTACAAGTTGTTTCACAATAGGCATTCCAAGACCTGTCCCATTATAATCAGAACGTGGGGAATTATCTGCCTGTACAAATGGAGTAAACAATTCATTTTTTATAAATTCTTCTGACATTCCAATTCCATTATCTTTTATTTTAAATTCACATGTCATGTGATCTTCTGATCTTTCAATCGTTCTCATACTCATGTAAATAAAACCATTCACCTTATTGTACTTCATACTGTTTGTAAACAGATTCATCAATATTTTTTTCAGATGAACTGCATTGCTCCAAACATATATACCACTGTAATCATCATGTTCTTCTATAACATGAAGTCCTTTTTCTTCTGCCTGAAAAGATAGTGACTCCGTGATTTCCTGACATACCTGATCCAGATTGATGGATTCATCACTAAAAACCACGGTATCCGATTCTAACTTTGCCATGTCTAAAACATCATTTACCAATGATAACAGCAACTTTGACGATTTATCAATTTTGTTCAGACAATCTTTTGCCCGCTCACCATCATTTCCGCTTTTTTCAAGAATTGTAAGCATGCCCATAATGCCATTGATCGGTGTCCTGATGTCATGAGACATGTTATTTAAAAAGGAAGTCTTAGCCTTATTGGCACTCTGTGCTTCTACAAGTGCATTTTGTAATTCCTGCTGTTTTTCTTCAAGCTCCTGATTCAGCTTCAATGCTTGCTCAGCAGACTTCTTGGATTTTTCTTCCGCACGTTTTGATTTTTTCAAAGAATCAAGAATTATACACAGGACAACAAAAATAGAGATTCCAACTATGAATGAGACAGCCAGTAAATTATCCTGAATAAAATCCTTCGCTGTAACTTTTCGTGCGGAAGCATTATACGAAACTACTGCCCCCGAGAATTGAGCTGCAGGCATAGATGTCAGTGTTTTATTCAGAATGGACAAAAGAACCGGTTCTCCCTGCCGAACAGCAAATGAAACATCGGCTTCTTTTGTCAGGAAAACACTATGAAGCTTATTATTTTTCAAATAGTCAGAAACAGTACCTGAATTGCTTACAATGCAATCTGCCTCCCCTTTCTGCATCGCTTTTACTGCTGCATCTGATATCCCATATTCTATAACCTCCCATTGTGGATAATTGTATGAAAGATATGCCTTCAATGCAAAATTATCTTTTTCAACGGCAACTATATTCTCTTTATTTTCATCAAAAGAATCCTTTGCCGTAATTGCTGCCATATTGAGAGTCAATAGCGTATCCGACAAAGCAAATCCATTTGTTTCTGCAAAGTATGGATTCTGGTTTGCATGAAAAATCAGGTCTATTTTTCCATCCTGCAATGCCTGAAGCAGTTCACTTCTTGTATCATATCCATTTAATTCAAATTCCAGAGTCTGACCTTGCAGACAATTTTGGGCAAGATCCACATAATCTGTGATAACACCTGTCAATTTGCCTGTTGATGGATCTACACTGCTGATACCTCCATCCTGATTCAGATACCCTATCCTGATTGCTCCATGCTGCCCGATCCAATCCCTTTCTTCATTTGAAAGAAACGAGCTGCTCTGTGCAGAAAGATAACGCCTGTAGAGATCATCAGTGTAAAATGGATTGTCATCCTTGATTCTGCGCATAGCACTATCCAGTGCTTCTTTGATATCCGGACGTTTGGGATTTATGGCAAAATAGATTTCTGTCTCTCCAATACTTGTAACAGGCGAAATATCAGATTCTTCCCAACGGGATTCTTCTACTGAAACGAAGCAGTCAATTTCATGTTTCGACAGTTTGTCCATAACTTCTGCGGTATTAGAAGCATTGACATGCTGCGTATGCAGACCATACTTTGACTCCCATTCGTTAAGCACATCCTCCGGTATATGATCTTTAAATACACCAATATTTTTCCCCTCGAAAGAGTCAAGATTTCCTGCTGTAAGATCCATATTTGAGGTATCCGTATAGATGTAATATTTTTCTTCTCCCATAGGCATATCGGAAAAAAGCATATTTTCAGCACGTTCGTCTGTATAGGAAATACCGCCAAGAATGTCAATTTCTCCATTTTCCAACTGTGTAAAGCAATCTTTCCAATTACTTGTTATGTAATCATAGCTCCAACCTGCATAACCTGCTATATCTTGAAGATACTCATAACCATATCCTCTTCTTTCCCCCTTTTCATTGACGGTATTATAAGTTTCTTCAAAAGATCCTACCCGGATAACATTGTCAGAGTTTTCTTTGGCAGATGTAGGAACGGATAAAACAATAAAACATATAATTGTGCAAAATATAATGTAACAAAATTTGAAATTCATTATATTCTGTACTAATTTGCACTTCTTCATCTTTCTCCCATCCTCTAGGCTACAGTTGCTTGCTTGCTTGCTTGCTTGCTTGCTTGCTTGCTTGCTTGCTTGCTTGCTTCCAGATTTTAATTTTACATTCATTAATTATCAATAACCTCCCCGCTATTTTTCACAGTATTTTTCCAAACAGCTTCTGTATTACTTATTCAAGTGCTCTACCATAAAAAAACACTGCCAAACAGACAGCGCACCTCATTTCATACAACTGGCTGCCATTTTACAGGCCCTGTAGCTTTGCGTCCCAGACTTTCATCTGGTTTGCCGATTTCCATATTATAGCTTTAATACTTATACAAAAAAACTGGTTTTATTATACTATAGCACTCTACTGTACACAAGAAAAACATTACCGTTTTAACGCCAAAAATAAAAAAAGAACAGCCGATACATATACTCGAACTGTTCTTCTACTTCCGAAGTCCACGCAGCATTGACATTACTGTTTCCTGCTCATTTGTACTCAGATCGTTCCATATCCCTAGAACTTTTTTCTGTCAGATTCTCTGAATTACCTTCCTGAAAAAACTGTGATAATGTCACGCCTAATGCTGTACATATTTTTTCAAGTGTGATCAGCGACGGCAGGTTTTCCTGCGCCATGATTCTTCCCAGTGACGACTGGGAAATTCCCGACAGCTGCGATAATCTATATTTACTGATATCACGCTTTTCACACAAAGATGTTATTTTATCCGCAATATACTTCTCTATCTGCAAGTAACTATACCTCATTTCCGCTATTACATGTTCTTATTGTACCTGTAATAATGAAAAAATATTAGTATTCAACTTTGCAATCATTTAATCCCATAACAGGAAGTATTCGCATAAAAAATATAAAGATACTTTCGTTTCTGCAAAAGTTATTTTCGCTTATACGTTTTTATAATATCATAGGTTGTTTCATTTGTCACATAAAAATTTGAAGCACTATCATTCAAAACAAAAAAGCCGGAAGCTACGTTATCATCCGTGACCTCCGACTCATTGTGCTTATACTACACTGTCCTTACACCCAAATCAGCTCCTCTCTCCGGCTTATCTTTTCCCTGCTTTTCCTGGCATTGCCTTTTTCTGTGCTACTGCCTTTCTTTCAGCTTTCCCTGCGTCCTTAACTGCTGTATTTATTTCAACACCAGCTCTCGGCACAGCTTCTCTGCTCTCATTTTTCTCTGCTACCTGCTGTTCTCGTCTCTCCTTCACACCTTTTTCTTCCAGACTGCAAAAGCTCTGCAAATACGGTAGTACATGATTCTGCATATCCGTCAGATCTTCCATATACTTCTGATATTCTTCATTACCTTTTCCTTGCTGATAGCTGATCCAGCTTTCATCCGTCAACTTCATTTCATTCTGCATCTTTAATTGACTGATGATGCCGCCATTTCCGCTACCAATGTCTATCTTACCTTGAAAATGATGCAGCATCTTGTCGCCCTTCTCAGCATAATATACTGTAAAAAACATCTGTGCTGTCTTTTTTGGTTCGTTGGTGTTTGGATCACAGTCGGCATACCAGGCTTTGTCCTGTTCTACTGTTTTGGAATCCAAATCAGATAACTTCTCTTTACATGTCACCAAATGACTACGAAGAACTATACCGTAGATTGCAACAGAACGAAGGGCCAATGGCAAGTTAAGATGGGGAAAACCTCATTTTAACTTGTACTGAATCTTGACATAGGACCAGTATAAAGATTTTGCACATTTTTTTCATAAAACCTATTCTGTTTTTCAACTTCTGTGATATAATGCTTTATTATAAAAATTTCCATGGACAAAATGAGGTGAACCAAGTGAAAAAGAAAACACTTGTGCCTCTTATCATTTTTTTACTGGGCATATGCCTTGTTAGTTTGATTGTATACAAAACAGACACCCACGAAAAAGAGCAGAGACACATAACAGCACAATTAAACGTAGCCAACTATGGCGAACGAATAAAGAATGAAATTACAAATGGAATTGAGATCACAGATACCTTGAAGCAAATCTTAATAAGTGAAAATGGCGAAATCCATCAGTTTGAAACAATTGCCGGAAATATTATGTCTGATTCTATTGAAAGTGTACAGCTCGCTCCTAATGGTGTTGTTACAGATATTTATCCGGCTAATGGAAATGAGGCAGGTAAGATTGATTTGATCCATGATAAAGACCGCGGAAAAATTTCCCGTTACGCAAGAGATAACCATACAATCATTACGCAGGGCCCCTTCTAATTAAAACAGGGAGAATATGGAATTGCAGTCCGCAATCCCATATACCTGAAAGATAAAAACGGACATGAGTATTTCTGGGGATTTACTATTGTTATCCTGCGTGTTCCGGATATTTTTTCAGATTCAATCAGTGCACTTTCAAATTTTGGATACGAATACAAAATTTCAAAAACAGACGCTCCATGGAGTGATACTTATAAAGTGGTTTATCAATCAGATGGGCAAATAAATCATTCTGTTTCTTATACTTTTAAAATAGGAGATGAAAACTGGAAATTTGAAGTAACTCCTAAAAGTGGATGGAGAAATGTCACACTACTGATAATCATCATCGGAATGTTT
This sequence comes from Blautia faecicola, assembly GCF_004123145.1. Taxonomy (NCBI): domain Bacteria; kingdom Bacillati; phylum Bacillota; class Clostridia; order Lachnospirales; family Lachnospiraceae; genus Blautia; species Blautia faecicola. The sequence goes on along the minus strand of NZ_SDKC01000001.1, from coordinate 1,615,753 downwards.
CTTACAATAAGCCTTCTCCTGTCAGTTCTTAGCAGAGTATGGTTAGTAGAAAAAGAACATAAGAAAAAGTTTCAGATACTGGCGCGCACAGATTCTCTTACAAATATTTATAACCGCTATGGATTTGATGAATTTGCAGAAAAAATGATTCAAAAAAATCCAAAAGCACATTTTGTGGCTGCGCTCCTTGATATCGATGATTTCAAGTTTATTAATGATATCTATGGACATAATTACGGAGACAGGGCATTAAAAAATCTTGCAGACAGCATGAAGGCTTTTTTCCCATCCGATGCATTACTTGGAAGAAATGGTGGTGACGAATTCTGCATTCTTTTACCAAATTGTACCTTTTCAGAAGCAGCTATACAGCTGCAGAAATTCACCAAACTTCCTAAATCATTCTCATACCATGGTAAGGAACATGCATTTTATATTTCTCTAGGATATGCAGAATATCCAACATTTGCATCCAATCGTTCACAGCTCATGCGCTGCGCAGATGCCGCTCTTTATGAAATAAAGCTTCATGGAAAAAATGGTTGTATGGTCTACAGAGAAGGACTTCGGTCAGGTGCCCGCAAACAGCTTGGATTCACATTCAAGAATATCGCGGAACATCTTCCAGGTGCATTCATCATATACAGAGCTGACAAAGAAGATGATGAACTATTTTTTGCAAATGCTGAATTTCTTCATATGTCCGGATATAAAGATATAGATGAACTGTTCAGACTTACTAAGAAAAGTTTTCGCAACTTGATTCGTGAAGATGAACAGCAACAGATAGAATCAAGTATCTGGGAACAGATTGACAATGGTAATGAAAATGACTATATTCACTTTCATCTTCGAAAAGCTGACGGAACTTATTTTTCTGTTCTTGATCATGGAAGAATTGTAGAGAGTCCGCAATACGGGAAAGTATTTTACGTATTGTTCATGGATTGGGAAGATATGCATATTCGTTACAATGATAAATTCGCAAGATAAAATATTGCAAAAAACAGAGCGTATGATCTATTTTCATATAATGTTTATGTCGGCAAGCTCTATCAAAATGAAATCGACTTTGTTGCTCAGAGAGGCAGCGAGAAGTTTTATATTCAGATCAGCGACAACATTTCCGGGCAGGAAACATTTGAGAGAGAATGCTTTCCTCGGCTTCAGATTCGAGATGCTTATCCGAATATGATTATTGCTAGAATCAAACATCCCCAATATAGCTATGAAGGAATCGTAATTCACGATATAGCCGATTGGTTACTACAAGAATAAGCAGGGCGAAATATCTCCAGCATTCTCTTTTGAAATGATGGAGATATTTTTATTATGACGGAGATTGTAAATGAATCCAGATGAAGCATTCTACGAAAAGAGTTTTATATGGATGTACTGAACTGTGATCCGATGTCTTTTGACAAGAAATGCGAACTGACAAATGCTCATTTTCACAAAATAAGAACTTGAAGTTGAGATAATCCCGCCTAATTAAAAATTCGCCACAACATTTCTACCAAGCCATCTATGTTTTGCTCCAGATTTCTCTCGTACTCTTTCTTAGTAATCTCATTAACACCGACTGCTTTGTTTCCGTCTAATTCTTTGTGACATTGCAAAAGCATTTCTTTATTGATTAGATGATACAACGATGTGAACTCTGGTCTCGGCAAATTTGCCGATATTTCTGCTATTCTTTCTAATTTCGTTTCCATCAATACCTCCGTCCCTGAGTACGGTTGATGTGTCCTCAGAAAGACCTCATTATGTAGCTCACTTTCCTCCGTTGGCATTACCCAACTTCTTCAGTACTATAAAGCTATCCGACTGCCTACTGTTCTTTTGACATTCTCCTGTTTTGCAGTTGTTTGCCACTTGCAATGGCAAGAAACAATAGGTTCTCCCCAGTTGACTGAATAATCACAATGTAAAACATAAAGTGCTCTTTGACCCCGCAGAAGCAAACCATTTCTCACCAATGCGAATTGATTTGTATTGCTTTACGTCAAAATTAGAACGTCAGCCTTCTAAATGTCAAAATTTCGAGGCTCAATCACACTCTCTATTTTCTCGCTGTCTACGCTTAGCAACTACCATTACTGACAGTCACCCAAGACTCACTACTGGCGGTTGGTTAGACCTTACCAGACAGGCATTCCACCTGCTAGACTACCCGCCCTTATCTGGGCGCACGATCTCGATGTCCTCCATTCTCCAAACTTGAAGTTATTTTACTTGCGTTCCATAAATCCTATGATTGAAAAAATCAATCCTACAATCCCAATTCCGATAACGAGCAGCCCCATTCCTGATGAGCAAAGAGAAATTATAATGGCAAAGAGTAGTATTGCAATACCTAATCCAATTTTCTTCATTGTAAATCCTCCTTTACAAATGCCGAGTTATCTCTATCTTTATCTTTTAATTATACACAGGATTTGAATCTTTTTCTACTTATCTATAATCAAAAAATCCTCTCGAAAAATCCTCTTCCTTGTATTATAAAACCGCTTTCATAAAATTTTTCTTCTTTTTCAGAATACCTGCGTATCACTACGAATATTCCGACTGTCAAAATCACTCCAAATACGATTCCTGCCAGAATTCCATTCGTCCCCATTCCATAACTCTCATTCAGATAATAAGATGGCAGGAAAGAAAGGATTGTTCCCACAACCGATGGCGGTATAAATCTTAGAAAATTCTTATAGCATAGGCACTTTACCATTTCCTTGTCTATCATTCCCAACATTCGCAAACTACAAACGACCCTGCTATTTTCTTCCTTCTCTGCCTGGATACGTGAATGAATTAACAGAAACTCAGCCATTATCATAAGCCCTATCACAAATGCCATCAAAAATAATAAAAATTGTCCTGATTTCTTTGCATCCTGGTATTTCTCCACTTTCGAAGACAATTCATAATATGTCTGCTCATCTTCATTCAACTGATTGCTTTCCTGCAGATATTCTTTTACTTCACATACTCCCGCATAAGAATCTTCCCAATTCTGAAACTGAAACAAGTTTGCGATACCAGCACTACCTGTTATATCTGCACTTAATTTTTCGAAATCAGAATCGTTGATGATCAGTGTTTTATCTGCAAAGGTCGGATTTTGATTAAACAGTATCTTTACATCTGTTCCAACAGACTGCAGCTTTCTGTCCCCGGAAATCGTTACAGTAGATACTGGCTGTATGTTATGTTCATACCCATCTTCCAGATTGTACTGAAACAAATTCAAAAACTCGCCTTCCTGAATCTGATAATCACATCCAAAATCCCGGTTTATTTCTGTCACAGGAAGGTAATTAAAAACATCATCTCTGATATAGGGAAGCTGAATGACCTGTTCTACAGTAACACCATTTTTCTCTAATATATGAAGGACATCCTGTACTGAAACCTGATTCATTCCATAGATTCCTGAGTACACCATGTCATAGGGAGAATAACTTTTTGCATCCTGTAGAAAAGCCGGATATAAAGTCACACATACCCCCGTAAGCATAACAGATACCGCTATTATGAGAGAGGCTAAAACATACCTACATCCCCATTCTTTCTTGTGTCTGCGGACAAATGACCATTCCACCAGATGAAACCTCATGTAGTTGGGTGCAAGTCTGCATAAGAACGTACCGATCTTTCCTGTTTTTTCTGCCCGATATTGTGCTTTTAGCAGGGTTCCGATTTTATCCAGCATAAGTCTCCCGGCATTCAGGATAAAGGCAACTGCCACCACTACTGTATATAGAACTGCTGTAAACTTATATGCTTCCGGGCAAAACTGCCATTGCACTCCGTGAACATCTATTGCATAAATGATAACGAAAAAAAATAAAAATGACAGCACAGTTCCTGCCACAAGTGCTATTGCTAATGCCAGCACGGATATGATCACATTTTCAAAAAGTAAGTTTCTAAACGCTTCCTTCCGGCTCATGCCAAGAGAAAACATCACGCCGTATTCCTGTTTTCTTGATGCCAGAAATGCTTGACACGAAACAGGAAGAAAAAAAACCAGAAACACTGCAGACAGAAAAAATGGAAGATAAATGTTATTGGATATTGATGAATTTACAATCGACGCATTCATAAACGTTCTGTTTGTGGAAATAACTGCAAAACAACAGAATAATGCCGTTGCAGATAAATTGCATAGAAAGTACAATCGATATTTGTAAAAACCAGCTTTCAGCATCTTTCGGGAAATATCAAAAAAAGTCATCTTTTCCACCTCCCAAACCGCACAGCGTTTTCCATATATCTTCTCTGAAATTATCGGCAGTGTTCTCTTTCTTTACTTCTTTTGCCAGATTCCCATCCTGTAAAAAAAGTACCCGGTCACAAAAGGATGCCGTATAAGCATCATGTGTCACAAGCAGAAAGCTGATGCCAGACCGTTGATTCATCTGTTTCATACATCGCATCACATCCCCGTTGGTCTTTCGGTCAAGGCTTCCTGTTGGCTCATCTCCAAAAATAATATCCGGTTCATTGATTAGCGCCCTGCCAATCGCAACTCTCTGTTTCTGACCTCCCGATATTTCCGTAATTCCTTTGTCAGCTAATTTTTCAATGCCGAGCACATCCGCTATTCTTGAAAAACGCTCTTGCTGGATGTCTGCTTTTTTTCGTTCAAGAATGAGTGGTAACAATATATTTTCTTTTACCGTCAAACTCTCCAAAAGCTGGAAATCCTGAAAAATCATTCCTATATGCTTTCTGCGAAAAAATGCCTTCTCTTCTTCCGTAAGCTGTGAAAACGTTTCTCCTCCTATTACGATTTCTCCATCGTCCGGTGTGTCAACCCCGGTCAGCACATGGAGCAGAGTAGTCTTTCCACTGCCGGATGGTCCCATAATAGCAACCATTTCTCCTTTCATAACTTGCAGATTCACATTCTGCAAAATCCGCATAGTTTCTCCTGCAGTTTTATAACTTTTTGAAATATGATTTGCATTTAATACATACATCGAAGTTCCTCCTGATAATAAATTTTAAATTTGATTATCAGAAGTATTTAATCATCCATCCGAACCGATAGACTGCAAAGGGTAACTCCCGGTCTGAAAGAAAACTCACCTTGTCCGAGGTCTTTAAAGCCATCATATACCCAGAGCACCATTATTTCTATTCCACCGAAACATATACACTCATAGAAATGCAAACATATACTTTCGCTTATATCGTTTTCACTATTTGACTTTTCCAAGCATTCCATCTGCTGTATGACTATACTTTCCAAATCCCCTTCTGCATAATATCCACTCCAGATTCGGAAATTTAGCGACAAAAGTAAAATCAGCATGATGGAACTTAAAACCATAATAGCAGCAATTCTCTGTTTTTTTACTGAAATCATATGAATCAAACCCTATACTTCTGCTTTATCATCTGGAATTTGACTATCTCTTAACTCGTTTTGATAAATGAAGTTCATTATCATCTACATAACCAAGTTTATTATATACAGATTGTGCAACGAGATTTTCTTGTCCTGTTAAGAGTTCGTACTTATGAAGTGGATAATTCTTACTGCAATAATTTTCTGCAAAAATAATCATTTCACTCGCAATCCCTCTATTTCTATATGTCGGTTTAACATACACTTCCGTAATTTCAGGCATATATTCATCATAGCAGAAGGACTTTTTAAGTTGAACACATACAAATCCTACTAATATATCATCTTCATCGGCAACGATAACAACCTCCTGTTTATTACTCACAAGAGAATTTCCAATATTATCTATGCTTGCACCTTCACCATTAAATTCGTTATTTAAGATATTTAATTGCTCTGCATCATTTACTGTTGCAATTCTTACCATAATTACACCTCATCAAATTCAAATTTTTTGTTCCCTATAAAATTAATTTATTGGGATTTACCAAATCGCCAAACAACGATTTATCACTCTGTATCGTTTAGCGACATATCCACCAAAGCCGCAATCTGATCTCTCCGCCCATAAATCACTGCCGTAATCCATACTGCCTTCTTGTCCTCGTCAATCAGACAATAAACAGGAAAATTCTTGAATGGCATTTTGCGGATTCCGTTTGTATGCCACGGTTCTTCCTCTGTAAGAGGGTAGCGTGACGGCATAAAATCCAGCTTTGCGATTTCACTTTGCAGAGCGTCTGCCCATTTTCGTGCCGTTTCCGGTACAAACAGCACTTTGGAAATATACTGCACGATTGCTTCAATTTGACCGATTGCCTGTGAAGTCAGCCTAACTTCGTATCGCAAACTTAAATACCCTCACGAATTTTAGCAAAGGCTTCATCAACAGAAAGTCCTTCTCCAGTCTTTGCCTGATGATAGCCTTTTTCCATCATTGCATTAAACTCGGCGTCCGTCATACTGTCCCTTGTGGGCAAGTTCGGAACTGTTAGGGAATACGGAACGCCGCCTGTCATAATGATTTGTCTGTATAAGGTATCAATCAAAACCGAAACAGGTAGTCCTATCTTATCCAAAATTGCCTCTGCCTGCCGCTTAATTTCAGGCTGCACACGAGCCGTTACATTTGCACTACAGCCGTAAAATCTGCACATATCTTATCCAAAAGCCGCCTTTCCGCCATCTGTTCTTCCAGCGTACGTTTCAGTTTTCTGTTCCTCATATGTACCATTACAGTCAGGATAAGAAGCAGAACGATCAGCACGGTTATAAAAACCAAAACAGTCACAGACTGCGGTTGCTTCGGAAATAAATTAATTTCTGTCATAACAAAATCCTCTCTCTATGTTTCCTGTCTGCTTTTCCCATGCATCTGGAAGGCTCCTGATTACTGCGGTTGCCTCATAACCATTCATGACAGGCATTGGGATATCCATAAAAATAAGATCATACAAGCCTTTGGGAGCAATCTCCACTTTTTACTTTCCATTTATCACTGTTCAATGACCTGCATTTCGGTGCCCCCCGCCGGATTTTATGCTTCTGATCGTCTTTTCCAATACCTTCATCTCAACCGGTTTTGAAACATGGGCATTCATACCGGCTGCCAGAGAATGCTGAATATCCTCAGAAAACGCATTGGCGGTCATAGCAATGATCGGAATTGTCATTGCCAGTTCATGAGAACTTCTGCGGATTGCTTTTGTTGCCTCATAACCGTTCATGACAGGCATCTGCACATCCATCAGGATCATGTCATAATCCCCCGGGGCAGACTGTTCAAATGTCTCCAGAACTTTTTCACCATTTTCACAGATTGTACACTCTGCCCCCTCGATCTTTAACAGTTCCATCAGGATTTCTGCATTCAGCTCATTATCCTCTGCGCACAGGAACCTCATTCCTTTCAGGGTATTACTATCCGGTTCAGCTATTTCTTCTTGTGCTACCAAAGCAACTGTTCTGTTCTCTGCAATTCTCAGATCTATAAAAACTTCAAAACAGCTTCCCTGTCCCAGTTCACTCTCCAAATCAATGGTGCCTCCCATTGCTTTAACCAGATTTCTGGTAATAGCCATTCCGAGACCGGTTCCCTGTATCTTATTAGTCATAGAACTTTCAGCGCGGGTAAACGGATCAAAAATCGTCTCTTTGAAATCTGCAGACATTCCCATACCATTATCGCTGACTAAGAAACGGTACTTTGCATAGACAGATGACTTTGTCTCACATTCTTCTATCAGAAACTGAATTTTTCCACCTTCCTGCGTGTACTTCACTGCATTAGAAAGCAAGTTGCTGAAAATCTGCATCAGATGAATCTGATCTCCGTTCACCCATTCGTGCCGGATGTTTTCTTTTATGATCGTAAGAGTCTGTTTTTTTTCATCTATCTGTGACTGAAATAAAGTATTGATTTCCTGTATAAAATTCAGAATGGAAAAATCATTGTATTTAAAAACTGTTTTTCCTGCTTCAATCTTACTCATATCCAGAACATCATTAATAATCCCTAACAGATGCTGTGATGAAATATCTATTTTATCTGCATACTCTATTACTTTATCTTTATTCCCTGCATCATATCTGATTAATGATGTCATACCAATAATTGCATTCATTGGTGTACGAATATCATGTGACATATTGGACAGGAAATCTGTTTTCGCCTTATTTGCATTTTCAGCGGTCTGCAAGGCTTCCGTTGTAATGTCCTTTGCTTTTTTCAGTTTTTTATTGGACTCCTCCATTTCCTTCATTGCCTGCGTCTGAATCTCATTATTTCTTTTTTCATATTCAGCTTTTTGCTCAGCAAGACTACGTCTAGAAATACTGTAGAATAATCCGACAAAAAGCAAAAGTATAAAACCTGCCATGAGTATTGTTTCAAACACTATTGTTTTCTGATAATCTTCCAGTACATTATCTACAACACTCTTTTCTACAATACAGATCAGCATGGTGTTATTATTTTCTATCGGACAGTATCCCAGATAGTAAGGTTTGTCACTTCCCAGAAGTTCTACCCCCTGTTCTCTGCCATCCAGCTTTTTTTGAAGAGAACCAGCCTCTTCCTCAGTGATAGCCTGATCTCCTTTTAAATGCTTTAACAAAAAATAGTTCCTAAAAAATTTATCTTCTATCTGATTTGTATAAGTAATATTTCCGTCGTTATCCAGCATAAACAGATACGCATTCCCGTTATAGCTTTTCACACTTAACATGGAATCTAATTTTGAATGATCATACAAGGTTCCAATTGCCGTATAAGTTTCCCCATTAATCGTATATTCCTGACATGGAATTGCAACCAGATAACCATCTTTTTTATTCTGCTCATAATCAAGAGAAACCAATTTTCCAATATTATATCCGTTCCTCAAATCCAACAAACATTTACTTGGCATGTCAACCCGAAGTTTTGTTCCATCAGTGGTGATTGCCTTTCCATTTTCCTGGAGAAATAGAAGTGTACTTTCAGATTCTTTCTGCCATGCCTCAAAGAACTTCTTGTTTCTATCCAGTTCAATAGATCTCACTTCCTCTTGAATAAGAGAATCCTCAAGCAAATGCAGCTGGCTGTAGTATCCATTCACCTGCAGATCATAGGTCTGCTGTATCTGTTCAACAACAGCTCCCATACTGCTTTTCCCGTTTTCCGCGATATAGCTGTTCATCCTGTTCAAAAGGAGCTTTACAAAAATTAAGCTTAAAAAGATAAGAATTAAAAAGAACAATGGCATTATCATCTTTTTTCTTTTTGTTATCGCTTGTTCTATTCCCACTTTTATATTTCAACCTCTATATAATCTTCCGGTGCTGACGGTTGCTGTCCGTTTGCCATTGCTGCAGTCCATGCACTTGATAATGTTGTGTCCTTAAGCTTGTCCTTAAGCTGCCTGATCTCACATTCCGGATTTATTTTTTTCAAAACAGACATTGTGGTTTCTGTAAGAAGAATAGAGTACTCCTTGTCTTTGTCTATTTTTTTCTTATTTACTTCTATGTCCTTTAATGAGAATCCGTTTTCCTCCTGCCTGACGATTATTTTCATACCGGATGCAATTGGCAATTCGTATTTATTGGTTATGTGAAATTTCTCATCGGACTCGGCAAGATATTTCTCCGCAAGTTCATAAATTTCTTTGCCATTGATTTTTGCCAGGTATAAAAATGTATCTGAACTCTTTGCCGTCATCAAAGCAACTCGGCTGCCGGTGCACTCCCCTTTGTAAATGGAAGAAGTAAAATAATAATATGGCACCAGAGCCAGCTGCGCATCATTTTCTTCTCTGATCGTAGTTAAAATAGAAGATGCCGCATCGCGACCGTTTTTATCATTTAGCGAAATGGCATATTCGTTTTCAAAACTTACTGTGGTTTTTTCTTTTGAATCCTTACTGTTCATTGTGCTTCGAAAAGCATCATAAGCCTGTGTTTCATCCATTTCCCCTGACAATAATCCGTGAACAGCCTTAAGGCTGGCATCAAATGATTTTTGAGCAGAATATCGGATATAAACAGAATTATTATTAATTTCATCTTCCAGGCCAGGTACCTCTTCCATCATGTTTGGAACATCTACATTTAATGAAATTACACCCTTTCCATCTGCGATCAGCGTTTGTCCTTCTTTTGAAATCATGCAATCCAGGACATCGAATGCCAGATCCAGTTTTTCCTGATCCTTTTCCAGGTCTTTGTTGAATGCAATATTCAGAGAAGGGGTCATATTTATAAAAGCTTCATCCGAAATCTGTGAAAAAAACGGTATACGGGTTAATTCTGCATCCATCTGTCCCTGATATTCCTGCATAAGTGCCGGATAACCATGAAACATTGCTGCTTTTCCCTCAAGGAACATCTGCGCTGCAGTATTAATATCGATGCTGATATCATCACTTGTAAAATGTGAGTCCTTCAAAAATGTATTGGTTTCTGAAAAAATACGTTTCCATAACGCATCATCAAACGCAATATCCCCTGATGCACTTTCAGCTGAGCTTCTCCATTCGATTCCATCCAGACTCATGAATTCACCGATTGCACCTGTCTGAATCACCTCATGAGCAGACCAGTCTTCTGCAAGATCCAGGGAATACGGTTTTATACCATTATCATAAAATTGCTGGCACGCCTGTGCATATTCCTTATAGTTTTTCGGTATCTTGATTCCATACTGTTCAAACAATGTCTTGTTGGCAATAATCGTCTGCGGCATACCGCAGATAGGAAGCCACTGAATCTCATTTTTTGAATTTTTATAATATTGCAATGCATAGGAGTAATACCTGGAAACTACATCATAAGAAGCAAAATCCATTAGATATGGCT